>JBCCTO010000018.1:0-62822 GCA_039198355.1 Pseudomonadota bacterium
AGCGGGCAATGGCCCGCTGGGAAGACCCGCTGCGCAGCTGGAAAGCTATCTCTTCACGCTCCTCAAGGCTGAGCTGGCCATAACACTGTCCCATCGCAAACACATCCTACAATGTGTTGCACTTCAAACGTGAGTCTACAGCCGATCAAGTCGGCGGATGACGTTGTGGGAGAACCACTGAGTCATGAAACGGTCGCTCATAAATCCCGAGAATATGGTTCGTCATAGGCCGGCTTGACCGGCCTATCCAGTTCCATTGGGGTTCCATTATCCAACGACGAAGATACGCCGATCAAGTCGGCGGACGTCGTTGTGGGAGAACGACTGAGTTACGAGACGGTTGGTCATACATCCCCCGCCAGCAGGCGATTGGCGGCGCTTACGAGGGCTTCCAGACTGGCGGAAACAATATTGCCGTTTATGCCCGCGCCGAACAGGCGTTTGCCGGCCTTGCCATCTTCAATCTCCATATAGGCGATGGCCGTGGCATCCGTTCCCCGTTGCAAGGAATGTTCGGAATAGTCGAGCACACTCATATCCAAACCGAAATGGCTGTTGAGACCATCGACAAAACCAGCCACGGGGCCGTTGCCCTGCCCTTTGATGACCACCTGTTCGCCACCATCGGTGGCGGTCACTTCCACGCGGCGACCGCCGCCTTGTTCGTCAGTCAGCGTGACGTGGTCCACATATCGCAGGCGGCCTTGGGGCTGCTCCACGTAGCGTTCCATGAAGCGCTCATAAATGCGGGAGGATGGTAGCTCCCTGCCCTCTTTATCGGTAATGCGCTGCACGTCATCGCGCATTTCCACCTGCAAATTGCGGGGCAGTTTGAGCCCGTAATCGGCTTCCATCACATAAGCCACGCCGCCTTTGCCAGACTGGCTGTTGATGCGAATGATCGCCTCATAAGTGCGGCCCACGTCCTGCGGGTCAATGGGCAGATAGGGCACTTCCCACTGATCCTTATTGGCTTTTTCAAAGGCCTTCATGCCCTTGTTGATGGCATCCTGGTGGGAGCCGGAAAAGGCCGTGTAAACCAGCTCACCCACATAGGGGTGGCGCTCGGGAATGCGCAGCTGATTGCAATATTCGTAGACACCTTTGATGCGCTCGATGTCGGAAATATCGAGCATCGGGTCCACGCCCTGGGTCATCATGTTGAGGGCCAAGGTAACCAAATCCACATTGCCCGTGCGCTCACCATTGCCGAACAATGTGCCTTCCACACGGTCTGCCCCGGCCATCAGGCCCAATTCCGTGGCGGCAATGCCCGTGCCACGGTCGTTATGGGGATGGAGCGAGATGATGACGCTGTCGCGCCGGTCGATCTGGCGGCACATCCATTCAATCTGATCGGCATGGATGTTGGGCGTGGACATTTCCACGGTGGCTGGCAGGTTGAGGATGAGCTTGTGTTCCGGCGTCGGGTCAATGACCTCCACCACCGCATTGCAAATCTCCAGTGCGAAATCCAATTCTGTGCCGGTGAAGCTCTCTGGCGAATATTGATAACGGAAGCTGTTTTTGCCGCCCTCGGTGGCGGAAGCCATATCCACGATCATCTTAGCGGCATCGGTGGCGATGGAGCGGATGCCCGCCCGGTCCTGCCCAAACACCACGCGGCGCTGCAATTCTGAGGTGGAATTGTAGAAATGGACAATGGGCGTGTTGGCCCCCTCCAGGGCTTCAAAGGTGCGCGTGATGAGTTCGGGGCGGCACTGAACGAGAACTTGCAGGTCCACATCATCCGGCACATTGCCCTGTTCCACACACCAGCGGGCGAAATCGAAATCTGTCTGGCTGGCTGAGGGGAAACCGATTTCGATTTCCTTGAAGCCCATATCCAGCAACAGGCCAAACATGCGCGCCTTGCGCTCGTGGCCCATGGGATCAATGAGCGCTTGGTTTCCATCCCGCAGGTCTACGGAACACCAAATGGGGGCTGTGTCGATGGTTTTTGCGGGCCAGGTGCGATTGGGCAGATCGACCGGGGCATAGGGTGTGTATTTTTTGGCGGCTTCCATCATGGTCATGGGAAGTCATCTTTCTAACGGACGCGACGGACTTGATGCCGTGGCGGTATCATAAATTTTCTGGTGAGTGGGAGGGGCTTTATCCAATCAGCGGGAAATTTTCGACCGCCGGGCGCCCCTCAAACGCGCGCAACCCGACGACCGCTGCCTAGCGGTAGATTTCGTTGTAAAAGGAGCGCGTTTTGTTTCATGGCCGCTGTGCTACCGTGAAAAGATTAACGGCGCAAGAAGGTCGCAGCCATGTGGATAGTCAGATTTTTGTTGGTGGCGCTATTTGCCAGCCTCACTGCCACAGCAAGGGCGGCGGATGGCGGCTATTTTATCGCCATCGGTGTTTTGAATGACGAACGGGGTGGGGACTACGAAACATTTTTGAGAAAAGTCCAGCCCGTGTGGGAGCGTCACGGCATGAGCATCGTGCTGCGGGTCAAGACACGTTTTGTTTTGCACACGAAAGGCGATCCGGTGCCGGACGACATTACGGTATTGCGCTATGAAAACCGAGCCGGGTTCACCGCCTACCTCAGCGATCCCGAATACCAATCTATCAAAGCACTGCGCGAAAATGCGCTGGACTATCTCACCATTATGGAAGCGCAAGCCGTGAAGATGGACGGTTTGCCTCAGTTGGCGAAAACACCCATGGCTCTGGTCCGTTTGGATAAAGAGCGCGTTGCGGGGGATGATCCAGCCCTTGTCCTCATGGCGGACCTTGTGGTCAATGTGAAGGGCTCCACCGGCTTTTGGGGTGTGACACGGCAGGTCCGTTTCTCCCCCCTTTCTTTCGACGACAATCCCATGACGGGAGCGCAGGGAAGCCCGGTGCTGTCTTTGGCGGGGGATTTGGTGCGGTGAGGCGTGCGCCATAAATTAAAAAGAAAAATCAGTATTTTATGGGAGCGCGATGCAGTTTTGATTCAAGCCTCTAGCCGTTCTTCTAATACATGGCGCTGAATTTTGCCGGTGGCGGAACGAGGGAGTTCATCATCGTCGATGAAATGGATTGCCTTGGGCAATTTGTATCGCGCCAAGACTGTCTCGCAATGTGCGATAATCGTACCGTCGTCCAGCGATGCGCTTGGTTTCACCACCACAAAAGCCACTGGCTCTTCGCCCCAACGGGCACTTTTGCGCCGCACGACGATGGCCGTTTCCACCGCTTCCAATTCCAAAAGCACCGCCTCAATTTCTGCTGGATAGATGTTTTCACCGCCCGATTTAATCATGTATTTGGCGCGGTCCACGTAGCTCAACGTACCGTCTTCATTGCGGCGCATCACATCGCCCATGTGGAACCAACCACCGCGAAAGTCATGGGCATTGGTGTCCGGCGCATTCCAGTAGCCGGAAAACACGGTGAGGCCGCGCACGGCCATCTCCCCCGGCTCACCATGGGGCACTTCATTGTCATTGGCATCCACGAGTTTGACCTGACAGAGACTGGATTGGCGCTTGCGCAGGTCTTTGGGGGCATGGCCGACGGGCACGACATTGCCCGTGGCCGGTGGCAGGCCCGTTTCCGTTGCGCCAAATGTATTGAGATAGGGCGTGTTGAGGGCAGCAGTAACAGCTGCAAGTTCGTCTCGCGGCACCAGATCTGCCATGGCACCCATGGCGGTGATCCCCTTCGGTATCGTCCCCCGCGCCAGGGCGTGGGCTGTGAAATCGGCAATCATGCCGGGCATAAGCACCAGCCAACCGAGGGCGTGCTTCTCAATGATCTCGAGCATGGCGTCAGGTTGATAGCCATCCACCACATGCACGGTGCCGCCCTGCATGAGCGTTGCCAGAGCATGGTCTGTGGAGGCCATGTGGAACAGAGGTGCCCATGCCAAAAAATCCACGCCGGGCGGCAGTTGTAAATCCAGATTAAAGGCCGCCATACGCGCAATCATGGCCCGGTGGCTGATAAGTGCGCCCTTGGGCAGGCCCGTTGTTCCACTCGTGTACAAAATGACAAGCCCGATCTCCGGGTCCTCCAGAGATGGTAAAGCGCTCTGTTTAGGGGCTTGGTTCACGGCCTTGTTCAACTCGACCAACGTCATGCGGGGCGCATCGCCGATTTCGCATTGGTCAAGCACGGCTGCGTTGTCTTCGCCTTCGATAATGAGGCGCGGTTCCACAAGATTGATGCAGTGGGAAAGCTCCCGCGCGCTTAAACGCCAATTCAGCGCGGCAATGATGAGCCCTGCCTTTGCTGCGGCCAATTCAATTTCCAGATAGGCTGCACAATTGCGCAGGTGGACAGCCACACGGTCTCCCCGCTGGAAGCCTTGACCCAAAAACCACTGGGCCAAAGCCGTGCTTCGCTCATCAAGCTGTTGGTAGGTGACGCTTTGCTTCCCCTCCACCAAAGCTGGATGGTGGGGCTGCATCCTTGCCCGCGCCGAAAACAAATCCCCGACGAAGGCAAGGCCAGCTGCAATAGTGGTGTTACCGATCATAGTATCTGACTAAGCGTGTGAAGCTGATAAGGGGCTGTAAAAAAAGGCGTAGTTTCATGACTCTGCGACACTTTGTTCCGCCAAAGGTTAATAAAATTAACCATGCACGCCATTTGGGTCTCGCCAGATTAACCAAATTTGCTAGGCTTTTTGCAGGCAGCCCAACAACATGTTGGGCCAGTTGCCTATGGAACACATTGTACAGGACTGGTCGACCAGCGAAGAACGGCCTGCCTTCCACAAGGGGAATGACCATGAAAAATCTCATCATCGCCTCCACAAGCGCTGCGCTGATGGCATCCGCCATCGTTTCCACTGCCACAGCCCAGTCTTTGCCCCCTGCCACTGCTAAAGCCGGCGAGTGCTACGCAAAGGTGCTCATTCCCGCCACCTATGAAACCAAAGCCGAGCAGGTGATGGTGCAGCCCGGCTCTTCTGATTTCAAAAAGACACCAGCTGTCTACCGTGATGTTCAAAAAGAAGTCTTGGTTCAAGAAGAGAGCTATGAGTTGGAAGTGGTCCCGCCCGTTTATGAAACCGTGAGCGAAACAGTGCTCATCCAACCCGAGCAAGTCGTGAAGTCTGTCATTCCTGCCACCTACCGCACCGAAACAAAGCGCGTGCTCATCTCCCCTGCCCGCGTTGAATGGAAAGTGGGCCGCGGAGCGCACGAAAAGATTGATACGGCGACGGGCGAAATCATGTGTCGTGTAGAAGTGCCAGCAGTTTACAAAAGCTATGAGCAACAGGTGGTGGACCAGCCAGCCCAGACCAAGGAAGAAGTGACCCCCGCCCAGTACCGGACGGTGGAAAAGCGGGTGATGAAAACGCCCCCCACCACCCGTAAAAAGGTGATCCCCGCCAAGTATGAAACGGTGACGGTGAAGGAGCTGGTATCACCCGAAAAGTTCGAAGTGATCGAAACGCCGCCCCGTTTCGCCAGCATTCAAAAGCGCACCCTGTTGCAGCCTGAAAGTGTGAAATGGCGGCAAATTTTGTGCGAGACCAACACAACAAAAGAAGTGGTTTTGAAAATTCAAAACGCTTTGGTGGCGGCTGGTTATCGCTTGGGATTTGAGCCGGATGGGGAATTGGGCCCGGGCACACTGGCAGTGGTGCAAAAGTTCCAGCAGGATAACAACCTGCCCACAGGTGGTCTGACCATCTCCACCCTAGAACGGCTGGGGGTGAGCTACTTGTAGAGCGGTTTCCACTGAATTTTAGAGCTAGAGTGGTTCCATCTACGATGAATTCACTCTAGCTTTTTTTGCGGTTACGCTTTCGACGTAGCAACCTTCGTAACGCTTCTTCAGACAAGGAGTCGTCTCAAGCCGGTGCCGCACGTCATCTAAGCCCAAGCGGCTTCAACCCAAGGATTACGAGCTCTAAAGCGCTGTTTAAGAACGCATTTATTGCTGCGCTCGGAGCCTCACGTTAACGCATTATACTATGAACGAATAATCACTGATGCCGCAGTGAAAGCGCTCGGATAACACGGTCGAGGGGTCAACTCATTCAAGGACAAGAGCGAGCCGAAATAATTGAGTTCGTCTTAACAACAGAATTCGCAATTTTGGCCCGTTGCTGGGATTATTTCTCGTCCTTGTTTGACTTGCGGCTGGTTTTAATCTGCCCTTTTTCCACACGATTGGCGTGGTCTGTGGTGCCGCCTTCGGCAAGGACTTTGGACTCCCCTGCCCAGTTTTCCCTCTCGGGGCGGCCGGGGAAACCAACATTGTTCCCAAGCCAGGCAAGCTCCGCCTTTGACATTTTTGCGATCTGATCGAAGTGGTAGATGCCGAGCTTGAACAACTTCTTTTCAATGGCATTTCCGACACCGTCAATCAGTGTGAGATTGTCGGCCAGACCATCCCTCGGTGCCGTCAACAGGGATTTGGGCTTGGAGCCCATTGTGCCCGCATCAGCCTTGCCCATGCTCGATGCCACATTGCCGGATGCTACACGTTTGGAGAAATCCGTTTTACCACCTTTGGCAAGCACTTTGGCTTGTCCGACCCAATCCTCTCGTTCAATGCGCCCGGGGAAGGACAGCGCTTCGCCGTAATAGGCCTCATCTTTCCGTTTCCAGGAGGCAATCTGCGCGAACGAGTTCACACCCATATCGTTCAAACGACCCTCGTTTTGGGGCCCGATGCCGCGGATTTCCTTGAGATTGTCCGGCACTGCTGCGGGACCAACAGGGGCTTCTTTCGCGGCTGTAGCTTTGGGCTTAGCCGAAACCGTGGCTTTCGCAGCCGGTTTCTTGGCCGCAGATTTGCCGCTTGCCGGAGCTTTTGATTTGGCCGCAGGCTTTTTCGGCGTAGCAGGTTTTGCCGTTGAGGTGGATTTCGCAGCCGATGGTGTCTTAGATGCCGTATCAGAAGAGGCATTTGCGGAGGTCGATGTGGCGGACGCAGCTTTCCCGGCGGGTGCCCCCTTATCTGCTGGTGTAGATTTGGCGGATTGGCTGTTGCCGGCAGATGTCTCATTATCCGCTGGCGCAGCTTCTGCGGAAGCGGCTTGAGATGCAGCGGCGCCACCCACAAACGAGGCGGCCACTGCGCCACCAGCGTTAGCATCAATTGATGGGCTATCGCCCGTTGCATCGGCAGCAGCATCGCCCTCCCCGCCTTTCGATGCCGAGGGCTTGCGAGGGGCGGAGAGCTCCGGCTTTTCAGCAGCCTTAACAGGCGCGGTGGGAACGGGCGGTTCTGGGACTTTGGGCGTTGCCGCTGGTGCCGCAGCACCTGTAGGAGCGGTTTCAGAGGAAGTAGTACTTGCCGACGCTGTACTTGCAGACCCGCTACTCCCAGACAGTGTGCTGCTCGTTTCTGTGGAGGCGGCCTCTGCAGCATTGGCAGACTTTGCAGACGCTAATCCAACGGCACCAGCTGCCGCCGCCCCCGCAGCTATGGCCGGCGCTCCGCTTGTTTCGGCAAGAGCAGCGGTAGACGCTTCCGCTTCAGCAGACCCGAAAAGGTTTCGCAACAAACAGCCGATCACGGCGCCCAAAATGAACGCGATGGCCACCAGCAGGACGGTTTGAATAATGAGACTGACCATGAGTTTCTCTCCGCTATGCCAATATTCTGGCGGCTGATTGGCCCAAAGGGCTGATTGCTTGCGTTAACGCGCTTTTCGGTTTGCCCATGCCACGGCACCAAAAAAGTTAGGTGCTGGCGCGCTTTTCACTTTTCCACCAGCCAATGATGACCCCTATGATAAAGGCAAGAAGCAGAAACCAAATATATTGCTCAACCAAATACCACATGGATAAGTCCTCTCCAGCAAGGGGAAAATCAGAAGGCTAAGCGCCTATTCACCGATGACCTTAAATTCAATACGACGGTTTTTGCTGCGTTCAGGGCCGCTGTTGGAGACAATCGGCGTCGTTTCACCATAGCCTTTGGCGGTCAAATTGGCTGCATTCACCCCGTCTTTTTGAGACAAGTAAGCAAGTACCAATTGCGCTCGCGCTTCGCTAAGCGCCTGATTGTAGCTGGCACTGCCGCGAGAATCGGTATGGCCACCGATTTCAATCTGAGAAGTGGTGCATTGGGACAACCCTTCTGCAAGACGATCTAACAATGCGAAGGAAGCGGGCTTGATGTCAGCCTTCGCCGTGTCAAAAAGGATGCTTTCACCCTCAAAAAGAGCTGCAAAATCCACATTGCATACGGCAGGTGCCTGCTCTTCGGTCGCAGAAGCTGTGTCCGGTGCTGATGCAGTCTCGCTTTGGGTCTCGGTATTAGTGCCTGTCGAGGATGCGGTTTGTTCATCGGTAGTCGACGGTGTTGCGGTTGACGTCTCGTCCTGAGCCTCGGTTTGAGTAGCTGAGGAAGAATCGGTATCTTCATCCGCAGCCCCATCGGTCGCGTCAGCAGCGGCAACAACTGTGGGTTCGTCCTCAACCGCTTCCGGCTCTACCTCCTCCACAGGTTTTGGCACAAATTCTTTTTTGAGCGTAACCTCGGGTATGGGGTCCGGGACGGGTTCAGGCTTGAATTCTTCTTTCAACTCAACCGGCGTCTCCGGCAGGGGTAAGAGATAGGAGATTTGCCGGCGAAGTTTATAATTGCCTGGCAGGCTGGCGGCGATGCTATCGCCGATGCGGCTGGCATCTTCCTCACTATTGGCCCTGCCCTGCACAAAAGCACTGGTATCAGTCAGGGTAGCACGCCCATTTTCTAACTGGTTAACCCCGCTGATGAGAGCAGCTTGCGCGTTTCCAAAACCCTCAGGTGCGCCACCAGCAATGCGCTGTTGGTTGGTGACCCCCTTACCCAAAGTGGCGCGGGCGGCCGCGGCAGTGGCATTGCTTACGCCTTCACTGGGAACGAAGCCCGACAAAAGTGTGCTATCGCCCGTGTTGTCCACACCCCAGGAATAGGGACGGATAGAGGCAGGTTCGATTGTGCCGGGCACATCTCCCTTTGCCGCTATGATCCCATCATAGGCAGCCACGGACCCAGCCTGTCCGTCCACCGTCAAATCCCCATTGACCAGTTTTGCGGTACCTGTACTCAATTGACGCAGAATGCCCAAGCCCTTGTCCACACTCTCATTATAAGCCTGCGGTGCACCACCAGCCACCGTTAGACGGTTTACCACGGTTTTGTTGAGATACGTGTCCTTGAGCTGTTGCCCCAACGCCAGACGCGTCTCTTTGCTGGGGGCCTGCCCAGCGAGGACGATACTGCCCGTGGTTTTCCTCGCTTCAAAGGTATAATCGCCCTCTTGCATGGGCGGCGCGATGTTGGCCTGCGTCACGTTGACAGTGGAGGGCAAACGGCTTTCCAGCGTGCTGAGCGCTGCGGTGTAGTTGCCGCCATCCTTGGCCTCGCCCTGTACCGTAAGATTGCTGTTTGAGAGCGCAACATTGCCAGATTTAAGGCGCGGTAAAAGGCCAACAGCACTGGTGGCTGAAGCGGCGAAACCATCCGGCGCACCGCCAGCAATTTGCATCTCGTCTTGAACGGTCGCGCCGCGAAGACGCTTGCCGGCGGCATCCCTAATCTGCGCGCGCGTCTGTTCCGAAGGCACAAAACCGCTGAGCGTCACCGTTTTCCCATCATAGCCTGCACCCCAACTGTAGGGCGACACGGTGGCGGGCTTAATTTCCCCTTTTCGAAGCGTCGCACCGGCGGGCAGAGAAGCGAGCTGGGCGTTCACACGCGCGAAATCTCCAACGGTGGCGGCTTGGCCCACCACCTCCATTTGCCGGTCTTCCAAAGAGACGTTGCCGCTTTGCAATTTTGCCAACTGGTCCGTCGCAAAAGCAACATCTGAATCGAAACCGTTGGGGGCCCCGGCGGCCACGCGCGTGTTGTCGGTAATGGTGGCATCGGGCATGGCCCGCTTAACACCGTCGGCGATGGTGCGTTTGACCTCCGCAGAAGGAACAAAGCCGCTCAACGAAACAGCCGCCCCTTCGCGGGCCGCTGACCATGTGTAAGGGCTTACGGTGGAGGGGCGAATGTTTTGATTTGCCAGTGACATGCCATCCGGCAAATCATTCAGCGCCGCGCGCGAGGTGTCGAACGCATCCACGTCACGCGACACACCCTCAACCGATAAATCAGTATCGGTGAGGCTTACGGAACCGTTTGAAAAATTGGAGAGCTGGGACAGGGCAAAGGCCCCGTTCCGGTCAAACTCTGCTGGGGCACCAAGGGCCAACTGCATATTGTCCTGCACCTGCGCCTCCGGCAGGCTTTCACGGGCGGCAGCCGTAATGGCTGCCCTGCTTTCTTCATTGGGGACCGAGCCATTCAGAGCAACCGTTTCGCCGTCATAGTCTGCACCCCAAGTGTAAGGTGAGATTGTTGGTGGCGTGATGTTTTCACGGGCCAGACCCAGCCCGGTGGCCAAGCCAGTTGTGAGAGCAGAATTAATCAGCGCAAAGCCTGAAGGGTCTTTCGCAACACCTTCAACAGTTAAGGCCTGATCGGAGAGGCTGGCTCTGCCCGTATTGAGGGCAGAAAGCTGTTTGACGGCAAACCCGGCATGCGCGCCAAAGGCTTCACCACTGCCTGCCGCATCGCGCATTTTGTCATCCACGGTTGCGTTGGGGAGAGAAGCCTTGGCATCGGCAATGATCTGCGAGCGGGTTTCATCATTGGGAACGAAGCCGGATAGCGAAACTGTGTCGCCATCATAATCCGCGCCCCAAGTGTATGGTGACACAGTGGGCAACTCGATGGCCTGTTCGGCCACAGACATGCCGTCGGGAAGCTGACCGGCGAGGGCTTGATTGGCGGCGTCGTAGCTGTCCGGCGTACGAGCTGTGCCGTTAATAGAGAGTGCGCGGTCGGAAAGCCCGACCTCGCCCTCATTGAAATTACTCAATTGCTTAAGGGCAAAATCTGCATCGCTGGCGAACGCAACCCCATTGCCGGCTGCAATACGCATCTCATCGGTCACTGAGACATCTGGCAAGGCCGCTGCAGCGGCTGCAGTTATCTCTTCGCGCGATTCTTGATTGGGAACAAAGCCGGAGAGCGTGACCGCTTCACCCGTATACTGCGCGCCCCAAGTGTACGGCGTTTGTGTTGCGGGCTCAATCTCCACTGCACCCAAGGCAAGGGAGGCTGGCAGATCTCCCGTGGCAGTGGTTGTGACGGCCTCATAAGCCTCTACACTAGACGCTTGTCCTTTAACAAAATAGTCCGCACCGGAAAGCGCCACCGATCCCGACGTCAATTGGCTAAGTTGGCCAAGCGCGAATGACGTTTGGTCCGTGAATTCATCGGGCGCACCGGATGCGATTTGCATATTGTCGGTGATTGCGATCCCGCTATGGGTTTTCTCGGCGCTTGCGACAACGGCGGCGCGCGCCTCGTCGGTGGGCACATAGCCGGACAGTGCCAGGCCATCTGGCGTTTTGGCCGCTTGCCACGTGTAAGGACTGACAGCAGCAACTTTGATGTCCTGCTCACCAATTGTGACACCCTGCGGCAATCGATCTGCCATCAGGGCCAAGCGAGAAGCGGCATATTCCTGCGGCGTTCTCGAATTACCCCGAACATTCAATGTTTTGTCGGATAGCGATACCGAACCCGATGAGAATGCCGGCAATTGTGCCAATGCGAAATTGGCATCATTGGAGAATCCATCGATCGCGCCGCTCGCCAATCTCTGCTCATCAACAATTTCAGCGTCTGGCAGGGCCTCTTTTGCAGCAGATACCAGTGCTTCAGCCGCAGCCGTGTCTGGCACGAAACCGCTCAAAGTCGCTTTTTGTCCGTCATAGTCCGTCTGCCAAGTGTAGGGCGACACTTCTGGTGCACGCACATCCTGCGCGCCTAAAGTGCCACCGCCGGGCAGAGGCGAAGCGAGCGCGGTATTTATCTCGTCAAAATCTTCCAGGGTGTTGGCCATGCCCTGCACGCTAAGCTCACTGTCAGTGGTGCTCGCACTGCCCTCATCTAAGCCCCTGAGCTGGGCGATGGCAAAACCGGAGAGGGCAGCGAACCCTTCGGGAGCACCGCGGGCAAACTCCGTGTTGTCAGTAACCCGCATACCGGGCAGCGAATCTCTAGCCGAAGCCAAAATGGTCGCCCGCGTGGCTTCGTCAGGAACAAATCCCGTTAACTCAATAGCATTAGCTTGGCGGCTGGCGGTGAATGTATAGGGGGACTGGGCGGCCATAAGGCCCGTTTGATTGTCGACCACACGGACGGAGTAGGCTTCATCTGTTATAAACTCCGCTTCAGACTGCGCCGCTTCGCTGGGTGCCTCACCAGTTATGGTCGCGTCGCGCCCGTCCATGAACACCTGCGCCCAGCTTTGGCTCCGCTCTGCCAAGGCGGCTGTGGCTTTAGTTTGCAAGTCCGCCTCAATGGCGTCAGTTTTCATCCATAGCGCAAGGGCGGAAAGGATGGCGACGGTGAGAATGCCGGGCCAAATCCATGCTTTCCAATTACACATATCTCGCACCCCTTGCGTCAGCCGTCATAGTCGAGAACACCATCGTTCCATATCGCAGTGATGCGATTGTTATACCGCTGCGAACCGCAAAAGGATTTTCCAACCCCAAGGCATGCAAAACTCTTGAGAGATCCGAGCTGCGACTAAAGTGTTAACGATGCACAAAACATAATCAAGGCTGCGGAGCTGCGATGCCAATTTCGCCACAGACATTTGGCCGCACTAGAGGTGATTGTGAAGCATGGGGCTTAAACAAGAAAAAGCCCGGTCGTTGCCGACCGGGCCTTCGCATTTTAAATCAGAATTAACTGATTAGAAAGAGCGCTGGATGCGAACGCGGATCTCGTCCGTGTCGGCAGCAAACTCGTTGTCTGTGTGACGGTAGTTCGTACGAACGACCAGGTTGTTAACTGGTGTCCAGTCCAAACCAAGGGTGACGGCTTCAGTGTCAACGCCAGCGTGGGACTCACGGTAGTCGTAAGCAACCGCCACAGAGATTGCAGAGTTGACTGCGTAGGTCGCATACACGCCCAACTCTGTTTCGTTGGTGGTGAAAGTGTTACCAGCGTTTTCGGAACCGTAGTACCAAACACCCACCTCGAAAGCGTCCAACGGCTTGACGTCTACCCGAGCCCGGTAGGCCATGCTGTCATCGCTCGTATCATAAGCAATCGTACCACCAACATAAAAAGCGGAACCAGAGTAGGAAGCGTTCAAATAGGGGTCGAAAGACTTTTCAGCGCCAAGAGTGTCGGTTGGATCAATCTGGAAACCAGCAGTAGCGGAGAAACCGTTAGCGGCGAACGTGTAATCAGCAAAGCCAACTTCGTGACCGGCGGAATACAGACCGTCAAGCATCAGACCTTTGTGACCGAAGTCCTGACCGTAACGCTCATCATTATAACCGGTCTCGAAACCGCCCAATTGAATGGTTGCACGCTGGATTGTTGGCGAACTACGACCGGTATTGTTGTTGTCGCCTTCCAGGCGGATGTAGGAGCGCAAGAGACCGTAATCGGTTTCTTCACGTGCATCGAAGTTCACGCGAGCTGTGAATGTGGATTCACCGTTGGAAATGCCGTTATCAACGGAAGTGTACTCGTACTGCGAACGGACGTAACCGCTGATGCGCAGGCAGGTTTCGGTGCCAGGGATGTAGAAAAAGCCAGCGCCGTACATGTCGCAGACGCGGACGTATTCAACGGGCTCTGGCTCGGCGATGACAGCGTCAGCGGCGCGTGCGCCGGTGAGTGCGATCATGGCAGCAGCCGAACCCAAAAGAAGAGCTTTGAGTTTCATGGTTGTGATCTCCAGTAAGTAACCATTCGAAGAAAGGGCTTTGCCCCATTAGGTCAGACACGAGTGCGCCCTTTCCTGAGACTGAACATACTGACACGCCCCAACACCGCAATGGGCGATGCACGCAATGACGTGGGCCAGCACCCTTTCCAAAATCTCTTGTTGCACAAAAGCCACGTTTTCCGCAGCGGTTCCCACTCAATTCATTAACAAGGTATTTCAAATTGAAAGAATCCAGACCCAAGACGTGAAAACGAGATGGAAAAGGCCAGAATCGGCCACACCGGATCGTTTGAAGGAATCGTGGTTACTCCGCACTTCATAAAGCGTGTGGGAACATCGGGGGAGCTGAGTTCGACAAGCCTCTTCTTAATAAGCATCCACTCCCTCAAGCTGAAATTACCTACCGCTATGCGCACTCGCATCATAAAGTGTCTCTTCAGAAATGACGCTTGAACCGCAACCGCTTTTCCCGTAACCACACCGGCGGAGCGGTGGCCGAGTGGTCGAAGGCGCGCCCCTGCTAAGGGTGTAGGCGGGAGACCGTCTCGAGGGTTCGAATCCCTTCCGCTCCGCCATTTAGCACTTTGCCATGTTCAGGCTTCACAAGATGTTGAAGGGTCTAGTGGTTTTTGGGTTCGAAGTGCTTTTCCAGCGTTTCATGATTGATGCACTCGCGGGCGCTGTCGCTGCCTTTGAATAGCGTATACGAGACAGATCCGTGGTCTGCTCTTGAACTCGGGTCAGCAGTATGTCGGCGGAGTGTAGCAGTCCTCGAAGTTGACGAAATCGCGCAAAGGAAAGGCCCCGTCGATTTCCTCAAGCGCGCATTACCCTAGTCTCTCCGTCACGCATTGCTAGGCAGGCTTCAAGGTTTGAAGGCTGACTAATCTTCCATGATTGTACTTACGCAGGGGCAGATCCCAGGTGGGATCGTTAGCGTGCGAGCAAAAAATGCGAGAGAATTCCGCATTTTCGTGCTGTCCATATTCCAAGCGCGTCGGTAAAACCAAAATGCCATTACCTCACAAAAATCGAGAGATGTGCCTAACAGCACAGCCCGGCCCGGCCCGGATGGTCATCGTACACTGTTGCAACAAACAGAGCCGTGTTGGCAAAGGCGAAGCTGTTGAGGCCCAAAGTTAAGGCACGCAAGCCTCAGACCAATTTTTGTCGCTTGAACCGTGGCTTGGTTTAAGGCAACAGAGGCTAAGCGCCGCTTTTAGGTCAGTGTTATGAGCGTAAAAATCACGGTGATCGGGACCGGCTATGTTGGTTTGGTGACCGGTGCATGCTTCGCCCAAATGGGTCATGAAGTCATTTGTGTCGATAAAGATGTCACTAAAATTGATAAGCTCAACCGGGGCATCACCCCGATTTATGAGCCCGGTCTCGACCACCTCATTGAGCGGCACACTTCCAGTGGACAGCTATCGTTTAGCACAGATGTTGTTGGTAGCGTAAAAGGGCGTGAAGCAATCATCATTGCCGTTGGAACACCTACACACGGCACCCACGGCCGTGCCGATCTTCAGTATGTGCTGACTTCAGCGGAAGAGATTGCCAAGTCTGTAGAGAACTTCGCCGTCGTTATCACAAAATCGACCGTTCCAGTGGGGACGAACCGACGTGTTGCTGAGGTGCTGCAAGCGAATGCACGCAAAGGCGTCAAACTTGCTGTGGCATCCAATCCGGAATTCTTGCGCCAAGGAGCAGCTATCCGAGATTTTATGGAGCCTGACCGAATTATTGTAGGCTGCGAAGATGACGAAGCGCGAGAGATTATACGCCGCATCTACAGCTCGCTTTCTTCCCTTGGTATCAAATACATAGAAACCGACATTGAGTCGGCCGAGATGATTAAATATGCCTCGAACGCCTTTCTGGCTGTCAAAGTTGGCTTCATCAACGAAATGTCGGACATATGTGAAGCCGTTGGGGCAAACGTCGCAAAAGTGGCTGAAGCTATGGGAATGGATAACCGTATCGGCCCCGCTTTCCTCCGACCGGGACCGGGTTGGGGAGGATCTTGCTTCCCAAAAGATACACGGGCCCTCTACGGTACAGCAAAAGAACTGGGTGTTGAGGCTAAAATCGTCGGCGCCGCGATAAGTGCCAATGAGATACGCAAGAAGCAAATGGCAATGCGCGTTGTCGATGCTTGTGGCGGATCAGTTGATGGTAAGAAAGTTGCGGTCCTAGGCCTCACATTCAAGGGGCAAACCGACGATATGAGAGAAAGCCCAACATTAGACATTCTTCCAAAGCTGGTGGAGGCAAATGCCAATGTGGTGGCTTATGACCCATCCACACTAAACGATATTGAGACTCTTCTCCCGGGTGTCACAATCGCTGAAACAGCGCTTGAGGCTGCCGAGAATGCGTCAGTGCTCGTTATAGCCACGGATTGGGGCGCCTTCACCGCTTACAATTTGAAAGAAATAGCTTCTGTTATGAAAAACCCTGTCATGGTGGATTTGCGCAATCTGTTTGCGCGGGATGATGTGCTTAAGGCTGGTTTTGCGGTTTATAAAGGGCTGGGGAACGTCTAGGCCTGATTGCGGATAGGCCGGATCAGCTTCCGGGGGCGTGGTGCATATTCTTCTGGTTACAAATGATCTGGCCTATTTTCGAGCCCACCGGGAGCGGCTTGCGCTCGATTTATTGGCCATGGGGCATGAGGTGAGCGTTGCCTGCGGTGGATGCGCAGGAGTGCGCCTTGACGGCTGGGATGCACGATTGACGCTCCATGAATTGGAACTGGACAAACACCACTTGCGTCCCTTGGGCGATCTCGGACTGGCTTGGACGTTGCGCAGGCTCTACCGCAAGATCAAACCGGATGTGGTTCACTGCATCACTATCAAGCCTATTTTGTTTGGCGGCATTGGCCTGTTTATCGCCCACTGGCGCGCCAAACATGGCCCTGCGATGGTTTGGACATTTGCCGGGCTGGGGAAGGTTTTTGAACGCAGCTATTCCCCCGCCAAGCGCTTGCGGCGCTATCTGGTGCAGAGCGTCCTCATCGTGATCTGTCGTCGCCATCGGGTGTTTTGCACATTCGAAAATGAAAGCGACAAGGACTATCTCATCGAAAAAGCCGTGGCCTCTCCCAGCAGGGAGGAAGCGCTCATGGGAACAGGCATGGATCTGGAGCGGTTCTCGCCGGGGGAAGACCGCACACGTTTGCCCGATGAAGCGCCGCTGGTGTTCTTTATGGGCACCCGGTTGATCGGCGAAAAAGGTGTGGACACCTATTTGAAGGCTGCCAAAAATATTCAAGACCAAGGCGGCAATGCCAGATTTCTTTTGGCGGGTCTGTTGGATGAAACCAACCCCGATGCAATTCCGCTTTCAACACTGGAACGCGCCCACGCGGATGAGGTGATCGAATTTTTAGGCGGTTTAAGTCAAGACGACATGGTTGAGGCTTTTCGCAATGCCGATGTCTCCGTGGCGCCCACACGATTGCGCGAAGGTTTTCCACGCGCGCTTTTGGAGGCTGCTGCCTGCGGCAATGCCATCGTCGCCAGCGATCAAATTCCCATGCGGGTCCTGGTGCCCCGGGCGCGTCCTTCCCGCGCCACGGGTTTGCTGATTTTTCCGCCCGACAGCGCAAACCTGACGGCAGCGTTTGAAACCCTTTTGAAGAACCCCCAGCACACGCGCCAGATGGGTCGCCGGGCACGGGAACTGGTGGAGAACATTCCTGTGGCCGCGCAAGATATTGCTGAGGCCTTTGCCTCGATCTACCAGCGCGTTTTGAACGTGCAACGCTAGGTTATGAGCAGCACTGCAAACGCAAAGGCGCATGGTCCGTTAAAATCTGTTCAATATGGCCGCGCTGCGGCCTTTTTCGCGGTGACCGTTTTGGCGGCGCCCGCGCTGATATTGGCCCCCAAGAGCATGCCAGCCCTTGTGGGCACCGCTCTGCTCATTCTGGGCTTTGCCCATGCTCCCAGTGGGTTTCGCGATGTTGTAAGGCAGCAAAACGTGGTGACCATGCGCTTTTGGCAATGGCCCCCTGTGGGCAAGGCGCTTTTGGGCAGCTACGGGCTGCTTGTGGCTTGGATGTATATCACGCTGCTCTATTCACCACGGCCCAGCAGTGCGTTTCCCGATATTATCGCCCTGGTATTGGCGCCGCTGGTGGCTTCTATTTTTGCCAATGAATTTGTTCACCTGTCCAAGCGCGTTCTGGTGACCGGTATTATTTTTGCGGTCATGGCACTCTCCCTATTCATCATCAGCGAGAATTTAGGGTTCACCCGCATTTACCTATCCATGCCGCACGCGGTGTACATCAATGGGCTCAACCGGCCGACAACAACAGCTGTGCTGCTGCTCGCACCCTTACTGGTTTTTTGCAGCTTAACCGAAAGGCGCAAGACCGCATGGCTGGTCATGGGGTTTGTTCTGGTGAGTGCAGCCCAGGCCTTAAGCGAAAATCAGGGCTCGCAGTTGGCCATGATCGGCATGTTGGTCGCGGGCTTCCTGCTCACCCTGTCACGCGTTTGGCTTGCGCTGATTTTGGGGGCCATGGGCGTGAGCCTTATCCTGTTTCCCTTGCTTCTCCCGCACTTGGAAACGGCGACGCAGGTCTTGCCTGCTTGGTTACGGCAGGCCGCCAATCTGGATCATCGTTTTGGCATCTGGAATGGGTATGCTGACTTGGTGGCGCAGGCCCCGTTTGTGGGGTGGGGGGTGGAAGCCCACCGGCATTTTGGGATGATTGGCTTTGACCTGCCGGAAGCGTTTGGCAGGCAGGTGAACCATCCGCACAATTTATCCCTGGAGCTTTGGCTGAATTTTGGACTGGTGGGCGTACTTCTGGCCTTGATCTGCCTGTTTTGCCTTTACCGCGCTCTACGCAGCCTGCCCCTGTTGGAACAGGTGGCTGGTTTGCAGATCATTGTTGTGGCCTATGTTTATATGATGTCCAGCACTGCCATCATGCAGGGGTGGTGGGTCGCTACGCTTACGCTTGTTGGGGCCCTTTTTTGGGTGGGATACAAACTACGCCGTGCGGCTCATCTTTTATAAGCCTTGTACCAGTCCACAAACCGTTGAATGCCGTCAGCAAGGGGTGTGTTGGGGCTGAACCCCACAGCTTGCTGAAGATCGCTGACATCGGCGCTGGTGCGGTGCACATCACCGGGCTGCATGGGCAGGAAGTTGAGCGCTGCGGGCTTTCCCACCGCGTCTTCAATGGTGCGAATAAAACTCATCAGTTCAACTGGCTGGGAATTGCCAATATTGAACAGGCGGTAGGGCGCGCTGGAGCTGGCCGGATCCGGGTTTTTGGTATCCCAATGGGGGTTAGGCGCCGCGATGTGGTCCATCACGCGAATGACACCCTCCACCACATCATCGATGTAAGTGAAGTCCCGCGCGTGTTGGCCATTGTTGAAGACGTCGATGGTCTCCCCGGCCATGATTTTGCGGGTGAAGGAAAAATACGCCATGTCGGGGCGACCCCATGGGCCATAGACTGTGAAGAAACGCAGGCCTGTGATGGGGAGCCGGTAAAGATGCGCATAGGAGTGGGCCATCATTTCATTGGCCTTTTTCGTTGCCGCATACAGGCTAAACGGATGCTCCGTACTGTGGTGAGAGGAGAAGGGCTGGGTTTCGTTGGCCCCATAGACCGAACTGGATGACGCAAAAACCAGATGCCCCACCTGATGCTGGCGGCAACCTTCTAGAACGTTCAAAAATCCTGTGAGATTGGCCTGCCCATAGGCGTGGGGGTTTTCCAGCGAATAGCGCACCCCTGCCTGTGCGCCCAGATGGATCACGCGATCGAAGGTGTATTCGGCAAACAGCGATTGCATGTCAGGACGGTCAGCCAAATCCATATTGACCATGCTAAAGCCGTCGCCTGTGCACAGGGCCTCAACCCGGTCCTCCTTGAGTTGAACATCATAATAATCATTGAAGTTATCGAGGCCCACGACCGTGTGCCCCTCAGCCAGCAAGGCCTTGCACACATGGGCACCCACAAACCCCGCTGCGCCCGTAACTAAAATCTGCATGGCAGTGCCGCCTTATTTGCCGCCGAATTGGGGCTGTCCATAGAATAAATTTGCCCGAGCGCCTATGAAAACAAGCGTGAAAACATGGTGTGGCGTGGGCATGGACGATGGCAATTAAAGCGATATTGTTCGACAAAGATGGCACGCTGCTGGATTTTTCCAGAACTTTCCTGCCTGCCATCGACCACACGATAACCGCTCTTTCGCATGGAGACGCGCGTTTGAAGGCTCATCTGGCGCAAGCGCTAATGGTGGATTTGGAAGACAATACCATCGCGCCCCACTCCCCGGCCGTGGCGGAGTCGTTAGAGGGCATTGCGAAAATTCTTTCGCCAATACTGGCACGCGATGATGTGGCGGATTTGGCCGAAGAACTCGACAAGTTGGCGCTGGAGGGCACGCGACAATCGGTACAGGCATTTCCCTACATTATAGACACGCTGGAACAGTTAAAGCGACAGGGAATCACACTTGGCGTCGCCACCAATGATTCACAGCAGGCTGCCCACCAGCACCTGGAGGCTACGGGGCTTAATGGCTTTATGGATTTTGTGGCGGGGTATGATAGTGGCCATGGTGCAAAGCCGGAGCCTGGCATGGTTTGCGCATTTGTGGAGCAGCAGCACGCTTCACCAAAAGAAGTGATGATGGTGGGCGATTCCACCCACGATCTTATGGCGGGACGGGCGGCTGGCGTTGTTACCGTTGGCGTAACCTGTGGCACCGTAGGCGCCGACGTGCTCACCCCCTTTGCCGACCACATTTTGCCAGATATTTCTTACCTGCCGGCATTGCTCAAAGCTCTTCAATAAAGGGTTTTGGCCTGCCGGGCCGGCAGGTCTTTGTCATAGGCCTTGCCATCGAAGTCCTGCATCACCTCGTGTAGAAGATCGCCTGCGCTTGGCAAATCCTTGCGATTGATCTGACTGTCTGAATCCCACAGTTTGGAGCGGACCAGCGCGCGGGCGCATTGGAAATACATGGTTTCGATGGTGATAATGATGGCACTGGTGGGGACAACGCCCCGTTCTGCCATGGAAGCCGAAATTTGCGGGTCGGTGGAGATATGGGCGTTGCCATTGATCCGCAGCGTCTCGTTCCAGCCAGGTATCATGGCCAATAAAGCCACCCTGCCCGTGCGCAAGATATTGCGCAGGGTATCAAGCCGGTTGTTGCCGCGTCGGTCGGGTAGCGCGAGGGTTGTATCGTCCAGAATGCGAATGAAACCGGGGCCATCGCCCCGGGGCGAGGCATCCAGCCCCTCCGGCCCTTCACTGGCGACCACTGCGAAGGGGCAAGCCTCAATGAGCCGCTTGTAGTGGGGCGTTATAACCGCAGTTTCTTTACCCGTGGAAGCGACCACAGGTTTGCGTGGATAGAGCGCTTCCAGCTGTTCAATAGTATCAATGCGATGCTTCATCCTGCCTCCACAAAAAGGGCGACCGTTGGGCCGCCCCTTTCAGGCTACATATTGGGGTAAACCGGCCCCTCGCCCCCCTGGGGCGGTACCCAGGTAATGTTTTGATTGGGGTCTTTGATATCACAGGTTTTGCAGTGGACACAATTTTGCGCGTTGATGACGAACTCCGCGTTCTGATCGTCTTCTTTCGCCGCATCACCCTTGTCATCCACCCACTCATACACGCCAACGGGGCAATAACGACGGGACAGGCCAGCAAAATTTTTGAACTCAGAAGCGAATTGCAACGGAGCATCCGACAGTTTCAAGTGCTTAGGCTGATCTTCCGCGTGGTTGGTGTTGGACAAGAAGACGGAGGATGAGCGATCAAATGTCAGCACACCATCGGGCTTGGGATATTCGATGGGTTCGTGATTTTCTGCCGGTTCCGTAGCCTCATAGTCCGCCTTTTGATGCTTCATGGTGCCGAAAGGAGACCAGCCGCCCAACAGGGTCGTGGACCACATGTCGATGCCGGAAACGATGGTACCCAAAACCGACCCGAACTTGGTCACCAGTGGCTTAACATTGCGCACGGGTCGCAGGTCCTGCCCCACATCACTTTCGCGCCATGCGGCCTCATAGCTGTGCAATTCATCATTGGCGCGGCCCGCTTTGAGCGCGTCGGCCACATGTTCTGCTGCCAGCATGCCGGAAAGCATGGCATTGTGGCTGCCCTTAATGCGCGGCACGTTCACGAAACCAGCCGAACAACCCATGAGGGCACCGCCGGGAAAGGACAAACGCGGGACAGACTGCCAACCGCCCTGGGTGATGGCACGGGCACCGTAGGAGAGCCGTTTACCGCCCTCCAGAAGGGGTGCAATGGCGGGGTGGGTCTTGAATTTCTGAAATTCTTCAAAAGGCGACACGTACGGATTTTTGTACCCCAAGGCTACCACATAGCCCACGTAAACCTGATTGTTTTCAATGTGGTATATGAAGGAACCGCCATCCTGGTTGTTCTGCAACGGCCAACCCAATGTGTGCATGACCTTGCCTTCATCATGCTTGGCAGGATCGATTTCCCACAATTCTTTGAAGCCAAGACCGAATTTTTGCGGGCTGGCCCCTTTGGACAACTCAAACTTGTTGATGATCTGCTTGGCGAGCGATCCGCGCGCGCCCTCACCGATCAGCACATACTTGCCGTGAAGCTCTACACCACGCTCAAAATTGGGACCGGGCGTGCCATCGCGTTGCACACCCATGTCGCCGGTTGCCACGCCGATTACGGCACCCTCGTCATTGTAGACCACCTCCGCAGCGGCGAAGCCGGGGAATACTTCCACGCCGAGCGCCTCCGCCTTTTCGGCCATCCAACGGCAAACATTGCCCAAAGAAACGATGTAATTGCCATGGTTGTTCATGAGGGGTGGCATAGCCCAAGTGGGCAGCGGGATCTTTCCGCCGGGACCCATGAGGTAAAACTTGTCTTTCCTCACCGGCACTTTGAAAGGGTGATCTTCTTCATCGCGCCAGTCGGGGAAGAGGCGGTCCACAGCGATGGGGTCCACCACAGCACCCGAAAGGATGTGGGCGCCAACTTCAGCACCCTTTTCCAGAACGACCACATTGATGTCTGGATCAATCTGCTTCAGCCGAATGGCGCTGGCAAGGCCAGCGGGGCCACCGCCAACGATGACCACGTCAAATTCCATGCTTTCGCGGGGTTCCAGCTCTTCGCTCATGACAAGCTCCCTAGATCAGCTTCGGGCCAAAGTACCCTACTCTCGTAGCCTCTAGTTAGAGCATTCCTACGGCCTTGAAAATGCGGCCCAATGGGGTTTTGTGGCTGAAATTCGCATCAGGATGAAATTTTCTTCACTTTTTTCAGCGCGTCCAAAAAGTTCTTCGACCAGGCCACCACATTCCCCTTTTCCACCTTTGCCTTGAGGGCTCCATGTCGCTCTTTGCGCTCTTCCAAAGGCATGGTGAGCGCCCGTTGCAGCACGTCGGCCGATTGATCGATATTGTAAGGGTTTACCTGCAAGGCCTCGGTCAGTTCTTCGGCTGCACCCGCAAATTCGGACAATACCAAAACACCGGGATCATTATCGGGCTGCACAGCCACATATTCTTTGGCCACCAGGTTCATGCCATCGCGCAGAGGAGTGACGAGACCGACACGGGAAATGTTGAACAGAGCAGCCAAACGGGTGCGTGAGACGGGACGGTGGATGTAGCGGATGGGCGTCCAATCAATGGTGGCGAATTCACCATTCACCGCTCCGGAGAGTTGTTCCAGCTCTTCGCGAATGTCGGCATAGGCCTCCACGGCCTCCCGCGTGGGCGGCGCAATCTGCACCAGGGATGAGCGCCCGATGTTGTCAGGGTATTTCTTGAGCAAATCGCGGAAAATTTTCATCCGCTCGGGCAGGCCCTTGGAATAATCCAAACGCTCGACCCCCGTGATCCATTGGCGGCCTTCGGATTTGGTTTGCAGACGCTGTTTCAATTCCTTCGCGTCCGGCTCCTCCAGCAAAGCGCGAAACTGATCCACATCGATGCCGATGGGGAAAGCCCGGGCCTGCACGGTTCGGCCAAAGGCGGTGACGTTTTGGTCATTTTCCACACGCTCAGCACCCAGTTTACGCTCGGCGTAAAGGTGGAAATTCATCGCATCGGCCTCGGTCTGAAAGCCGATGAGATCGTAGTAAAAGAAGGTGCGCATGAGCCAATCGGCATCGGGAATAACCGAGAAAATCTGACTGGGCGGCATGGGGATGTGGAGGAAAAACCCGATGGGGTTATCCACGCCAACGGCCCGCAATTCCTGTGCTAGTGGAATAAGGTGATAGTCGTGGACCCAGATAATATCATCGGGTTGAACAAGCTGCTTAAGGTGCTTTGCAAAATTCAGGTTTACCCGGCGATAGGCTTGCTCAGCCTGCTTGTCAGATTCGATCAAGTCCTGCCGGTGGTGAAATGCGGGCCACAGCACGCTGTTGGAAAAGCCCACGTAATAGCCATCATATTCCGCCTGCGTCATGTCCAGGCCAGCAGTGGTGACTTTGCCCTTTTCTTGGATATGCAGTTGCCCTTCGCCGGGGGCGGTGTCGGTGATTTTACCGCTCCACCCCATCCAAACGCCGCCCAATTCATTCAACGCCCCGTTCAGGGCTACAGCTAGTCCACCCGTGGGCGGTTCACTGGGGTCGCCCATGCGGTTGGAGACGACGATGAGGCGGGACATCAGGCAGCGCTTTCTGTGATGGCTGCGGTGAGCCAAGTGTGGACGGAAGCTATATCAGGCAAGCGCATTCTGGCCGAGGTTTCTCCCGGTCCCACTTTGACGGAAACACCATTAACAGCATTGACCGCGCGGAACCCATCCTCATCCGTCACATCATCGCCGATGAAAACGGGAATGCGATTTTGAAAAATGGGGCGGGTGAGCAGGGTTTTTATGGCGCTTCCCTTATCCAGGCCTTTCTCCCGCACTTCCCACATCAACGCGCCTGCAATGATCTCAATCTGGTCGTGGCCGGCAAAGAGAGCTTGCAGGAAATCGAGAGTCTTTTCCTTCAGTTCTGGCTGACGGCGAAAGTGAAGGGTGAGGCCGCCCGCCTTTTCCTCCATAACAATGGCAGGGTTAGCTTTCTGGAATGCACGCGCCTGTTCCAGTTCAGCGGCCACGTTGGAGTGAGCGAGGGAATGCCTTGTCCCGTCTTTTTCCGAAAGCTCCGCACCGTGGGAGCCCGCAATGAGGAATGACACGCCAAGGTGGCCAGCCAAATTGTGCGCAGCACGGCCGGTGACGAAAGCAAGAGCTCCATCGAACGCTCCTTCCAGCTTGACAAGCAGGTGCTTTAGCTCGCTGCCAACCGATATGCCGTCGGGCGTTTGCGCAAAGTCCACCAGCGTGCCGTCGAAATCCAGAAACAGCGCGTGGCGGTCAGCTTTGAGCGGGGGCGGTCGCATTTTCGGGCCATAGCAGAAGCGGGGTAATAGTAGAACAGCCTGACAAAGCGCAGGTTCCGCAATCATCGATCTTTAGGATGGCTTTTTTCCGACTGCCTTCAAAACACTGCTGCCAGTTGCGAGCAGTGTGCCCTGCCCGTCCCGTACTTCCCCTTCCGCAAAAACCATGGAACGTCCCGCTTTGGTGACTCGGCCCACCGCATGGATTTGGTTGTCCTGCGCCAGCGCCACATAATTAGTGGTGAGCGAGACGGTGGTCACCAGTTGGCTCGCATCTTCTGAAAGCGCACGGCTGGCTGCAAAGCCACAGGCACTGTCCAGCAGGATTGCATGGATGCCGCCATGGAGACCGTTATGGCGGTTCGTATGGCGATGATCCATAATGAGATGCGTTTCGCAACGGTCTGAATATATGCGGTGCTCATAGCCCAACGCACGCTGCAAACCTGTTTCAGCGCGAATGATACGTTCAGGCTTTTCCACCTACTTAGGCGGCCTGCTGGCCCAGCCGGACGATGCGGTCCAGGTGGTAATCCTCATCGCCAAACAGGTGGTCGATCATGATGATACGCTTGGCATAGTGGCCCACGGCATATTCCCACGTCATGGCAATGCCACCATGCATCTGGATTGCTTCTTCCGCGATGTGCCGGCCAGAGCGACCAACAAGGTTTTTGAGGGCTGAAAGGTGCCAATCGCGCTCGCTGCTGTCCAAGTGCCCAGCCGCGTTTATGAGGGCAGAGCGGATTTGCTCGCGCTCGGTCATCATGTCCGCCATGCGGTGCTGTAGCGCCTGAAACTTGCCGATGGGCACGCCAAACTGTTTGCGGGTTTTGAGATAATCCAGCGTCATGTCGATGGACACTTCAATAGCACCAAGCGCTTCGGCACAGACTGCCAAGGTGCCACGGGCGATGGCGTGTTCTACCAGGGCATGACCCTGCCCTTCCTCGCCAATCAAGGTCGTGGCCGTCACGTCCTTCAAGGCAATCTCAGCTGTGCGGTAACCGTCAATGGTTCCATTGCCACGGATATGTACACCCTCAGCATCTGCTGGGACCAGAAACAGGCAAATGCCACTGGTATCCGTCTTCTCGCCAGCTGTGCGGGCTGACACGATGAGGTGGTTGGCTGTGTCACCAGAGATGACCACAGCTTTATTGCCGTTCAAAACATAACCATCGCCAGATTTTTCCGCCGTGGTTTCCACATGGGCGGTGTTATAACGGCTGGCGGGCTCGCCATGGGCCAAGGCCAGTGTGGTCGCCCCGCCGATCATTTCCTCAATCAAATCGCCATGGCCACCTGCTTCCGCCAGCACGGACCCCGCCATGAGAGTGGCTAGGAACGGTTCAACGACGAGACCACGACCCAATTCTTCAAACAACACAGCAATGTCGTAACCCTCGCCCCCGAAACCGCCGACATCTTCGGGAAACAGCGCTCCGATCAGGCCAAGCTCGGCCATGGAGGCCCAAGTATCGGCGCTATAGCCTTCATCATTAGCGGCGTGTTTGTGGCGGGTTTCTATTGGGTACTGCTCCCGCACAAAACGCCCAGCCATATCCGCCAACATCTGACGGGTTTCAGTGTGATTGAAGTCCATTGCACTGCCTTAGTGTTAAAAACTCAACTCGCCTAAAAAGCCGTGTCAAACGTCGGATATTCACTACGAAACCAGTCTAGCTACAGTAGCGCCAACGGCTGCACCTGCGCCCAAGAGAGCGGCTGCGACAAACACGGGATACCAATAAGTTTCGCGAGCAAGTTTACCGGTCAATGATTCCATATGCTTTATTTCAGCTTCCGATTTGCGGTCCGAATAGGCAAATTTCTGATTGATTTCCGCAGTTTCCGCCATCAAGCGTGCTATTTCCACCCGCATCTTTTGATCGGCTAACGATTGCTCTTCAGCGGTCATGACGTACTCCTTTCGCGTTTAATATAGGTGTTTTTACAAACCCATCATCATCTTGCTGATGATATTGCGCTGAATTTCGTTGGAGCCGCCATAGATGGAGGTTTTGCGGTGGTTGAAATAGTCGGCCGCCATGGGGTTGGCATAATCTGGCCCAACCGGCTCACCGTTCCAACCATCGTCCAGCGCCTCGCTCACGAAGGGCATGGCATAGGGGCCAAGGGCCCTACGGGTGAGATCGTTGATGGACTGGCGCAGTACTGTGCCCTTGATTTTCAGCATGGAGACTTCCGGGCCGGGAGGCGCTCCATCTGTGGCGGCCTGCATGATGCGCATATTGGTGGTGCGCATGGCGGAGAGGTCGATTTCGATTTCCGACAGGCGGGCTGCAAAATACGGATCCTCGGCTAAGGGCTTGCCGTTCTGGGTCTGATCGCGAGCAATATGTTTGAGGTGGTCGATGGAGGCCATAGCATCGCCCACACCGGCAATGCCGGAGCGTTCGTGGACCAGCAGGTATTTGGCATAGGTCCAGCCTTTATTCTCTTCGCCCACGAGGTTTTCAACCGGCACTTTTACATCGGTGAACCACACTTCGTTCACCTCATGGGTGCCCTCCAGCAAAATGATGGGGCGCACTTCCACCCCAGGTGAATTCATGTCGATGAGCAGAAAGGAAATCCCTTCCTGAGGCTTGCCCTCTTTGGACGTGCGCACAAGGCAGAAAATCCAGTTGGCGTGCTGGCCCAGTGTGGTCCATGTCTTTTGACCGTTGACCACGTAGTGGTCGCCCTGGCGCTCCGCTGTCATTTTGAGCGATGCCAGATCGGACCCGGAACCGGGCTCAGAATATCCCTGACACCACCAGTCGGTGCCATCCACAATGCGGGGTAGATAGTGGTCCTGCTGCTCTTTGGAGCCAAACGCCATCAGCACGGGGGCCAGCATGTTGAGACCGAAGGGTACCGTTCGCGGCGCTGCCGCAGCATTGCCTTCCACATCGAAAATATCGCGCTGAATGGCGTTCCAACCCTTGCCGCCAAATTCCACCGGCCAGTGGGCATTCAGATAGCCAGCTTCATTCAAAACCGTGTGGTATTGCTCCATGTCTCCCTTGGACATGCGCTTTTTTTGCTTAACCTTATCGGACAGGCTTTTGGGTAATTTGGTTTCGAAGAACGTGCGGATTTCCTGCTGGAACGCCTGCTCTTCGGGGGTGTAATTCAAATCCATCGTGTCGGCTCCTCTGTCTCTCTATCGCTATATTACATGGCGCTTGTGCCGCCATCGAGTGCGACGGCTTGTCCGGTCATGAAGGAATTTGCGGGATCGCAAATCCACAGCATGGACTGGGTGATTTCTTCAATTTCCGCCAACCGCCGCATGGGTATGCCACGGGTGAGCACGTCTTCAGCCTCTTTGCCGCTTTGCCCGGCGAGAAGCCCGTCATTGACCATAGCTGTGCGGGCAAAGGAGGGGCAGAGGCAGTTGATGCGGATCCCTCGGCGAGCATATTCCAATGCCGCTGACTTGGTCAGTCCTACGACACCATGTTTCGCTGCGGCATACATGGACATGGTGGCTGCGCCACCAATACCAGCCAAAGAGGCGACGTTGAGAATACAGGCGGGGCGATTGTCACTTTTGACAGCCTCTTCCATGGGCGGAATTTGCGCTTTCATGCCGTAAAACACGCCCATCAAGTTGATCTGCACACAGAGTTCGGCCTGTTTACTGTCCACATCCGCCGTCTTTGCCGGAGCGTGGCCAATGCCTGCATTGTTGATGGCAATGTCGAGGCGGCCAAAGGCGGAGAGGCATTTTTCCACGGTCACAGCGCAGTGGCTCTCCTCCGCAACGCTGCCCGCCAGCGTTTCCACTTCGGCACCATCGGTGCGCAGCATGTCAGCGGTTTCGGCAAGGCCTTCAGCATTGAAGTCCGAAAGCATGAGCTTCGCGCCGCGCTCGGCAAACAGGGTTGCGGCGGAGCGGCCAAAGCCACCGGCGGCACCGGTGATGAGAACGGTCATGCCGTCGAAAGTGGTCATGCGCCCTTCCCTTCGATTTCCATGAGCGCTGCGCCGGCCAATAGAGGTACAGCAGCGTACATCTGCTTTGCGCGCTCCGGGTTGGAGGCATTGCCGTCCACAGCCCGTTTGTAAACGCCCTGTAAAATAGCAGCGAGGCGGAAGAAGCAGAAGGCGATGTAGAATTTCCAATCGGGGATGCCGTCCACGCCGCATCGTTTGCAGTACGCGGCTACATATTCTTCTTCGGTGGGGATACCCAGCGCCGCGCGATCGATGCCACCCAGGCCACGCATCCCGCTTTGATGGGGGAGACGCCATTGCATGCACTGGTAAGCCAGGTCGGCCAGCGGGTGGCCCAGTGTGGACAATTCCCAGTCCAGCACGGCCAGCACGTCTTCGCTAGCGTTTGCGAAGATCATGTTATCGAGACGATAATCGCCATGGACGATGGCAACTTGCCCGTCATCGGCAGGCATATGGGCTTCCAGCCATTCGATCAGCTTGTGGACGCTTTCATTGCGGTCGATTTCACTGGCCACATATTGCTTGGCCCAGCGGCTGGTTTGGCGCTCAAAATAATTGCCGGGTTTGCCGAAATCGGACAGGCCGATGGCTTCAACGTCCACGTTATGCAAGGCCGCCAAGGTCTTGTTCATAGAATCATAAATGCGCCCGCGCGCCGCATTGTCCTCACCCAGTTCGGGCAAGGCCGGGTCCCACAGGATACGACCATCGCGATGTTCCATGACGAAGAACATTCGCCCGATGGGGCTGTCATCGCCCTCGCCGGAAAGGGCCAGCATTTTTGGTACGGGCACATTGGTTGAACCCAGCCCCTGCATAACGCGAAACTCGCGGTCCACTTGGTGGGCAGACCTGAGAAGTTCTCCGGGGGGCTTTGCGCGCAGAACATAGGTGCCGCTTTGGGCATCCACGCGATAGGTAGGGTTGGATTGGCCGTCGCCGTATTTGTGAACGCCAGTGAGGCCGGAAAAGCCTTCGATGTTCGCTTCCAGCCATGGGGCGAGTGCAGTTGTGTCGAGTTCGTTTGACATGGCTAAAATCCAGCCCCCCACCCGGATCGGCTGCGCCTCTCCGACCTCCCCTCCGAGGGGAGGTGAAAAGCTGTGACACGATCTTGCAACAGCTCAACCTCCCCCTGGAGGGGAGGTCGAGAGCGCAAAGCGGTTTCGGGCGGGGGGACCATCAGGTCAGTCATGCAGCTAATCCTTTTTCTCCCCACTGGGCAGAAGGATACGTAGAGCCGTTTTGCGTAGCAAAACGTTGGTCGCAGTTGGATGAAGGGTCGAACCACTCAAACATTTCCTCTCCCCTCACCCAACTGCGGCTATCGCTTTGCGCTGCAAAGCGAAGTTCTCGTATCCTTCTCCCCTCCCGTGTTTGGTTGTGGGGAGAGGGAAAGCCTATGCTTGCGCCTTTTGCACCATTTTCACCACATGATCGTTGCCCACCAGCATTTCGCGGGCGTCGGTCATGTTCGTAATGGTTTCCCAGTTGGCAGCGATTTGTTCTGGTGTGCGGTCTTCTTCGTTCTCGAAGAAAACGCCTTCCGCTTCCATCAATTTGGAGACGGTGTAGCCCCCTGCCCCGGCAAGCAGAATGTTGCGCGAAGGTGCGTCCTTGCTGGCCAGAAAGAGAACCGCTGGTGTGACCCATTTCGCGTCCAGCACTTCCAGCGCTTCTGGCGGGATGACATCTTCAGTCATGCGCGTTGCTGCCGTGGGGGACAGGCAGTTGACGTGGATGTTGTTTTTCGCGCCCTCAATGTGGAGCGTATTCATCAGGCCCCAGACACCGGCCTTGGCCGCTCCATAATTGGCCTGGCCGAAATTGCCGTAGATGCCGGAGGTGGAGGTGGTCATGACAATGCGACCGTAATTTTGCGCCTTCATGATGTTCCACACAGCCAGCGAACAATTGGCGGTGCCCGTGAGATGGACGGCGATCACCGCGTCCCACTCCTCGCCAGTCATTTTGCCGAAGGAACGGTCGCGCAGGATGCCGGCATTGTTGACCAGCACGTCGATGCGGCCCCACTCGTCCATGGTCTGCTGCACCATGGCGGCCACCTGATCGCGGTCGGTCACATTAGCCCCGTTTGCGATTGCGTCGCCGCCCATGGCCTTGATTTCAGCCACCACAGCTTCCGCAGCTTCAGAGGAACCACCCGTGCCATCGCGGGCACCGCCAAAGTCGTTGATGACCACTTTGGCGCCTCGGCGGGCAAATTCCAGCGCGTGGGATTTGCCCAGACCGTTGCCGGACCCGGTGACGATGATGACCTGGTCGTCGTAGCGAATTTCGCTCATGAATTTAGCCCTTCAGGAAAGTCAGGCCCAGCCATTCGGCCATGAGGGCCGGACGGTCTTCGCCTTCAATTTCGACGGTGACGTCGTAGGTTGTGAGAACATTGGTGGGGGACTTTTCGTCCACATCCTTCACCACAAATTTGGCCCGCACTTTGCCGCCTGCCTTCACCGGATGGGTGAAACGCAGTTTGTTGAAGCCGTAATTGACCACCATGGCAGCGCCTTCCAAACCGGGCACGCTGTCATAGCTCATGGCCGACAGCATGGAGACGGTGAGATAGCCGTGGGCAATGGTGCCGCCAAAAGGCGTCATTTTCGCCTTTTCCGGGTCCACATGGATGAACTGCCAGTCCTCTGTCACATCGGCAAACTTGTCGATGCGGTCCTGGGTCAGTTCAAACCATTTGGAATAGATGGGTTCGCCGCCGATGCGCGATTTTAGCTCGTCCAGCGTGATGGTATTGCGGTCACTCATGGTTTTGCTCCTTATTTTACGCATTCTCGTTCATTCGAGCCATGAATTGCGCCAAGGTCGCGCATTTCATGGCGCTTTTATTCGCCCACACGAGAACAGCTTTAATCTGGAAAGAGTTTCTCATCGCCAGTATCCACCACATAACCGCCGTCTAGCGGGATGGTGGTGCCCGTGACGTAGCTTCCGCCATAACCGCACAGGAACAGCGTTGCGGCGGCAATGTCAGCCGCGCGGCCAATGCGACCCATGGGGTTTTTGGCGCCGGTCGCCGCTGCCCCTTCCTCCGTGCCGGTGGCAAATGCCGTCATGCGGCTGGGGAAGGGTCCGGGGGCAAAGGCGTTCACCGTGATGCGGCGCGCCGTGAATTCGTTGGCGAGAATTTTGGTGAGGTGAATGACTGCAGCCTTGGAAACCGAATACGAGTAGGCACCCCCTGCGATGGGCACGATGCCCATGACAGAGGCCGTATTGATGACCCGTGCCGGGTCCTCATCGGTGGCGGCAGCTTCCAGCAGTCCAGTGAGATCACGGGTCAGTTCGAAAATGGAAGTGACGTTGATGTCCATGATCTTGTCCCACGCCGAGCGCGGGAAAGTTTCATAGTCCTCAGCCCATGTGACGCCTGCATTGTTTGCCAAGATATACAGCTTGTCAGTGCGGGATTTGACGGCTTCCACCAGTGCGGCAACACCTTCTGCTCCCGCCACATCGCCTGCAAAACCTTCGGCGCTGCCCGGCGCGTCTAACGCATTCAATTGCGCGGCGACAGCCTCGCAGGCATCGCCCTTGCGCGAGGCGATCATGACATGGGCACCGGCCATGACCAACGCTTCGGCCATCATGCGGCCAATGCCAGTGGCCCCACCGGTAACAAAGGCGGTTTTGCCTGCAACGCCATAAAGGCTGTCCAAATATGTGTTCAAGCCGCATCCTCCCAGTTGGACTTGCGCCCACATAGCCATAAGAAATGGCCGTTGACAACATACCGAGTAGTATGTTCCCCTTTTTAGCGAGTTAAGGAGGGCGTGCGTGAGCGCAGCGGACACACAGGTGATGGAAAAGGTGGGGCACAATGGTGCTGCCCCTCGGGGTGCGCCCGAAATCCTCCAAGCTGCCGCCCATTGCTTCAAAGAAAATGGTTTTGCCGCCACCAGCATTGACGATGTGGCGCGCGCCCTCGGGGCCACAAAGGGCATGGTCTATCACCACCATCGCTCTAAAACCGATTTGTTTTTTGCCGTTTACCGGCGGGGGATGGAACTGAACACCGCTGCCATTTCCCCCTATTTGGGTGAAACGAATGCGCTCACCAAGCTCACCCGCATGGGCTTTGCCCATGCCATGGTTTTGATGGAAGAACAGCCTTTCCAGCGGGTCTTGGCCCAAGGTGTGGCCATGCACCAGACCGGTTCCACCACCGCCGCCCAGCGCGAAACCTTGCTGGAGCTCATCGAAATTCGCAAAGGCTATGAGCGGATATTTCGCGAGGCCATAGAGGCCGTTGTTATTGCTGAGAAGCTGTCGGTGGGCAGCATATCGCTGGCCACCAAGAGCTTTTTAGCTGTGCTGAACAGCGCCGTTTTTTGGTACTCGCCTCAACCGGATGAAAGCGGTGAGGAACAGCGTTCCATCGCCACCGATCAACTCACATACGCCCTGCGCGGCCTTGGCCTGACCGTCAGCGCTGGTAACCCCATTCATAAGCTCATTGAGCAGGAGAGAACGTCATGAATGCACCCGCCCACTTTGCTGCCATGGACCTTGGTCTATCTGCCAAAGCCACAGACCTGCGCGATCGTGTTGCGGAGATGATCCGCGATGAAGTTGCGCCCCGTGAGGTGGAATTTCTGGAGGATGTGTCGAAAGGGGACCGCTGGGAATACACGCCGCGCATGACAGAAATTCTGGAGGGGCTGAAGGCGGAGGCCAAGAAGCGGGGCCTGTGGAACTTCTGGCTCACCGATTCCGAGCGCGGCTACGGCCTCACTACGGTGGAATATGCTTACTTGGCTGAAGAAATGGGCAAAGCCCATCTGGGGGCGGAAACTTTCAACTGTTCCGCGCCGGACACGGGCAATATGGAGGTGTTTGAGCGCTACGGCACGGAAGAAATGAAGGAGCGTTGGCTCAAGCCGCTGTTGGAAGGCGAAATCCGCTCCGCTTATGTGATGACAGAGCCGGATGTGGCCTCTTCGGACGCTACCAACATTTCCATGTCCTGCGTGCGGGATGGCGACGACTATGTGCTAAATGGCGAGAAACACTGGATTTCCGGCGCGGGGGACCCGCGCTGCAAAGTCTACATCGTGATGGTGAAGACTGGCACGGATGACGACCCGCGCCACCAGCAGCACAGTCAAATCGTCGTCCCTGCCGACACGCCCGGCATCGAAATTTTGCGGGCCATGCAAGTGTTTTCCATGGATGATGCACCCCATGGCCATATGCACCTGCGCTTCACCGATGTGCGCGTACCGGCAGAAAATCTCCTGCTGGGCGACGGGCGTGGATTTGAAATTTCCCAAGGCCGTCTTGGGCCGGGCCGCATTCACCATTGCATGCGGGCCATTGGTCAGGCGGAATTAGCGCTGGACCTCATGTGCAAGCGCTCCATTCAGCGGGAAGCCTTTGGCCAGCCCATCGCCAAGCTGGGTGCGAATTTTGACATCATCGCCAATGCCCGCATGGAAATCGAGCAGGCCCGCCTGCTCTGCCTGAAAGCGGCGTGGATGATGGATCAGGGCGATGCCCGCGCGGCCGCACCTTGGATTTCGCAGATCAAAGTGGTGGCACCGCTTATGGCGCTGAAAGTGACCGACGATGCCATTCAGATGCACGGGGGCGTTGGCATTTCGCAAGACACGCCACTGGCCAAACAGTGGATGCATCTGCGGACCCTGCGCTTTGCCGACGGCCCGGATGCTGTGCACCGCCGCCAGGTGGCGCGGGCTGAATTGAAAAAGCACACGCAAATGAAGATGGGCTAGGTTCATGGAACTGCCCATCACCACTCTCTCCACCATTGCTCTGGGCGCGCTTTATATCGTGCTCACCATCCGTGTGTTTGGCGGGCGGCGCAGCACGGGTGTTTCGCTAGGAGATGGTGACGACATGATGCTGACCCGCCGCATTCGTGGTCAGGGTAATTTTGTCGAGAACGTACCCATCACGCTATTTTTGATTCTGGTGGCTGAAATGCAGAGCGTTTCGGTTCCTCCAGACCTATTTACGATGGTGCTGGCCATAACCGCCGCTGCTTTCGTGCTCGGACGCATTCTACACGGCTACGCTTTTGCTTTCACAGACAATTGGCCTTTCGGGCGCGTAGTGGGCATGTCGTTGAGTTTCTTTTCAACGGCTGCGCTCGTGCCCTTAGCCCTATTTGCAGCCCTGACCTGACCTACCTCTCTCAAGGAAAGTCCCATGAAATCTCTCATTTTGAAGAATGGCGGTTACGCCAAGGAACAACCGGATGACATCGTCCTGAAAGACATGTCGCCCTTTGTCGAATATGGCGATCTTCCCGAGCCCGAACCCGGCGAAGGCGAGGTAAAGGTGAAAGTCTCGCTGGCGTCGGTCAATCCGTCCGACGAGATGTTCATCCAGGGTCTCTACGGTCAATCCCGCATTGAGGGGAATGGTGCGGGCTTTGAAGGCGTGGGGGAAGTGGTGGCCTCCGGCGGTGGGTCCTACGCAGATAAGCTGGTGGGCAAGCGCATCGCCTTTTTCGGGACGCCCGGCAAACCCGGTACATGGTCGGAATACTCCATTGCCCAAGCCGCCACCGCCATTCCGCTCATGGATGGGGTGCGCGATGAGGATGGCGCGGCCATGATCGTCAATCCGCTGACGGCACTGGCTATGTTTGACATCGTGGAGCAGGCCAAAAGTGAGAGCTTCATCGTCTCCGCCGGGGCGAGCCAATTGTGCAAATTGATGATTGGAAAGGCTAAAGAGAAAGGCTTTTCTCCCATTGCCCTGGTTCGGCGGGACGAACAGATTGACTTGCTGAAGGGCCACGGTGCCAAGCATGTGCTGAATGTGACGAGCAACACGTTCCTGAAAGACTTAGCCGCCATTTCTCGGGCGGAAAAGCCACGCATCTTTTTGGATGCCGTGGCCAACCAAACCAGTTCTGACGTCTTTTCCGCCATGCCCAACCGGGCACGGTGGATTATCTATGGCGTGCTCGACCCCAAATCGCCGGTGCTGAATCAGCCCGGTCAGATGATTTTCCAATCCAAGCAGATTGAAGGGTTCTGGCTGACCCGCTGGATGCAGGAGAGGGAGCCTGCCCGTGTGATGGGCGCCATCGGCGAAGCGCAGCAGAAATTTGCATCCGGCGAATGGCAGACGGACGTGACGGCCATCGTGCCCCTTGCGGAGGCCATGGACCGGTTGCCGGAGGAACTGGCCAAACCAAACGGCAAGGTATTCATCAAACCCTAGACTTTCGTCGTAGAACGGGGAAATGTAAGGCAATGGAGCCGACACAAACCCGTCATCCGCCAACTTGATCGGCGGACCTGATAAAAGAAAGAAGTGGGAGATTGGCCGATCAAGTCTGCCAATGACGAGTTCAAAGAGACGCATCGCAGAAGTGCGCTTTTGAAGAAGCCCTGCAAAGGGGCTGGGAGGAATAGAGTTGGATTTTTTGCAGCTCATCGTGAGCGGGTTGGCGAACGGGTGCGTCTACGGACTGATCGCGCTTGGTTTTGTGCTAATCTACAAGGCTACGGAAACGGTCAATTTCGCCCAGGGCGATTTCATGATGCTGGGCGCGTTTTTGTGCCTGGGCTTCACCAATGCAGAATTCATGGGGCTGAGCTTTTGGCTTGCCGTGCCACTGGCCATGATCTGCATGGGCATATTTGGCTATGCGTTCGACTGGGGCGTGTTGCGGCCCATCGCAGGCCAACCGCAAATTGCTATCGTGGTTTTGACCATCGCTGTGGGCTTTGTGCTGCGTTTTGCGGCGGGCAGCATTTGGACCCATGAACCGGTGTCGCTGGAGACACCCTTTGCGGGGCAAGATATGCGCGTGGGTGGCGTTGTGCTGGGGGTGGATGAAATTGCCATCATTGTGGTGACGCTGCTGCTCACCGCCCTGCTCTACGTGTATTTTTCCAAAACCAAGCTGGGGGTGGCCATGCAGGCCGCGTCGCAAAACCAGTTGGCGGCCTATTACATGGGCATTCCCGTCAAGCGGATGCAAAGCCTTGTTTGGGCGCTATCCGGTGTCGTGGCCGCCGTGGCAGGTATCTTGTTTGCCTCCAAGGGCGCGATTGATCCTTCTGCCGGATTGCTGGGCATCAAAGCATTTGCGGCAGCGGCCATTGGCGGTTTTGGGTCGCTGCCCGGCGCGCTTTTGGGCGGCATCATCATCGGGTTGGTGGAACCGCTGTCGGCCCGCTACGGCCCGGCCGGTATTTCGCAAATCGCACCCTATGCCATCTTGCTGCTGGTGTTGATTTTCCGGCCCGGCGGCATCTTCTCCCAAACCCAGCGCAAGAAGGTCTGATCCCATGCGATTTGTTTTCAAGACCGATTACAATGCGGATATACGCTGGTTCAAACACGGGGCGCAGGCGTTTTGGTATGGTGTGCTGGCGCTGATCGCACTGGCCTTCCCGCTCTATTTCATGTGGACGGGCAATGACTATCTGCTGGGCGAATTCACCTCGGTTTTGATTTTCTGCATCGCAGGCATGGGCCTGATGCTGCTGACCGGGCAAACGGGTTTGGCGAGCCTTGGCCATGCGGCCTTCATGGCCGTGGGCTGCTATGCCAATGTGCTCATGCTGGAGCGCGGTGTGCCGTGGCTCATCTCGTTCCCCCTGTCGGGTATTATCGCAGGTATCGTGGGCACCATCATCGCCCTGCCCGTACTGCGCCTGCACGGGGTTTATCTGGCGCTGGCCACGCTGGCCGTTTCCATTTTGACCGGCGATTTCATCGTCTTGGGCGAAGCCTTTACGGGGGGCGTGGCGGGCATTGCGGTGCCGGATATATCGATGTTCGGCATGACGGTGAACAAATATGCCAACCCCTACATGTTCTATTACGTGGTGCTGGCGGTGGTGCTGATCGTGTTGTTTGCCTATCGCAATCTGTTGCGCAGCCCCACGGGCCGCAGTTTCGCCGCCATCCGCGACTCGGAAATCTCCGCCCAGGCCATGGGCGTGAACCTGACCGTGACAAAGGCCAAATCCTTTTTCCTGTCCTGCTTCGCTGCGGGCCTGGCGGGGGCACTGTTCGGCCACAACGCCACTTACATCACCCACGAGACCTTTGATCTCGTCATGTCCATCACGCTCCTGCTGATGATTGTGGTGGGCGGCCTCGGCTCCATTCATGGTGCGTTTTTGGGGGCGGCGGTTGTGGGGTTGATCCCCGTCATCATCGCCAATGTGCGCACCATGGCCTCCACGTCTTTGGGTGTGACGATCAACGTACCGGGCCTGGAAAGTGCGCTGTTCGCCCTTATCGTGGTCGGCTTTATTTTATTTGAGCCACTGGGGCTCTATGGCCGCTGGCTGAAAATTCGCACCTATTTTGAGCTCTTCCCCTTCTACCGCAAGGACATGTTCCGCCGTCAGAAAAGCTATCTGAAAACGGAGCGGGTGAAATGAGTGCGCTCTTGGAAATTCGCAACGCCACCCAGCGCTTTGGCGGGGTAGTGGCCGTTAACAACGTGTCGCTGGATGTGCATGAGGGAGAGGTTTTTGCCCTCGTGGGGCCAAACGGGGCAGGCAAATCGACCCTGTTTAACCTGCTGTCTCGATTTTACACGCCAGCGGAGGGCAGCATCACGTTTGATGGCCATAACCTGCTTAGCTTTTCGCCGTCGCAGGTATCGTCAACGGGTATTGCTCGCACGTTTCAAAATATTGAACTATTCGAGCAGGCCACCGTGTTGCAAAACCTCTTGGTGGGCCGTCACCGGCATCGCACCACAAACACATTGGCGGAGCTTTTCTTCCTGCCCTCCGTGCGAAAAGCGGAGTTTGCGCATCGGGAAGCGGTGGAAGAGGTGATCGATTTTCTCGATCTCCAACCCTACCGCGACAAGCGCATTGCAGGTCTGCCCTATGGGGTTCGCAAAGTGGTGGAACTGGGCCGGGCTCTCGCCACCAAGCCCAAGCTACTTTTGCTGGACGAACCAGCCTCCGGACTCTCTGTGGAGGAGACCCAGGATATGGCCTTCTGGATTGAGGATATTCAAAAGCAGATGGGCATCACCGTTTTAATGGTGGAGCACGATATGGGCCTCGTGTCCGCCGTCTCCAACCGCGTGATGGCACTGGCCGAGGGGGCGGAACTGGCCACCGGCACGCCTGCGGAAGTGCAAAGCCACCCGGATGTGATCGCCGCCTATCTGGGCACCTCAGGCATACAGAAGGGGCAGGCACGATGAGTACCCCTGCGACCACGCCCGTTCTGCGCGTTGATAATCTGGAGAGCTTTTACGGCCCCATTCAAGCCATTCGCGGCACATCACTGGAAGTGCGCCAAGGGCAGATCGTGACCGTACTGGGCGCTAATGGCGCCGGCAAAACCACGCTGTTGAAAACCATTTCCGGCGTGATGGACCCTGAAAAGGGGACGGTGAAACTGCAAGGGGAAGAAATTCAGGGCACAGAACCGGATCGTCTGGTGAGTAAGGGCCTGGTGCATGTGCCGGAGGGCCGCGAAGTCTTCCCGCTGCTCACCGTGGGCGAGAACATCGCCATGGGCGCTTTTACCCGGTCGGACACGGCGGAAATTGAGCGGGATGTGGACATGGTGTTTTCCTATTTCCCCATCCTGAAGGAGCGTCGGGATCAGGCGGCAGGCACGCTATCGGGCGGGCAGCAGCAAATGCTGGCCATCGGGCGCGGGCTGATGGCCAGACCGCAGATCATGCTGCTGGATGAACCATCGCTTGGCCTCTCGCCGCTGCTGACAGAAGAGATTTTCGACATCATCCGTCGCCTCAACACGGAGCAGAAAGTCACCATGATGCTGGTGGAACAAAACGCTGCCGTGGCTCTGGGTGTGGCGGACTACGGCTATGTGATGGAACTGGGCCGCATCGTGATGGCCGATGATGCGGCCACATTGTCAGCCTCCAAGGACGTGCAGGAATTTTATCTGGGCGTCTCATCGGAGGAGAACCAACGGGGCCAACGCCGTTGGAAACAGCGCAAAACGTGGCGCTAGGTTAGAGGAGGAAGACCATGACTGCTCACGATCCAAAACTGCCGCATTGGGGCCCCTCCCAACACATCGTCAATGGCGTGACCATGAGCGCGGATCTTTCGCGCAAGCCCTATCTGATTGATGGGCATGATACGCTCCCCAAACTCTTCCAGGCCCGGTGTCAGGAATTGCGGGACCGTGCGGCCCACCGGGAAAAGGATCTGGGCATCTGGCGCTCCTTCACCTGGGGCCAGTTTTACGACAATGCCAAGTGGATTGGTATAGGCCTGCATAAGCTGGGCCTGAAGCGGGGCGAGGTCATTTCCATATTGTCGGAAGACAATAAGGAGTGGCTTTATGTGGACCTGGCCGCCCAGTGTATGGGGGCCATCGCATCGGGCATTTACACCACCGATTCCGCGTCCCAACTGGAATATCTGGTGGGCGATTCCGGCAGCCGGTTCCTGTTCATCGAAAATGATGAGCAATTGGACAAATATCTGGCCGTAAAAGACGCCATGCCGTCGCTTGTGAAAGCCATCGTTTTTGACCGTGACGGGTTGCACGACTTTAGCGACGATACGGTGCTTTTCCTCGATGAATTGGTGGCCTTTGGGCAGGCCCATGAGAAGGACCACCCTACCCTTTTTGAAAGCCAGATTGCGCTTTCTGACCCCGAAGATACGGCCATTATGGTCTACACATCCGGCACCACGGGCATGCCCAAAGGGGCCATGATCTCCCATAGCAATCTGTTTTACTCCCTCTGCTCTTCGGCACAGGGCGCACCAGTTGCTGAAACCGATGAACAGATTTGCTTCCTGCCCCTGTGTCATATCCTCGAGCGGCTGTTTTCCGGCATTTCGCCCATCGCCTATAAGGTGACGCTGAATTTTGCGGAAAGCCCGGAGACGGTTTTCGATAATCTGCAAGAAGTCTCCCCGCAAACCTTCGTGGCCGTGCCGCGCCTTTGGGAGAAGATTTATTCCCGTGTCGCCATTTTGCTAGCCGATGCCACGTCCCTGCAAAAGTGGGCTTTCACCCAGGCGCAGAAGGTGGGCGGTAAAAAGGCGGAACTGGAACTGGAAGGCAAGCCTGTGCCAGCCAGCCTGAACCTTGCTTACAAGTTTTGGGACATAACGGTGCTGCGCAATATCCGCCGGATGTTGGGCATGGACCGGTTGCGGCGGGGTGGTTCCGGGGCGGCCCCCATTTCTCCGGAATTGCTCCACTGGTTCCGCTCCATCGGCGTGCCGGTGCTGGAAGGCTATGGCATGACGGAAAGTGCCGGGGTCATCGCCATCAACACCTTTAAGGACGAGAAAGTGGGCACTGTGGGCCCCGCCGTGGATGGCGCACAAATTCGCATCGGTGAAGGAGGCGAGATCCAGTACAAAGCTGGCAACGTTTTCAAAGGCTATTGGAACAAGCCGGAGAAAACCGCTGAGACACTCACAGAAGACGGGTGGCTGCGCACCGGTGATGTGGGCATGCTGGACAATGAGGGTTTCCTGCGTATCACGGGCCGCCTCAAAGACATCATCATCACAGCGGGGGGCAAGAACATCACGCCGGCGGAAATTGAGAACCGGCTGAAGTTTTCACCTTACATCACCGATGCTGTGGTGATTGGTGACCGGCGCAAATATCTCACCTGCCTGATTATGATCGACCAGGAAAACGTGGAGAAATTTGCCCAAGACCGGCGCATACCTTTCAACAATTTCGCTTCCCTATGCGCTGCACCAGAAGTGCAACAACTGATCGGCGATGTGATTGAAACGGTGAACAAGGATTTTGCCCGCGTCGAGCAAATCAAGGATTTCAGGCTCATCGACATTCTGCTGACGGCGGAAGACGATGAACTGACGCCCACGCTGAAGCTGAAACGCTCCTTCGTGGAGAAGAAACATGCTGGCCTTATCGAGGCCATGTATGGATAAGCATTATGCGTTCAAAGTGGATCAAAAATTGCTGCCTCTCAAACAGCAAAGTGCTGTTTTAGAACGCATTTTTTGATGCAGCTTTCGTAACCAGAACGCAAATGCTTTGACTGTGTTGAACGATAACAAATGGGAGAGAAGACACATGAAAATTTTCAAAAAACTGGCGCTTGCCGCCGCTGTAACCAGCATGCTGGCAGCCCCTGCTGCCAAGGCCAATATGCAGGGGGTGACGGACACGGAAGTGCTGGTCGGCTCCAACAATGACCTTTCGGGCATTTTTGCAGCCTTTGGCGGCCCTGCGACCAAAGCGGCGCAACTGGTGTTTGATAAGGTGAACGCCGAGGGGGGCATTCACGGGCGCAAAATCCGCTTCATCGTGGAAGATCACGGCTATCAAATGCCCAAAGCCATTGCGGGCATGAACAAGCTTATTAACGGCGACCGGGTGTTTGCGATGCTGCTATCGCTGGGCACGCCCATGAATGTGGCGGCGTTCAAACTGCAAGACGCCAAGGGCATCCCCAATATCTCGCCCCTTTCTGCGGCCCGCCAGATGCACGAGCCGTTTCACCCGCTGCACTACACGGGCATTGCGTCCTATTACGATCAGATCCGCGCTGGCGTGAAATATCTGACGGATGAGAAAGGGGCCAAAAAGTTCTGCTCCATGTATCTGCCCACGGATTTCGGCAAAGAAATTTTGGAAGGCACGCAAAAGGCTGTTGAGGAGAATGAAGGACTGTCCTTCGTTTCCGAAACCACGCACAAACCTGATGACGCAGACTTTGTGGGTGCCTTGCAAAAGCTGAAAGCCGATGGCTGTGAAGCCGTCACCATGGCTTTGGGTGTGCGCCAGACCATTACGGTTTCTGCCACGGCTAAGAAGCTCGGCATCAACGACATTTCCTTCATGTCCGCCTCCGCCGGCTTCCACTCCGTCATGGCCAAAGTGCCTGGTGGGGTCACAGAGGGCCTATATGCTGCCGCGGGCTGGTCTGACCTGCTGTCACGCATGAATGATCCGGAAGTGGCCGCGTTCTTTAAGGAATACACCGAGGCAACGGGCGAGAAATTGCCAGGCACCGGTGCCGTTCTTGGCCATTCGGGCGCTGTGACGCTGGTGAAGGCGCTGGAAGCTGCCGGGCGGGACCTGACGCCGGAGAGTTTCCGCAAGGCCATGGAAAACCTGAACTTTCGCGATGCGATCTCTGATAACCAGGTGGATTACTCCGACACAGACCACCAGGGCGCTGACGAGATCATCATTTCGAAGATCGAAGGCGAAAACTGGAAAGAGCTGAAGCGTATTCAGCAGTAACGGGCGATAGAGGCTGTCTAAGAGGGCGCTTTGCACACGCGGAGCGCCCTTTTTTTGTGTGGGAGAATGTTATGGAAAGCCGCACCATCAGCGCCAATGGGCAAGAAATCCATACGGTCTTTATGGGAAAACAGGGCGCCCCTGCCCTGCTCATGCTGCACGGCTTTCCAGAAAACTGGCGGGCCTGGGCCAGCGTGGCGGAACGGTTGGCCGGTCATTATCGCCTGATCCTGCCGGACCAGCGCGGGTTCAATCTCTCGTCCAAACCGGAGGGCGTTGAGGCCTATCATACCAAACATCTGGCTGCTGACATGCTGGCTTTGCTGAATGCGCTGGGACTGTCACGGGTCGTCTTATGCGGTCATGACTGGGGTGCATCCGTCGCCTATGCGATGGCCATGCGCCATGCAGACCGTTTCTCCCATCTGATCATCGCCAATGGCGTCCACCCCGTCTGCTTTCAAAAAGCGCTTTATGAACAGGGCGCGCAGCGGCAGGCCAGCCAGTATATGAACGTGCTGCGAGCCGAGGGCGCGGAAACGCATATGAGCGCCGACAATTACGCCAAACTTTTTCGCATGTTCGAAAAATTCTCCACCGCCCCGTGGCTGGATGCTGCCAAGCGGGCGGAATTCATCGAAGCATGGTCCCAACCCGGTGCTATGACTGCCATGCTCAACTGGTATCGCGGATCACCCATGGACGTGTTGGATATGGACGCGCCATCAAAGGTGTTGGAAATCGATGATGCCATGCGGGAGAAGTATCGCATCCTCATGCCGCATCTATTGCTGTGGGGGGAGAAGGATACGGCCCTGTTGGAAGATGCGCGGGCGGATATCGGTGAGTTTTGCGATAATGTGCGGCTGGAAACGCATCACAACGCCAGCCACTGGATTTTGCACGAGGATGCGGACTTGGTTGCGGAACGGGTGCGAGGATTCTTGCGTAGATAGCACGCCAAAAGCTGCCGCTTCATTGCTAGGCACCAATCCTTCGAAGAAAGTTCATGTTTTCAGAGGCCTGATTGACGCTTTCCGCGCCAAACCAATGACTGCCGGTTCAGCGCACTCAAATCCCGCTCATCGCGCGAGATCGCCTCGGATAACTCGATCGCAGCCATGAGTTGTTCCGCACTCATGTGCTTGTAGGCAGGCTTCTTCAGCTGTTTATACCAAACGCCGCCGCAAACATAGTCGAGCACGATGCGCTGAAAGCAATGGTCTTCGCGCACCGGCCACTTCCGATCCGGTTGTTGTGCCATTGTTGGCAAGACAGTCTTTGTGAGATGGAGATAACGTTCGCGCAGTTCGGCCAAGTCGACTTTCTGTTGAATCTTATCTGGAAACAGCGAAGTCTGTCTTGGTTGATCCATGGTGTTCCGAACCCTGTTTTTTCGTTTTGCGCCCTGTGCCAAATCGCACTGTTGCGGCCTCCTCCACACCTTAAACCAACACCATCCCCACTTCACACAGGCGTGGAAGCATGGAAACCATCAGCATTCCCCAGATTATCGGCCTCCTCGGTTTTCTCACCTATATGGGCGGGTTTGCGGGGCAGCAGTTTGGGGTGATCCATGGGGACAGCCGGGCGTTTAGCATCATCAATATCGTGGCGGCGTCCTTGGTGCTGGTGAGCCTGACGGAGGCGTTCAATCTGGCCTCCGCACTCATTCAAGTGGGCTGGATCACCATCGCGGCCATTGGGTTGACGCTGCGCTCTTTACGCCGGGACGCTGAGCAGACCCCTAGGTAATATCCGCGTCTTTCAGGAACGCCTTGATGATTTCCACCAGCATTTCGGGCTGTTCCACGCAGGGAATGTGCGCTGCGCCCTTGATGACTTCATAGCGGCATTCAGGGATCAATTTGGCGGTGGCCAACACAAGGTCAGGCGGGGTGGAGCCGTCTTCTTCCCCGACGATGCATATGGAGGGCACTTTCACCTCGATGGCGGCGGCGCGTAGGTCTGCATTGCGAATGGCTTTGGCGGTGGCCAGATAGCCTTCCACCGGCATGCGGTTGAACATGTTTTTGTAGCCCTGCAATTCCACCGGATTGTTGTCGTGGAACGCCTTGGTGAACCAGCGCTCCATATTGCCGTCGCAAATGCTGGCCAGGCCGCCCTCTTCCATCGCTGCAATGCGCGTGTCCCACATTTCATGGGAGCCAATCTTGGCGGCGGTGTCGCACAGGATCATGGCGCGCACGAGGTCGGGGCGGGTGTAGAGCAGGCCCTGCGCGATCAACCCGCCCACGGACAGGCCGCAGATGACAGCGTTGGAGAGGCCCAGATGGTCCATCAAAGCAGCGAGGTCATTCACATGATCGTCGATGATGTAGGGCGTTTCGCCAAGGTCCGAGAGACCATGGCCGCGCTTGTCATACATGAGGATGGAGCACTCCCCCACCAGCCGCACGATGCAATCGCGCCAGATGCGGAAATCCGTCGCCAGCGAGTTGGAGAAGACGATGGTGGGCTTATCTTCCGGTGCAGCGATGACCTGATAGTGCAGCGTAACGCCATTGACGTGGGCAAATTGCATGGGGCTTCTCCAGTGCTTTTAATTCTGTTTGCCACGGCTTCCCATAAACCAACAGGGGGCACGGCCAAGCCGTACCCCCAGCGAACGGAGACTGCCCCAAGTCTACCGCTCGTGTTTGTAGTGGTGGAACCCGGCAATGATGATGCCGAAGAGCATGTGGCCCCACAGGGCCACCCAAGTGATGCCGCCCCAGCCCAAAAAGGGCGGATTGCCAGCCACCAGATGGGCCATAACGTAGAGGGCAAAAACGAACAGCACCGCGCCGTAGGCAGCCCCCGTCACCCACCACTGTAAGCGGACGATGGCATTGGAGATGGGACGAGCGATCAACATGTAGGCCAGTGGGTAGAACAGCAGGCCGGTTAAAACATGAAGTCCGTGGCCCAGCCCAAGGCGGCCGATAAAGCCCGCTTTGACATCAAACAACACGGCCAATGACTGGTTGGCCAGCGCTACCGGGGCCAGTTTTGCGCCCAGATAAGGGCTTGCGATGGATTTCATAAGCGGAGAGATGGTTTGGCCAAAGAGATCAAAGCCGATTGTGGCGAAGGCGCCTGCAATAAGAGCCGTTGTGAGTAGTTTCCCGTCCACCTTAGGTAAGGCATAGCTGCGGGCGATGGTGTCGTAAGCGGGTGTGAAAGTGCTGTCGGTCATGGGTGTAGTCCTTGAGGTGTGAAGATGGAAAATCATGAGAGTTTTGCCGATCCCAGCGGCACGGAGAATTTGCGGCACCAGATGGTGACGGCATCATAGGCCTGAGCGAGGAAGCCTTTGGGCAGCGTGTAGGTCTGCCTGCCGTTCAGCATTTTAAGTTCAGCTACTTGTGAAGCGGGAATAAACTTGCCGTTTCTTGTGAAGCCCACCGTCGGATCCGGCGCACCGTCCAGCGAAAAGTTGGAGCCGAGAACCAAGACTACTGAATTGCCGTCTTTTTGAATGGTGGCGGTGCCGGTGGTGATGTGATCGCTCTGACCCACGAATGAGCCACTTTGAAGAACTTCAGCAGACATGGCTGTGGGCGTGACGGCCAACATGAGGCCCAGCGCGATAATGGGAGCGGCGATGGGGGCAGCACGGCGGATATTGAAGGCGATGGTCATAGTAAGTTCTCCTATCTGGTGCGGTGTTTCGCTATTTCGATGGGAGCAATATGACAATTAGGAACCGAATGGTCTAATAAACATAATTCACGGGAACGTGAGTTGTTGACCATTTAGTTCCCTATAAGTAAGAAAGGACAAAATAAGGAGTGCCCCATGGCCCGACCGAGAGAATTTGAACTGGATGATGCAGTGGCCAAGGCCATGAACGTGTTTTGGCAACACGGCTATCGCGGCACTTCTCTGCCTCATTTGCTGGAGGGCATGGGGATCACACGGGGCAGCCTTTACAAGGCTTTCGGCAGCAAGAAGGCCCTGTTCATGCGGGCGCTCGAAAGATACGAAAAAGAGTATGTGGACCCCGGCGTTGATCTGTTGATGGGTTCAGCGGGAGATGGTGGCAAGCGCATTGTGGCCGTGTTTGATTCTGCATTGCGCGGGGTTGATGATGGCGAAACCCGGGGCTGCTTACTGTGCAACACCATTGCGGAGGCGGATGACCCGGACATCACAAAAGAAGTGCAACGCATGGAGATACGCCTCACCACAGCTTTCCGTCATGCGCTTACTGAAGAACCCATAGCCAGCGATTTGGATGCCGAAAGCCTGGATGAAGAAGCCGCTAACCTCACTCAAAACTACGTGGGTCTGCGCATTCTGGCGCGGGGTGAAAGGGATGCCAGTGGTTTGCGCAAAGGTGCTGAGGCCCGTTTGCGGCAGCTTCGGGCGTAAAGCAGCGCCCGGTCACTTCCCTACACAGGGTGGTGAGGCGGCATGTCGTCTTCCTAAAACCTGTTAGTCTGGGCCTCTGTTTTGGAGGCTCCCATGATTTATCTCGCACGTCTTTTTTCCGCTGTTGTCGTTTGCAGTGTGCTTGCCTTCAGCGCCGGCGCACAGACGCCTTCGACAAAGGGTCCCTCGCCCCAAAGCAATGATGAATTCATCGAGCTGGCTATTCAGTCTCTTTCTGGCCCAGCCGATCAGCGTAAAAGTGCCGTGGAGGCCATGGCTGCGGAAGGGCGCTCTATGATCCCCACCCTCACGCTGCTCCTCAACATCAGTGGCAATCATGTGTTCATTAAAGAAGCCCTGTCTAAACTGACCGGTGAGGAAATTAGTGGTTGGCGAGAGGCCATGCTGTGGCAGGAAGCGCACCCGGAGGTGAAGCCGCACCCCTCCTATCGCGCGCTGAAACTGCGCTATTTCAACAGCATTGATCCGCGTTTCATGGATTTCTTCGATCCCGCCACCACAGGGCGGGACAAAATGAAGATTCGTTTTGAGGAAATCGCATGGGGTGGTGTGCGGGTTGATGGGATCCCGTCGCTGGACAATCCCAATCTCATCAGCGCGCTGGAAGCGGATTATTTGCGCGACGACGATTTGGTGTTTGGGGTCTCCATCAATGGCGATGCGCGCGCCTACCCCCTGCGCATTATGGGCTGGCATGAAATGTTCAACGAGGTGATCGGCGGCGTGCCCGTGGCGCTGGCTTATTGCACCCTGTGCGGCTCCGGCATCCTGTTTGAGACAAAGGTGGACGGGCGGGCAGAGCCCCTCATTTTCGGCTCTTCCGGTTTTCTCTATCGCTCTAACAAGCTCATGTTTGACCGGGCCACAAAAAGCCTCTGGAACCAATTCACCGGAGAGCCGGTGGCAGGGCCACTTGTGGACGATGGCATCAAGCTGAAAATCCGCCCTGTGGCCATCACCTCGTGGAAGGCGTGGCGGGAGGCAAACCCCGAAACGCAGGTGCTGTCTCTGGATACGGGCTATTACCGCAATTACGGCTCTGGCGTGGTCTACAAAGACTATTTCGCCAGTCCCGACCTCATGTTTCCCACCATTGTGCGCGACGAAAGCCAAGTTAAGCGCAAGGAATACGTGTTTGGCATCCGCGAATTCGGCGCAGCGAAGGCATGGCCAATGAAGGCGTTTGAAAAAGAGCAAGTCATCAACGACCGTGTGGGCCAGACAGACGTGGTGCTGATCGGCAATCCCAAGACCCGCACCGTTCGCGCCTATGAACGGGGTGGCCGAGACTTTGCCTTCGCGGATGGCGCGCTTGTCTCAAACGGCAAACGCTGGGCGATTACCGAAGATGCCCTAAAGGGCCCCAAGAACAAGACACTGGCGCGGGTGCCCGGCCACATCGCCTATTGGTTCGCCTGGGATGGCTATTTGGGCGTGGAAAGCGCGCTGTATGACGGGTAGGTGTGAAAGATAATCAGCGGCTTTGCGACCTCAAGACACTGGGAAACACTCAACTGGCCCTTTCCATGGTGCCTTTTTGTTCCCATAACAGGGCAATGAGCAAAACACCAAAACCCTCCGGCTTTGAAGAAGCCCCGCAGGCGCCTTTTGAAGGTGCGCCGCTTTCTGGCGATATATCCAGCTGGGCTGAGGAAATTGCCCGCGATGCAGAAGCTGGGCCTCAAGGCTTGCGGGATAATGTGGCTAAAGAAGCGGAAAAGAAGGCGCGCAACGGCAAAGCTGCACCGAAAAAGAAGAAGGGGAAGGAGGGTAAGGATTTCGATTTTACATCTTCTGCGGGCCGCGCTCTGCCTTCTGACCGCAAAGCCAAGCAGGTGGGCAATAAGCGCACCGGCAGCGGCGTTTCCATCGGCGGCACGAATGACCCGAAAGAGCGGGCCGCCGCGGGGCTGAACCCGGTCTCCGGGCTCGATGTTTCTCTGGAAGAAGCCAACAAGCTCACCAGCACATCTGGCGTGACGGCTACCGTCTCCGCTCTGTCTGACCTTATCGAGCATGGGCGCGATGTGATGAAGGGGGATGTGTGGGTGCCCCACCGTCCCGACCGGCCAGAGAAATCTGAAGGCGGGCGCGCGTTCAAGGTGGAGAGTGAGTTTGAGCCCAAGGGCGACCAACCCACGGCCATTAAAGAACTCGTGGGTGGACTGCGGAGTGAAGCGGGCAGCAATCAGGGCGGCGAGCGCACACAGGTGCTGCTGGGTGTCACCGGTTCGGGCAAGACGTTCACTATGGCCAAGGTGATTGAAGAGACCCAACGCCCTGCTCTCATCCTCGCCCCCAACAAAACGCTGGCGGCGCAGCTTTATGGGGAGATGAAGAGCTTCTTCCCAGAAAACGCTGTAGAATATTTCGTTTCCTATTACGACTATTACCAGCCGGAAGCCTATGTGCCGCGCTCGGACACGTTCATTGAGAAGGAATCCTCCGTCAACGAACAGATCGACCGCATGCGCCACTCCGCCACCCGGTCCCTGCTGGAGCGGGATGATGTGATTATCGTGGCCTCCGTTTCCTGCATATATGGTATCGGCTCGGTTGAAACTTACACCGCCATGACCTTCCAGATGAAGATTGGCGACACGCTGGACCAGCGGCAGCTGCTTGCCGATCTGGTGGCCCAGCAATACAAGCGGCGGGACGCAGACTTCCAGCGGGGCTCGTTCCGTGTGCGCGGCGACACAATCGAAATCTTCCCCGCTCACCTGGAAGACCGGGCCTGGCGCATCGGTCTTTGGGGCGATGAGATCGAAACCATCACAGAATTCGACCCGCTGACGGGCAAGAAGACGGATGAGCTGAAATCCGTCAAAATCTACGCCAACAGCCACTACGTGACACCGCGACCCACGCTCAACCAAGCCGTCAAAGAGATCAAAACCGAACTGTCGTGGCGGCTGGATGAACTCACCAAAGCGGGCCGTTTGCTGGAGGCGCAGCGGCTGGAACAGCGGGTAAAATTTGACGTGGAGATGATTGAAGCCACGGGCGCTTGCGCAGGCATTGAGAATTATTCCCGCTATCTCACGGGCCGCAAGCCGGGGGAGCCGCCGCCCACCCTGTTTGAATATCTACCCGACGACGCCATCGTTTTTGCCGATGAAAGCCATGTGACTATTCCGCAAATCGGGGGCATGTATCGGGGTGACTTCCGCCGCAAGGCGACGCTGGCGGAATATGGTTTCCGCCTGCCCTCCTGCATGGACAATCGCCCCCTTCGCTTTGAGGAATGGGACGCCATGCGGCCCCAGACTGTCGCCGTTTCCGCCACCCCCGGTGGATGGGAGATGGAGCAGGCTGGCGGCGTGTTTGCCGAACAGGTTATCCGCCCCACGGGCCTCACCGATCCGCCGGTGGAAATCCGCACTGCCAAGACGCAGGTGGATGATGTGGTGGACGAAATCAAAAAGGTCACCGCCAACGGCTACCGCACCCTCGTCACCGTGCTCACCAAGCGCATGGCGGAGGACCTGACCGAATATATGCATGAACAGGGTGTGAAGGTGCGCTATATGCACAGCGATATTGACACGCTGGAGCGCATTGAGATCATCCGCGACCTGCGGCTGGGCGCATTTGACGTGCTGATCGGCATCAACCTGCTGCGGGAGGGGCTGGATATTCCCGAATGCGGCATGGTGGCCATTCTGGACGCAGACAAGGAAGGCTTCCTGCGCTCTGAAACCAGTCTGGTGCAGACCATCGGCCGCGCCGCGCGCAACGTGGACGGCAAAGTGATCCTCTATGCCGACCAGATGACCGGCTCAATGGAGCGCGCCATCGCCGAAACCGACCGTCGCCGTGAAAAGCAGGAGGCCTATAACACGGCCAACGGCATCACGCCCCAATCCGTCAAGAAGAACATCGGCGACATTCTCGAAAGCGTCTACGAGGGCGACCATGTGCGCGTGGACGCGGGCGCAGAAGAAGGCGCCCTTGTCGGCAATAACCTGCGCGCCCATCTCGACGCGCTGGAAAAAGACATGCGGGATGCCGCCGCTGACCTAGATTTCGAAAAAGCCGCCAGCCTGCGCGACGAGATCAAACGCTTGCAGGAAACGGAACTGCTGGTCTCAGACGACCCGATGGCAAGGAATGCCGGGATAGAAAACACGCAAGAAAGCCGGGCCACAAAGGCCCGGCGCGGTAAAGCCGGTGGCCGTGGGAAGGACTCAACCGCCGCCAACGCCGGCCTGTTCCGCAAGCCGGAATTGGATGAGATGACGGTAGGCCGAACAGAAAAGCCCGTGGGTGGCGAGAAGCCAACGAAACGGGCATTGCCGCGGAGTAGTAGTGGGAAACCGGGTCAAAGGGGTGGATTTAAGCGTAATAAGCGATGAAATATCCGCCCTTAAATAAAATTAATATTATATCTGTTTTTTATTTTATACGTATCGTTTTTTTCAATAATATTGAATAATTTTATTATGTGACCCTCACGCAAACTATTTTTATCCTATATTTGCATAGATTAGCAAAGATACTGGTTTCTCTACGATACTTATCGCTGGGCCTTTAGTTTTTCCCTGAATCGAAAAGCACAACCCTTGTTTGCAATCAGCGAGGTCCAGCTCCCCTGAAATCCCCCTGTGCGAAAATGCACAGAATGTCGCAGGTTTGTGGTACACTCTTGTCGCCTACCGAAACCAAACGGGAAAGAGAGGAGAGTTTTATGAAGATTGCAGCTTTTGTGTTCGCTGCCGCCATGGTTGGGGGTGTTGGCCTGATGGCGGATGAGGCGGAAGCCATGCCGGTGACTGCTCCGGTGACGGGCGCGGTGGATGCGCAGACGGGCGCCAATTCCGCTGTGCCGTTGGTGCAAATCCACGGTCGGCATTGCCGGATTATCCGGGGTCACCGGTCGCGCTGTCGGCGCTATCGCGTCCGGCGCGGTCATGTACATGGGCACTTCCATGGGCCCAACTTTTACCATGTTCACCGCCACCGTTCTGGCCATCACGGGCGGCGCTATCGGCCCATTCGGCGTTACCGCCCGCGGGTGATTTACCGTTACTACTAAAGCTCTTCTCGTTTAGGCGGGTTCAAGAAATGCCATGAAATGCGCGAGTTTTGCGCAATTCATGGCTCCAATTAAACGAGCGACGCTATAAGAGGATTGGCGGTGGCCGCGGCCACCGCCTGCCCTTCACCTACTTCAGTGTGGCGAAAGCTGCACGGGTTTTCATGGAAGCTTCAACAGGCTCCTGGCAGCGCAGGCACTCGTTTGTGGTGGTCACAATCACATCGGCCATGCGTTCTTCCACATAGCTGGCGTTCAACACGCTGCTGAGGTGTTGCGCCATTTCTTTATGGTGGGCTTTGCACAAGGCGTGGGAAAGCAGGCCTGCGCCCTTACCTGTGACCGTTTGCTCAACATTCGTTTCCGAAGTGGCCTTTGCCAGAACCGTTCCGGATGCACCGAAGGTTATGCCCGCCGTCACTGCGGCGCTGGCGGCTGCGGTTCCCTTGAGCATTTGACGGCGGTTTAAGGAAGCGGTTTTGGGGGTGGGCATAGCAGTCTCCTTGGGGCGTTAGGCCTGCAAACGGCATCACGATTTCTTCACCATAGCTCAAATCGTGTTAAAATTTCGGTAACTCTTTTCAAAACGTACAGGGTTTGTCCTTGACTCCCACATTGCGCTTGCGGTGCGGCGTTTTGGCAACTAATGTTACGTTAACGTCAATCATGGCAGCCCACATAAGTGGATGAGCGAGACGCAAGCCGGCGGGTAAAAGCTGGCATCGTCCTGTTCGTTTGGTGGGGCATAAAGAATTCTCGGGAGGAATTTTCATGAACAGAACGACCAAAACCCTTGTGGGCGCTGCGGCCATCGGGTGCCTGCTGGCCCTGTCCAGCACGGCTTTTGCTCAATCTATCGTGGGTAAGTGGAAAACCAGCGATGGGCGTAATACCTCTGTCGTTAAGTGCGGTGGCTCCTTTTGCATCAAGGCCTCCAATGGCTCCACTGTTGGGCGCATGAAAGGCTCGGGCAATTCCTATTCCGGCACGATTACTGACCCATCCAATAACCGCACCTATTCCGGCACGGCGCGCGTTTCCGGCAATTCCATGAAGTTGAAAGGCTGCGCGTTGAAAGTGTTTTGCCGCACGCAGACCTGGCGCCGACGCTAGATCGCTCCCATCTTCGATGGAATCGCTCCAGCGTTTATTTGCGCTCACGCTGTCGGCCGTAAGGCCTTCGCTGCGCCCCTGAAGAACGGTGGAGTGCAGCAAACGATTGCCGGTCGGCTCTCCGCCGACTTGAAACTTTTGTACAAGCGTTAACCACGCTTCTTCATCATTTTAAACGGCCCATGAACGGTGCTCTCAGGCTCCATTCATGGGCCGTTTTGCATCTTGTTTTCGCACACTATCCCCCTGCGGAGACAAGACCATGTTGTTCAAACGCTTTTTCTGGATCACTTTGGCGGTGAGCCTCTTGGGCATAACGCTTGCCCAAATTATAGCAGCCACCCATCCCGGTGCAGATGGACAGGCCCGGTATGAGCGGTGGCAACGGGTGGAGGCCGTGCAGCCTCTTGTTTACTCGGTACGAAAAGCTCGCTTGGCCTGATGGTTTTTCTCCGATGCCGAAAATTATTGCCGTCACACAATTGCGGTTTATAAACCGCCATGACCGATACGAGATTGAACGCCATGGACGATTTGAAGATCGTCTGCCCGCCGGCCGCCGAGCCACGCAAGTTCACCAAAGCGCGTGAAGCGGCGGAGTACTTAAGTGAACTCTACGAAGAGGCCGCAGGGTTTTTGCGGCAATCCTTCCGCGATGCGTTGGAGGGCAAAGTTGCAACAGCCCGTTACCGCGCCTTTTATCCGCAGCTGAAAATCACCACCACGTCCCACACCCGCGTGGATTCCCGGCTCGCCTTTGGCTATGTGCCGGGGCCTGGTACCTATGCAACGACAATCACGCGGCCCGACCTCTACAAGGACTACCTGTGTGAACAGATTGACCTTTTACTCGGCAATCATGGGGTGCCGGTGGAGGTGGGGCCGTCAGATACGCCCATCCCGCTCCATTTCGCGTTTTTGGAAGGCACGCACATTGAAGGGGCGGTGGAAGACCGGCTGGCACGGCCACTGCGGGATATGTTTGACGTGCCGGATCTGGCGTCCACAGACGACAAAATCGTCAATGGGCGCTTGGAGCAGGATGCGGGCGAAGCCCTGCCGCTGGGGCCATTCACGGCCCAGCGCATGGATTATTCGCTCCACCGTCTGGCCCACTACACGGCCACCTCCCCAACCCATTTTCAAAACTATGTGCTCTACACCAACTATCAATTCTACATGGATGAGTTTGTGGAATTCGCCCACCGGATGCTGGCGGACCCGGATAGCGGCTATGAGAGTTTTGTGGAGCCGGGCAATCGGATCACCACGCGTGATGGTGGGCCGGATGATGCGCCGCCGGTGCGGCTTCCCCAAATGCCCACCTATCACCTCACGCGGCCCGGGCGCTGCGGGATAACGCTGGTGAATATTGGCGTTGGCCCTTCCAATGCAAAGACAATCACCGACCATGTGGCTGTGCTGCGCCCGCACACCTGGCTGATGCTTGGGCATTGCGCTGGCCTGCGCAACAGCCAGCGACTGGGGGATTATGTGCTGGCCCATGCCTATGTGCGCGAAGACCATGTGCTGGATGATGACCTGCCCATCTGGGTGCCCGTTCCCGCTTTGGCAGAGGTACAAGTGGCGCTGGAAAAGGCGGTGGCGGCGGTCACGGGCTATGAAGGATATGAACTAAAAAGCGTTATGCGCACGGGTACTGTGGCCACAATCGACAACCGCAATTGGGAATTGCGGGATCAGCGGGGCCCGGTTCAGCGGCTCTCCCAAAGCCGGGCCATAGGGCTGGATATGGAATCCGCCACCATCGCCGCTAACGGTTTTCGCTTCCGCGTGCCTTACGGCACCCTGCTTTGCGTCTCGGACAAACCCCTGCATGGGGAGTTGAAGCTTCCAGGCATGGCCACGGATTTTTACACCAAACAGGTGAAGCAGCATCTCGCCATTGGCATTGCTGCGCTGGAAGCCTTGCGGGAGATGCCGTCGGAAGAACTCCACTCGCGCAAATTGCGCAGCTTCTTTGAGACGGCGTTTCAATAGGTGTTTGCTGGGCTGCTGAAACTGGCGCTGTTCGGTGCCATGACATTCATTGTGCTGGGCCTGCTGAACTTCATGCATCCGGCGCTGGATGCGATGGCGCAGTTTCGACTTTACGCACTGGCAGGGCTGGCCCTGCTCATTCTTGTCGCCTTGTTGGCGCGGCTTTGGGTTTGGGTGGTGCTGGCCATCATTATTGGTCTTGCAGGCTTGGGGCTTACGCTTCTAGCGCTGATGACGGGGGCGGTGGATGATGGCCCGGAATTGCGTGTGGTGCAGTTTAATCTGTGGTACCGCAATGACGATCGGACTGGGGCGCTGGATGTCTTGCAAAAGGCCAATGCGGATGTGCTGGTCTTGCAGGAATTGATCGGGACATCCGGCCCGCTTATCTCAGGCCTTCGAAAAAGCCATCCCCATGGGATCATCTGCGAAGCGCGGCAACGGCCCGGCAATGTGGCCGTGCTTTCACGGTTTCAGCTTGTGGCCGGTACAACGCCCTTTTGCCACAAGCACAAAGCCTTTGCTCGCGCTCAAATCCAATGGCAAGGGAAGGCGGTAACGGTGGCGAGCCTTCATCTTTCCTGGCCATGGCCGTTTAATCAACACCAGCAGGTGAGTGAGTTGGCGCCGGAGTTTAACGCAATTCCGCCGGGACCTTTGGTGCTGGCGGGGGACTATAACGCGGCCCCGTGGACGCGCACGGTTGAACGGGTATCGGAGCAAGTTGGCGGAACGGTGGCACCCAATCGGCATTCCACATGGGGGCCAAAGCGCTTGCGCCGGTTGGGCCGTTGGGGTCAAATCTTGTCTCTGGATCAAGCGGTCTTGCGCGGTTTTCGCCTAAAATCCCGTCAGGTTTTAGGAGTGGCAGGCTCCGATCACCGGCCTGTATTGTTGACACTGGTGCCCGACACCGATTGAGGGAAAAACTAACTTGGACCATCCCATCCACTTGCAGGAATTGCTCGCTTGGTATGCTGATGCCGGGCTGGACTATGCCATGGATGATGCGCCGGTGGACCGGTTTGCGGAAGCGAAGGCCGCTGAGGACGCAAAAACGACTGCCACACCCAAGTCTGCACCGCAAAAATCCGTTGAGGCACCGCAGGCTGCGAAAGCGACAACGCAGCAACAGGCTGTTCCAAACCAGCAGGCCGTGGCGGATGCTCAAAATCTGGCTTCCAGCGCCAAAGACCTTGCGGCGCTGAAACATACGCTTGCAGGGTTCGAAGGGTGCAACTTGCGTTTTGCGGCAAAGGCTACCGTTTTTGGCGCGGGCCACCCCAATGCCTCGTTGATGATTGTGGGTGACCCACCCGGGCGGGACGAAGAAGACGAAAATGCGCCTTTTGCCGGTCCGGCGCTCACCATGCTGGAAGGGATGCTCGGCGTTTTGGGAATGAAGGTGGAGCAGACCTATTGCGCGCCTGTCATTCCATGGAAATCGCCTGGCGACAGAGCCCCCTCCCCGCTGGAGATGCAGATTTGCCTTCCTTTCCTGCACCGACAAATCGCTTTGGTGCAACCGGATTAAATGCTAATCTTGGGCGGCACGGCTGCACAGGGGTTGATTGCACCAAAAAGCACTATCCTGGCCATGCGCGGCAAATGGCGGGAATTGGCGATTGAAAATCGCACCATCTCCGCTCTACCGACTTTAAGCCCCCGCTATCTGCTGAAAACGCCGGGCCACAAACGTTTCGCCTTCAACGATCTTTTGCTCTTGAAAGAAAAGATGAATGGCGCCCAGGGAAGTCTGTGAACGACGCGTGTTGAAAAAGACATGCTGTGTCGTATTTCTGTCTATTGAAAGCGGCTAGGGAGGCCTATAGGGCGCAACGAGCGAGACGATTGAACCTCGCTCGATAGCGCCTCATGCGCAAATCTGTTTTCGAACGCGCTCAACTCTCCAGAGTGCGTTCGCCCCGAAATTTTGAGAACCCATGCGTGGGTCCGGTCGTTCAGGAGTGCCCGCCATGGTGAGGCAGATCGCATCGTTTTTTGGCCTGTTCGGCGGCATGGTTTTTCTCATGCTGGGCGGTGGGCTACAGGGCATTTTGATTCCTGTGCGCGGGGATATGGAAGGCTTCACGGCGTTTCAGTTGGGCTGGATCGGGACGGGTTATGCCGTGGGCTTCACCATCGGCTGCATACTTGTACCGCGCCTGGTGCGCCGCGCTGGTCATGTGCGCACTTTCTCCACACTCACAGCGCTGTTGTCGGTCTCCGTCTTGCTCAACGGGCTGATTGTGGAAGCCTACACCTGGATTGCACTGCGAGCTTTGGCCGGGTTCTGCTTTGCCGGTTGTTACATGGTGGCGGAAAGCTGGCTCAATGAGCAGGTTTCTAACGACCAGCGCGGGCGGATGTTTTCCATCTATGCCATGACCACCATGATCGCCATGGCGGGTGGGCAATACATTCTCGTCACCGCCAGTGCCGAAACCCAGACCTTGTTCATGGTGGGGGCCATTCTTTACGCCCTTGCTGTGGTGCCCACCGCCGTTTCCAAAGCCCAGTCCCCGGCACCGCTCACCAATGTAAGCCTTGATATTCCGGGCCTCTTCCGCAATTCGCCCGCGGCGGCTGTGGGGGCGTTTTTTGCAGGGATCATCTCCGCAGCCTGGACTAACTTTGGCCCCGTCTTCGGCCAGCAATCGGGCATGAGCAGCGCCATGATCGCCACTCTTTTGGCGCTCGCCATGTTTGGCAGCACGCTTTTTCAATATCCGCTGGGTCGCCTGTCAGATATGATCGACCGGCGCTACGTCATGGTGCTGGCGGGCGTGATCGGCGCATTTGCCGGTGTGTTGATGAGCTATATGGCCACGGCGAATATCCTGGGCGTGCCGTTTTACGCAGCGGTACTCATCTATGGTGGTGTGATTTATTCCATCTATTCACTGGCTGTGGCCCACGGGAACGACCATGCAGAGGCCAATGACTTTGTGAAAGTCTCCAGCGGGCTACTGCTGGTTTACGGCTTCGGCACTATGATTGGCCCACTCATGGCGGCGCAATTGATGGATATTGTGGGGCCTGCGGGCGTGTTCACCACCACCACCATCGCCCATATCGCTTTCGGCGGCTACGCCCTTTACCGGACATTCCGCAATGAGCGGGTGGCCGAGGATGACCGTGTGGATTTCCAGACCGTTGGTCTGGCGCGCAACACGACGCCGGAGTCCTATGTGCTCGATCCACGTTCGCAGTTGGAGGATGAAGTGGAAGGGGAGGAAGAATTCCCCCCCATGCCTCCACCGGTGAAAGTGGAGTAAGAATTCCCTCTCCCCAATGGGGAGAGGGAGGCGCTGCCGAAACTAAGCCGCTCGTTTCCCGGCTTTCTGCAAAATGTTCCACATGGCCAGCGGGGTAACCGGCATATCCGCATGCTCAATCCCGTGGGTGCGGTAAAGCGCATCCACGACGGCATTCATGACGGCGGGGCAGCCGCCGATAGTGCCTGCTTCGCCGGCGCCTTTAATGCCGAGGGCATTGGTGGTGGAAGGCACGTTGCGGGTTTCAAAATGGAAGTTGGGGATGTCATCGGCACGGGGCATACGGTAATCCATGAAACTGGCGGTAAGCAGTTGGCCGTCATCGTCATAGACTGTGTTTTCCATGATGCACTGGCCAATGGCCTGGGCCACGCCGCCATGGATCTGACCGGCTAGCAAGATAGGGTTCACGGTGGCACCGAAATCATCAACGATGGTGTAGGACACCACTTCGGTGATGCCCGTGGCCTCCTCAATTTCCACCTCGCAGATGTGGGTGCCGTTGGGGTAAGTGGCCTCGTCCTGCTTGAACTCGCCGGTGGCCTGCAGCGTGTCTTCAGCGGCGGCGGCCACATCCACCAGAGAGATGGCCTTGTCCGTGCCCATGACGCGCACTTCGCCATTGTGAAGCTCCAGATCAGCGGCGGCGGCTTCCAGCTTTTCGGCAGCTACTTCCTTAATCTTCTCGGCCAACGCCTCCGAGCCCCGTTTGACGGACACGCCGCCCAGCGGGATGGAGCGGGAGCCGCCCGTGCCGCGGCCGTCTTCCAACTGGTCGGTATCGCCCTGCTCCACATCAATGGAGTCCATATCCATGTTCAGCGCTTCAGCCGCAAATTGAGCATAGGCGGTTTTATGGCCCTGCCCGTTGGATTGGGTCCCGATGAGAATTTTGACCGTGCCATCTGCTTCCAGCTGAACCTTGGCTGGCTCGGAACCGGCAAAGGCGCAGGCTTCGATATAGGTGGACATGCCGATGCCGCGCAGTTTCCCATTCTTGGCACTTTCAGCAGCGCGGGTGTCGAAATCATCCCATGCTGCCACTTCCATGGCCTTATCCATGTGGGCGGTGAATTCGCCCGTGTCATAGGTCCGGCCAAAGGGCGTGGTGTAGGGCAGATGGTCAGCCGGGATGGCGTTTCGACGGCGAATTTCGTCCGGAGCGAAGCCCATATCGCGAGCGCATTGGTCCACCAGCCGCTCCAGCGCGTAGATAGCTTCGGGGCGGCCTGCGCCGCGATAGGCATCCACGGGGGTCGTGTTGGTATAAACGCCGCGAATGCCGAAGCGGCAGGCGGGGATGTTGTAAATGCCGGTGGCGATGGTGGTGCCCAGGCTTGGGATATAAGGGCCATAGGCGTGGAGATAGCCCCCCATGGCGGCAATGAGATCCACATCGAGGGCCAAAAACTTGCCCTCGTCATCCATGGCCATGCGCATGGTCACCACATTATCGCGGCCATGGGCATCGGCGACGAAGTGTTCGGAACGGTCACAGCGCCATTTCACGGGGCGGCCAACCCGTTTTGCGGCGATGAGCGCCAAAGGATATTCCCGATAAGGAAAAACTTTCGTGCCAAAGCCACCGCCCACATCGGGCGTAACAACGCGCAGCTTTTCGATGGGTACATTCAGGCAAGGCTCAGCCAGCGCCCGGCGCATGCCATGGACACCCTGAGACCCGGCGGTGAGCGTGTAGCGGTCTTCTTCGTCAGACCATTCCGCCACGCAGCCGCGGGTTTCCATGTAATTACAGATCAGGCGGTTGTTGATGAGTTTGAGTTCGGTGACGCGGGGCGCAGTTTTGAAAATTTCGCGGGCCTTGTCGCCATTGCCCATCTCCACATCGAAGACCAGATTGTTGGGCACGTCGTCATAAACCAGCGGAGCGCCGTCAGCCAGAGAGGCTTCTGTGTCGATGGCGGCATCCAGCATGTCGTAGTCGATCTCGATGGCCTCACCGGCGGCCTTGGCCTGTTCTAAAGTCTCGGCCACCACGAAAGCTACGGCATCGCCCACATGGCGCACGGTGTCGGTGCACAGCAGCGGAATGTCCTTCTTGCCGTGCATGGTGCCATCCTTCTGCTTCAGGATGGTCTGGCAGGCGAGGCCGCCATGGCCCTCAATATCGGCGGCGGTGAGGATGAGGTGGACACCATCCATGGCGCGGGCTGTTTCCACGTCTTCCACGGTGAATTTCGCGTGGGCATAGGGCGAACGGACCACATGGGCGTGCAACTCCCCTTCCCGCTTCACATCATCGGTGTAGCGCCCCTGACCGGTGATGAATTGAGCATCTTCCTTGCGCAAAACGGCCTGGCCCATGCCGACCTTTTGGCCAAATTTCGGGGGTGTGTGAGCATTCATGGCAATATTCTCCCAAGCCGCACGCATCGCGGCGTCGAAGCGCGAGATTTTTCCATTTATCGGGCGAATGCAAGGCGGATTGTGGTCGCACGAATTGCCCAGAAATTTGCGCTATCAGGATCGGGCTGTCACTGTGCGCACGAAGGTGCTTGCACCCTGCCCACGAGGCCTAGGTTTTGCAGAATTTGAAGACGTATCAGGGCCGCTTTCTGGCCCTTCCCGGCAATGTCAAAGGCGCGCTGGTTTTGCTTGCGGCGGCGGCTGGGTTTTCGCTGATGGTGCTGCTGGTGAAACTGGCGGGGCAAAGACTGCACGTTACGCAAATACTCTTTGTGCGTCAGGTCGTGATGATGCTGATCGTTCTTCCCGCGATCCTGAACCATTTTCCCGGCTGTCTGAAAACGGCGCGGCTGGATTTGCAACTCATCCGCATTGTGTTCGCGCTGGTGGCCATGCTGTGCGGCTTTCATGCGGTGGTGAACATGCCGCTTGCAGATGCCACGGCCATTGGTTTTGCCAAGAGCTTTTTTGTGACCATTTTTGCCATCTGGATTTTGGGCGAAACGGTGGGCATTCGCCGCTGGGCTGCCGTGGCGGTGGGGTTTGTTGGCGTGTTAATTATGGTGCGGCCCGGTTCGGAGGGGTTTGACCCAAATTCAATCTATGCTCTGGCCGGGGCCGCTGGCGCGGGGATCGTGATGGTCATTATCCGCAAACTTTCCAAGACGGATAAACCGATCACCACATTGTCTTACCAAGCCATATTGGTGGGCGTTTGCATGGCCATCCCGGCATGGCTGTATTGGGTACCACCCACATTGAATGAGTGGCTTTTGTTGCTGGCCATCGGCATCGTGTCTTACGGGGCACAGATGTTGAACATCTACGCCTATACATGGGGCGAAGCCTCCGTGCTAGCTTCGCTGGACTATGTACGCCTGCTCTATGCCACGCTTTTTGGTTGGTTGTTCTTCGCCACCATTCCCGGCCCCTACACTTGGGCAGGGTCCGCGGTGATTATTGGTGCATCGATCTATACGGTCCATCGGGAGCGGCAAAAGAAGGCCAACCTTGCCCGTTCACCCGACGGTCGGGGCTATACGAATACGTGACGAAGATACCGTCATAGGCCGGCTTGACCGGCCTATCTCCCAAAGTATTGAGAGATCCGCCTGTGGACTCACGTTGCAAGTGCAACGGTTTGGTTTTGTTCTTTTGGTGTTTTGAAGTTGATACATGCTCTTGGCTGGTTGTTGTATTGTGTGACGATGGCCCTCAATTGGCTGGGGGATTGGGCATCGAG
>JBCCTO010000019.1:0-60998 GCA_039198355.1 Pseudomonadota bacterium
CAACCAGTTTCAAAGGGCTGTTCAAGGGGATTACATGCCCAGCATTTTCTTCACTGCGGCAGCGCCATCGCCGCCATCGGCGGTTTTTACACCCTCGACCCAGCCCATCACCATATCTGGATTCGCCTTCATCCAGGCCATAGCGGCTTTGGCGGGCTCTTCCCCATCGTTCAAAATGGCACCCATGATTTCATTTTCCATGGGGAGCGAGAATTTCAGGTTTTTGAGTAGGGCTCCAACGTTGGAGCATTTTTCGGTGTAGCCTTTAGAAACGTTGGTGTAGACCGTCGCGCCGCCAAGATTGGGGCCGAAGAAGTCATCACCACCGGGCAGGTAGGTGAGGTCAAAATTGGCGTTCATGGGGTGGGGTGCCCAGCCAAGAAAGACGATGGGCTCTCCTTTTTGTTTGGCGCGGGCCACCTGCGCCAACATGCCGGCCTCCGAGGATTCCACAACTTCAAACCCTTTAAGGTCGAAAGCGTTTTTGTCGATCATGTCTTGAATCAGGCGATTGCCGTCATTGCCCGGTTCGATGCCGTAGATTTTGCCCTCCAGCGCATCTTTCTTTGCGGCAATATCTGCGAAGGATTTGATGCCCATGTCGGCGGCCACTTTGTTGACGGCCAGCGTGTATTTTGCGCCCTCCAGATTTTCCCGCACGGTCTCGACAGAGCCGTCCTCGCGGTATTTCTTGATGTCCCCTTCCATGGTGGGCATCCAATTGCCCAAAAACACATCCACATCGCCTTTGGCGAGGGACACATAAGTGACTGGCACAGAAAGCACTTTAATGTCGGTTTCGTATCCCAGTGCTTTCAAAACCTCAGTGGTGGCGGCAGTGGTGGCGGTGATGTCTGTCCAGCCCACGTCAGAAAAAGTGACGGTTTTGCAGGATGCGTCTTCTGCCAGTGCGGATGTGATGGCCAGCGCCAGCGTGGCGGCGGCGAGGGTGAGGGTGCGCAAGGTGCGTTTCATGAAATCCTCCGGTATGTGAATTGGGCTTTTCGAATGCCTGCGGCATTTGCGCAGTGTTGCAGGGCAGGCATGGCTAATCAACGGGGCAGACCGATTTGTTTTCACGCCTTCGTGTCAAGCGAAAACTGCGTCAATTGCGGAGAGGGGGTTTCAATCAGTGGAAAACTGGTTTAATGGACGCCTTACCAGGAAAGTATGCCCGATTGGATGGGGCTATTTCAGCGCCTGGATAAGTCCAAGTCTTTGTGTTTTGTTTCGCAATCATCCGATTTGATGGGGTCTTGCGGAAGAGTGTTCGCACCAATCTAACCCCTGTCACCTCCAGCCTGCTTCAAAAGGTCCTCCTCCCCTGTTGAACTAGCTTTTTCATCGCATCTCAGTTCCCCGCTTGTCGCAGGCGCATGCAGCCTGGCCGGGCGGTTTTTCTGTTTGGGCCGGATTATTGTCGCTCCGGTCTCACGTCGCAAAGCCGGCCCAGCCGGTCTATCCACGGAGTAGTCCGCACCATGGCATCTACAAACTCTACCCAAGTGTTCAACGGTCGCAAGCGCGCCCGCAAAGTCTATGGCAATATCACCGAAGTGATCGACATGCCAAACCTCATTGAGGTTCAGATGTCGTCCTATGATGCCTTCCTTATGGTGGATGAGCCGGAAGGCGGTCGCGGCGATGAAGGGCTGCAGGCCGTGTTCAATTCCGTGTTCCCCATTAAAGACTTTTCGGGCGCGGCGCAGCTGGACTTTGTGCGCTACGACTTCGAGCCACCGAAGTATGACGTGGAAGAGTGCCGACAGCGGGACATGACATACGCAGCACCGCTGAAAGTGACGCTGCGGCTCATCGTTTTTGATATTGACGAAGATACCGGCGCCAAGTCCGTGAAGGACATTAAAGAGCAGGAAGTCTATATGGGCGATATGCCTTTGATGACCGGCAATGGCACATTCGTCATCAATGGCACGGAGCGGGTGATCGTTTCCCAGATGCACCGCTCCCCCGGCGTATTTTTCGATCACGACAAGGGTAAGACCCACTCTTCGGGCAAGCTCCTGTTCGCCTCTCGCGTGATTCCTTATCGCGGTTCTTGGCTGGATATTGAGTTTGATGCCAAAGACATTGTCTATGCCCGTATTGACCGTCGTCGGAAAATCCCCGCCACGTCTTTGTTGATGGCGCTGGGGCTGGATGGTGAAGATATACTCAACCATTTTTACAACACGCTTGATTTCTCCTTTGATGGCGACGCCAAGGGTTGGCGCATGCCGTTCCTGGCGGATCGTTTCAAAGGCACCAAGCCCGCTGCCGACATCATTGATGCGGACACCGGTGAAGTGGTGGCCGAGGCGGGTAAAAAGATTTCGCCCCGCAAAGCCAAGGAACTGGCTGAAAAAGTCAAATCCGTTCGTGTGCCCACCGAGGCGCTGAATGGTCGTTATCTGTCAGAAGACATCGTCAACATGGAGACGGGTGAGATTTATTTCGAAGCCGGCGATGAGCTGACCCATGAGATCAATGAAAAGACCGGTGAGGCCGAAGGCACGCTGGTGGATTTCATGGAGATGGGCTTCACGGACGTTACGCTGCTGGACATCGATCACGTCAATATCGGAGCCTATATTCGCTCGACGCTGGCGGCGGACAAGAACCAGTCCCGTCAAGATGCTTTGTTCGACATTTACCGCGTCATGCGCCCGGGCGAGCCGCCAACGCCGGACTCCGCTGAAGCCATGTTTGAGTCGCTCTTTTTCGACCGAGAGCGCTACGATCTATCCGCCGTCGGTCGCGTGAAGATGAACTCCCGTCTTGATTTGGATGCGGAAGACACGGTGCGCGTGTTGCGCAAGGAAGACATTCTGGCCGTTGTGAAAACACTGGTGGAATTGCGCGATGGCAAGGGTGCCATCGACGATATTGATAATCTGGGCAACCGCCGCGTGCGCTCTGTGGGCGAGTTGATGGAAAATCAGTACCGCGTGGGTCTGCTGCGCATGGAGCGCGCTATTAAAGAGCGCATGTCTTCCATCGAGATCGACACGGTAATGCCGCAAGACCTCATCAACGCAAAGCCTGCTGCTGCGGCTGTGCGTGAGTTCTTCGGCTCTTCCCAGCTTTCCCAATTTATGGACCAGACGAATCCGCTGTCGGAAATTACGCACAAGCGACGCCTTTCTGCGCTTGGGCCAGGTGGTTTGACCCGTGAGCGGGCTGGTTTTGAGGTGCGCGACGTGCATCCAACGCACTACGGTCGTATCTGCCCCATTGAGACGCCGGAAGGGCCAAACATTGGCTTGATTAACTCGCTGGCCACCTTTGCGCGCATCAACAAATATGGCTTCATCGAAAGCCCCTACCGCAAGGTGGTGGAAGGGCAGGTGACGAAAGAGGTGGTCTATCTCTCCGCCATGGAAGAAGCCAAATACACGGTGGCTCAGGCCAACGCGCCGCTGGATGAAAACGGCAAGTTTGTGAATGATACCGTGATCTGCCGCGAGGCCGGTGACGTGCAGCGCATGCCCGTTTCCTCTGTGGACCTAATGGACGTGTCGCCGAAACAGCTGGTGTCTGTGGCTGCGGCTCTCATCCCGTTTTTGGAAAATGATGACGCCAACCGCGCCCTCATGGGCGCGAACATGATGCGTCAGGCCGTGCCGCTGGTGCGGGCCGAAGCACCATTCGTGGGCACGGGCATGGAGCCCATCGTGGCACGGGACTCTGGCGCAGCCATTGGCGCACGTCGTGCGGGTATCGTGGATCAGGTGGATGCTACCCGTATTGTTGTGCGTGCCACCGAGGATCTGGACCCCACCAAGCCTGGTGTGGATATCTACCGTCTGCAAAAATTCCAGCGTTCCAACCAGTCCACCTGTATCAACCAACGTCCGCTGGTGCGCGTGGGCGATGTGCTGAACAAAGGCGATATTATTGCTGATGGCCCTTCCACGGATCTTGGTGATCTGGCACTGGGTCGCAACGTGCTCGTGGCGTTCATGCCTTGGAATGGATACAACTTCGAGGACTCCATCCTGCTTTCAGAGCGCATTGTGCGCGACGACGTGTTTACATCCATCCACTTGGAAGAATTCGAAGTGATGGCGCGGGACACCAAGCTGGGGCCGGAAGAAATCACGCGGGATATTCCCAACGTCTCCGAAGAAGCGCTGAAGAACTTGGACGAGGCCGGTATCACTTATATCGGAGCTGAGGTTGGCCCCGGTGATATTCTGGTGGGTAAAATCACGCCTAAGGGCGAAAGCCCCATGACGCCGGAAGAAAAGCTGCTGCGCGCCATCTTCGGTGAAAAAGCCTCCGACGTGCGGGATACATCCCTGCGCATGTCCCCCGGTGCTTTCGGCACCGTCGTGGAAGTGCGCGTGTTCAACCGTCATGGCATCGAAAAAGATGAGCGGGCCATGGCCATCGAGCGGGAGGAAATTGAAACCCTCGCCAAGGACCGTGACGACGAGCAGGCCATTTTGGACCGCACCGTTTATGGCCGCCTGTCCGACATGCTGGAAGGCAAAGAGGCTGTGGCCGGTCCTAAGGGCTACAAAAAAGGCACGAAGTTGACAGCTGAGGAGATGGAAAACTATCCCCGCAGCCAGTGGTGGATGTTCGCCGTTGAAGACGAGGAGCTGCAAAGCTCTATCGAGGCCCTGCGTGGTTCCTATGATGAGTCCAAAGGCCTGCTGCAAGGCCGCTTCATGGACAAGGTGGAGAAACTGCAGCGCGGTGATGAACTGCCGCCCGGCGTGATGAAAATGGTCAAAGTGTTCGTGGCCATCAAGCGCAAACTGCAGCCCGGCGATAAAATGGCCGGTCGTCACGGCAACAAGGGTGTGGTGTCTCGCATTATGCCCATCGAAGACATGCCTTTCTTGGAAGACGGCACCCATGCCGACATCGTGTTGAACCCGCTGGGCGTGCCATCGCGCATGAATGTGGGGCAGATCCTCGAGACCCATCTGGGTTGGGCCTGCGCCGGCATGGGCCGCAAGGTGGGCAAGCTGCTGGAAGAGTATGAAAAGACCGGTGAGCAGACGGAACTGCGTAGGCAAATCGAAGCGCTTTACCCGGCCAATGACCGCAACGTGCCCGTGCGCGATTACGACGATGAATCCATCGTGCGTCTCGCCGACCAGTTGAAGACCGGTGTGCGCATCGCCACGCCTGTGTTCGACGGGGCCCACGAGCCCGATATTGTGGAGATGCTGGAAGATGCAGGCCTTAATGGGTCCGGTCAGTCCACACTTTATGACGGTCGTACAGGTGAGCCTTTCGATCGCCAGGTGACTATGGGCTATATTTACATGCTCAAACTGCACCATTTGGTGGACGACAAAATCCACGCCCGGTCCATTGGTCCATACTCGCTCGTTACCCAGCAGCCGCTGGGTGGTAAGGCACAGTTTGGCGGCCAGCGCTTCGGGGAGATGGAAGTGTGGGCGCTGGAAGCCTATGGCGCAGCCTACACGCTTCAGGAAATGCTCACCGTCAAGTCGGACGACGTGGCGGGCCGCACGAAGGTCTACGAATCCATTGTGCGCGGCGACGACACGTTTGAGTCGGGTATCCCGGAGAGCTTCAACGTGTTGGTCAAAGAAATGCGCTCGCTGGGCCTGTCTGTTGACCTGGACAATTCCAAACTGGAATTGGAACAGGACAATGACGACTTCGTCATGCCGGATGCTGCGGAGTAAGGGGGGGCTGCACCTCAGGGTTAATCCCCCTGGCGCGCCGGAATATTGGAACAGGAGATGATGCCAGTCCTACCGTTCATGTTCGCTATGATCGCTCTTAGCTTTTTCGTGATTTTCATCACGGACAAGGATGAAGTTGCTGACAAGCGCATAGACGGCCTAGCTAGTCTTCTGAACCACGCCGAAAACTGCCCTTTTTCAATAAATTTGAATGCTCTGAATTCGTATGCCTCAAGTCTGAAGATTTTGGATGCCCAGACACTGGGCGAGGTCATGCAACTCCAGGAATCAATGGGCGCCAAAGACGTTACTAAAGAAACATGTGCCGTTCACGCGGCGATGGCGAGTGAGAATAATCTGCTCGCGGAGTGAAAACTCCAACTAGGAGACTAAGACATGCAACATGAAGTCATGAACCTCTTTAACCCTCAGGTTGTGGCGGAGACGTTCGATTCCATTCGAATTTCCATCGCATCGCCGGAGAAAATTCTGTCCTGGTCGTTTGGGGAAATTAAAAAGCCCGAAACGATCAACTACCGCACATTCAAGCCCGAGCGGGATGGTCTGTTCTGCGCGCGTATTTTTGGCCCTATCAAGGATTATGAGTGCCTGTGCGGTAAATATAAGCGCATGAAATATAAGGGCATTATCTGCGAAAAGTGCGGCGTGGAAGTGACCCTTTCCCGCGTGCGCCGCGAGCGCATGGGCCATATCGATCTCGCTTCGCCCGTTGCCCATATCTGGTTCCTGAAGTCTTTGCCGTCGCGCATCGGCCTGCTGTTGGACCTGACGTTGAAGGACTTGGAGCGCATTCTCTATTTTGAAAATTTCGTTGTGATCGAGGCTGGTCTCACGCCCATGAAAGAGTTCCAGCTGCTCTCCGAAGAAGAGCACATGATTGCTCAGGACGAGTATGGCGAGGAAAACTTCACCGCCATGATCGGCGCGGAGGCTATCCACGAGATGCTCTCCAATCTGGACCTGGAGAAGCTGGTCAACGAGTTGCGCGAAGAGATTGCTTCCACCACGTCGGAACTGAAATACAAAAAGCTCTCCAAGCGTCTCAAAACCGCTGAAGCCTTCCTCGATTCCGGCAATCGTCCGGAATGGATGATTATGAAGACTATTCCAGTGATTCCGCCGGACCTTCGTCCGCTGGTGCCGCTGGATGGCGGACGTTTTGCGACTTCCGATCTGAACGATCTCTACCGTCGGGTTATCAACCGGAACAATCGCTTGAAGCGGCTGATGGAATTGCGTGCGCCGGATATTATCATCCGCAACGAAAAGCGCATGCTGCAGGAATCCGTGGATGCGCTGTTCGACAATGGTCGTCGCGGCCGTACAATCACGGGCGCCAACAAGCGTCCGTTGAAATCCCTGTCCGATATGCTGAAAGGCAAGCAAGGCCGCTTCCGTCAGAACCTGCTCGGGAAGCGTGTGGATTATTCCGGTCGTTCCGTGATCGTGGTGGGTCCGGAACTCAAACTGCACCAGTGTGGTCTGCCCAAGAAGATGGCTTTGGAACTCTTCAAGCCATTCATCTACGCGCGTCTGGACGCCAAGGGTTATTCTTCCACGGTGAAGCAGGCCAAGAAATTGGTGGAGAAAGAGAAGCCGGAAGTCTGGGACATTCTTGATGAGGTCATCCGCGAGCACCCCGTTCTGCTGAACCGTGCGCCCACGCTGCACCGTCTTGGTATTCAGGCCTTTGAGCCCGTGCTGATCGAAGGCAAGGCCATTCACCTGCACCCGCTGGTTTGTGCCGCCTTTAACGCGGACTTTGACGGTGACCAGATGGCTGTCCACGTGCCGCTTTCGCTGGAAGCGCAGTTGGAAGCCCGGGTGCTGATGATGTCCACCAACAACATTCTGCACCCCGCTAACGGACAACCCATTATTGTGCCTTCGCAGGACATTGTGCTCGGTCTCTACTACCTCTCCATCGAGGCGGAGAATGAGCCCGGTCAGGGCATGGTTTTTGCCGATATGGGCGAGTTGCAGCACGCGCTGGATAACCGCATCGTCACCGTGCATTCCAAAGTGAAAGCCCGCGTGAAAATGCTGGATGGTGAGGGTAACGAGGTCTCCGAGATTATCGAAACCACGCCCGGGCGCATGCTTATGGGCGAATTGCTGCCGCGCCGTCCCGGCGTGTCCTATGACATCGTGAACCAGGAGATGACCAAGAAAAACATCTCCGCCATGATTGATCGCGTCTATCGCAAGTGCGGTCAGAAGGACACGGTGATCTTCGCCGACCGCATCATGAAGCTCGGCTTCGAGAACGCCTGTAAGGCGGGCATATCCTTCGGCAAAGACGACATGGTGATCCCCGACACGAAAGTGGGGATGGTGGAAGAAACATCGGCGCTGACGAAGGAATTCGAGCAGCAATATAATGATGGCCTCATCACCCAGGGCGAGAAGTACAATAAGGTCGTGGACGCTTGGGCCAAGTGCGGCGACAAGGTGGCTGATGAGATGATGAACGGTCTCATGGAAACCAAGTTCGACGAGGACGGTCGTCAAAAGCAGATGAATTCTGTGTACATGATGTCCCGCTCCGGGGCCCGTGGTTCCCCCGCCCAGATGAAACAGCTGGCCGGTATGCGTGGCCTGATGGCCAAGCCTTCCGGTGAGATTATCGAAACGCCGATCATTTCCAACTTTAAGGAAGGCCTGACCGTGATGGAGTACTTCAACTCCACCCACGGTGCCCGTAAGGGTTTGGCCGATACAGCTTTGAAAACGGCCAACTCCGGTTACCTCACCCGCCGTCTGGTGGATGTGGCGCAGGATTGCATCATCAATGAGCTTGATTGTGGCACCACCAATGGCCTCACCATGCAAGCGATCGTGGATGCCGGTCAGGTTGTGGCCTCTTTGGGTCAACGCATTGTGGGCCGCGCAGCGGCCATCGATGTTGAACACCCTGAAACCGGCGATGTGATTGTGGCAGCTGGTCAATCCATTGAGGAAACCGATGTGCTCGCCATTGAAGATGCTGGCATTCAGCAGGTGAAAATCCGCTCTGCGTTGACTTGCGAGACCCGCACGGGGATCTGCGCCACCTGTTATGGGCGCGATTTGGCCCGCGGTACGCCGGTGAACATGGGTGAGGCTGTGGGCGTTATCGCCGCCCAGTCCATCGGTGAGCCCGGCACGCAGTTGACCATGCGCACGTTCCACATTGGCGGCACGGCCAACGTGGTGGACTCGTCTTTCATCGAGGCCAGCTATGAGGGCAAGGTGCAAATCCGTAACCGCAATATGGTGCGCAACTCCTCTGGCGACCTCATCGCCATGGGCCGCAACATGGCCGTGCTCATCATGGATGAGCAGGGTAATGAGCGGGCCGTTCACCGCGTGACCTATGGGTCGCGCATAATGGTGGATGATGGGGACAATGTCACCCAAGGCCAGCGTATTGCGGAATGGGACCCCTATACTCGTCCCATCCTCACGCCCGAAGGTGGCAAGGTGGAATTCACCGACCTGCTGGAAGGCGTGTCCGTGTCGGAATCCGCCGATGAGAACACCGGCATCACCAAGCGCACCATCATCGACTGGCGTTCCAACCCACGTGGTGCTGATTTGAAACCCTCTGTTGTTATCAAAAACGACAAGGGCGAAATCATCACCACGCAACAGGGTACACCTGCCAGCTTTGAACTCTCCGTGGACGCAATCCTGTCCGTGGAGCCCGGCGCGGAAGTCCATGCCGGTGACGTGCTGGCCCGTGTGCCGCTGGAAAGCGCCAAGACGAAGGACATTACCGGTGGTCTGCCCCGCGTGGCGGAACTGTTCGAGGCCCGTCGTCCAAAGGATGCCGCTGTGATCGCGGAGATCGACGGCACCATCCGCTTTGGCCGCGATTACAAGAACAAGCGTCGTATTCACATTGAGCCCAATGATGAGCAGGTGGAGCCAGCGGAATATCTCATTCCAAAGGGCAAGCCTTTCCATCACCAGGATGGGGACCCCATCGAGAAAGGCGATTACATTCTCGACGGTAACCCCGCTCCGCACGACATTCTTGCCGTGAAGGGTGTGGAAGCGCTCGCGTCTTACCTCGTCGACGAAGTGCAGGAAGTGTACCGCCTTCAGGGCGTGGGCATTAACGACAAGCACATTGAAGTGATTGTCCGCCAGATGCTCCAGAAGGTGGAAATTTCCGAGCCGGGTGAGTCTGGTTTGGTGCGCGGTGAGCAGATGGACCGTGTGGAACTGGAACTGATGAACGAGAAGCTTGCCGAAGAGGGCCGCGCGCCTGCAGAAGGCACGCCGATCCTGCTCGGCATCACCAAGGCTTCGTTGCAGACCCGTTCCTTCATCTCCGCCGCTTCCTTCCAAGAAACCACCCGTGTGCTGACGGAGGCTGCTGTGGCCGGTAAGTCCGACACGCTGGAAGGCCTTAAGGAGAACGTGATCGTGGGACGCCTCATCCCGGCCGGTACGGGCGGGGTGATGAACCAGGTGCGCCGCATCGCCAACTCCCGCGATGATCTCATCATCGAAGAGCAGCGCAAAGTGGCTGAGGCCGAGGCCGCGATGCTGGCGGATATGACGGAAGGTGAGGCAGCCGAATAAGGTTCGGCATTATTTTAACGGTTTTCAGTGTGATCTGTTAACCATTTGACATAATCTTGAAAGGCCGGGGCGGGAACGCCTCGGCCTTTTTTTGTGTTTCATTTCAATAGTTTGTGTCTGTGCTGCGCTTACAAGCTAGAAGCGTTGTCGCCATAAAAGTTAATTGACGTTTCCATTGTGGCCATAATTATCATAAGCTCGCTGGGCGGGGCACGCAGAATGTAGGGATTATTGTGATGAGTCGCGTGATGTGGGACCGTTCTTCCAAAGCCACAGTTGTTTTCAATAGCGCCGTTCGGGTGGCACCAGTGCTGGCTATGGGCCTGGTGCTACAGGCCTGTTCTAGCAGCGGTAGTGCAACGTCTACTTATGCTGCACTGGCACCTTCAGAACAGCTTGCTTCGAACACGTCGTCTCTTGGCGCTTTGCAACGCAGCCAGCGCATTCAAAATAGCCGTATCCGCTCTGAGCAGTTTGATTATGGCAGCATTTATGCAGCCATGGTGGATGAGGGAAATCAAATTCCCGCCTTCGACTACACACGCATGAACCGCAAGTATTTGCGTCAGCGGGTCAATTATTATGGGCCGGAAAAAGCAGGCACAATTATTGTGGACGCTCGGCGTCGGCATCTTTATCTGGTGGAGCGGGGCGGGAAGGCCATGCGCTATGGCATCGCTGTGGGTAAAGAAGGTTACGGCTGGACGGGCAATTCCATTCTACAGTGGAAGCAAACATGGCCCACCTGGACGCCGCCGAAGGAAATGATTGAGCGCAAGCCGGAATTGGCGAAATATGCAGAGGGATTGAAGGGCGACCCAAATAACCCCCTGGGCGCCCGGGCCATGTATTTGTTCAAGAATGGCAAGGACACGCTTTATCGTATCCACGGCACCAATAAGCCCTATTCCATTGGCAAGGCCGCTTCGTCTGGCTGTTTTCGCATGGTCAATCAAGACGTGATTGATCTTTACAGCCGCGTTGGAAACCGCGTCGCAGTGCAAGTGCGGCCTGAAATTCAAGCGTCGTTGATTGAACGGGAAGATTCACGCTGAGGCACACTCTCGTGCGCTGGTGGTGATTGTAAGAGTAAAAATCCGTTATATTGAGAAAGGCCAGCAAATCTGCTGGCCTTTTTTAGTTTTGTGCGCGTAAGGCGCGCTTCACACTGCGTCAGCCACGCCGTCGAAAAAGCAATAACTCTTGAAGCGTGATCGCCCCCTACCTCACAATTCTAGGCTCCTGCGATCCCGCTATTGGCCTAAAGGACTCCGCCGCAGTGCAAATGCACGCTCAAGAGAACTTCATTGCCAGAGCGTTTCAATTGGATTGAAACGCTCTGGCCAGATGATTGCCGACAGGTGCTGTATTGGGAGCTAAATAAGCTTGCGCCCTTTTACATCCCCATTGCCTCGCATCAGGAAGAATACACCGCCTGCTAGAAGCATGCCCTGCAACTGCCAGCCGCCAAAGGGACCGAAATAGATCATCCAGATCACGCCAGCCACTACGATGGAAATGGCAAGACCGCCAAGACGTGTCAGGATGTCGCTGAACCAGTTATTGCGCAGCAAACCGCCCAACAGGATAGCGGCACCACCGGCCAGCTCAGCAAACGTGGCCAAGCCAAATAATACCAGCGGTAGCTCATACATTTCCGCCTGCGATGCGAATTCCGGGATTTTCATGAGACCTTGCTCAATGATAATTACGGCGAGCGGAATACGAATGAACCAATCCGCGCTGCGGATGGTGGGTATTTGCCGACTGTAAGTTTCGGCAGTCTCCATGACAGACATGTTTATCTCCTACTAAATTGCGGTCCCTCTTCGCGCTTGACATAGGATTGGGTGGCTAGCTTGGTACTGTTTGATTTTGACGCATCCGCACAAAATTGCGCTATTTGGCGAAGACCCTTCTTCAAAAACCAAATGAAAACAGTTAGTTAAAGCGCATACTGCGGCATAGTCTGCATAAGCCTAGCCAAGTTCGGATTCAGCGCCACGTGGCCCTGCGAACCGATTTAAGACTTTAGTCTGATACTTTTGATGCAGAGGAGATTATTTCAGGGCTGGCGTATCAGCGCAGAATCGCGTCCAGTTCTTTCGAGCTCGTGCAATCGGATATGTAGGCTTCGTGGTTCCTCTTTGAGGCCTTGCAGTGGAGCAGCAGGTTGCTCCGCAGCTGGATCGTCTCACTGTTTCAATCTGCGGAGGACAGGTTCTCGGGAGACACGATGGGGGTGTTGGGATCACCACCCCATTCTGTCCATGATCCATCGTAGAGCACCGGATTTGGATGCCCGAGGGACGTTAAGGCGAAGGCTAGTGTGGCCGCCGTTACGCCGGAGCCGCAGGTGGTTACGACGGGTTTGGACACGTCGATTTGAGCGGCCTCGAATGTGATTTTCAACGTTTCCAGATTCAGCAGTTTGCCATCTGGTGCCACCTGACTTGTCGGTAATGAAATGGCCCCCGGCATGTGCCCGCCGCGTATGCCCGCTCTGGGCTCGGGAGCCGTTCCATAAAACCGGTCTGCGGGTCTGGCATCAACAATCTGCATGTGATCGCTGTTCACGCAATCCAGCATTTGGGTTTTAGATATCACCGCGCCCGCTTCCGGGTGGGGACTGAACAGCTTTGGATAGAGCGGCGCTGCGCCGGCTTCGATGGGCAAGCGATCTGCAATCCATGCCGGCAAACCGCCATCCAGAATGACTACTTTGGCTGCGCCCATGATCTTGAAGTTCCACCACACCCGAGGTGCAGAAAACAATCCGTGCCCGTCATAAACAACGATTGTCTGTGTGTTGGAAATGCCCAATGCGCCCACCTTGCGCGCGAAGAGCTCTGGAGAAGCCAGCGTGTGGGGCAGGGTGCTTGCCGGATCCACAATTTCATCAATGTCGAAAAACACAGCTCCGGGAATGTGCTGGGCATCATATTCCGCCCGGCCATCGCGGCCCATGGCGGGCAGATACCAGGACCCATCAATGATGGCGATATCATCATCGTCCAAATGGGCGAAGAGCCAGTCTGTATCAACGAGATAGGGGCTGCGGGTCATAGCAAGATTTTAGCCGGGTAGGGGGCCAAAACGAATGCGCATGCGGCGGTTCTCTCGGCCCTTCTTTTCAATTTTGCCAATGTGAACTTCGCCTACTTCCTGCGTTTCGCTCACATGGGTGCCACCGCATGGTTGCGAGTCGACAGCAGCATCGTCGCCAATGCAGACCAAACGAATGGAATCCGCTGTCTGGGGCGGTTTGACGTTTTTAGACTTCACCAAGCCGGGGTTTGCAGCCAGTTCTTCCGGCGTAATCGTGCTTGTGAAGATAGGATGGTTGGCCTGCACCAGCTCCATTATTTTAGCCGTCAGGTCAGCTTTGTCCGCTGTCTCCGTCATATCAAAATCAATGCGGCTTTCATTTTCACCCACCGCAGCACCGGTGATGGGCAGCGGGCAAGCGACTGAAAGCAGGTGACAGGCGGAATGCATGCGCATGAGTTTGTAACGGCGTTGCCAATCCACATGGGCAACCAGCGTTTCGCCAACAGCAGGAAGGGCACTGTCTTCTGCCAAGACGTGCAAGACAGTGGCCTTATCGTTGTTAAGATAGTGCGTGTTGGTCACGGTGAGCATGGTGCCATCGGCACGCTCAAAAGACCCTGTGTCGCCCGGCTGCCCGCCACTGTTTGCATAGAAAACGGTTTGGTCCAACTCGACAGAATGGCCATCGTGCAGTGCCACCACGGTCGTCTCCGCTGTGGCGGCATATGCATCGTCCAAAAAGAGGAGTTTGGTGGGCATTATTCCGTCACTTCCTCAAACGGGATTTCGAAATTGACCTTGCTTTCCAGCCATTCAGGCACGGGCAAGTTTTTCGAACGGAGGAATTCGGCGTTGAATAATTTGGCCTGATAACGGGTGCCGTAATCGCACAGGATGGTCACGATGGTGTGGCCTGGGCCGAGGGCTTTGGCCATGCGGACGGCCCCAGCGATATTTACGCCCGAAGAGCCGCCCAAAACGAGGCCTTCATTTTCCATAAGGTCGAAGACAATGGGCAGGGCCTCGCTGTCGGTAATATTAAAGGCGTGGTCCACCTCTAGGCCTTCCAGATTTGCGGTGATGCGGCCTTGGCCAATGCCCTCCGAGATGGAATCGCCGGAGGATTTCAACTCGCCATGGGCATAATAATTGTAAAGCGCTGCGCCATCCGGGTCGGCAATGCCGATTTGGACGTCTTTGTTGCGCTCGCGCAGTGACATGGCTACGCCCGCCAAAGTTCCGCCGGAGCCGACGGCGCAGATGAAACCGTCCACTTTGCCATCGGTCTGGTTCCAGATTTCGGGGCCGGTTGTGTCGATATGGGCTTGTCGGTTGGCCACATTGTCAAACTGGTTGGCCCAGATTGCGCCTTCGGGATGGCTTTTGGCCAGTTGCTCTGCCAAGCGGCCCGACAAGCGCACATAGTTGTTGGGGTTGCGATAGGGCTTGGGGGGCACTTCCACCAGTTCAGCGCCAAAGGCCTTGATGGCGTCTTTCTTCTCCTGACTTTGGGAGGAGGGGATGACGATCACAGAGCGGTAGCCCAGCGCATTGCCCACCATGGCAAGGCCAATGCCCGTGTTGCCAGCGGTGCCTTCCACGATGATGCCGCCAGGCTTTATGCGTCCTTCCTTTTCCGCGTGGCGAATGATGGAGAGAGCCGCGCGGTCTTTCACACTTTGACCCGGATTCATAAATTCGGCCTTGCCGAGGATTTCGCAGCCCGTCTCATCGGACAGTTTGTTGAGGCGAATGAGAGGCGTGTTGCCGATGGCATCAATGACAGATTTATGGACGGTCATGGAAAGGAAGTCCTGTTTGCAGTCGTCCAAATCTAGGTGCGGCTTTGCGTCGGAGCAAGCAAGCGCTTTGCGCAAATTTGAACCTATGCAGCAGGAATTGCCTCAATCGGCTGATCTGTATCTTCAATACGCTTGCGCAATGCCTCAACATCCTGCTCCGAGATCGGGAAGTTCCACATGAGCAAGAGGGCAGGGATTTTCATCGCGATGGGACCCCAGCCGTAGAGAAAGCCCAACAGGGTGATGCCGGTTGCGGTGGAAGCAGCGGCATTATCGGCAGAAAAACCGGCCCATTCCAAGACAGGTAGAATTATAACTGCCGTGAGAGCAAGGCTCATTTTGGTGGCGAGGGACCAGAGTGCAAAATAAGTGCCGGAGCGTTGCTCGCCTGATTCTGCTGTATCGATGTCGATGACATCCGCCTGAATGGCGGCGGGTTGCGCGATGTCCGCGCCGAGGGTGAAGCCCGTGAGCACGCAGACTGCCATATAGGACCAATAGGCCTTTTCCGGCAGGAAGGGCGTTACTGAAAACACGATGACCGCAAACACCATGGCGATGCACCACGCGCGGTGTTTGGAGCTTTTGCCGGCCACGAAATTCCAAAAGGGAACGCCCGCGATGCCGCACAGGAAAAACACGAAGATGAACAGTCCCCGTTCCGCTTCCATGTTCAGCCGTTGGGCACAGTAGAGCAGGAAAAGCGTGGCGGCGATGGAGTTGGCGAAGCCGTTCAGAAAGAAGGCCGTTAGCAAGCGCTGGAAGGGTTTGTTATTGCGCAGGTGTTTGAGCCCATCGCGGAAAGAAACGGGTTCGCGTGTGTGTTCTTTTGGCTCTGCTGTTGTGAACAGCGTGACGGCGCCGAAAACGGGTAGGAGCACAACCACAATGATGCCAAGCACGGCGAAACCGTGGAGTTGGTTTGCGTCTTCCCAACCGATGGCAAAGGGTACGGTGATGGCCAGAAGGGTGCCAATCAAAATGAGCCCTTCACGCCAGGCGGCAACGCGGGCGCGACCGCGATAGGTAGTCTGTAATTCCGCGCCCCACGCTGTGTAGGGTAGAATTGCGCAGGTATAGCCGATGGAAAGAACCAGCGTCCAAAGCCCCACATAGGCCACACCAGCGTCAGGCGAGGGCCAAAACAGTTTGTAGACCCCCAGCATGAGCAAGGGGATGGCGCAGGCAAACCATGTGCGGCGGCGGCCAAAGCTGGGTCGGAACTTGTCGCTTGCCCAGCCGATGAAGGGATCGTTGACCGCATCAATCAGGCGCACAAAGAACAGAACGAAGCCCATGGATGCCAGCGAGACGCCCAGCGCTTCTGCGTAGAAGACAGGAATGAAGGAGTAGAGCGGGAGCGTTAGCGCCGCCAGCGGAATGGCGGGCAGGGCGTAGAGGGCGAGGCGCGTGTTGGAGAGGCTTTCGATTTTTTCAGGCAAAGGACGTGCCTCTTGCTGGGCGGTTATCACCTCCCCCTGGAGGGGAGGTCGAAACAGCTTGCTGTTTCGGGTGGGGGCTGGACTAATAGCCGCTTTAAGACTGCGCCCCCCGCCCCAATCAGCTTCGCTTCTTGGATCTCCCCTCAAGGGGGAGGTAGGGGAGTCTGTTTACTGATCTCTTTCCATTATTTGCCATCTCAAGGACGGCGATAATTTGCTCGGCTTGGCTGCGCCGAGAAAGCCTTTTCAATAGGCTTATCCCTTCGCAAACACCATCTGCCGGACATCGATGGACCCCACTTTGAAGCCCGCTTCGCAGTAGTGGAAATAGAATTCCCAGATGCGTTTGAAACGTTCGTCGAAGCCCAATGGTTTGATTGTCTCCCATTTGGCCCAGAAGCGGTAGCGCCATTCTTCCAAAGTCGCTGCGTAATCGTGGCCAAAGGCGCGATCAGCCACCATGGGCAAATCGTTGGCGCGTCCCAGAGCTTGCATCCCTTCGAGAGAGGGCAACATGCCGCCGGGGAAGATGTATTTTTGGATGAAATCGGGGTTGGCGCGGTAGTGGTCCAGGTCCTGATCCTTGATGGTGATGACTTGCAGTCCAGCGCGGCCGCCCGGCTTCAGGCAGGCATTGAGTTGTGAAAAATAAGAGGGCCAATAGGCTTCACCCACGGCTTCGAACATTTCGATGGAGCCGATGCGATCATAGGTGCCGGTTTCGTCGCGATAATCCTGAAATTTGATCGTCACTTTGTCCGACAGTTCGGCTTGGGCCATGCGCTGGGTGGCAAAGTCAAATTGCTCGCGTGAGATGGTTAGACACGTCACCTTTGCCCCGATTCTTCCAGCCACATATTCGGCAAACCCACCCCAGCCGCAGCCGATTTCCAGCACATGGTGGTGGGGTTGAATGTCAGTGGCTTCTACCAAGGCACGATATTTATGCTCCTGCGCTTCCTCCAGCGAATTGGCACCCTCCTGAAACAGGGCGCTGGAATAGGTCATGGAAGGGTCGAGCCATTGTTCATAGAAGCGATTGCCCAGATCGTAATGCGCGGAAATGTTGCGTTTGGAACCGGCTTTGGAATTGCGGTTCCACCAGTGGCTTATGCGGGAAAAGAACGCCATCAGGCGGTTGCGGTTGAAAAAACCCTCCGCTCCTCCGCCGTAAGAATTGGCGAGAAACAGTTCCAGAAAACTGGTGACATCCGGGCTGGACCACTCTTTTTCGATATAGCTTTCGGCCACGCCCAGGGAACCATTGGAAAGGACGCGCCGCACGACACCCCAATTGGCCAACACCGCTTCGCCGTGGGGGCCTGGTTCTGGACCGGTATAGCTGAAGGTCTGACCGGTGGGGACGGTTATGGTGAGAGAGCCTTTGCGCAAAAGGGTGATCTTGCGCATGACCATAGCCGCTTTTCGGGGAAGGCCTGCTAGGGCTTCATTGAGGTTTTCGGCCGTTAAAATAATGGCGTTTTGCAAATCGGCACGGGGATTGAGCGCCGCGTCAGTCTGATTAATCATAAAGTCCGTTCCCGATGGCCGGTATCGTGTCCACATTTAGGAACGGCGCGCTGCTGAATAAGTTTCGCACCCGTCACAAAATGTTGACTGGTTTTTATGTTTGACAGGCTGCCTGTCGAAAAATCTGGACGGTTTTTGCTGGAGCGTCAAGCAGTTGCACCGGTTTCGTTGGCCTCTTTGCTGGCTTGCAGTGTGTCCAGCGCACGCTGGCGCGCTTCGGCATGATCCACAATGGGGCGCGGGTAGGTGTCGCCCAGTTTTACGCCAGCATCGCGCAAAACGGTGAGCGGTGCGTCCCACGGGGCCGGCAGATGCTTGGCGGGCAGGTCTTTCAACTCGGGCACGTAGGTTTTGATGTAAGCACCTGTGGGATCGAATTTTTCTGCCTGCATGATGGGGTTGAAAATGCGGAAATAGGGGGAGGCATCGGCACCAGTGCCAGCAACCCATTGCCATTGGGCGGGGTTGGAGGCCGGGTCTGCGTCCACCAGACAATCCCAGAAATGCCGCTCGCCATGGCGCCAGTCCAAGAGCAAGTGCTTCACCAGAAAGGAGCCCGTTATCATGCGCACGCGGTTGTGCATCCAGCCGGTCTGCCAAAGCTGACGCATACCGGCATCGACAATGGGATAGCCCGTCTGCCCACGCTTCCAGGCCTTCAGCGCCGCGTCGTCCTCGCGCCATTGGAACGTATCAAATTTGCGGTTGAAGTTTTCTGCCGCCAAATCCGGCCATTCCTGAAGCAGGTGATAGGAAAATTCCCGCCAGACCAGTTCCTTGCGATAGGTTTCCCGATCCTTTTCGCTGGTGCGGCCCTCGCCTTTATCAAAGCTGCGATACCAGAGCTGGTGGGGGCTGACTTCACCAAAATGCAAGTGGGGTGACAGGCGAGACGTGCGATCTTCGGCGGGCAGGTCGCGCATCTGATCGTATTCATCCAGATGTTTTTTCATGAAATCACCGGCGCGGGCATGGGCCCCCGCTTCACCGGGCTGCCAAACTTCGCTTATACCCCCGGACCAGTCGGGCTTGGTGGGCAGGAGTTGCCAATCATCCAGCGAATCCGATTCAAGATCGCATTCGAATCCGTTGATTTCCTTTGGTTTGGGGTAGGGTTTTCGGGGCGGTTCGCTGCTGCTGAAGTTTTTCCAAAATGGCGTGTAAACGCGGTAGGGCTTGTCACTGCCGGTGCGCACTTTGGAAGGTTCGTGCATAATGATGGCTGAGAAACTCTTCGCCTCGCCGTCGAAATCGCTTTTGATTGCGGCATCCACCGCCTGTTCTCCCTCTCCATAGCGGCGGTTCCAGAAAATGGTATCGGCACCGCTTTCCTTTTGAACATCGGTCACCACGTCCGCAGCGGGGCCTGCGCGCATGTATAGCTGCGCTCCAAGCTCCTTTAGGTCATTTGAAAGGCTTGTTAACGAGTGATGCAGCCACCACCGGGATGCTGCGCCGGGCACACGAATGTCTGGAGACGTTTCATCATAGATGTAAAGCGCGATGATCGGCTTGCCGGTCTGTGCCGCGTGGTGAAGGGCGGGATTGTCGTGCAGGCGCAAATCCTGACGGAACCACACGATCACAGGTTTTTTGGAGTTTTCAGTGCTCAAAGGTCTAATCCGAAAAAAGGGGGCCGTTCAGCACCCGTTCATGAAAAGTGAAATAGGAATGGCGAAAGCGCGCCATGGTTTCACCATAAGGTGGCCCTACGCCGCGCCAAACGCGCAGTGCCGCGCACTAAAGTGCTAACTGAAAGTCCAATCCATATGCCAAAACGTCTCTCCGGCGCGAGCATTGCTGCGCTCGCCAGCCTTGTTTTCGTCTCCGCCTGCACCACGGACCCCTATACGGGCCAGCAAAAGGTCTCCAACACGGTCATCGGCGCGGGTGCCGGTGCGGCTGTGGGCGCTGTGGGTGGCCTGCTTGTGGGCCGCGCTACGGGTGCAGACCGTCGTAAGTCTGCGCTCATCGGCGCTGGTATTGGTGCCTTGGGCGGCGGTGCCGTCGGCGCCTATCAAGATCGGCAGGAGGCCCAACTGCGTGCTCAATTGCAGGGCACGGGCGTGAGTGTGACACGCTCCGGCGATCGCATCATTCTCAACATGCCCAGCAACATCACCTTCGCCACCGGCGAGGCCAATATTAAAGGCGAATTCTTCAGTGTTCTAAACTCCGTTGCGCTGGTGCTGAAGGAGTATAACCGATCCCTCGTGAACGTGTATGGCCACACGGATAGTGATGGCTCTGACCAGTTCAACCAGCAACTTTCTGAACGCCGGGGTGTGGCTGTCGCCAACTATCTGGTGAGCCAAGGCACCGATTCCCGTCGCTTCTACGTCATTGGCTATGGAGAGGAGCGCCCCATCGCTTCCAACGCAACGCCCCAGGGCAAAGCACGGAACCGACGGGTGGAAATCGAGATCGATCCGCTCAGCTAAGCTGTTGGCTCACACAAGCATTGGCCTGTGATGGTTTAGGGGCCTGCGCGTTGCTTTGTGCAAAAATTACCGTCGTGCTGGGCAAGTTTGGCCTTGCGGGACGGGAGATAGGTTTGCTAAGAGCGCGCATCGCCTGGAAAGAGTGGTTGGGCGTGTATTCCTCTGTAGCTCAGTGGTAGAGCAGTTGACTGTTAATCAATTGGTCGCTGGTTCGAATCCGGCCAGAGGAGCCACTCTTCTAAGCACCTCCCGATAATGTTAGTCTTGTGCAGCGGGCGCACCATCACCATTTTTGTGATCGTTATGGATAAGCGCGTGCAAGAAAATGTTTGGGATCGTTGGATCCCAAGGCCCCGCAGCCGGGCTGGTAGAACAGCGCTGGGCGGTGGCCTCATCTTTGGCGGGCTTTTTGGCTTTCTTCCCATTTTGGGCTTTTGGATGATCCCTTTGGGTCTTCTTATTCTGTCGAAGGACTTTGCGGGTATTCGCCGGTTTCGGCGTCGCTCTGAAGTGCGTTTTGGTCGCCGATGGCGGCAATGGTGCGCTGGCCGTGCGCAAGGTCCTAAGCAATAGGCTACGCGTACATAGGCAATAGGGTGCAAGGCCGTGGTTTGCGGTTGACCTGCCATAGGTGCTCACCTAGACACACTTTGGTTACACGGTAGACCCGTGGAGCATGGTCCCAAGTGGACGGATGGCCTCGTGGCGGAGTGGTTACGCAGAGGACTGCAAATCCTTGCACCCCGGTTCGATTCCGGGCGAGGCCTCCACCCCATTTGGTATTGCCAGCAGTGTGCAGGCTGGGGAGCCGTTCATCCATGATCGATTTTGAGCAAGCCCGCGTGAACATGGTGGAAAGCCAAATCCGCGTGAATGACGTGACCGACCACGACATCATCCGCGCGTTTTCCAAAGTTCCGCGCGAGCGCTTCGTACCGTCTGACAAGCGTGCCTTGGCCTACATGGACGAAGATATCGCCATTTCCGACGACGGGCGCTTTTTGATGGAAGTGCGGTCGCTGTCCAAAATGCTGCAATTGGCAGAGGTGGACGCGGAAGACATCGTTTTGGATATCGGATGTGGCACCGGCTATTCCACCGCTATTCTCGCCCGTCTGTGCACTTCCGTGGTGGCGCTGGAGAGTGATGAGGCTTTGGCACAGCAGGCTTCCGAAACACTCATGGACCTGGGCGTAGACAATGCGGTTGTTGTGCAAGGGCCGTTGGAGAAGGGCCACGCGAAGGAAGGCCCTTACGATGTCATCTTGATCGGTGGTGCCGTCGAAAACATGCCGCTGGCGCTGGGCGATCAGCTGAAAGAGGGCGGTCGTCTGGTGGTGGTTGAAGGTACAGGCAATGCAGGCCGCGCCCGCATCTTCCTCAAGCGCGGTAAGACATTTTCGGGCCGTGATGCCTTCAACAGTGCCGTGCAGCTGCTGCCCGGTTTTGAAAAGAAGCCTGAGTTCATTTTTTAAGGCTTTCAGCCCGCAATACAGACTGGGCGTGCACTGTAAACCGCACTGCCGGACGGTGTCCCCCTATAGACCTGCTGTAAGCGGAGCGAACCACTCCCGATTGTCGCCATGGTGTTGCCATTTTGTAAGTTGGGAAGCGGGCAAATTCTGCTATAGGGCGGGGGTGTGTTAACCAAAAATTAACCAACCCACCTGTGCAAAAATTTCACGTTTGAGAGATTATTTTTGAGCCTTGCTAACCGTTTCGTTGGGATGACGGAGGGGAAAGCGCATCGGGGGCAAGTCGATTTACTTCGGCTTTTGAGGCGGTTGAATTGGAAGTGTCGGTCATGCGTTTGGGTTTGTCTGTAGTTTTGGCAGTGGGGGTGGCTTGGGGCGCCGCGTCTCCGGCCTTTGCCGAATCGATCCGCTCCGCTCTGGCTGCCGCCTATAACAACAATGCTGAATTGAATGCACAGCGCGCCGCAACACGGGCGGCTGATGAGCAGCTGGCAGCGGCCAAGTCTGGCTACCGCCCGCAACTCTCCGGTACCGGTAATTATGGATTTGTGCGCAACGTCACCAATGGCAATCGCACCGATACCAACCCTTACGGATATGGCATCCAACTGGATCAGGTGATTTTTGACGGCTTTCGCACGCTCAACCGCGTTGCTGTGGCGGAGGCGACGATACGTGGTAGCCGGGAGCAGCTGCGCAATACGGAACAGACGATTCTGCAATCTGCTGCCACGGCTTATGTGGATGTGCTGCGCGCGCGCGAGGTGCTTTCCATTCGTCGCCGCAATCTGAGCTTTTTGAACGAGCAAGTGCGCTCTGCGCGCGCGCGGCTGGAAGTGGGGGAGGGCACGCGCACCGATGTCGCTCAAAGCCGGGCTGAACAGGCGGCAGCGCGCGCGCAAGTGACGGCGGCAGAAGCGCAACTGGCGGGCGCTCGGGCCGTTTATCGGCAGGTGATTGGCAAGGCTCCCCATAATTTGCGTTGGCCCAAGGGCCCAACACGGCTTTACCCCCATACTTTGCACTCAGCCATTGCGCTGGGGGCCAACCAGCATCCGGCTATCCGTTTGGCACTCCACTCGGTGGATGCGGCGGCTTTTAATGTGAAAATCGAAGAGGGTGCATTTTTGCCCACGCTGGCTTTTCGCGGCAGCGCCCAGAGACAGTTCAACCAGCAGCGGCAGGGTATCGATTCCAGCACGCTTTCGGCGCAGGTGCAGTTGAGCGTGCCGATCTATCAAGGCGGCGCGGCGAGTGCGGCCACTCGGGGGGCCAAAGAACAGTTGGCGCAGACCCGTATTCAAGTGGATGTGGCGCGCGATCAGGTGCGTGCCGCCGTGGTGGCCTCCTGGTCCCAGCTTCAGTCTGCCCGGGCGAGCCTCGCCGCCAGCCGCGCGCAGGTGAGCGCGGCGCGCCTTGCCCTTGAAGGCATCATTGAAGAGCGCAATGTGGGTCAGCGCACCCAGCTTGATGTGCTGTTACAGCAGACGCAGGTTTTGAACGCTCAGTTGAATGTCGTTGAGGCGCGTAAGGCCCAGGTGGATGCTGGCTATGCGCTGGTGGCTGCTGTGGGCCGACTAGGCAGCCGGACCCTTGGCCTGCATGTGCGCCATTACGACCCCAAGGAGCACTATAACAAGGTCAAGGACCTTTGGTTTGGTTTGCGCACGCCCACGGGGAATTGATCCTCATTAAACTGGGGCAAATTGCGATCACTGTTGCCCGATACTAGCACAGGGCACGGACCTGCCGTATAAAGATAGCACGAATCATCGACCTTCACGTGGGGCACTTTGCGCCCACGTAGGAATGTGGGGTGCAGTATGGCGACGCAACCGGGCAATCAGGCGCAAGCGGTCGATGCAGACTTGCAGGAGCAGGTTCAGGAGCCGTCCATGGACGAGATTTTGGCGTCCATCAGGCAGATCATCGCCGATGATGAGTCCGAGCCTCAGGTTACACGGCGGGAGGATTTTGAAGTTCCCAATCAGGCCGTCAACAGCAACGCTCCCCAGCAGGCGGAGCCCGTCCAGCCCATAGCGGATGTGAGCGAGACCGAGATGGCGGCTGCGCTGGAGGCGGAGTTATTGGGCACTGCCCAAGTTGTGGAGAAGGCGCTGGATGCGGTGCATCTTGCTCCCAAGCCGAAGGCTGCACCAGTGGCGACAGAAACGCTGGAAGACAGGGCCGCGCGGGTGCGCGCGGAGTTGACGGCGGTGGTCGCGGATGCTGGTCAATCCGCCGATGAACGTCTCGCCGCCTACCGCGTTCGTGGGCGTTTGCAGACCGAGGCGCTGGCCCATGAAACTGCGCGCCGTGCGGAAGAAAAAGCGGCACGCGATGCCGCTTTTCAGCGCAAAAAAGAAGAGACGGCCCGGCAGGCTTTCGAAGCGGTTTCGACCGGTCCGGTTTTGCCTACCACACAGGTTGTCGCTGAGCAGATGGCAGCCAGCATGATGGCCGAAAAATCTGTCGAAATTCAGGGCCAAGTCGTCGAGATTATGCGCCCCGTTATTCGACAATGGTTGTCGGAGAACCTGCCCTCGCTGGTGGAAAAGCTGGTGCGGGACGAGATTGAAGCGGTGTCTCGGGGCCGCAAAAGCTAGTTTCGCAACTCAAGCGTGGCCTTACCTCCTTTACTGTAGGAGGTGATCACTCGATGCGTTGTAAGTCTTTGGCGCTACACTTGCGGCCACCGCTTCCATCCCCTGTTGAAAGCCTCTACACACTGCCGAAATTCCTGAACTGACTTCAGAGACCGTTATGCTCGATAAGAACTATGACGCGAAGAGCGTGGAACCGCGCATTGCGAAGCGCTGGGACGATGCCAATGCCTTTGCCGCAGGCGCTGGGGCCAAGCCCGATGCGGACCCGTTTTGCGTTGTGATTCCGCCGCCCAATGTGACGGGCTCGCTGCACATGGGCCATGCGCTCAATAATACGCTGCAGGATATTCTGACCCGCTACAAGCGAATGCTGGGACAGAATGTGCTGTGGCAACCGGGCATGGACCATGCGGGCATCGCCACACAGATGGTGGTGGAGCGGAAGCTGGCTGAGGAGGGCAAGCGGCGCACGGATTTCACCCGTGAGGAATTCGTGGAGAAAATCTGGGAGTGGAAGGCTGAGTCTGGGGGCACGATTTTCAACCAGTTGAAGCGGCTGGGCGCGTCCTGCGATTGGTCCCGTGAGAAGTTTACCATGGGCGAGAAGGGCGAGGCCGACGACCCCATGGTGCAGGCGGTCATGAAGGTCTTTGTGGACCTCTATAATGAAGGCCTCATCTATCGCGGCAAGCGGCTGGTGAACTGGGACCCCCATTTCGAGACCGCCATTTCCGATCTGGAAGTGGAGAATATCGAGACTAAAGGCCATATGTGGCACTTCAAATATCCCCTCGCCGATGGTGCTACATATGAGTACGTGGAGAAGGACGAGAACGGGAATGTGACCCTGCGGGAAACGCGGGACTACATTTCCATCGCCACCACGCGCCCCGAAACCATGCTGGGGGACGGCGCGGTGGCCGTTCGCACGGATGATGAACGCTATGCGCCCATCGTGGGCAAGCTGTGCGAAATTCCCGTGGGGCCGAAGGATCACCGGCGGCTCATTCCCATTATCACTGATGAATATCCCGACCCTAATTTTGGCTCCGGCGCGGTAAAGATCACCGGCGCGCACGATTTCAACGATTACATGGTGGCCAAGCGCAACGATATCCCCATGTATCGGCTGATGGATACCAAAGCCGCCATGCGTGCCGATGGTGCGCCCTATGCGGACGATGCCGCGCGGGCCATGGAGATCGCTAAGTCCGGCAATACGCCGGATGAAAACACTGTCGATGCCATCAACCTCATCCCCGATGATTTGCGCGGGCTGGACCGTTATGAAGCGCGCAAGAAAGTGATTGAACAGATCACGTCCGAAGGTCTGGCCATCATGGTGCCGGAGACGGACCCGCGCCTTGGCCCCGTGAAAGCGCCGCTTGCGCCGGAAGACGGTGACGAGGTGCGTGCGCTGGTGCCGCTTGTTGAAAAGAAAAAGATGCAACAGCCCTATGGCGATCGCTCCAAGGTCGTCATCGAACCCATGCTAACAGACCAGTGGTTTTGCGATGCTGAGACGCTCGCCAAACCCGCGCTGGCTGCCGTGAAGGAGGGTCGGACGGAGTTTGTGCCCAAGTCCTGGGAGAACACCTATTTCAACTGGATGGAGAATATCCAGCCTTGGTGCATTTCCCGGCAGCTTTGGTGGGGGCACCGGATTCCAGTTTGGTATGGGCCAGCGCATCCCGATCGTCGTGGAACGCCAGAGGGCAAGGGTCGCCAAATGTTTGTGGCGACAACGGAAGAAGAGGCTTTCGAACAAGCTAAGAAGTTTTATGAGGGCTACGAAGTTGTTTTGAACAACAATGTAGCGCCAGGTGCGGCTGCTACCCAACTTGGCGACGAAGAACCGCGGTATTTCGAAATGACGATCTCGAGAGACAAAGACGTCCTCGATACATGGTTCTCCTCCGCTCTCTGGCCTTTCTCTACCCTCGGCTGGCCGGAGAATACCAAGGAACTGCAGACCTATTATCAGACCGACGTTCTCGTTACCGGGTTTGACATCATCTTTTTCTGGGTGGCCCGGATGATGATGATGGGGCTGCATTTCCAGAAGGAAGAGCCCTTCCACACGGTCTATGTCCACGCACTGGTGCGGGATAAGGACGGGCAGAAAATGTCCAAGTCTAAGGGCAATGTGGTCGACCCGCTGGACCTGATGGACGAATACGGGGCAGATGCGCTGCGGTTTACGCTGGCCATCATGGCGGCGCAGGGCAGGGACGTGAAACTGGATACGACCCGCATTGCGGGCTATCGCAATTTCGGCACCAAACTGTGGAACGCCACGAAATTCGCCCAAATGAACGATGTGCCCATGGGGCAGGATTTTGATCCCACAACCGCCACGTCGCCGCTCAACCGCTGGATTCTCACAGAGTTGGGCCGGGCCGCTGCGGAAGTTACGGATGCACTGGACCGCTATCGCTTCAACGATGCTGCCGGGGCCGCCTATCGTTTTGTCTGGAACACGTTCTGCGACTGGCATCTGGAACTGCTCAAACCCGTGTTCAACGGCGATGACGAGGCGGCCAAGACCGAGGCGCGGGCGGTGGCCGGATATGTGTTGGACCAGATTTATGCGCTGCTGCACCCGTTCATGCCGTTTATGACGGAAGAGCTTTGGCAGCAGACTGCCAATGGCCGTGACACGCTGCTTTGCCACGCAGCATGGCCAACGGCGGTCGTGGATGATGAAGCGGCGGCCGACAGTATCAACTGGCTCATTGAAGTGGTGAGCGAAATCCGTTCTGCCCGTTCCGAAATGAATATCAAACCCAGCTTGATGGTACCACTTGTGGTCGCCAACGGGGATAATGAAACGCGGTCCCTTTTCGATACCCATCAAGCCGCCATTGAGCGGCTAGCGCGGGTGGAGACGATCTCTTTTGCTGACTCCGTTCCAGACGGGGCCGCTCAAATTGTGGTAAGTGGTCAGACCATCTGCATACCTTTGGCCGGCCTTATCAATTTCGATGCCGAAATTGCCCGGCTTGATAAGGACCTCAAGGGCATCGAGAAAGACATCGCGCAGGCCCAGGGCAAGCTGAACAATGAGAAGTTTGTGGCCAATGCACCCGAGGCTGTGATCGAGGAAAATAAGGCAAGATTGGCAGATAGGCAGAACCGGCGAGAGAAAGTGCTGGCCGCCTTGGCGCGAGTGCGCGATTCCCAAAGCTGACCGAAATCGTATCGTTTTCGGGCGAATTTCGCGTGATTTTTGTCCAGAGCACGTTGATTTCATCCGAAAATGCGCTTGTTGCAAGAATAACACGCCCATTGTTGGATTGCTTACGCAAACGTCAAAGCGTTTTGCAATAAGGCTATTTTGTGTCACGACCATACCGAGTGCGGGAGGAGGATTCCGCGCAACATTCTCTCGGGAGGGGCAACCCATGAAAAATTTTGCAACCAAGAGCGGCCTGGCCATTGCGACCCTATCCATGCTGGCCACGTCTGCTTTGGCGGGCGGTTTCGACCGCGGTGGTGTGAACATTGACCAGCTTTTTGACCAAGAGCGGTTTTCCGCGCGGGCAACGCTGAGCCACGTGATGCCCAATCGGCAGTTGAAAAATGTTCAGCGTGCCAATACCGACGCGACAGCTGCCGCCATTCAGGGGGCGGCTGCTCTTGCTGCAGGCGTAACGCCCGCACAATTTGGAGGCCTCCCCGCCGCTACACAAGCGGCGTTGATTACAGCCGTAACACCCATCGTTTTGGCCAACCCGCAGTTCACCACAACCGCATCCTCTGCGAAGGTTAGTGTGAAAGGTGACTACACCAACGGCACACTGGGTTGGAAAATGAACTTGGGCAGCGGTTTTGACTGCTTGGGCACATATACGAAGCCTTTTGGCGCTGATGCGACCTATGGCGAGAACAACGCTTACTCCGTTTCCGCCACACAGTTTAGCGTTGAAACCGACGATTATGGGCTCACTTGTTCCTACCAGTTCAGCGCTGGCGAGACTTCTGTGGGTGACAGTTTCTTCCGCATCATCGCGGGCGGTTCCTATCAGGAACTGACCGGTTTTCAGGCGCGTCAGCGTTTTCTGGACCTTTCCACGGCTGGCATTAACGCTGCTGGCGGTGTGACCAACACAGCCGGCATCGGTACGTTCACAGCCTCTGGCGAATCCACGGCCTACCGCCTTGGCGCTGCCTACGAAATCCCGTCCATCGCTCTGCGCGCGGCGGTCATCTATACCTCCGCTTATGATTACTCCCTGAGCGGTATTCAGGACAACACGGGCTTTGGTGCTGTCATTCCCGGCACGCAGCTGGTGCCGATCACAGCGCAAACTGAAATTCCCCAGTCTGTGGAGGTTCGCCTTCAATCCGGTATCAACGAGCGAACTCTCGGGTTCTTGAACGTCAAATGGCAGGAGTGGAGTAAGCTGGGCATTATCCCCATCCAAGGTGGTCGTAGCCCCGTTACGGGTCTGCCTACGCAATTGTCCTTTGACCCGCTCTACCGCGATGGTTGGACGGTCTCCGGTGGTATCGGCCGCGTTCTGACGGAAGAGTTGACCGGATCTGTCTCCTTGGGTTGGGACCGTGGTACCTCCACGATCACCGGTACTCAGACTGATACTTACACGCTGTCTGCCGGTGTTCGCTATCAGCCAACGGAGAATTTTGAAGTGAGCCTCGGTGGTCTGGTTGGTGTGTTGACCAGCGGTACGTCTCAACTGTCTCCCTTTGGTGATGCCGCCAACCAGGTGACCTACTCCTTCGATGACGATCTCATCACGGCCGTCTCCCTGTCGGCGAAAATCAAATACTAATTACGGTTTGAGCGAGCTTGGTCCAGGCGGATCAAGCGCGTTTCTCGGGGGAAGAAGGGCAGTCTGGGGCTGCCCTTTTTTGTGGCGTATCGACCATTGTTCGGTGTTTGCACCGTTTTTCGAGTGCCCATGGCGTTGATGGATGCCAGTCACTCAACTCGGATTTCCCCAACGCTTTATCCAGCGGCTGTACCCGCACAAAAGTGCGGGTAAGAGGGGGACCGATGGGGCAACGGCCTGCGCCGCTGAAATTTCAAAACAAATAGACGAGACCGTTGCCCCATCGCGGTGCCTGCGCCTGCCTGCAACTCGAAAAGAGCCCTCCCGCTGCTATTTGTGTTGTCCACACGCGGATGGTTTCTTCTCGAGCCGCAGCTCTTGGCCCCGGATTTCCACCTGGGGCGATACTGCGGGAAGCGGCGCTCCGGGCCGGCCCAACCAGACCTGCAAACCGGAAACCGGCAACCCTTTGGCAAGAAAGTTGGCTGATCGAACCCACCGTCCCCACAAGGGCGCACCCATAATATGGCCCAAGGGAGCGCCACGGGGATTAAAGCATCTCGCATTCCATACGAAACAGTGAAGCATCAAAAAATGCGTTCGAAAACAGCACCTTGCTGTTTGAGAGACAGCAATTTTTGATTCAGGTTAAATGCGCAGTGCTCTAGTCATTGTGCCATGGGGCGTGACGGAAACATCCAACAGCGAATTCTATGGTTCTGGGACTTGAAGAGCCAAATGTTTCCGCAAGCCAGAGTATGCCACGCTTTTCTTGAATCGGTGTAGTGGCCAGAAGCAAGCGGAGATAGTTTACCGCTCGCTGCTGCCCGATGGGGGCGCAGCGACGGCCGTTATGACGCTTGCATGAGCGCGAAAAAACAAGAGCGCTTCTATCGTAGATGGGCAAGCAACTGAGAGCGATAAACACTCACTTCGAGTGCCACAAGTCTACCGGACCCCGCAGTATCCTCGCCCTACCACACGATCACCTTCGCGCCCATTTGCACTTTTGCATAGAGATCTTGAATGTCCTCATTGCGCATGCGGATGCAGCCTGAGGAGGAGGCTGTGCCTATGCTGGCGGGGTTGTTGGTGCCGTGAATGCGGTAGAGCGTGTCTTTTTTGCCCTGGAAAAGATAAAGCGCGGCGGCACCCAGTGGGTTGTTGGGTCCGCCGGGTTGGCCCCCGGCCCATTTGGCGAGGTGTGGTTTGCGCTTAATCATGGAGGCTGGGGGTGTCCAGGTGGGCCATTCCACCTTGCGCCGAACACGGGCCTTGCCGCTCCAGGCGAAGCCTTGTTTGCCAACGGCCACAGCGTAGCGAATGGCGCGCTTATTGTTGAGCACGTAAAACAGGCGCTTTGCCTTGGTGTCCACGATAACGGTGCCGGGTTTTTCCCCGCTTTTGAAAGCCACTTCTGTTTTCGCCAAGAGCGCTTTGCGCTTTGCGGCGGCTTTTGCTGCCGCCCGCGCTTTGCGGGCTTTGGCCCTAGCCAGGCGACGCTTTTTGGAAAGGCGTTTTTTGCGATATGCGCGCTTGACCGATCCGCGCGCGCTGTTTTTGCGCAATTTGCGGGCGCGGCGCTTGGCGCGTTGGCGTTCAAGGTGGCGTCGCCATTGTTCCGGCGTGTGGTGAATGGTGTGAAACTGGTGCGTTTGGACCGCACCCAGCACTGTAACAGTCCCCCCATCGGCTTTCACAACGCTGGGAACGTGGCCAAGCTTTGCTTCGGCGGGTGTGGTGGCACCGCCATGGAAAAGAGAAGCCAGCGTTACGACAGCAATTTTGCAGAAACAAAGGAGCGTTTTCATCTAATCAGCCTCAATACTCATACGCCGCCACAAGAGTTTGTTAAGAATTTCGACCACAGGCAAGTGCTGTGTGCTGAGTTAGCGCGTGTTCACGGCAACGTGTTGCCCCCGTGCCAAGCAGGTGCGCTATTATGGAGTTTTGACGGGGCAGCGATGGGCTAAGGCGGGTCCGCCGGTAATCTGTCGCCCCGTTTTTGGACGGGTCAGATTGTCAAAAAGAGAGGGGCTTTAATCTGCGTGCGGGAGCGCTTAGTTGTTGGGAAGAAAAGCCTTCCTCTATTCACTCCAACCAAGCCAAATCCATTCAAGTCCATCTTGGCCTGCGCGCGGCAATCGTTAAACCAGTTTTAGCTTTCGCCGTCTTTGCTCAGGGCAAATCTTCGAATCGCACAGAGAGTTTTTTGATGCAAAATCCAGTAGAAGCCGCCATGAACCTCGTTCCTATCGTGGTGGAACAAACGAACCGGGGTGAGCGCGCCCAGGATATTTTTTCCCGCCTGCTAAAGGAGCGGATTATCTTTATCAATGGGCCGGTGGAAGACGGCATGGCCGTGGTGGTGTGTGCCCAGCTTTTGTTTTTGGAAGCTGAAAACCCCAAAAAAGAAATTGCCCTGTACATCAACTCTCCTGGCGGTGTGGTGACGTCCGGCATGGCGATTTACGATACGATGCAGTTTATCAAAGCGCCTGTTGCGACGCTGTGCATGGGTCAGGCTTGTTCTATGGGGTCGCTGCTGCTCACGGCTGGTGAAAAAGACATGCGTTTTGCCCTGCCTAATGCCCGCGTAATGCTACACCAGCCCTCTGGCGGCATGCAGGGTAAAGTGTCTGATATTGAACGCCATGCTGAAGACATCATCAAAACCAAGCGCCGGTTGAACGAGATTTACGTGCATCACACGGGCAAGGATTACGATACAATCGAGCGCACGCTGGACCGGGATTATTTCATGTCCGCGCAGGAATCGGTGGACTTTGGCATTATCGACAAAGTCATCACCAGCCGCGATGAAATCGAAAGCGGCGAGGCGGACGGATAACACTTCGTGTGTGGCGGGGTGGTTTTTGCCGCTCCGCCAAGCAGTCAAGCAATTTGACCCACGGTCGGTTACGGTCAAACGTGTTGCACACTTGTGTGTTAAGACAAATTTGAGTCGGCGCTTGATAGGCTCGCCCTAATATGGCGAAATTGCTTTGCAGTTTTGTGTCAGGCTAAAAAGCTGCGTGTTGGGTAGGTTTCTCGATCTGGCGCTTGCAATTGAATATGGGGGCGGGGCTTCGCCCCAGTGAGGTTGACGATGAGCAAAGTATCCAACTCCGGCGGGGGTGATTCCAAAAACACGCTCTATTGCTCTTTTTGCGGCAAGAGCCAGCATGAAGTGCGTAAGCTCATTGCTGGGCCGACAGTCTTTATCTGCGATGAGTGCGTGGAATTGTGCATGGATATTATCCGGGAGGAAAACAAATCCTCTCTGGTAAAGTCCACCGAGGGTACGCCCACGCCGCAGGAAATTTTGGACGTGCTGAACGATTATGTGATTGGCCAGCCCTACGCCAAGCGCGTGCTCTCCGTGGCCGTTCATAACCATTATAAACGCCTCAACCATGCGGTTGAAAATGACGATGTGGAACTGTCCAAATCCAACATCATGCTGATTGGCCCCACCGGGTGCGGTAAGACATTGCTGGCGCAAACGCTGGCGCGCATTTTGGATGTGCCGTTTACCATGGCCGATGCCACAACGCTCACGGAGGCAGGCTATGTGGGCGAGGATGTGGAAAACATCATTCTCAAACTGTTGCAATCTGCTGACTACAATGTGGAGCGGGCCCAGCGTGGCATCGTCTACATCGATGAGGTGGATAAGATTTCGCGCAAGTCTGACAATCCGTCCATCACGCGAGATGTTTCTGGCGAAGGGGTGCAGCAGGCCTTGCTGAAAATTATGGAGGGCACTGTCGCCTCCGTGCCGCCGCAGGGCGGGCGCAAGCATCCGCAGCAGGAATTTTTGCAGGTGGATACCACCAATATTTTGTTCATCTGCGGCGGTGCCTTTGCTGGTTTGGATAAAATCATTTCCGATCGCGGGCGCAATACGGGCATTGGCTTTGGGGCCTCTGTGGAAAGCCCAGAGGATCGCAAAACGGGCGAATTGTTTAAGGAGTTGGAGCCGGAAGACCTGCTGCGCTTCGGGCTGATCCCTGAATTTGTGGGTCGTATTCCGGTGCTGGCCACGTTAGAGGATTTGGACGAGGATGCGCTGGTGCAAATCCTCTCCGAGCCTAAAAATGCGCTTATCAAGCAATATCAGCGCTTGTTTGAAATGGAGGAGGTGAAGCTCTCCTTCCAGGAAGATGCGCTTCGGGGCATCGCCAAGAAAGCCATCATTCGCAAAACGGGTGCGCGGGGTCTGCGCTCCATCATCGAGAGCATCCTGCTGGACACCATGTTTGAACTGCCGGCCCTTGAGGGGGTGGAAGAGGTGGTGATTTCCGAAGAAGTCGTGAACGGCAATACCCGTCCGCTCTACATCTATGCCGATAAGGCGGACGAGACCGAGACAGCGGAAAGCGCATAAAACGCTTCCCCTTCGATTGCTTCTGCGCCCGCTGGACCACACGGTCCGGCGGGCGTTTTTGTTGGGGTTGAACCGGTCGGGTGAGCGCCCCACATGCTTTTTAACAACAGCCGCTGCTTTTCTTCACCATTCACAAACATGCGCCATCGGGACAGATGGGCAATGGGATTTTGGGTGCTTAGGGTAGGGGCGATGGATTCGTCGTTCGCTTTCTTGGGGGGCGGCGCAAGGCAAGGATAGAAGTGATGGCCGACGATAAAAATAAAAATCCGGACACTGAAGCCGCTAAGGGCGGCGAGCGTAAACAGATCAACTTTGATGCCAATGGCGGCGTGTTTCCCGTGTTGCCCCTGCGCGACATCGTGGTTTTCCCCCACATGATTGTGCCGCTTTTTGTGGGGCGTGAGAAATCCATTGCCGCGCTGGAAGAGGTGATGAAAACCGACAAGCAGATCCTGCTGGTGACCCAGCAGAATGCGGGGGACGATGATCCTAAGGCCGATGCCATGTATGACATTGGCACGCTGGCAACCGTGCTTCAGCTGCTCAAACTGCCTGACGGTACTGTGAAAGTGCTGGTGGAAGGCTATGAGCGCGCCAGTGTTTCGCGCTTTACCGAGCGTGATGATTATCACGAAGCCCACGCGGTGCCCGCGCCGGACGTGGATGAGGATGAGGTTCAAATCGAAGCCCTGTCCCGCTCCGTGGTGGCCGAGTTTGAAAACTATGTGAAGTTGAACAAGAAAGTCTCGCCGGAAGTTGTCTCCTCCGTCACGCAGATTGAGGATTATGCGAAACTGGCAGATACGATCGCATCCCACCTGGCGGTGAAGATTTCTGACAAGCAGGACATTCTCGCGCTGCTCTCCGTGAAGGAGCGGCTGGAGAAGGTTCTCGCCATGATGGAAAGTGAAATTTCCGTCCTTCAGGTGGAAAAGCGTATCCGTGGCCGTGTGAAGCGGCAGATGGAGAAGACGCAGCGGGAGTATTACCTCAACGAGCAGATGAAGGCGATCCAGAAGGAACTGGGTGACGGCGAGGACGGTCGCGATGAGATGGCCGAGCTCGAAGAGAAAATCAAAAAGACCAAGCTCTCCAAGGAGGCCTCTGAGAAGGCTGATGCGGAATTTCGCAAGCTGAAACAGATGAGCCCCATGAGTGCGGAAGCCACTGTGGTGCGCAACTATCTGGACTGGTTGCTGGGCATTCCGTGGGGCAAGAAATCCCGTGTGAAGACCGATTTGGTGGCGGCTGAAAAGGTGCTGGACACGGATCATTACGGGCTGGAGAAGGTGAAGGAGCGCATTGTCGAATTCCTGGCCGTGCAGACCCGCTCCACCAAAATTCGTGGCCCCATCCTGTGCCTCGTTGGCCCTCCCGGTGTGGGTAAAACGTCCTTGGGCAAATCCATCGCCAAGGCAACGGGGCGTGAATTTGTGCGCATGTCGCTGGGCGGTGTGCGGGACGAGGCCGAAATTCGCGGCCACCGGCGCACCTATATTGGGTCCATGCCCGGCAAGGTCATCCAGTCCATGAAGAAGGCCAAAAAGGCCAATCCTCTGTTCCTGCTCGATGAGATCGACAAGATGGGACAGGATTTCCGGGGCGACCCGTCTTCGGCCCTATTGGAAGTCTTGGACCCGGAGCAGAATAATGCGTTTGGGGACCACTATCTGGAAGTGGATTATGACCTCTCCAACGTCATGTTCGTCACCACAGCCAACTCGCTCAATATTCCTGGACCATTGTTGGACCGGATGGAGATCATTCGCATTGCTGGCTACACCGAAGATGAAAAGGTGGAAATCGCTCGCCGTCACCTCATTCCCAAGGCGGTGAAAAACCATGCCCTGCAAGAGGGCGAATTGGTGGTGGAAGATGATGCGCTCATCAATACCATCCGTCTTTACACGCGGGAGGCTGGCGTCCGGAACCTGGAACGGGAATTGGCGACACTGGCCCGGAAGGCCGTGACGGAAATTCTGAAATCCAAAGGCGAGAAGAAGACGGTCACCGTGACCGCCGATAATCTGAATGATTATCTGGGCGTGCAGCGCTTCCGCTTCGGTCAGGCCGATGCGGAGGACCAGGTGGGTGTTGTTACCGGTCTGGCGTGGACGGAAGTGGGCGGTGAATTGCTCACCATTGAAGGTGTCATGATGCCCGGTAAGGGCAAGATGACCGTGACGGGCAATTTGCGCGATGTGATGAAAGAATCCATCTCGGCAGCGGCATCTTACGTGCGCTCCCGTTCTGTGGATTTTGGCATCACGCCACCCTTGTTCGAAAAGCGTGATATTCACGTGCATGTGCCGGAAGGGGCAACGCCGAAAGACGGGCCTTCTGCGGGCACCGCCATGGCCACGGCCATCGTTTCCATGCTCACGGGCATTCCAATTCGTAAGGATATTGCCATGACCGGTGAGATCACGCTGCGGGGCAGGGTGCTGCCCATTGGCGGGTTGAAAGAAAAGCTGCTGGCCGCCCTGCGCGGCGGCATCAAGACGGTGCTGATCCCTGAAGATAACGAAAAAGACCTGGCGGACATTCCCGACAATGTGAAAGACGGTTTGGAAATTATTGCGGTTCGTCATCTCGATCAGGTTTTGCCCCACGCACTCATTTCCATGCCTGACGCTGTGGAATGGGATGAGGAAGAGGCTGAGGCCGCAGCCCGCGCCTTGAAAGCCGAAACGGACACGCGCCCTGTCGCCCACTAAGCGTGATTCGAAACAAATACGGTGTGGGGGCTGGCCTTTTGGCCAGCCCTTGCGCGTTTTTGGGACTATTGCGGCTGTGTTTGTAAAATTCTCACGGGATTTGGGGGCAATCCCAGTGAGTTACGCCGCGATTGCTTGTGGTGGCGGGGCGAAAAGGCGATGGTGCGCCCTCAACCTGCGAGTCGCCCGTTTTTCTGGGGCAGGAAAACAGCAAAGGAATATCTCGATGAACAAACAAGAACTCGTATCCGCCATGGCCGACCGCGCCGATTTGAGCAAAGAGCAGGCGGGTGCCGCTCTGGAAGCTTTCATTGATGCCGTGACCGACTCCCTCAAAGACGGTAATGAAGTACGGCTTCTGGGTTTCGGCAATTTCATGGTGACACACCGTGAAGCCAAGATGGGCCGCAACCCACAAACCGGTGAGCAGGTGGAAATCAAGGCCGCCAATGTGGCCCGCTTTAAGGTGGGCAAGGGCCTGAAAGACAAGATCAACAGCTGATCGTTCTGAGTTCGATTTTCAAACCCCGTACGGCATGCCGTGCGGGGTTTTGTTTTTTGGCCTCCTTACCCGCCCGTCATTGGCCGACTTGATCGGTCAATATCCTAACTCTTGATGGGACCCGCCGATTAATTCGGCGGATGACCCAGGAAACTGGATTCTTCGATGAAAAACACCATCGCCTTCGTCAATGAGATGGACAAGCTGAAAGCTGTGTTGCGCCAGACCAAGCCCACCGGGCTGGAGCGTTATGAAAACAGTGCCGAACATTCCTGGCACACGGCCATGGCGGCTCTGGTGTTGCTCGATGATGCGCCTGCGGGCGTGGATGCCTTGCAGGTGCTTAAAATGCTGCTGATCCATGATGTGGTGGAAATCGATGCCGGCGATGTTTTCACCTACGATGAAGCGGCCCGGGCTGCCGTGGCGGAAGCGGAGGAAAAGGCAGCAATTCGAATTTTCGGAATGCTTGATTCCCCGCTGGGGCATGAATTGCTCGCACTCTGGCGGGAGTTTGAGGCGGGTGAAACGGCAAATGCCCGCTTCGCCAAGGCCTTGGATCGTGTTGGCCCCTGTTTGCAAAATTTGGAACAGGAGGGTGCATCTTGGGTGAAGCACGGCATTTCGCGCCAACGGGTGCTGGCCAAGAACAAGGCCATAGCAGACGCCTCACCTGCCTTATGGGAAGAGATCAGGGCGCGTATCGAAGCGGCGGACTATTTGAAGGACTGAAATGCTTTGAGCGAACTGTGCACTCAATTGAGCTCACAATTGGTCATCACTTAAACAGCAGGCTGCCGCTTTCTTAATCATTTGCTGGTGGAGGGCGTACGTCTCGGGCCTACATATCGGTTCTCAGGTTGTGTTATGACTATTTGACAGGCGTTTTTCATTCCGCTTTTCTGTTTCCGATAGCTGTTTCCTTTAAAGAATTTCCGATGAATAAGTCTCTTTTCGTTTTAGTTGCGCTTTTTGGCAGTTTCATTTCCACAAGCGCGTTAGCGGCCACGTGTTTTGATCTTTGGGTTGAGCGCAATGCCATCTTCAAACGTAACGGCTATTGCTTTGGCACGACGCTGGGCAAAACCTATTTCGGTAATAATGGCTGCTGGACCAGAAATGCTCGCCTGTCGGCCAGTGAACAGAGGCGGGTTGCCAACATCAAGCGGGTGGAACGCAGCCGTGGCTGCCGGGTCAACACGCGGCAAGCATATCGTCGTCCGTCAGCCCCCTCCCAGCCCGTGCAAAGAACCTATTCTAGACCGGTGGCACCCGCCGCTCCCCGTCAGCAAAACCGAACCTTTAGCTGCGTTGTTGCCTGTGCCACGGGCAGTGCTGGTACCAATCGCGCGGGCAAGGTGACGATCAGCATTTCCGCGCCGGACAGGAATGCAGGAACCCGTTATGTGCGCCAGAACGGAACCAGCATCTGCCGCAGAGCGGGTTTTCGTAGAATGGGATATTCACCAGGCCAAACATTTTGCAAATTTTAGAGGCGCGCAGCGACGTGGATGCGATTGGGCGCCCCAACAAGCTCATTTTGGCTCAGGCAGGAGCATGCGTACTGAGCGGTAAGAGTGAATTGCTTGTGCCCGGAAAAGCGTTTCTCGTTACGCGCCTATCCTGGGTTCAAGGCTGAAGACAGGTTACCTAAGAACCTTCAGCCCTGGCTGTGCCCCCAAGGGCGATGATGTAAGGTGAAGGTCTGATGAGCGGTGGCTTGGCCGCTGGAGCACTTCAATCAGCGGCTCCATAGCCGTTTCTCGCTTCGCACGTTTTGTTGCGTTCGATTTCGCCACCATTCCTGACTGATTGCGCTCAAAATGAAGCGTGTGCGAATGGTGGGCGATGACAGGCTCGAACTGCCGACATCTTCGGTGTAAACGAAGCGCTCTACCAACTGAGCTAATCGCCCTAAACCAGCAGGTCGGTTGCACCTGACCGGACAGACCCAGCGCATTGGCTGCTATTCCCTTCCACCGTCTTCGAGGAAAAAGCCTTCGAAGAATAAGTGGCGCGAGTGACGAGGCTCGAACTCGCGACCTCCGGCGTGACAGGCCGGCACTCTAACCAACTGAGCTACACCCGCGCGGGCCGGGGGTGGTTAGCTCCCCGTGGTCGTTGCTGGGAGATACGGAGAGGGCAGGGGGAAGTCAAGCGCATTTGGCGATTTTTGAGCGCCTTGTGGTGGAAAGTTTCCGGCGTCATGAACGAAATGTTGGCTCAGGCATTTTAGATTTAGAAGAACTACAAAAAAGCTGGCGTTGGGACCTTCGGTCAGCTTGCTCACGATGGATCGCTCGTTTATTTCGGGTGTAGCAATTTAAGGGAGCCAGTCGATGGAACAATTGCTAATGTCCTACCTGCCGGTGCTCATTTTCATGGGCGTCGCGCTTTTTATCGGAATCGCATTGTTGGTTTCGCCTTTCATCATCGCGCACCGCGCGCCGAATGATGAAAAGCTGTCGGCTTATGAGTGCGGCTTCAATGCGTTTGACGACGCGCGCATGAAATTTGACGTGCGTTTTTATCTGGTAGCCATTTTGTTCATCATCTTCGATCTGGAAGTGGCTTTCCTATTCCCCTGGGCTGTCAGCTTTGGGGACCTTGGTTGGTATGGGTTCTGGTCCATGATGGTTTTCCTGGGCGTGCTCACCATCGGCTTTATCTACGAGTGGAAAAAGGGCGCGCTGGAGTGGGACTAGGGCTTTTGTCCGCCACAAACTGCGCCAGAATAGGATAGTATGTCGGTTCATGACGCGACTTCGACTCTGATCGCCCCGAGCCCAAAGGGCATTGTGGACCCCAATACCGGTAAACCGATTGGGTCTGATGATGCTTTCTTTGGCGGTATCAATGACGAATTGGCCGATAAGGGCTTTTTGGTCACCTCCACGGATGATCTCATCAATTGGGCGCGCACGGGCTCGCTTATGTGGATGACGTTTGGCTTGGCCTGCTGCGCTGTGGAAATGATGCAGCTGTCCATGCCCCGCTACGATGCCGAGCGCTTCGGCTTCGCCCCGCGTGCATCACCGCGTCAGTCCGACGTAATGATTGTGGCTGGTACGCTGACTAACAAAATGGCGCCTGCTCTGCGCAAAGTCTACGATCAGATGCCTGAGCCACGCTACGTCATCTCCATGGGCTCCTGCGCCAATGGCGGCGGGTATTACCATTACTCATACTCGGTGGTGCGGGGTTGTGATCGTATCGTGCCAGTGGATATTTATGTGCCCGGCTGCCCGCCCACGGCGGAGGCGCTTTTGTATGCCGTGTTGCTGCTGCAAAAGAAGATCCGTCGAACCGGCACCATTGAGCGATAGGAGGGCTTTATGGCTGTTTCCGATCTCATGGATTTGCAGGCCTATGTGGCTGAAAAGCTGGCGGGCGCCTTGTCTGGCAGTGACATTGCATACGATGAACTAACTCTTACCACCGACGTAGAGCACATCGTTTCCGTTTTGCGTTTCTTGCGTGATGATGTGCAAACGCGCTTTGTCTGCTTCGTGGACCTGGCCGGGGTGGACTACCCGGAGCGAAGCCAGCGCTTTGAGGTGGTTTACCACCTTCTTAGCCCAAGCCAGAACTTGCGGGTGCGCATCAAACTCTCCACCGACGCGAACACGCCGGTGCCGAGCGTCATGGATGTGTTTCCAGCCGCCGATTGGTTTGAGCGGGAGGCCTATGATCTTTATGGTATCTTGTTCACCGGCCACCCGGACTTGCGCCGTCTGCTGACGGATTACGGGTTTGAAGGGCATCCCTTGCGCAAAGATTTCCCGCTCACCGGCTTTACGGAAGTGCGGTATGACGATGAGCAAAAACGGGTGATTTATGAGCCTGTTACTTTGCGACAGGAGTTCCGCAGTTTTGACTTTCTCTCTCCATGGGAGGGCACGGACTATGTGCTGCCCAATGAGCTGAAGGGCGACGAAAAGGTGGAGAAAACCAACTGATGGCTGAAGTCGATATCAGAAATTTCAACATCAACTTTGGTCCTCAGCACCCGGCGGCACACGGCGTGTTGCGTCTGGTTTTGGAGTTGGACGGCGAGGTTGTGGAGCGTGTGGACCCTCATATTGGCCTACTTCACCGCGGCACGGAAAAACTGATCGAGCACAAGACCTATTTACAGGCGCTGCCCTATTTTGACCGTCTGGATTACGTGTCGCCCATGAATCAGGAGCACGCGTTTTGCCTCGCCATTGAGCGTTTGGTGGGCATTGAAGTGCCGCGCCGTGGGCAGTTGATCCGTGTGCTTTATTCGGAAATTGGGCGCATTCTTTCGCACCTTCTCAATATCACGACGCAGGCTATGGATGTGGGCGCTCTGACGCCGCCGCTTTGGGGCTTTGAAGAACGCGAAAAGCTCATGGTTTTCTATGAGCGAGCCTGCGGTGCGCGCATGCACGCGGCTTATTTTCGCCCAGGCGGTGTGCATCAAAACCTGCCCGAAGACCTGATCGACGACATCGACCAGTGGTGCGACGAGTTCCCCAAAATGGTGGACGACATTGACGCTCTGCTAACTGACAACCGCATTTTCAAGCAGCGCAATGTGGATATTGGCATTATTTCGCTGGAAGACTGCTGGGCCTGGGGTTTTTCTGGCGTAATGGTGCGCGGCTCCGGCGCGGCATGGGATTTGCGCCGTTCGCAGCCCTATGAATGCTATGACGAGATGGAATTTGAAATTCCGGTGGGCAAAAACTGCGATAATTATGATCGCTATTTGATCCGCATGTTGGAAATGCGCGAATCCACCAAGATCATGAAACAATGTGTGGCTAAGCTACGCGAGCCCGCTGGGCAGGGGCCGATTTCCTCGTTGGATGGTAAAGCGGTGCCGCCCAAGCGGTCGGAAATGAAACGCTCCATGGAGGCGCTGATCCACCATTTCAAACTCTATACCGAGGGCTTTCATGTGCCCGCCGGTGAGATTTATGCCGCCGTGGAAGCGCCGAAAGGTGAGTTTGGCGTGTATCTGGTGGCAGATGGCACCAATAAACCTTACCGCTGCAAACTGCGCGCGCCCGGTTTCGCCCATCTGCAAGCCATGGACTACATGTGCAAAGGCCACATGCTGGCCGATGTGGGCGCAGTTTTGGGCTCCATGGACATCGTGTTTGGAGAAGTGGACCGTTGAGTATTGCTGTCGACATTCCCACCGAGCGTATGAGCATTGAGCAGTTTATCGCTTGGGCCGAACAGGCTGACCCAGGCCGGTGCGAGCTGGTTGATGGGAGGGTGGTGAAATTGTCTCCTGAGAGAGCAAGACATTGGTCAGTGAAACAGTGCATTTGGTTGGCTTTCAGAGAGGCGATCCGGTCGCAAGGACTTGATGCCTACGCAGCAGTTGATGGGCCGTCTATTGCAACAGGCCCGCGTAAGATGCGGCAGCCGGACGTTATTTTGCAGTCCAGGCCAAGCGATTGGGATTCAGTGTTTTCCGATCACCCCATAATTGTTGTTGAATTGATCTCCCCGTCCACCGGCAAAACCGATGCAGTTGCAAAGTTTGAAGAGTATTTCTCGGTCGAAACAATTCAGCACTATCTGATTGTTGACCCGGATCAGCGCAGTGTCGTCCACCATGCCAAAGGTTCAAATGGATGGCGCACACAAATCATTCATGAAGGCACGCTGTTGTTGGACCCACCCGGACTGACAGTGAACGTGGACACCTTCTTTGAGGAATTGAACTAGAATGTCCGTTCGTAGTCTTGCAGAAGATCACATCCAACCGGAAGGCTTTGCTTTCAGCACCGCCAATGCGGCCTGGGCTGAAAAAAAGATCAAGGATTATCCCGAAGGGCGACAGGCATCTGCGGTAATACCGCTGCTTATGCGGGCGCAGGAGCAGGAGGGTTGGGTTACCAAGGCTGCCATTGAGCATGTGGCTGACATGCTGGGCATGCCCCTGATCCGCGTTTTGGAAGTGGCTACGTTCTATACGCAGTTTCAATTAGCGCCTGTGGGCAAGCGCGCTCACATTCAAGTGTGTGGCACTACGCCTTGCATGTTGCGCGGTGCTGGAGAGTTGATGGACATCTGCAAAAAGCAGATTGCGCCCAAGCCCTTTGAACTGTCGGAAGACGGGAACATGTCTTGGGAAGAAGTTGAGTGTCAGGGCGCTTGCGTGAATGCGCCCATGATTATGATTTTCAAAGACAGCTATGAAGATCTCAGCCCGCGCCAGATGGAGCACATCGTAGACCGTTTTGCAGCTGGGAAGGGTCACGAAATTACGCCCGGGCCGCAAATTGATCGGCATTTTTCAGCGCCGGAGGGTGGTCCGACCTCTCTGCTGGAAGATCCGGTTGTCAAAAAGCGTGTTTCGGTCAAGAAGCCAAAGTCTGGTTCATCGGCCGACGGTGAGATGCCTGCTACAAATGCGGCACGCCCGGCAAGTCATGTGGACCCGGCCGCCCCCGCCATTAAAACGCCGGTCAGTCGGGCCAAATCGGCCGAAGCGTTAGATGAACAGAAGGCAAAACGGGCCGCTGCTGGCAGTAAGTCGCCAAAAGCGCGTGCGAAGGCCATGGCGGACGATGTGAAGGCTGCAAAGGGCAAACATGCCGAAGTGCAACCTGCTGATCTTCGCCAGCCGAAGCCCGAGGACATGACAGCAGGTGGCCCTAAAAAACCGGGTTCCACACGCGCTTCCGGCAAAGGCAAGGCAGCCGCAGGGGAAACAACGGCTGCGAAGGCGAAAGCCGCTTCTTCGAAAAAGAAACCCGCTGCACCTGTCGGTCTGATGAGTGCTGGTGAAGGGACCCAGCCTGAAGGCATCTCCAAACCGGCAGAAGTGGATGATTTGAAGTTGATTTCCGGCGTTGGGCCTAAGATTGAGGGCATCCTCAACAGTCTGGGCATCTGGAAATTCGAACAAATTGCCCAATGGAAGAAAGCGGAGCGCACCTGGGTAGACGGGCACTTGCGCTTCAAGGGACGTATTGACCGGGATAATTGGGTGAAACAAGCCAAGGCTCTGGCAGAGGAGCGGGGTTGATGGCTGAGATAGACGGGAAATTGTTGGAAGCGCTTTTGCAGAACCTGCAGCGCGACATGAATATCCTCAAGGACGGGCAGCGTGAAATCCGTCAGGAACTTCTCGCCATCCGAGGTCATGTCACGGCAATCCAATCGGACATAAGTAACCTGTATGCAGGGCAAGCCAAGATGGAGTTGCAGATTGAGCAACTGGCTAAGGCGATTGGCATGTCACAAGAACCTGCGGAGTAAATCATGGCACTGCAAGACAAAGACCGCATTTTTACGAACATCTATGGCCTGCATGACAAGTCCCTGAAGGGTGCCATGCAGCGGGGCCATTGGTCCGGCACGGCAGGCTTTATTAAGAAGGGTCCGGAATGGGTCATCGACCAGGTAAAGGCTTCGGGCCTGCGTGGGCGCGGCGGGGCTGGTTTCCCCACCGGCTTGAAATGGTCCTTCATGCCAAAGAACGACGAGCGGCCTTCCTATCTGGTTATCAATGCGGATGAATCCGAGCCCGGCACTTGTAAGGACCGGGATATCATGCGCCACGATCCGCACACGTTGATCGAAGGCTGCCTGATCGCCGGTTTCGCCATGGGCGCTCACGCTTGTTACATCTACGTACGCGGCGAATATATGCGCGAGCGGGAAGCGCTCGAGGCGGCCATTGACGAGTGCTACGAAGCGGGCCTTCTGGGCAAAAACAATTCAAACGACTGGGATTACGACATCTACGTCACCCATGGCGCGGGGGCCTATATTTGTGGTGAGGAAACGGCGTTGCTGGAATCGCTGGAGGGCAAGAAAGGCCAGCCTCGTCTGAAACCGCCATTTCCCGCCAATGTGGGCCTCTATGGCTGTCCTACGACGGTGAACAATGTGGAATCGGTGGCTGTGGTGCCGACCATTTTGCGGCGCGGGGCAGACTGGTTTTCCTCCTTTGGGCGTGAAAACAATCGGGGCACGAAACTATTTTGCATTTCCGGCCATGTGAACCGGCCTTGTACGGTAGAAGAGGAAATGAGCATTCCCTTCCGCGAGTTGATCGACAAGCACTGCGGCGGTATTCGCGGTGGCGATAACAATCTGCTAGCGGTGATCCCTGGTGGTTCGTCTGTGCGCATGGTGCCCGCCGACCAGATCATCGATTGTCCTATGGATTTCGACTCTCTGTCGGCGCTGAAATCCGGTCTTGGCACGGCAGCGGTCATCGTGATGGATCGGTCCACCGACATAATCCGCGCCATTGCCCGCCTGTCTGCCTTCTACAAGCACGAAAGCTGCGGCCAGTGTACACCGTGCCGCGAGGGCACGGGCTGGATGTGGCGCGTTATGGAACGCATGGTGGAAGGGCGCGCCCAAAAACGCGAAATCGACATGTTGTTTGATGTGACCAAGCAGATTGAGGGTCACACGATCTGCGCTTTGGGCGATGCGGCCGCTTGGCCCATCCAAGGCCTTATCAACCACTTTCGCCCGGAAATGGAAGCGCGGATTGATAGCTACACGTATCGGTCGGACAAGGATGGCGCGGTGCTTGAGGCAGCGGAGTAATTCATGCACCTCGCTGAGCTCAATATTGCGAAACCCAAATTTGCCAATGATGATCCACGTTTCGCGGACTTTATGGATAATTTGAATCGCATCAATGAACTCGGTTTCACCATGCCCGGGTTTGTATGGTTTCACATGGATGAGAGCGGGCATTCCATGAACGTGAAGACACCTTGGCCTGATTGTGCGGCTAATATGTCTGTGTGGGAAACGCCGGAGCATTTGGAGCATTTTGTTTGGAATACGGTCCACAAGCGCTTTTACAACCGCAAGCACGAGTGGTTTGACGCGCTGTCATCGCACCATTTTGTCATGTGGTGGGTGGAAGAAGGGCATAAGCCAACGCTGGATGAGGCGAAAGAGCGGTTGGACCATCTGGATGCCCACGGCAACACGGATTTCGCCTTCGATTGGGCGCACCTGCCCTATGTGAAACTGTGGCAGCAACAGCGGTGTGGGTGACTTCAAAAATGACAGATAAACAACGTAGTGCCAGCAAGCAGGATCTTTGGGACTTCATGGGCGCGCTGGAGGCCAGCGATCACGAAGGGCGGAAACAGATTTTGAATAATTTCGCTCAAAAGCACGATATTCCGCCTTTTTTCGATAATGATCCCAGAATGGCGGACTTTCGCAAAACCTATGCTGCTGATGGCGTAATTGTGGGAAGTGCGGCTGATGATATGCTGGAGCAGGTTCATTCCCTGCAAAAGCGCATCGAAGAATTGGAAGAGCGGATCGCCAAGTTGGAAAAAGGAGAGAAATGATGGAAGAGCCAGACAATCTCACCTTAAAGATGCTGCGCCGAATGGACGAAAAGCTCGACCGTGTTCTGCACGATATGCATGACGTTAAGGTCCGCATGACCGGCGTGGAAGAAGGTTTGTCCGGTGTGCATCGTCGCATGGACCGGATGGAAGAGCGCTTGGACAAGGTCGAACGGCGTCTCGACCTGGTAAATTCATAGAAGAGACCCCGATGGCCAAGATTATTGTTGATGGGAATGAGGTTGAGGTTCCCGACCACTATACGATCCTCCAAGCCGCTGAAGAGGCGGGAGCGGAGGTGCCGCGTTTTTGTTTTCACGAACGGCTGTCCATCGCGGGCAACTGCCGTATGTGTCTGGTGGAGGTGAAGGGCGGACCGCCTAAGCCGGCGGCCTCTTGCGCCATGGGTGTGAAGGATTTGCGGCCCGGGCCCAATGGTGAGCCGCCGGAGGTGTTCACCAATACGCCCATGGTCAAGAAGGCGCGGGAAGGGGTGATGGAGTTTTTGCTCATCAACCACCCGCTGGATTGCCCCATTTGTGACCAAGGCGGTGAGTGCGACTTGCAGGACCAGGCCATGGCCTTTGGCATGGACGGGTCGCGCTTTTCTGAAAACAAGCGGGCGGTGGAAGACAAATATATCGGGCCGTTGGTGAAAACCATCATGACTCGCTGCATCCACTGCACGCGCTGCGTGCGCTTCACTACGGAAGTGGCGGGCGTTTCCGAACTGGGTCTGCTGGGTCGTGGAGAAGATGCAGAAATCACCACCTATCTTGAAAACGCTATGACATCGGAATTGCAGGGCAATGTGATTGACCTGTGCCCGGTCGGTGCTCTCACATCCAAGCCCTACGCCTTTCAGGCCCGGCCATGGGAGCTGACTAAGACGGAAACCATCGACGTGATGGATGCTGTGGGATCCGCTATCCGCGTGGACACGCGGGGCCGCGAGGTCATGCGCATCATGCCGCGTGTAAACGAGGCGGTGAATGAAGAGTGGATTTCCGACAAGACGCGCTTTGTTTGGGACGGCTTGAAGACACAACGGCTGGACCGGCCTTATGTGCGCAAGAACGGTAAGCTGACACCCGTGGATTGGTCGGAAGCGTTCAACACCATCGCCACACGGGTATCAGCCACATCCGGTGACAAAATTGGGGCTATTGCTGGCGATCTGGCCAGTGTTGAAGAGATGTATGCCCTGCGCGAATTGATGACATCTCTCGGCAGCGCCAATATGGACTGTCGTGAGGCGGGTTCCACGATGGACCCCGCTTTGGGGCGTTCTTCTTACACCTTCAACTCTACCATTGAAGGCATTGAGGACGCCGATGCCATCATGTTGATCGGCACCAACCCGCGCAAGGAAGCTGCGGTGCTCAACAGCCGGATTCGCAAGCGATATCGCACGGGTGAGGCGGCCATTGTCTTGGTGGGTGAGGCCCATGAGACAACTTATGATTACACCCATCTGGGTGATGATCTGAGTGCTCTGTCTAAACTGAAGCTGAAGGGCAAAGCCAAATCTGAAAAGTCCATGTTTATTGTAGGGGCCAGCGTCTTTGCCCGGCGCGATGGTGCAGCGGCCATGGCTGAGATTGCCGAAGTGGCCAAAACGCTTGGCGTGGTGAAAGACGGTTGGAACGGTTTCAACGTGTTGCACACTTCCGCATCCCGCGTCGGCGGGTTGGACCTCGGCTTTGTGCCCGGCGAGGGCGGTATGGATACGGCGCAGATGCTGACGGGCACGGACGTTCTGTTCCTGCTGGGTGCAGATGAACTGGATATGACCCAGCGCAAGGCTGGCTTCACCGTCTATATAGGCAGCCATGGCGATGTGGGGGCTCACCATGCAAATGTGATTTTGCCCGCCGCCACGTATACGGAAAAATCCGGCACGTGGGTGAATACGGAAGGGCGGGTGCAAATGGGCAATCGTGCCGCTTTCGCTCCCGGCGAAGCGCGAGAAGACTGGGCCATTTTGCGGGCTCTCTCGGATGCTCTCGGCAAAAAACTGCCTTTCGATTCCCTCGCGCAATTGCGGGCCAAGCTCTACGAAGCCCACCCGCATTTTGCGGCCATTGATGAAGTAGCACAGAGTGATGGCTTGGCTGCGCTTGATGCACTTGCGGCCCGCAAGGGTAAGCTGGGCAACACACCGCTTACGTCCAGTGTTGAAGATTTTTATCTGACCAACCCCATCGCCCGGGCATCAGCTGTGATGGCTGAGTGTTCTGAACGGGCCAAGGGTACGTTCGCGGAGGCTGCGGAGTAAGTTATGGAACCCAGTTTCTTCGAAACCTATGTGGAGCCGCCCCTGTGGATGCTGGGGCAAAGCGTTTTGCTGCTTGTCGTGCTGCTCGTGACGGTGGCTTATATTCTCTACGCGGACCGCAAGATTTTTGCTGCCGTTCAGATGCGGCGCGGGCCCAATGTGGTGGGGCCTTGGGGCCTTTTGCAGTCATTCGCGGACTTGCTGAAATTCGTCATTAAAGAGCCGATCATTCCGGCCTCGGCCAACAAAGGCGTATTCCTGCTGGCACCTCTGGTGGCCGGTGTACTGGCGCTGTCTGCTTGGGCCGTGGTGCCCATTGCCGATGGGTGGGCTGTGGCGGACCCCAATTTGGGGCTGTTGTTCGTCTTCGCCATTTCCTCGCTGGAAGTTTACGGCATCATCATGGGCGGCTGGGCTTCTAACTCTAAATATCCGTTCCTCGCTTCGCTGCGATCTGCGGCGCAGATGGTGTCTTATGAAGTGTCCATCGGCTTTGTGATTATCACGGTGCTGCTTTGCGTGGGATCGTTGAACTTGACAGACATTGTGAACGCCCAGCGGGACGGTTTGGGCACAATGATGGGCATGCCCAATTCCTTGCTGGATTGGCACTGGCTGGCCTTGTTCCCCATGTTCATCATCTTCTTTGTGTCCGCCATTGCGGAGACGAACCGCCCGCCGTTCGACCTGCCGGAGGCTGAATCGGAACTGGTGGCGGGGCATATGGTGGAATATTCTTCCACGCCATTCCTGCTGTTTTTCCTTGGGGAATTCGTCGCCATCTGCCTGATGTGCGCGTTGACCACGATCCTGTTCCTGGGGGGCTGGTTGCCGCCCGTAGACATTGCGCCCTTCAATTGGGTGCATGGGTCAGTGTGGTTTATCCTGAAGGGTCTTTTCGTCTTCTTCTGCATGGCCATGGTGCGTTCCATCGTGCCCCGCTATCGCTATGACCAGCTGATGCGCCTGGGTTGGAAAGTATTTCTGCCCATATCGCTGGCTATGGTCTTTATCACCGCCTTTGTGTTGAAATTTATGGGATGGGCATAAGCCATGAGTTCACTCGTCCAATCCGCTAAATCGCTCTTTCTGCTGGAGTTTGTGAAAGCGTTTGGCCTTGGTCTGCGCTACTTCTTCGGTAAGAAAGCCACGCTGAATTACCCCTACGAGAAGGGGCACTCGTCGGCCCGCTTCCGGGGCGAGCACGCTTTACGTCGTTATCCAAATGGTGAGGAGCGGTGCATTGCGTGCAAATTGTGCGAAGCTGTTTGCCCTGCGCAGGCCATTACTATCGAAGCTGGGCCGCGCCGTAATGACGGCACGCGCCGCACGGTTCGTTATGACATCGACATGGTGAAATGCATTTATTGTGGCTTTTGCCAAGAAGCCTGCCCGGTGGATGCCATCGTTGAGGGCCCAAACTTTGAGTTCGCCACAGAGACGCGGGAAGAGCTTTATTACGATAAGGAAAAACTGCTGGAAAACGGCAACCGCTGGGAGCGGGAAATCGCGCGGAATCTGGCGATCGACGCTCCTTATCGCTAAACTGCTGCCATCCATGATGGAAGCAATTTAACTCAACTTCGCGCTCACGCTGTCGGCCAAATGGCCTTCGCTGCGCGGGCGCGGCAAACGCTTGCCGGGCGGCTCTTCGCCGTCTGAGCGCATCAATCAGGTTGATACGCTGGAAAGCCGTTTGAAAGCCGCCCGTTTCGCCGTTTGGCCCATGGACGCGCCATGGGTGAAGCGCTAAGAGGGCGCAATGTCGCAGTCGGCATGACCCTTTTTGGGTGCCGACTAAAGGGATGCCGCGAGGCAGACACATCGCGGGGGCAGGGCTTGAAAAAGCGCGCTCTCGTTAAGAAGGGAAGCGCAAAACGCTATGGGCGTCGTTGCTCTGTTTTTCTATCTATTTGCTACGATTACGGTGGCGTCCGCCTTTATGGTGATCGCCTCCCGCAATCCTGTGCATTCAGTGTTGTTTTTGATCCTCGCATTTTTCAATGCGGCAGGCCTGTTCATGCTGATGGGGGCGGAATTTCTCGCGCTCATTTTGATCGTCGTCTACGTGGGCGCGGTGGCCGTGCTGTTCTTGTTCGTGGTGATGATGCTGGACGTGGATTTCGCAGAAATGCGAGAGGGCGTGCTGCAATATCTCCCCATCGGTGGCGTTATCGGGGCCATTCTGGCGCTGGAACTCATTTTGGTTTTTGCGGGCCTGACCATCGGACCCGTCTCCGGCGGAGAAGCTGTGCAGCCCATCCCGGATATGGCGGAAACATCCAACATCAAAGCGCTGGGCGATCTGCTCTACACGAAATACGTGTTCTACTTCCAAATGGCCGGGCTGGTGTTGTTGGTGGCCATGGTGGGCGCGATTGTGCTGACCCTAAGCCATCGTCCCGACGTAAAGCGTCAAAACGTGGCGGAACAAGTGGCGCGCAACCCCGCGGAAGCTGTGGTGCTGCGCGATGTGAAGCCGGGCGAGGGGAGCTGATCCATGGAAATCGGCCTGTCCCATTATCTTACCGTTGGTGCCATTCTCTTCACGCTGGGCGTGTTTGGCATTTTTTTGAACCGCAAAAACGTGATCGTCATTTTGATGTCCGTGGAGCTGATCCTGCTGGCCGTGAACATTAATTTCCTCGCGTTTAGCCAGGCCAATGGCGACATGATGGGGCAGGTGTTTGCCCTCTTCGTGCTCACCGTGGCGGCTGCTGAGGCGGCCATTGGGCTTGCCATTCTTGTTGTCTTCTTCCGTAACCGCGGCTCCATCGCCGTGGAAGACGTGAACATGATGAAAGGCTAGGGCAGGGCCCTCGACGATCTCATGCTGCACCTCATTGTCTTTCTGCCACTTGCCGGTTTCCTGATTGCGGGTCTCTTTGGCCGCCAGATTGGTGCCAAGGCCTCGGAATATTTCACTTCCGGTTTTCTGATTACCGCAGCGATTTTAAGCTGGGTGAATTTTACCGGCTTTTGGCTGGGGGGCGCTGAGCCCTTCACCGTGCAGGTGTTGCAATGGATTGCTGTGGGCAATCTGACCGTGGACTGGGCTTTCCGCGTGGATACGCTCACCGCCGTCATGTTGGTGGTGGTGAATACGGTGTCGGCGCTGGTGCATGTCTATTCCATCGGCTACATGCACCACGATCCGCATCGTCCGCGTTTCTTCGCCTATCTGTCGCTCTTCACCTTTGCCATGCTGATGCTGGTGACGTCCGACAACCTCATCCAAATGTTCTTTGGCTGGGAAGGCGTGGGCCTCGCTTCTTATCTCCTGATCGGGTTCTGGTTCAAAAAGCCCACGGCTAATGCGGCTGCCATCAAGGCGTTTGTGGTGAACCGGGTGGGGGACTTTGGTTACGCGCTGGGCATTTTTGGCGTGTTTGTCATGTTCGACAGCGTTAATTTTGACGTGATCTTTGCTAATGCAGCGAGCATTGCGGAGCAGGGTGCTACGGAAGATGTGGTCTTCAGTTTTCTTGGCTCCAGCCTGACGCAGTCTTCGGCCATCACAGTGATCTGCCTGCTGTTGTTCATGGGGGCCATGGGTAAGTCCGCCCAGTTCCTGCTGCACACATGGCTGCCCGACGCCATGGAAGGCCCAACGCCCGTTTCCGCACTCATTCACGCTGCCACCATGGTGACGGCAGGCGTGTTTCTCGTGGCGCGCATGTCGCCTATTTTTGAACTCTCCACCACGGCGTTGACCGTTGTGACACTTGTGGGGGCGACCACGGCCTTCTTCGCGGCAACGGTTGGCTTGGTGCAAAACGACATTAAGCGGGTGATCGCGTATTCCACCTGTTCGCAGCTGGGCTACATGTTCGCCGCTTTGGGTGTAGGGGCTTATGGTGCTGCTATTTTCCACCTTTTCACCCACGCCTTCTTCAAGGCGCTGCTATTCCTGGGTGCCGGTTCTGTCATCCACGCTGTTTCCGACGAGCAGGACATGCGCAAGATGGGTGGGCTGCGCACGCTAATTCCCCGCACATACTGGATGATGGTGATCGGCACGCTGGCGCTGACCGGCCTCGGTATCCCCGGCACACCCATCGGCTTTGCGGGCTTCTTCTCCAAGGATGCTATTATCGAAAGTCTCTATGTGGGCACCAACGCTTTTGCTGGTTACGCCTTCTGGATGACCGTGGTCGCGGCTTTCTTCACCTCTTTCTATTCGTGGCGGTTGATTTTCATGACCTTCCACGGCAAGCCCCGCGCTTCTGCCGATGTGATGAGCCATGTGCATGAAAGCGCCAACGTCATGCTGGTGCCGCTTTATGTGCTGGCTGTGGGTGCGGTGCTGGCGGGTGTGGTGTTTTATCAGCAATTCATTGGCGCCCACCATGAGGTGGGTGCGCTTGACCCGCACTACACCGCTTTCTGGCGTGATGCGCTGTTCCTCGGCGCGGATAACAAGATTTTGGAGCAGTTCCACAATGTGCCGAAGCTGGTGAAGTGGTCGCCCTTCATCATGATGGCTGCCGGGTTCGGTCTAGCTTGGGTGTTTTACATCCGCTCCCCCGGCCTGCCGGTGGAATTGGCGCGCCAGCATGAGGGGCTATACAAGTTCCTGCTCAACAAGTGGTATTTTGACGAGCTTTACAACGTGCTGTTCGTGCGCCCAGCCATGGCCATTGGCCGCTTCTTCTGGAAGCGGGGGGACGGCACGGTCATTGACGGTTTTGGCCCCAATGGCGTGGCCGCGCGGGTGCTGGATGTGAGCCGCAACGTGGTGAAATTGCAGACCGGGTATCTCTACCACTACGCCTTTGCCATGCTCGTGGGGGCGGCTGCTCTCATAACCTATATGTCGTTTACCGGGGCGCAGTAGCCGTGTCTGATCTGCCAATCCTTTCCATCGTCACCTTCCTGCCCCTCGTGGGCGCGGCCATGGTTTTCCTGATCTGGGAAGACAGTGAAGTGGCGCGCCGCAATGTGCGCTTTGTGGCTTTGTTCACCACGGTGGTGACGTTCATCGTCTCGCTGGGCATCTGGTACAATTTTGACAACAGCCAGTCCGGCTTTCAGATGGTGGAGAAGGTGGGGTGGATCCGCGAGGGCGGCATTTCCTACCACATGGGAGTGGACGGCATTTCCATGCTGTTCGTCATCCTTACCACGTTCCTGATGCCATTTTGCATTCTGGCTTCATGGGAAGCCATCGAGCACCGTGTGCGGGAATATATGATCGCGTTTCTGGTGCTGGAAACGCTGATGATCGGCGTGTTCTGCGCTCTCGACATCGTGCTGTTCTACGTGTTCTTTGAAGCTGGCCTCATCCCCATGTTCATCATCATTGGGGTGTGGGGAGGCGGGCGGCGTGTTTATGCTAGCCTGAAATTCTTCCTCTACACGCTGCTGGGTTCCGTGCTCATGCTGCTGGCCATTATGGCCATGTATTGGCAGGCGGGCACGACGGATATCGTGGCCCTGCTGGAGTATGACTTCCCCGCCTCCATGCAGACATGGCTGTGGCTGGCTTTCTTCGCGTCCTTCGCGGTGAAAATGCCCATGTGGCCCGTGCACACCTGGCTGCCCGATGCCCATGTGGAAGCGCCCACGGCGGGTTCAGTCATTCTGGCAGGCATTCTGTTGAAAATGGGCGGCTACGGCTTCCTGCGCTTCTCCCTGCCCATGTTCCCGCTGGCCAGTGCAGAATTGCAGACCTTTGTGTTCATCCTTTCCGTCATCGCTATTGTGTACACGTCGCTGGTGGCGCTGGTGCAGGAGGACATCAAAAAGCTCATCGCCTACTCCTCCGTTGCCCATATGGGCTACGTGACCATGGGCATTTTTGCCGCCAATGAGCAGGGCATTCAGGGCGGTATTTTCCAGATGCTGGCCCACGGTCTTGTGTCTGGCGCGCTGTTTCTGTGTGTGGGCGTTGTTTATGATCGGATGCACACGCGCGAAATTGCGGCCTATGGCGGCTTGGTCAACAACATGCCGAAATATGCCGTGGCGTTCCTGATCTTCACCATGGCTAATGTGGGTCTGCCTGGCACTGCCGGGTTTGTGGGTGAATTCCTCACGCTGCTGGGAGCCTTCCGCGCTAACACTTGGATTGCGCTGATTGCCACGCTCGGGGTGATCTTCTCCGCTGCCTATGGCCTGTGGCTTTACCGTCGTGTGGTGTTTGGCTCGCTGGATAAAGAAGCGCTCAAGGCCATGCTGGACTTGTCCACGCGCGAGAAGGCCATTCTTTATCCGCTCATCGCGCTGGTCATTTTCTTCGGTGTGTATCCAACGCCCGTGTTTGATGTGACCACCGCGTCGGTGGACAATCTTATCGCCAATTATCAAGCCGCAGTGGAAGGGGCGCAGCAGGCTGCAAACCTGGCTGGCCAATAGGGCAGGACTGACATGATTACTCTTGATGCCATTCCAAACCTCTATCTACTCACGCCCGAACTCATGCTGGCGGTGGGGGCCATGGCGCTTCTCATGCTGGGCGTGTTTATGGGCGAATCTTCCTCGCGCGTCGTCACCGGCCTATCCGTGGCGCTGCTGGTTTTGGCGGGCCTCTGGCTCTTTTGGAACGATGTGACCGGGACGGCGCTGGTTGGCTCCTTTGTGCTGGACCCCTTTGCGCGCCTCATGAAAATTCTGGTGCTGATCGGTTCGGCAGTGGCCATCGCCATGTCTGTTGGCTTTGCCCGGCGGGAGAATTTTGACCGGTTTGAATATCCCATCCTCGTCATTCTGGCGACGGTGGGCATGCTCATCATGGTCTCCGCCAATGACCTGATCGCCCTCTACATGGGCCTCGAATTGCAGGCGCTTGCTTTGTATGTGGTGGCTGCCATCAACCGGGACAGTGTGCGCTCGACCGAAGCTGGTCTGAAATATTTTGTGCTCGGCGCGCTGTCCTCCGGCATGCTGCTTTACGGCGCTTCGCTCGTTTATGGCTTCACGGGCCATGTGGGTTTTGAAGGCATTGCGGCAGCCATGGCCGGTGAGCGGTCCATCGGCATGATTTTTGGCATCGTATTCATTTTGGCGGGAATCGCCTTCAAAATTTCCGCCGTGCCGTTTCACATGTGGACGCCGGATGTTTATGAGGGTGCTCCCACACCCGTCACCGCTTTCTTTGCCGCTGCGCCTAAAATTGCAGCCATGGCCATGCTGATCCGGGTGGTCCATGGGGCGTTTGAACCCGCGGCGCTGGACTGGCGGCAGATCATCTCTTTCATCGCCATCGCATCCATGGTGCTTGGGGCTTTTGCTGCCATTGGGCAGAACAATATCAAGCGCTTGATGGCCTATTCCTCGATCGGTCACATGGGGTTTGCTCTGGTGGGGCTGGCCGCTGGTAGCCAAGCGGGTGTGTCCGGCGTGATCCTTTACATGATTATCTACATGGCCATGACGCTTGGCACCTTTGCCTGCATCCTCGCCATGCGGCGTCAGGATGGCATGGTGGAAGACATCCGCGATCTGGCCGGTCTTTCCCGCACGAACCCCATGCTAGCCTTGGCGCTCACGGTTCTCATGTTCTCGCTGGCTGGCATTCCGCCGCTGGCCGGGTTTTGGGGTAAATATTTTGTCTTCCTCGCCGCCATCCAGGCTGAACTTTACACGCTGGCCGTCATTGGCGTGCTGGCCAGTGTGGTGGGGGCGTTCTATTACCTGCGCATCGTCAAGCTCATGTGGTTTGACGAGCCGGAGGAGGGCTTTGTGCCCATGGCTGGCGAGTTGCGGGTTGTGTTGAGTGTGGCTGGTGTTTTCACCGCATTCTACGTGGTCATTGCCGGTCCCATGTCAGATGTGGCGACTGCAGCTGCGCGAACCTTCTTTTAATCCCCCTTGATCGTTTCTCTGCCCAGCTTACCCAATTGGCGCCATTTGCAGCTGGAGGACGTGGGCTCCACTAACACGGTGTGCGCTGAGCATTTTTTGGCGGGCGATCCGGGCCAGCTTTGGGTAACGGCGCGCCGCCAACTGGCGGGAAAAGCCCGTCGGGGCAGGGCTTGGGTGTCTGAGCCCGGCAATCTCTATGCATCGGTCTTGCTGGTGGACCCGGCGCCGCCGGAAGCCCTGGTGGGGCTTCCCGTGGTGGTTTCTTTGGCCCTGCACAGTGCCCTCCTGGATGCTTTGCCCGCCCTTGGCAGCCGACTGGCAATCAAATGGCCCAATGACTTATTGTTGGATGGCGAGAAGCTGAGCGGTATTTTGATGGAGGCGCGTTTCGATCCTGCCAGCCAAAGGTCTGGCATTATCATCGGCTGTGGTATCAATTGTACCCATTTTCCAGACAATCCGCTCTATCCCGCCACCAGTTTGCAGGCTTCCGGCTTTGATTTGGAACCGCAAGTGCTCTTCACCCATTTTGTAAGGGCAATGGCGCAGGCTTTGGAACAGTGGCATCGGGGGGATGGGTTCTTGGCCATCCGTAAGGCATGGCTGGCCCGGGCGAAGGGTATGGGAGAGACCATCACGGCCCGGTTTGACGATCACAGCATCACGGGCCGCTTTTTGGATTTGGATGAAAGAGGCTATCTACTCTTGAAGGACGAAACAGGCGCGATGCGCCAAATTTCCGCAGCAGATATATTTTTTGGTAATTTCCCGCCGGAAAAGGCATAAAGCCTCATTCTCTCTCGGGCGCAGAACCGCGCCACAAAGGCAAAAATGGCAAGAGTTAAAAAGACTGACGATCAGCTGATTTTCCTGCCCCTCGGTGGCGTAGGCGAAATTGGGATGAACTTCGCCCTTTATGGGTTTGGACCAGAAAAGACGCGCCGTTGGATGGTGGTGGATGTGGGGGTCACTTTCCCGGGCGATGATCTGCCGGGGGCTGATCTCGTGTTGCCCGACATCGCGTTTATCACCGAACAGGTGGATAGGCTGGATGGTATCGTCATCACCCATGCCCACGAGGACCACTATGGGGCTTTGCTCTCCCTTTGGCCCATGATCCCGGTGCCGGTCTATTGTACGCCCTTCACTGCGGCTTTGTTGGAAGCCAAAATGGAATCGGAGCCGGGTGCGCCGAAAATTCCGATTACGGTTTTCAACCCGGAAGACACGTTCAAGGTTGGGCCATTCGAGGTGGAAGGGGTGCATGTCACCCACTCTATCCCAGAGCCTGTATCGCTGATGATCCGCACGCCCTTGGGCAATGTCATTCACACGGGGGATTGGAAGCTGGACCATGCGCCAACGCTGGGCCAGAAAACCGATGAGGCCCATTTTCGCCAGCTTGGAGATGAGGGTGTCTTGGCCCTTATTTGCGATTCCACCAACGCGCTCGTGGATGGCACCAGCCCCAGCGAGGAAGAGGTTTCCGCCAGTCTCGCCAATGTGATTGCGGAGTCTGAGGGCAGGGTGTTGGTCACCACCTTCTCCTCAAATGTGGGCCGCATCCGCTCCATCGCCCAAGCGGCGGAGAAAGTGGGGCGGCGGGTCATCATTCTGGGCCGCTCCATGCTGCGCATGTGTGATGTGGCGAGGGAGTTGGGCTATCTGGAAGGCATTGCGCCTTTTCTCGATGATGATGAATTCCAGTCCATTCCGCGCAACAAGCTGGTTGTCATTTGCACGGGCTCGCAGGGGGAAAACCGTGCGGCTCTGGCGAAAATGTCCCGTGATGAACACCGCACAGCAAAGCTGTCACCCGGGGACAAGGTCATTTTTTCCTCCCGTTCCATCCCCGGCAATGAGCGGGAGATCATCAATCTGCAAAACGCGCTGATCGATATGGGTGTGGAGATTGTGCTGGATGGTGAAACGCTCGTTCACGTTTCCGGGCACCCGCGGCGCAATGAATTGCAGCAGATGTATGAGTGGACCCGCCCAACCATTGGCGTACCCGTTCACGGTGAGGCCAAGCACTTGGTGGGCCATGCAAGATTGATGGGGGATAGCGGTATTGAAGATGTGGCGCCCATTCGCAACGGGCAAATGCTGCGCCTTGCGCCCGGTGCTGCTGAAGTGATTGACGAAGTGCAGCATGGGCGCATTTATAAGGACGGCCTGCTGATTGGCGATGATGATGCCATGGGCATTCGCCGCCGTCGTGTTCTCTCTTGGGTGGGCCATGTGGCCATGGCAATGGTGGTGGACCGGAAGGGCGAATTGCTGGCTGATCCGGAAATCACCTGCGAAGGCCTGCCGCGCATGGTGGATGAGCAGGACAGTTTTGAGGATGTCCTCTATGACGCTGGCGTGTCGGCCTATGAGAATATTCCCCCGAAACGTCGGCGGGATATTGGGCGCATTGAGCAAGCCGTGGAACGGGCGATCCGTGCCGAGGCCCGCGAGATTTGGGGTAAGAAGCCCCTCGTGACCGTTTTTGTGACGCAGGTTTAGCCATGATCGGACGTTTGAACCATGTGGCCATCGCCGTGCCTGACCTGACGGCGGCAACGGCGCTCTATCGCGATACTTTGGGTGGGGATGTATCCGATCCCCAAGCCTTGCCGGAGCACGGTGTGACTGTCGTCTTTGTGAATTTGCCCAACACCAAGGTGGAGCTTTTGGAGCCGTTGGGAGAAGGCTCACCCATCGGCGCTTTTTTGGAGAAAAGCCCCGCCGGTGGCATGCATCATATTTGCTACGAGGTTGATGACATTATCGCCGCACGCGACCGCTTGTCTGCTGACGGGGCACGGGTTTTGGGCGATGGTGAGCCCAAGATTGGCGCGCACGGAAAGCCGGTCCTTTTCCTTCACCCTAAAGACTTTACCGGCGTACTTGTAGAATTGGAGCAGGTCTGAACCATGGGTATTGCAACCGCAATTGCCGTTTATTTTTTGATTTGGTGGACGGCGCTTTTCATTTCTTTGCCGTTTCGCATGCGCTCCCAAATCGATGACGGGTTTGTGGTGGAGGGCAGTGAACCTGCCGCACCGGCCAATCCGCAAATCATGCGCCGCATGGTGTGGAATACGGTGTTGAGCCTGGGCATTTTTTTCCTCTATTGGCTTATCTTTTATTATTTCGGCCTTAGTGTGGACGACCTTCCCGCTATCGTTCCTGAAAAGGGCATCACGTATTAACTCACTTGACCCGTGGCGTCATAGGCCGACTTGATCGGCCTATCTCCTTCAATTCTTTGAGGTGCGCCGATCAAGTCGGCGCATGACGGTGCCCAAGGGTAATATTGTGCAATCTTTGACCCCTACCATTCTTGTCTTCGACTCCGGCATTGGCGGCCTCACCGTTTTGCGGGAGGCGCGGATTATCATGCCGGAATATCGATTTGTTTACGTGGGAGACGATGGCGGCTTTCCCTATGGAGACTGGGAGGAGGGCGCGCTGACACAGCGCATGATGGGCCTTTTTGAAGGATTGGTGGAGCGCTATCAGCCCGCGATGATTATGGTGGCCTGCAACACGGCTTCTACCATCATTTTGCCCCATCTTCGGGCGCGTTTTGATCTGCCTATCGTGGGCACCGTGCCCGCCATAAAACCTGCAGCGGAGCGCACTGCCAGTGGGCAGGTCTCGGTGCTCGCAACACCCGGCACGGTGCAGCGCGATTACACGCGGGCGCTGATTGGGGAATATGCAAGCCATGTGAATGTGCGCCTTGTGGGCTCTGAACACCTGGCTGCCATCGCGGAGCGCTACATGCTGACGGGCGAGTATGATGCCGAGCAGGTGCGCGAGGAGATTGAGGATTGTTTCGTGGACCGGCTGGGCGCGCGCACTGATGTGGTGGCTCTCGCCTGTACCCACTATCCATTTCTCGCCAACGTCTTTCGCCGTTTGGCGCCGTGGCCCGTGGATTGGCTGAACCCCGCTGAGGCCATTGCCCGCCATGCCAAAAGCCTGCTGCCACCCCATGGCGAGGTTCATGATGTGCAAGATCTAGCGGCTTTTACCAAAGGCCTGCCGGGGGTTGAGCTGACGCGTTTTCTCTCCGGTTTTGGGCTTCGCATGGATGCAAGCTACGCCGCTTAATCTGTGTTGACTTGCCAAAGGTAACCCCTTAACTCACGCCCAGCGTCGCACAATATTGCGGCGCTTTACGTATCCCGTGGGCAACCTTCGCAAAGCGTGCGCGTGTTGCCCTGTCGTCCGGCGAAAAAGGCTGGGAGAAGGAGGGTGCGTTTTCCAACCGGCGTGGGATGGTCCGGCGCCGTAAACCAATGGGAAATGCCATGAGCAAGCGCCAATCTACCAAATATAAAATTGACCGCCGTATGGGCGAAAACATCTGGGGCCGCCCGAAGTCCCCGGTTAACCGCCGCGAATACGGCCCCGGCCAGCACGGCCAGGGCCGCAAGGGCAAGCTGTCCGACTTCGGCATCCAGCTGCGCGCCAAACAGAAGCTGAAAGGCTACTACGGCGACCTGACGGAAAAACAGTTCCGCCGCATCTATGCCGAAGCGGAGCGCGTCAAGGGCGACACCGGTGAAAACCTG
>JBCCTO010000020.1:0-59505 GCA_039198355.1 Pseudomonadota bacterium
CAATGGCCCGCTGGGAAGACCCGTTGCGCAGCTGGAAAGCTATCTCTTCACGCTCCTCAAGGCTGAGCTGGCCATAACACTGTCCCATCGCAAACACATCCTACAATGTGTTGCACTTCAAACGTGAGTCTACAGCCGATCGAGTCGGCCTATGACGCGCTGGAAAGGCGTATCACCCGCCTGTTCGCCACCAACCGCCCGCTTAATGCCGCCACGAAAAACGCCGTGTGAACCAAAATAATGGTTGGTGCAGGGGCGCTGTCGAGGAAGAAACTGAGATAGGTGCCCAACACCATCGCCACCAAATTCACAACCACCGCCACGCCGAGCATGACGGGGAAACGTCGGGCCAGCAGCAGCGCGGTGGCACCCGGCGCAATCAACAGACCGATGGCCAAAATAAGGCCCGCCGCCGAAAGCGTGGCTACAATGGTCAGTGACAGCGCCGTCAACAGCCCATGGTGCAGCAGGTTCACATAAAGGCCGGAGGCCTTGGCCTGCGCCGGATCAAAAGCGTGGAGCAACAGGTCTTTCCACGTCACCAACAACATCCCACCCACACCGAGGGAGATGGCGGCTGCGAGCCACAGATCAGCGCTCTGCACGCCCAGCATGTTGCCGAAAAGAATGTGGTCCAAATCCACCGCTGGTTCAGTCCAGACATAAAGCACAAGCCCCAGACCAAACATGCCGGAAAAGACGACACCCATGACCGTGTCACCCTTCACCCGGCTGTTTTGGTCCAGATAGCCCGTGGCCAGAGCACAAAACATGCCGGCGATGAAGGCACCGATGAGCAAAGGGATGCCCGCCACATAGGCCACCACAATGCCGGGCAGCACCGCATGGCTCACAGCATCCCCCATCAGCGCCCAGCCCTTCAGCACCAAAAAGCAGGAAAGCATGGCGGTGGGGATGGCCACCAAAACCACCAAAGCAAAAGCATTTTGCATGAAGGGAAACTGGAACGGCAGGATAAGCTCAGAAAAGACCATGCTCTAGCTTTCCACCACCGCTTTGCCAGCTACCAAGGCTTCAGCCGCCTTGCGCTTTGCGGCCAACAGGCCGTGTTTGGGGGCCAGCAAAAACGCGCTCAAAAACACCAGCGTTTGCAGCACAACGATGACCCCGCCCGTGGCCCCATCAAGAAAATAACTCACATAGGCTCCCAGAAAGCTGGTCACTGCGCCGATGGTGACAGAGGTGATGATGAGCCAGCCGAACCGATCGCAAAGGAGATAGGCCGTGGCACCCGGCGTCACCACCATGGCGATCACCAACAGCGCGCCCACCGTCTGCATGGCGGCCACCACGCTGGCGGCCAGCAGGGTGAAAAACACGGCCTTCAAGAGATCGGGCTTGAGACCAATGGAGCGGGCGTGATTTTCATCGAAAAACACCACCATCAGGTCTTTCCACTTGGCCGTGAGCACCACCAGTGACACGCCACCGATCAAGACCAGTTGCAACGTGTCTTCCGGCGTGATGGCCAGAATGTTACCCATGGTGATGGCCTGCACGTCGATGGAGACGGGCGAAATGGAGACCATGAACAGGCCCAAGCCAAAGAAGGACGTGAAAATCAGCCCGATAATCACATCCACTTTCAACCCGGACCGTTGGGACAAAAACAGCATGGTGGCCGCCGCTAGCCCTCCCGTAAAAAAGGCACCCAGCGCAAAGGGGAGGCCCAGCATATAAGCCCCCGCCACGCCGGGAACGACGGAGTGAGCCAGCGCATCACCAATAAGCGACCAACCCTTCAGCATGAGATAGGCCGCCAAAAACCCGCAAACCGCGCCCACCAGCGATGAAACGCCTATGGCGTTCACCATGTAATTATAGGTGAAGGGTTGCGCCAAAACGTCCATCAGTGGCGGCTCTGGGCAGACCGATCGCCATCGGGCACAGTTTTTTCGCCATATTGAACAAAGGGCCGCTCATCATCGGTGAGAATGGTGACCCGCCGCTCATCGCCATCATCGTGCAGATCATCCCCACCCAGGGTGAAGCGACGCAGCACACCGCCAAAGGCAAGTTTGAGATTTTCTGGCGTGAATGTGGTCTCTGTGGGTCCATGGGCCAGCACGGTTTGTTTCACCAGCACCGTCCGATCACAAAAAGCGGGCACGGAGCCCAGATTGTGCGTGGAAACCAGCATTACCCTGCCCTCTTCGCGCAGTTCCCGTAAGAGTTGGGTGATCTGCTCTTCCGTTTGCACGTCCACGCCCGTGAAAGGTTCGTCCAACAGGATTACCTGCCCGTCTTGTGCCAAGGCGCGAGCTAAAAAGACGCGCTTTCGCTGCCCGCCGGATAATTCACCAATCTGCCGCTTTCGGTATTTCTCCATGCCAACCCGAGCGAGCGCATTGGCCACGGCCTCATGGTCGGCCTTGCGGGGGCGGCGGAGCCAATTCATGTGCCCATAGCGCCCCATCATCACCACATCTTCCACCAGCACAGGGAAGGTCCAGTCCACCTCCTCCGATTGGGGCACATAGGCCACCAGATTGCTGGCCAAAGCCTGTTTGACAGTATAGCCCATCAACGAAATGGACCCCTTGGCCAGCGGCACAAAACCCATAATGGCCTTGAAGAGCGTGGATTTCCCCGCACCGTTCACACCCACCAACGCCGTCACCGTGCCTTGGGGGATTTCAAAGCTGGCATCAAAAAGCGCTGTGTGACCGTTACGATAGGTGACGGTCACATCGTGGGCGGCAATTCCGTCCACCGCCGGAAAATCAGTCGGCATATTAACTGCCACCCGTCAGCCCATCCACCACGGTTTGCGATGTCACCTTCAGCAAATCCAGATAGGTGGGCACGGGCCCATCGGGTTCCGACAGGGAATCCACGTAAAGCACGCCCCCATAGCGGGCACCGGTTTCACGGGCCACCTGTTCGGCAGGAGCCGTGTTGACGGTGGATTCGCAAAACACCACAGGGATATCGTTTTCCCGCACACCATCAATCACCGCCCGCACCTGCTGGGGCGTGCCCACTTGGTCCGCGTTCATGGGCCAAAGATAAATTTCTTTCAGGCCGAAATCCTTGGCCAGATAGGAGAACGCACCCTCACAGGTGACCAACCAGCGCTGATCCTCCGTAATGCCCGCCAACTGGGCACGCAGGGGCTCGATCGTGTCTTTCAGCTGCTGCTTGTAAGCATCGCCATTGGCGCGATAGGTGGCGGCATTGTCGGGATCATATTTCGACAGGGCCTGAATGATGTTCTCAATGTAGATAAGCGCATTATCCAGCCCCATCCACGCATGGGGGTTGGGCTTGCCCGTATAGGCCCCGCGCGTGATGGAGAGCGGCGTAATGCCCTCGCTTATGGTCACCGCAGGCACATCTTTGAGATTGCCCAAAAACTGCTCAAACCACAGTTCCAGGTTCATGCCGTTCCACAGGATCAGGTCGGCATCAGATGCCCGCACAATATCGCGGGGCGTTGGCTCATAGCCGTGAATTTCCGCCCCATGTTTGGTGACGGAAACCACCTCCGCCGCATCCCCTGCCACATTGGAGGCCATATCAGCGATGACGGTAAAGGTGGTAACGACTTTCATTTTGGCCAGCGCCGGAAAGGCCGAACTGACGATAAAAAGGAGTGCAACGAAAATGCGAAGCATGACAGCGATTTCCTTTGTTGAAAATGGTTCGCAATAACATGATGCAGTTGCAAATTATTTGCAACACAATTGATCGCCCTCTTTTTGCGTGATACGGACGCACCCATGAGCGACCAAGACACGATCACCATTGACCACCTTGAGGACGAACTGCGCGCCGAGGGCATCCGTGTCACGCGCCAGCGGGTAGCCATTCTCTCCGCGCTGATGAACTCATCCGACCACCCCACGGTGGACGAATTGCTGGAGCGTGCCCGCAAAATTGACGAGTCCGTCTCCCAGGCCACCGTCTATCGCACGGTCAACGTGCTGGCCGACCGGGGCACTGTTTTACGCAACGAATTCGATGGCACCAGCGCCCGCTTTGAACTGGCAAACAAGCCCCACCACGACCACATGATCGACGTGGATACGGGCGAAGTGGTGGAATTCACCTCCAGCCGCATCGAAGAGTTACAGGAAGAAATCGCCAAAGAGCTAGGCTACGACATCATTCACCACCGGCTGGAACTGTATGGCCGGAAAAGGCGGGGGTGACCCCGTCTATTACGTCATAGGCCGACTTGATCGGCCAATCTGCGTGAGCTTTGATCGGACGGTTACTCAAGAGATCCGCCGATCAAGTCGGCGGATGACGGTCAGGTTGGAAAGATCAAACCCTGAAATCCCGCCCCCCACCCGGTTCAGCAACGCTTCACCGACCTCCCCTCAAGGAGGAGGTTGGGATGTGGCACGATTTCCCAACAGCGTTCACCTCCCACCGGAGGGGAGGTCGGAGAGCGCAGCGATCCGGGTGGGGGGTTGGATAGCCAGAAACCCTCTAAACCGTGAAATTCTCCAGCACATCCCGGTCAATCACAAACCCAAGACCTGGACCCTGCGGGACGGCCACTTGCCCATCCACCTGCACAATCTTCTCTTTCAAAATTGCCGCTCTGTAGCCATGGGGGGTCTGGTCGAATTCCAGCCATGGATGGCGGGCCACATGGCGGCCGGGCTGGGGTGGCAGAGTGGCGAGCATGTGCAGTGAGGCAGCGATGTTTACGCCCGTTCCCCACACATGGGGCACCACGCGCACGCCGGCCGTTTCCGCCATGGCAATAATCTTGCGCATTTCCGTAATCCCGCCGCAGCCAGCCACATCGGGCTGAAGAATATCCACCGCCCCACCCTCAACGGCCTGTTTGTGGGCCAAACGCCCGTGCCATGTCTCCCCACCGGCAACGGGGATCGGCTGCCCTGCCCGCACTTTGGCGTAGCTTTCCAGCTGTTCCGGCACCACTGGCTCCTCAAACCAGTCGATGCCGCAATCGGCCACGCGGCGGCCCAGTTCGATGGCTTCAATATGGTCATAGCCGTGGTTTGCATCGATCATCAGACGCATATCGCCGATGGTCTCGCGCACGGCGCGGATAACGGCTTCATCCTCGTCCACACCAAAACCGATCTTGATCTTAGTGGCGGTGAAACCAGCATCGCGATAGCCCGCCGTCTCCTCCACCAGCTTGTCCAGCCTGTCTCGGCCATGCGGGCGAAACCCTCCGGTGGCATAAGCGGGCACATGGTCCCGAAACGCCCCGCCCAGCAGACGGTGGACGGGCACGTCATGAAATTTACCCGCAATATCCCATAGCGCCATGTCGATGCCGGACTGGGCGGTGAGCGTAACCCCCCGCTGGCCCATGTCGCGCCAAGCGGCATAGAGATCAAACCAAATGGGTTCGATGTCGAGGGGATTGCGGCCTACCAGCGCCGGGGCCATGGCCTGGACGATAGCAGCATTGACCCGATTTGGCCCGAGACACTCCCCCCAGCCCACCAGGCCTTCATCCGTGTGGATCTCCACCAGACAGGCAGCGCGCTCAAAGAAGGTGGAGAAGGCACTGTCGAAACGATCTTCCTCCTCCAGCGGGTGGGACAGGCAATGGGTGTGGACGGCAGTAATTTTCATGGGGGCGCGTTTTCTCCTCCAGCAGACCGTGCCACATTGGCAGCCGAAGACCATCGAAGGCAAACCCCATGGCCATTTTCCAAACAGACCGTCCCCGCAAAAGCCGCCTCATCATCACCGGTGCCGCCGGGGGCATCGGCAATCTGCTGCGCGGCAAGCTGGACCATGTGGCGGATGAAATCGTCCTGTCCGATCTGGACCATGTGGAAGTGAGCGGCAACGAGACCTCTCATCCTTGCGACATCACCGATCTGGATGCCCTGCGTGACCTGCTGAAAGGCGGCGGTGATGTGCTGCACTTCGGCGGTCAATCGGTGGAAGCCCCCTTCGAGCGCATTTGCGAGGCCAATCTGGTGGGCACTTACAATCTCTACGAAGCCGCACGGCTGGAAGGGGTGCGCCGTGTCCTCTTCGCCTCCTCCAACCATGCCATCGGCTTTCACACCCGCGAAACCCGGCTGGATGCCCACAGCCCCACGCGGCCTGATTCCCTCTACGGCGTCTCGAAAGTCTATGGCGAGGCGCTTGCCAGCCTCTATTTCGATAAATTCGGCATCGAAAGCCTGCTGCTGCGCATCGGCTCCTGCTTCGAAAAACCCGCCGACCGCCGCCAGCTGGCCACCTGGATGAGCCCCGGCGACATGGTGCGGCTAATAGAGCGCATGGTCAGCGCCCCCCGCCTCGCCTGCACGGTGGTTTATGGGGTCTCGGATAATGAAGAAACGTGGTGGGATAATTCCAAAGCCGCCTTCCTCGGCTGGCACCCGCAAGATTCATCTGAACCGTGGCGGGAAGAGATGGAGGCAAATTCACCAGTGCCCGACCCGCACGATCCCGCTGTTATCTATCAAGGCGGGGTGTTTGTTCCAGCGCCCCATCCGGGCACGAAAATGAGCCGAGAGGATTAAGCCGGTTAATCCGACACCTTGCATTCACACCTGCGATAGTGCCAACACGGTTAACACGCGCGCTCTTTCTCCATCGAGACCTCCCTTGACCATCAGACTGCACCAGGGCGATTTGCCCGATCTTTCCAACTACGGCGACAGCGTTGCCATTGATACTGAAACCTTGGGCCTGATCCCCCGCCGGGACCGGCTGTGCGTGGTGCAGCTTTCGCCCGGCGATGGCTCCGCCGATGTTATTCAGATTGCCAAGGGCCAGACCAGCGCGCCCAATCTGGAAAAACTGCTCATCGATGAAAATGTCCTAAAGCTCTACCACTATGGGCGCTTCGACATTGCCGTGCTCTACCACGCCTTCGGCGCGCTCTCGGCCAATAATTTCTGCACCAAGATCGCCTCCCGCCTCACCCGCACGTATACGGACCGGCATGGGCTGAAAAACCTCACCGCGGAACTCATCAATGTGGACCTGTCGAAGGTCCAGCAGTCCTCCGACTGGGCGGCGGAAACGCTCACACAAGCGCAATTGCAATATGCCGCTTCAGACGTTCTCTACCTGCACGATCTGCGCGGCCATTTGCTCAAACGGCTTGAACGGGAAGACCGTTTGGAGATGGCGCAGGCGTGTTTTGACTTCCTCCCCACCCGCTGTCTGCTGGACTTGGTAGGGTGGGACGACACGGACATTTTTGCCCATTCCTGAACCGCGCGGCGCTGACGGTAAACGCCGCTTAACCAATTTGAAGGCTCACTCACTTTATGTCTCAAAAACACCGCATTGGTGATCTTCAACCGCGATAGTGCATTTGCGTTCCGCCAACCCAGAAAGGGCCGTTGGCTTGTCCCACTCCACACCATCCGGCCCAGGCTACACAAAAGGCCCCACAAACGGCTCTGTTGAAGTCCTCGTTTACGGCACTATTCACCCCCAACGGGCCAATCAACGCAGCGCCAGAGACTTTCGTGCCGCCCGCCGTCATTCCGGTCTGGTGAAGACCCTGAAATTCGTTTTGCCCACCTGCGCCTTTCTCATTGTCGGCACTTTTGGCACCATGAGTGCCCTCAACTTCGTACCGGGCATTGAAAATATCGAAGGCACGCTTGGCTTGGAAAACGGCCAATTGGTGATGGATAAGCCAAAAATGGCGGGCTTCGACAAAAATGAGCGGGCCTATGAGGTTCAGGCACAAAGAGCCATTCAGGACCTCTCCAAACCGGGCATCGTGGAGTTGGAGTCCATCGACGCCACCCTGCCCCTGGGTGCCACCGGGTTTGCCGATGTGGAGGCCGGTGCTGGCACCTATGACACCAAAAACGAATGGCTGAGCCTGCGCGATAACGTGGCAGTGCAAGGCGCCCGGGGTATGAATATCAGCCTTGAAGAAGCCAATATCGATATGAAGTCGGGGGTGCTTGTCTCTTCAAAACCGGTCACGGTTGATTCCGATGATGGCACGGTCACCGCCGACTCCGTCACCGTCTTTGATGAAGGCAAGCGCATCCTGTTCAAAAACCGCGTGAAAATGACCATCACCCGCACCCAGCAACCGCAAGAGAGCCCATAGACCATGATGAAAACCGCTCTCCTCATCCTGTTTATGGTCCTCATGCCCGCCTCTGCCATAGCGCAGGTTTCCGGGGCGGCCTTTCAGGGCTTTAACGCCAACTCGAAAGACCCTGTGCAGATCGAGGCCGACGAACTGGAGGTCATCGATGCCGAAGCAAAAGCCATTTTCACAGGAAATGTGAAGGTTCGCCAAGGCACCAGCACCATCACCACTAGCCGCCTGGTGGTGGAATATCTGAAAGGGTCTGGCGGCACCCAAAACGATATTGACCGCCTCATCATGTCCGGCGGTCTCGTGGCCACCTCAAAAGACAACACGGTGACGGCGGATAAAGGGGTCTACCAAGTTGTCACCGACCGCATCGAGCTGGAAGGCAAGGTGGTCATTTCCCAAGGCGAAAATGTCGCCACCGGCTGCAAGCTCTCCGCCAATTTGAAAACGAACCAGGCTGTCCTATCCGCCTGCCCGGGAAGTGGCGGGCGGGTGAGCACCGTGTTTAGACCTGGCTCCGCTGGAAACTGATGCTGTCTGCGAAATCGTGTTGAAGCGCCCCTCTTTCTGGAAAGGCAAAAACGCGGAAGGCCGCCGTCACCCCCCGTCTCTTGATGAGCCCGCAAGTGCGCAAGCGGCACAGCCAGCGCAAATACAGGCACAACCGACGCAGGCTCCGCCAGTGCAGGCACAACAAGAACCAACGCAACCGGCACCAACACCAACAGCGGTGCAAGCGCCGCCGCTGGCAACGCCCGCCACCACAGGGCGGGCCCAGCAGGAGGGTGTTTTGCTGGCGCGCGGTCTGATGAAAACCTACAAACAGCGCACAGTGGTCAATGGCGCAAGCCTGGGCGTGCGACGGGGTGAATCCGTTGGCCTGCTCGGACCCAACGGTGCGGGAAAAACCACCTGTTTCTACATGATTACCGGCCTCGTAAAGCCGGATGCCGGTTCCATTGAGCTGGACGGCCATGATGTGACCCCCATGCCCATGTATCGCCGCGCGCGGCTGGGCATTGGCTATCTGCCCCAGGAGGCCTCCATCTTTCGCGGGCTGTCCGTGGAAGACAATATCAAAGCCGTGTTGGAAGTGGTGGAGAAATCCCGCAAGGAGCGCGGTCGGCAATTGGACGAATTGCTGGACGAATTCAAAATCACGCACCTGCGCAAATCGCCCTCCATTGCCCTCTCCGGTGGCGAGCGGCGGCGGCTGGAAATTGCCCGTGCGCTGGCCTCAAAACCCGCCTTCATGCTGCTGGACGAACCCTTTGCCGGGGTGGACCCCATCGCCGTGGGTGATATTCAAGACCTGGTGCGCCACCTGACCCGCCGGGGCATTGGCGTGCTTATAACCGACCACAATGTGCGCGAGACGCTGGGGCTGATCGACCGCGCGTATATCATCGCCTCCGGCAAAGTGCTCACCCATGGACGACCGCAAGAAATTGTCGCCAACCCGGATGTTAGACGATTGTATCTAGGGGACCAGTTTACCTTATAGACCTGTTTCCCTTGCTTTTTACCCCATCGTCGCCCTAGTTTGGCACGCATATTGCTAGTGGAGATGTCCGGCGCGTGAAAATTGGCCGGATTTGCGGTGAGATGGGCTTTCAGCAAAAGCTGACAATGCGGCAGAGCCAGGGTCTTGTGATGACCCCGCAGCTGAGCCAATCCATCAAACTGCTGGCCCTCAACAATATTGAACTCACCGCCTTTGTGGAAAGCGAGCTGGAACAAAACCCCTTCCTTGAACGCGGGGATGGGGAGAACGCCACCACGGTTGAGCTTAGGCGGGAAGATTCCCCAAACCCACTGACAGGGCAAGAACCCGTCATCAGCGCCCAGACGCTTCAAGACACACTGGGCACCAGCGTGGAGAACGCGTTCCCCGACGAGCAGGACTATCGCTCTCAAGCAAAGTCGGAAAATGCTCTAGGCGAAGCGCGCACGGAGACCCGCCCTGCCAGCGGCGGCATGACCATCTGCGAGCGCCGCTCCAGCCATGACGCGGAGGTGAGCGACTATACGGCCAGCCAACCCACTTTGGCAGACACCCTGCGCCACCAACTGGCCCTTGCCGCCCTGCCCCCCCTTCAAGCGGCCCTCGTCTCATGGTTGATCCTGCAGCTTGATGAGGCCGGCTATTGCCGCCTTGATTTGACGGCAGCCGCCCAACAACTGGGCTGTGCCGAACAGGATATGCAAGACGCCTTGGCCGTGCTGCAAACCTTTGAACCGGCTGGCATCGGCGCGCGGGATTTGGCCCAATGCCTGGCCCTGCAATTGCACCAGCAAAACCGGCTAGACCCGGCCATGGCCCGCCTGTTGGAAAACCTGCCCCTCCTGGCGAAACGGGATTTTACCGCCCTCACCCGCATTACCGGGCTGGATGGTGAGGACCTGCACGACGCCCTCATGGAAATTCGGGCCCTGGACCCCAAACCCGCCACGGCGTTTGATACGGGCGAAGCCCAGCATATTGTCCATGACGTGACGGTCACCGCTGCCAGCGACGGTACATGGCGGGTGGAACTGAACAATGACACCCTGCCCCGCGTTTTGGTAGACCGGGATTACGCTGCCACCGTGGACACCGCCCTCAAAGCAGGGGGAGAAGACCGCAGCTTTGTGGCCGATTGTCTGCAAAACGCCCATTGGTTGACGCGCTCCCTCGACCAGCGCGCCCAAACTATCATGAAAGTGGCAACGGAAATCGTCAAACAACAGGACGGGTTCTTCCTACACGGCGTCAGCCACCTACGCCCGCTGACGTTGAAAAAAGTGGCTGATGCCATCGACATGCATGAATCATCCGTCAGCCGCGTCACGTCCAACAAATATATGATGACACCAAGGGGCCTGTTTGAATTGAAATATTTCTTCACAACGGGTCTGTCCGGCGTTGATGGAGAAAATGTCCATTCCTCAGAGGCCGTGCGGGACATGATCCGCACGCTGGTGAACGCAGAAACTGCCCGCACCGTGCTAAGCGATGATGCCATCGTCACGGCGTTGCAAAACAAGGGCATCGAGATCGCCCGGCGGACGGTGGCCAAATACCGAGACGGCATGAACATAGCCTCCTCCGTACAAAGGCGCAGAGAGCTTAAGGCGCTGGCCGCCGCCAAAAGTACCACCCCCTCCCCGCGCGAACTGGCGCTTTAATCACCACCGTTCAACTTGACAGCATCAGACGCTTTTTCTATCCCGCGCACATCAGCGGTCCGTCAGAGGTCGCAAAATCGAGATCAAACCGGCAACAAAAAAGAGTTTGTCAAGCTAGTATCTCGAATAACAGACATTCTAGAGTGCGCGCGGCACTGATTTGCAGTGCCGACACGAGCGGGCTGTTAGGCATCTAACACCCTGTTTTAAACGTCTATTTGAAGGAACTTCCCATGACACTGCGTATCTCCGGCAAGAATATGGATATTGGCGAAAGCCTCAAAAGCCGGATCGAAGATCGTATGACGGATGCCGTGGACAAGTACTTTGGCAATGGCTTCTCCGGCCATGTGAACATGGAAAAGTCCGGTGCGTTTTTTGAAACGGATTGCATGCTGCACCTGGATTCAGGCGTGATTTTGCAAACCAGTGGGCGTGAGACGGACCCCCATCAAAGCTTTGAAAAAGCGGCTGACCGCATTGAAAAGCGCCTGCGCCGTTACAAGCGCAAACTGCGTGGCCACAACAATTCAAACAGCGGTGAAGAGCACGCCGCCGCCTACGCCATCATGACCATGCCCGCAGAGGAAGAAGAGGTGGCGGAAGATTTCGCCCCCGCCGTGGTGGCAGAAAGCACCAAAACCGTGCGCACCCAAACGGTGGCCATGGCAGTGATGCAGCTGGAACTCATGGACGGCCCGGTCCACGTTTTCCGCAATGCGGGCAGCGGCACGGTGAATGTGGTTTACCGCCGGGCAGACGGCAATATCGGCTGGATCGACCCGGCTGCGGCGGCCAACTAGGCCGTTAGCCGATAGAGGGACCCGTAGGGGCGGACACAATGGAATTGGATGAAATCATATCGCCGGAGGCCGTGCTGGCCAATCTAAAGCCCGGCTCTAAAAAGCAATTGCTGCAAGAGCTCGCCAATGTGGCCGCCCGCATGGTGAAGCGCGACCCTCAGGAAGTGTTCGAAACCCTTCTGGACCGGGAGCGTCTGGGTTCCACCGGTGTGGGCAATGGCGTCGCCATTCCCCACGGCAAGATTGCCGGGCTTGAGCGCATTATGGGTGTGTTTGCCCGCCTGCCCCAACCGGTTGATTTTGATGCTTTGGACGACCAGCCGGTGGATATTGTCTTTATGCTACTGGCCCCCGAAGGGTCTGGGGCTGACCACCTGAAGGCCCTGTCACGCATTGCCCGTGTGCTGCGCAATCAGGCGACGGTCTCCAGTATCCGCAAAACGGACGATCCCGACGGCATATTCAGCCTTCTCACCAGTCAGCAAAACGCCAACGCAGCGTAAAAGCGACTACTGCGTCTCCACCGCCATCAAATCCAGCTCTTCTGCATTGTCAAACAGAGCCGCGCGCTCATCTGACACGGCCAGTGGTGTGCCATCCGCGTGAAACAGGCCCCAAAGGTCCAAACCTTCGGGCAGTTCCGCCTTTTCGGGAAAGCGGGCATTCATGTCATCGCTGTTGACGGGGCGCACATAGGCGATGGCGTTTTTGCCAAACGTGGCAAAATCCATCTGGCTGCCAAACAAACGTACAGTCTTATTGTCCATGACCCTGTTCCTTTCAACGGGTTACCGCGATCCCGCGCTCCACCCTGCCCCAATCATGTGGGACAATCCCTGAAAGGTTCAACCCCTATTGCTTGAAGCGCAATTTGGCATTGATGCGTTTTGTGTCGGCGATGGTGGCGTTCACCCCGGCCAGATCGGCCCGCAGGATGAGTACATCAATACGCGCCCTCATGCGGGGCATGAACAGGTCTTCTTCAAAGGCTGTGGGCACACGCTTGGTGTTACGCTGGGCCTGTTTGATACCGGCCAGAATATCCCGCCGCACCGCATAAAGCGCTTTCAGGCCCCGGTCGTTTGCTTTGGCCAGTTCTTTTGTGCGCCATAGAACACCACTGTCGCGTTCTGACAATACATCGACCCGCGCCCGCCGCGCCACTTCCTCAAGCTGATGACGACGCTCGGAGAATGCGCCCAAGCGCACCGCAACCTTAAGCGTACCGGAAAGTTCGCCATTACGGCTGGAATGGTCCGTGCCATTAATGCCGATATCCGTTGCACCCCCATAATTCACTTCCCCGCGCAGCGTGATGGCGCTGGCCGTGCGGATGCGGGCCTGAATGTCATGGATACGCCGCTCCGCCGTGGCTAGCTGAGCGTCCAGATTGCGAAAGCCCCGGTTGAGCATCCGGTCCACCAGTTCCCGCTTGCTGGCCTCCCCCCGCGCCTTAGCCTCGTTGGAGCGCATCTGGTCAATATATTGGCGTAAAATAGCCGCGCGCGTTTCGGTGAGATTGCCGGTGCGCAAGGCCTGCGCGATCTGGCGGCGGTAGCGGGCCAGAACTGGTCGCGCCTTGCGCAGCATATTGGCCTTGGCCAAAAAGCCAGAGCGCGTGAGCGCCTGGCTGGACGAGACCAGAAGTTGCTGAATTTTCACGGAAATAGCGATGTGATAGCAGCGGGCCAACGCCAACTCTTCCTGCAAATCGGCCCGCTTTAGATCCACAAAATCATAACTGATGCCAATGCCGTAATTCTCATCCGTATCCACATTGGCTGACAACGTGGGCGAGCGCAAAATGGCCGTGTTGATGCCCGTATTGGCCAGCACCAACCGGCATTTGGCCGAAAGCGTGTCATGGATCTGCTGCGTGGTGCGGTAGCTGCCATTGTGTTTGGCAAATGCATCCTCCAACGCAACAATGCCCTTGTCCCAAGTGGTGCCATAGGCCACCTTTTGCTCCACCGTGCCGCCCGTTTGTTTGCGGGTGTTGTCGCTCCGATCAACGGGAATGGAAGGCTCCAAAGGCTGCATGGTCTGCACGGTGTCGCCCGCCGCGGCAGGCGCTTTCACATCGGCAAACAAGCGTGATTGACGCGGTTTGTGCGCGGGCGCGTAGGCGGCGGTCACCGTTTTGGCCTGAATGGCCTTTTTGCGCGTGGCGGGCACAGCCTTGAGCACGGGAGCAAGGGCGCTGTCATCGCTGTGGGAAAACAACGGGGTCATCTCCACGCGCGATTTACCCACATTAGCAGCACTTTCGTAATGGGCTGCATAATTGCACCCGACCAGCAGCAACGGCGACAGCGTGAACGCTGCTATCTTGCTGATTTTCCCAAACTTCTGAGCCCTGCTGCCCATGGCCTTGCGCCCCTTACTCGATACTATTTGTTGCACTGGCCCTAGAACCAGAGCGGCCCCCGCCCGGCGTGCATCAACTCTTCCCGCACGGCATCGGGATCGTCGAATTTCGCTTCCACAAAATTGCCGCGCATGGGTTTGGAGAAGAGCGGATGGACCGAGGTGGTCTCCCCCTCCACAGGCTTGCCCACTTCTCCCACCTGCGAACAGAGGATGATGGAGAAGACGCAGCTATAGAGCTTCGTGCCTTCCCGCGTGCTGGCGGCGTTTTGATACGGCACGAACAGCACCATCACCGGCGCAAACCGCGCCCGCGCCGCCGGTGTCGCCTCCAGAAGTTCGATATTGGCGGAAATCACCTCGTTGGAATTGTCCAACCGTGCGATGCGTTTGTTAGCCGTCTCCCGCGCCTTAATAGCGGTAGCGATCCGGTTCTTGGCCTCAATCACCTCCCGCGCCAGATGGGCAAGGTCGGAACCCGCCGACGTAATCACCCGCAATTCCGGCTGCTCAATCTCGGCCAAGAGCGATTGCAGGAATTCAATGCGCCGGTCCACGCGGCGCAATTCCAACTGTTTGACGGAAATTTCGTTTTGCACCGTGGCAATGCGGTGCAACGTTTCCAGCACGGCCAGTGTGCCGGAATTGAGCGATTTGCGGGTAATCAACCGCTGGTTAAAGGCCGATTCCAGGTTTTTGGCGAATCCGCCCTTGCCGTTCAACGCATTGAAATCGCGAATGACTTCCTTTAGCCGCGCAATATGCTGGCGCACCTCCAATTGTTGGGCCGTTTGCAGGCGCAACTCTTCTTCAATGGTGCGTTGGGTCAGCGCCAACTGCAATTTGCCATCCCGCAATTCACGGTCAGCCGTCACCCCTTCAGCGCGGGCCACGGTCAAATCCTGCCGCACCTGATTGCGACGCAGGCTCATGGAGGAAAGGTCACGCTCCACCTTCTCCACCAACACATGGCCCCGCGACAGTTCAAACGGTAGCGACCAACTGGAAGACCCCATGAAAAACACGATCATGGCCCCATAGGCGAGGAAGGTGAGAAACAGGGAGGTGAGAACGATGATAGCGAGCTTTTTGTAGACGAAATTGGCCAGCGGCACGAAACGCTGCCAGACACTCTGGTCCGCCTCGGCAATCTTGCTCAGCGACGATTCAAAGCCTTTGGTGACCGCCGATTTCTTCGGCGTTTCTTTTGGAGGTGCCTCGGACGTGTCTTGCGTAGCCTCCACAACCTCCGCCAGCGCCTCCTGCACCATGGGCGCAGGCTCCACAGGCTTTGATTTTACGGGAACGGGCTTTGGCGCCACCGGCGAAGGCTCAACAGAAGGCTCTGTGTCGTTGCTTACCGGGTTCGTAGCCTGAACCTTTGCCGTAACAAACGGTTCGGCTGTGGTTACTTCTGACGCAGCACTAACAACCTCGTCACCATCATCTTCGGGCGGGCGCGTTTCCAGTGCCTTTTCAACAGGCGCGTCGTGAAGCGTTTCCAGCGCCTCTTTTGCTTTGTTGATTTGCTCATGCACTTCCGGTGCAGGGGCTGGGGCCACGTCTTCAGCAACCACCGGCGCAAGGGGCGAAACGGAAGGGCTTGGCCCGGCCGATAGCGGCTCGCTGAAGGAGAATCCGCGCGGGATTTCCACCCAGCGCTCCGCCTGCTCCGCCCGGTTCTGGGCAGAGGCCACCACGGTTTCCACAATGTGCATGCGCTCCACGGGGTGGACCAGCAACTCATCGATGCCGGCGATCTGGCTATAGGTCTCCACCATCTCCGGCAGCACCAGCAGTGCCAGCGTGCCGCAAGCGTTCAGGCTGGCAAGACCCGCCACTTCCGCCGGCGTGTGGTTGGCGCGCACATCCAAAATAACACAATCGAAGGCCAGCGCCCGGGATTGGGCCAGCACCATTTCCAAACCCATGGACAGGGTCTCGGCATGGTCGCAGCGCACAATTTCGTCGGCCCGCTTGAAATGGGCATTGGCCTCCGCCAAGGCCGGGCCGATGAACAGCACATGCAAAGGCTGTTCCGCACGGCGCATCTCGCTGGGGTGCATATGGGCCGTCATGCCGCCTGCCCCCCGTTATCCACGGAACCGCCAAGGGCGGACAGGTCCAATTCATCGGTGGAACCAATGCCCGCATTGTCGGACTTCGCCCCACCCCGCGTTTCCCAAGACGTGGTGCCCAGCGTGAACATGCCCAGCGGTGTCATGGTGAGATACACAACCGGGAACACGGCGGCCATGGCGATGAACCAAAGCCCCGAAGTTTGCGCAAATTCCGGCAGCGTGTGCTTGGACCATTCGTAACAAATGGCAAAAACCGTGACCAGCACGGCGTGGAAAATCATCGGCATGACGAACTGCATTTCCATCGTTTTTGCCAGCAAAAACAACGGGTAAAAGAACAGCAGCGTGCCCATGGAAAGATAGTGGATCAACACGAACAGGTTGAATTTGTAGAGGTGGGGAATGGCCGTGAGCAGGTCAATCATGTTGGACCGACGCCAGCGCAATTGCTGGTTCAGATAAGCTCCCATATGGGTGGGCGCCTTGGTGAAACAGCGCGCCGTGAAACAAAGCCGGGTCTTATAGCCCCGCTCCACAATCTTGCGGGTGAGGAACCGGTCTTCCCCGTATTTCACCTCGTCGCCCAGGAAAGTGCGGCTCTCCACATCCGCATCCACCGCCAGCATGGCCTCACGCTTGTACAGCGTCAGACAGCCGGACAGGCACATGACGTGGCTATAGGCATTCTCCACATTTTTGAGAAACTGATAGCCAATCCAATATTTCACGGCCTGCATCCGCGAAAGCCATGTTTCCTTGGCATTGGAAACAAATACACAGCCACCCACAGCATCAGCACCAGTGGCGTACATGTGGCGGGTGAGTTCGCGCACCACATTGGCGTCTACAATAACATCACTGTCCACGGACATGACGAGATCGGTCTCAAGATCCAGCACGGCATTTTTAATGCCCAGCCGCTTGCCCATATTGTGGGGGTTCTGCGTCAGCTTCATCCAGGGATAGCGGCGGCAAGCCTCCTGAAGGTGCTCATAGGTATCATCGGTGGAAACATCATCCACGAAGATGATTTTCAATTTCTCCCGGGGGTAATCCAGCGCCGCAAAGGAAGCCGCCGTTTGCAACACGCTTGAGCCTTCACAAAACACCGGCACCACAATGGCCACAGAAGGCCATTCGGGCGGGTCGATATTATAGTCCTTCTCCGTGCGCCGATCCGCAACCCGCAGAAGCGAGCCGAACACGTACCGGTTCGTAAACACGATCAGCACGAGTAAGCCAAACAACCATTCGATTGTCGAAATCGCCAGCATGGTCCGCCCTGCGCCTCTTCCGGTCCCACCGGTGCCCGAAGCGCTCTTGAGTTTCAGTCACATGGGCCAACCTGCCGCTCGCCCACGCGCCATATAAAGGGGAGTGCCCCGCCAAAAGACGTTAACGTCAAACGGAAAATCGCGTTTTAATGGCTGATTTAAGCTGTTGTTAACGCTGTTTTTTCCAGTGTGGTGAACAGGGCGTTACCAAAAATTGGGCGGCGGATGGGCAGCAAGAATTAGCTAACCATGGGCTGTAAAAGCGCTGGACGGTTACAGTTCTTGAACAACCCGCCGTCACATTGTGGCCAATGCAGGGCAAAATTTCCGACAGGGGCGGACATGCAAACTTCACCACAAAACGTGGTCGCACTCAGCGCGGCCAACGCAAAAAACTCACCCGTAAAACTAGTGGCGCAACCGCCGGTCAGCCTGCCCGATCCCGCCACCTGCCGGGTCGCGGTCGTAGGCTTGGGTTATGTGGGCTTGCCACTCATCTGCGGCTTTTCCAAAGCCTCCACCGCCATTGGCATCGATATTGATGCCACCAAGATTGAGGAACTGAAAGCCGGCATAGACCGCACGGGCGAGGTGACCGGCGTGGAATTGGCCGCCGCCGACACCGAGTTCTCCACACAGGCGGACGCCATCAAGGACGCGGACGCCATTTTGGTCTGCGTGCCAACACCGGTTAACAGCCGCAACCGGCCCGATTATCGCCCGCTTCTTTCCGCGTCCCGCGCCATCGGAGCCCACATGAAAAAAGGGGCCGTGGTGGTGTATGAGTCCACCGTGGACCCCGGCACGACGGAAGAAAAATGCCTGCCCATTCTGGAAGACATGTCGGGCATGAAAGAGGGCATTGATTTTTATCTGGGTTATTCCCCAGAGCGCATCAATCCGGCGGACCCCACGCGCAAACTGGCTGACATCAAGAAAATCGTGGCCGGGTCTTCCCCGGTTGTCACACAATTTCTGGAAAAGCTGTACAGCCGCGTGGTGATGGCAGGTCTCTTCCCTGCCGCCAATATCCGTGTCGCGGAAGCCGCCAAAATTCTGGAAAACACCCAGCGCGACGTGAACATCGCTCTCATGAACGAGTTGATGGCGCTTTATGACAAGATGGGAATTCGTGCCAGCGACGTGATCGCCGCCGCCTCTTCCAAATGGAATTTCCACCACTACCGCCCCGGCATGGTGGGCGGTCACTGCATCGCGGTGGACCCCTATTATCTGGTGGATGCTGGCCGTCGCCACGGCCTTTCCATGGAACTGGTAGCCGCTGGCCGCTCTGTCAACGAACAAACGCCCTTCTTCCTGGCCGAAAAGCTGGAAGAAATGTTCATGGCCGCCGGTGAGGACATTACGGGCAAGCGGGTGCTGGTATTGGGTCGCTCCTTCAAAGAGGACTGCCCGGACACCCGCAATTCCAAAACCTTCAAAATGATGGATTACCTTTGGGCACAGCGCGCCGAGGTCTTCAATTTCGACCCCATCGCCGAGGACGACCACTTCGAAGGCGGTCGCGGCGTGCAAATCATCGACGACGTGCTGGATGGCGGTGCCTACCACGCCATTATCGTCACCCTGGGCCACACGGTTTTCCGCGAACAATTCGATCTGGAGACCTTGGAAACACTGGTGCCCAAAGGCGCGCCCCTCATCGACATGCGCGGCATGTACGAATGCGAAGCCGTCCATGACCATTTCAACTATTGGCGTCCGTAGCTTTAAGCGAGCCTAAAATTGCAAAAGGCCGGTTCCAAGTGGACCGGCCTTTTTTTATTCCGATATTGCCACAGCTAACCTCCCACCGGAGGGGAGGTCGGAGAGCCGTAGGCGATCCGGGTGGGGGGAACGATCTTAGTGCAACACTACCATCCAGCCCCCCACCCGAAACGGCAAGCCGTTTCGACCTCTTCTTGAGAAGGGGGTTGAGGAGTGCCAGCGGGTCCATCCAAACAGAAAGGCCGGATTTACTTGCCATTCACCAACTCTTCGCTTTTCCGCTGCCAAGCCCGCCGACGAACGTCGGTTCACTGTTCTTTGAGAGATCAGGGTTAACTTTGAAGGTCTGTGATTGACGAGGGTTGATGCTATGAGTGTGGATGCTGGCAATTATTCCGCCGTTTTAGAAAGCAATGTTCAAACGACCGGTTTGCGGGCGTTGCCCTGGAAGCGGGCTTTCCATTTTTATCGCTACCTCACATGGCCCTGCGTGGCCTATTGGATCATCGGCATTGCCGTTTTGATGGTCTATAAACCCGCGCTCATGGGCGACTTCGTGCTGGATGTGGCCAATTTCTTCCTCGGCTCGCTGATTATGATAAGCGCCGCTGGGATGATCTTCGTGCTCAACCACATCATCCGCGAACGCCCAGCCAGCCCCTTTTCCAGCATTTGGCAGACCTTGCGCCGGGAGCACCTGCGCAACGACAACCTGCCTTTCATTTTGATTCCATGGGTGCTGCTGGCCATTTCCATCACGGTGTTTGTGAAGCTGAAAGTGGTCATTCCCCTGGTGAACCCCTTTTGGGCCGACGCTCTGGCCCATGATTTGGACCTATGGCTGCATTTTGGCACCCATCCGTGGGAATGGCTTGCCCCTTACACGAACCATTACAACGTGGCCTTCTGGCTGCACCGCAATTACTACGTCTGGTTCCCCTGCATTTACATCACCTTTTATTGGCAGGTGTGCACCGTGCAGAACCCAAAGCTGCGTTTGCAATTCATCATGGCCTTCATCGGCACATGGGTCATTATTGGCAGCGGCATGGCCACAGCCCTTTCCTCCGTTGGCCCCATTTTCTACGACCGCATTCCGGAGGGCGATGCCACCACCTACGCTATTCCTCTGGCCTTTTTGAAGTCCATGGATGCGATTGAGCCCCTGTTGACGCTGGAAATTCGCGAAAAGCTCTGGAATTCCTATCTGGGGATCGTGGAAAACCGCTACGTGCGGGGCATCTCTGCCATGCCCTCCATGCACGTGGCCGTCGCCTTCCTGCTGGTTTTGCTGGGTTGGCACAAAAGCCGTTTTGCCTTCATCGCCTATTCCATCTTCGCGCTGGCCATCGCCATCGCGTCGGTCAGCCTGCTGTGGCACTACGCCGTGGATGGCTATGTCTCCATCATCGCCGTGGCGCTGATTTGGTGGGGCGCAGGCAAGCTGGCGAAAAGAGCGGTGGCTTCTGACCCGGTTTTCTCCGCCCAATAACACTTATCATCCATGAAAAAGGGGCGCGCTGGTCTACACCGCGCCCCTTTTTGTGTTCTAGTTTTTATTCGTGCACTCACGCAGCCTGGGCAATAACCTCCCGTGCAGCGCTCTCGACAGCATCCGGATTGCCCACAACTTTCCCAAGCGGTACAAGGCGCACATCGCTCAGCCCGATAAAATGCATGTCGTGGCGCAGATAGCCCGTGGCAAAGTCAATCTCACTTTCCAGCGCAGTACCGCCCGAAGACATGACCAACCAAACGGTTTTATCCTTGAGCAGACCCTCCGGGCCATTTTCGGTATATTTGAAGGTCACCTTGGCTCTGCAAATCTGGTCAATCCAGGCTTTCAGGGCGGCAGGCACGGAGAAATTGTAGATTGGCGAACCGATGATGATGTGGTCGGCATTTTTCACTTCATCAATCAACGTATCGGAAAGGGCCAGCCGCTGCTTTTGTTCATCAGAGCGCTCTTCAGCGGCGGTGAAATTAGCGCCGATCCACGCCTCGTCCACAAAATCAATGCCCTTGGCCACATCACGATAAACGATCTGCGTGCCATGACTTGCGCTCAGTTTCTCCGCCAGAGCGGCGCTGTGCTTGCGCGAAAAAGAGCCGTCATAGCGCCCGCTTGAATCAATATGCAAAATCGTGCCCATGGTGGTGTTCCTTTGATGGATTGAAAATTTCGTACTAATCAGTATATTTGTGTCATGGGAGCGCATTTCAAGAGTAATATACCAAGCGGTAAGAAAAAGGCCGGGCGTCCACGCCGTTTCGATGAGACGGCGGCGCTGGAAGCTGCTGTTGAAGTTTTTTGGGCCAAGGGTTTCGAGGGCGCATCGCTGGATGATCTCACCCGCGCCATGGGCATCAACCGCCCTTCCCTCTACGGGGCTTTTGGTGACAAATACGCTTTATTTTGCAAGGCGATAGCCCACTATGCCGAGACGATTGGGAAACCGGCAGTTGAGGAATTTCACGCCGAACCGGATATTGAAAAGGCGACGAAGGCCTATTTTGAAAAGTCGCTGGAAGGCCAGTGCCGCAGTGGTGACTGCGCCAAAGGCTGTTTGATCGCCGGTCTCGTGGGCATCGAACAGGGCACTATGCCCGAGCTGCAAAAGACTTTAGCGGAACAGGCCTCGGCGATCCATAAGGGCTTTGTGGAGCGATTCCAGCAGGAAATTGCAGCAGGACATCTGCCCCCAAGCCCTGATGCACCGGCCCGCGCCACGCTCATGGCAGACCTGATGCAGGCCCAGGCCTACCGTGCCCGCACCGGCGCGACACGGCGGGATTTGGAAGCCCAAATCCCCATCCGCGTGCGCGCCGTATTGGGATAAAGTCTAAGCCGCCGCAGACGCGTTCAATTTTGGTTTTGCCACAGGCCGCACCGAGAGCGCGGCACTGGCCAGAACGGTGTCAGCGATCATTTCAGCCGTGGCGGCTGAAAGCGTCCAGCCCAAATGGCCGTGGCCTGTGTTGTAGAACACGCCGGCGGCGTTGCCCGCACCCACGCGGGGCATCATGTTAGGCATCATGGGGCGCAGACCCGCCCATGGCACCACATGGTCCATGGAAACGCCCGGAAAGTTGTGGCGCACCCAGTTTTCCAGCGGGGCCACACGGTCCTGTCGGATGGCGCGGTTCTCGCCATTAAATTCGGCCGTCCCGGCCACGCGAAAACGGTTGCCCAAACGGCTGGTGACGATTTTCGCAGCCTCATCCAGCAGGCTCACATGGGGCGCAGCCTCCCGGCTTTGCGCATCATCCAGCATGACCGAGATGGAATAGCCCTTCACGGGATAGACGTTCACCCGGTCCCCAAGCGCGCGACCGATGGCGCGGCTGCCCACACCGGCACAGACCACCACCGCATCAAAATGGCTGATGTCGCCACCGGCTCGCGCCACATCCACGCCGCCTCTGGCGCAGGGGGCCAGGGCTTCTACGGCCTCGTTAAACCACAGTTTCACACCCCGCTGAGCACAGGCCTTGGCCAAGCCATTGGTGAATTTGTGAACATCCCCAGTAAAGTCCGACGGGGTGAAGAACCCGCCCACATAGTGGGAAGGCAAAGTGGGGTCGATGGACGCAATATCGCTCGGTCCCACTTCATTGCGGGCCAAACCACCCTTGGCCAGCAGACGGCTTACCGCCCGCCCAGCATCCATTTCTGCCTTGTCCTCGTAGACATGCAAAATGCCCCGCCGTTCCAGATCGAAATCGATGCCCTCGTCCTTAGCCCAATCCAGCAAGTGGCCCCGCGCGGCGATGGCCAACCGCACGGTTTCAATAGTGTTGCGCTCGTAATGGGGAATGGCGCTCAAAAACTCTGCCAACCAGGAATATTTATGCCAGCCGGGTCTCGGGTTCATGAGCAACGGCGCATCCTTGCGCGTGAGCCATTTCAAGCCTTTCAAAACGGTCGATAAACGGTTCCAAACGGCTGCGTTAGACGCGGAGAGTTGCCCACCATTGGCAAAGCTGGTTTCCATGGCCGCCTGGGGCTGGCGGTCTATAATAGTCACATCAAAACCCCGTTTGGACAGGGCGTAGGCGGTGGTGACACCGGTAATGCCCGCGCCGATGACGGCGACGGTGCGCATGGTTTTTTGGTTCAGGGGTAGCATGGGGCCTCGCAACACGCATGGGGATGACGGCACAGGACGATCCTGTGACGACCCCATCTGTTGCGGAACCTGAGAGTTTGACGGCGGGCGGACAGGCCTGCCGCTTTCTCCTTCGGTGGATGCTGCCTGCGTAAGCGCAGCACCGCTCTCCAGATTGCCAAAATTTGCGCAGTCTCTGGTGCCTGAGAGTTTCCGGGGCGGTTGCTCCTTCGGCGGCTGCCCATGCTTCAAAGCAGAGCAACACTCTCCTACGCAATGTTAGTAGGCTTCAATGCATTAACGAAAAGCGGGCCGGAATTCCAGCCCGCTTTCACTGAACTTATGTTGCAAAGTGACTTATGCCGCCTTGGCTTTCTTCTCCAAGCGACGGCGGTGCAGCACGGGCTCGGTATAGCCGCTGGGCTGTTGGCGGCCCTCCATCACCAGTTCCAAAGCGGCCTGGAAGGCAACACTCTCATTCTCATTGCCATGCATGGGCTCATAGAGCGGGTCACCCGCGTTCTGTGCGTCCACCACCTTGGCCATCTTGGTCATGGTGTCCAGGATCTGCTGGGGCGTGACCACCTCGTGGTGCAACCAATTGGCCATATGCTGGCTGGAAATGCGCAGCGTGGCCCGGTCTTCCATGAGGCCAATGTCGTTGATGTCCGGCACTTTGGAACAGCCAACGCCCTGGTCCACCCAACGCACCACATAGCCCAAAATGCCCTGGGCGTTGTTGTCCAGCTCGTTTTGAATGTCCTCGTCAGACCAGTTGGGGCGGGCTGCCACGGGGATTGAGAGAATATCCGTAATCTTCGCCCGCCCGCGATTTTTCAATTCATCCTGCACGTCCTGCACATTCACTTGGTGATAGTGCGTGGCGTGCAGCGTGGCGGCCGTGGGGCTGGGGACCCATGCGGTATTGGCCCCCGCTTTCGGATGGCCAATTTTTTGCTCCAGCATGGCAGACATCAAATCCGGCATGGCCCACATGCCCTTGCCGATCTGCGCCTTGCCCTGAAGACCGCATTCAAGGCCAATATCCACGTTCCAGTCCTCATAGGCTGCAATCCAGTTGGACTGTTTCATGTCACCCTTGCGGATCATGGGACCCGCTTACATGGACGTGAACATCTCATCGCCCGTACGGTCCAGGAAGCCCGTATTGATGAACACCACCCGCTCTTTGGCGGCGCGGATGCACTCTTTCAGGTTCACCGTGGTGCGGCGTTCCTCATCCATAATGCCCATTTTCAGCTGATTACGGTTTAGGCCCAGCGCATCTTCCACGGCGGAGAAAATCTCGCCCGCAAACGCCACCTCTTCCGGCCCGTGCATCTTCGGCTTCACAATATACATGGAGCCGTGTTTGGAATTGACCTTGCGCCCCTTGGGCCCGATGTCATGCATGGAGCACAGGGCTGTCACGAAACAATCCATGAGGCCTTCAGGAATTTCCGACCCGTCTTCCAGCAGGATGGCCGGATTGGTCATCAAGTGCCCCACATTGCGGTTGAGCATCACAACCTGCGCTTTCAGGCTCATTTCCTCCCCCGATGGGGTCAGGTATTCCCGCGCTGGGTTCAGGCGGCGGGTGAGTGTCTTACCACCCTTTTCAAACGTATCCTCCAGATCGCCCTTCATCAGCCCCAGCCAATTGCCATAGGCGACCACTTTGTCTTCGGCATCCACAGCGGCGATGGAATCCTCATTGTCCATGATGGACGTGAGCGCGCTTTCGATCACCAGATCAGCAATGCCCGCCGTGTCCGTCTCCCCAATGGGGTGCTGGCGGTTGATGACGATGTCGATATGCAGGCCGTTTTTCACGAGCAGGATATTATCCAGCCCCGCTTCTGTGCCCTTATAGCCCGCAAACTGCGCGGCATCGGCCAGACGGGTGGAGGAGCCATCCGTCAGCGAAATGCCGAGCAAGCCATTGTCCACAGAAAAGCCCTGCGCATCGGCCCAGGAGCCCATGGCCAGCGGTGCCGACTGGTCCAGAAAACGCCGCGCCCAGGCAATCACCTTGTCGCCGCGGGTTTTGTTATAGCTTTTGCCTTTTTCCGCCCCGTCCTGCTCAGAAATCGCGTCCGTGCCGTAGAGCGCATCATAGAGCGAGCCCCAGCGCGCATTGGCGGCGTTGAGCGAGTAGCGGGCATTCATCACCGGCACCACCAATTGAGGCCCGGCGATTTCAGCAATTTCCGCATCCACATTTTGGGTCTCCACGGAGAAGGCGGGACCCTCCGGCACCAGATAGCCGATTTCTTTCAGGAACGCCGTGTAAGCGTCCATGTCGGAAAACTTGTCTTTGTTTTCCTTGTCTTTGTTTTCTTTGTGCCAGGTGTTGATCTGCGCCTGCAAATCATCGCGCTTTTGAAGCAGCTCATGGTTGCGCGGGGCCATGGCGTTGGCGGCCTTCCCGAAGGCCTCCCAAAAGGCATCCTTGTCCACGCCCGTGCCGGGCAAGGCCTGATCGTTGACAAAATCGTACAGGCTTTTGGCCACGTTTAGACCAGAAATTTCAATGCGCTCTTCGCTCATGGAAGGCTCCTCCAGGCAATGTGATGAACGGATGGCACCCTGGCACCCGCCCTTGTCAAAAGTGGCCTTGATGTGACGTATGGGTAAGACTTGGTCAACACCGACCAAGGTCGTTTCAAACACTGAAACGATTAGCTTTTATGGAGCCCCAAAAGAGATAAACCAGTATCGAGCCAGCCAGGCGGCATGCCGTGCCCACCCCCGTGCAGGCACATGTGAATATCGGCTCCGGTCCCACATCCTGTCCACGAGCGGCACCACAAAGGCCCCTCGCTTTCCACCTTTGTTGGGCGGGAGCCGCATTGATTGGTGGCCCGTTGCACGGCCAGCCCTTCAAACACATCCCCCTGGTGCCACGAGCGAATGCCCCGCCCTTCCAGAGGCACCTGCCGGTCATTCCAACCGTGAATATGCACCATGGGGCGCGGCGGCGACGGGCATTTCATGATGGCAGACCCATCCTCCCGCCGCCCTTCCTGAGGCGGCAGCGGGCGGCGCAGCCCACCAGCCACCGCTATGATCCCCGCAAAATCTTGCCGCGAATAGCAGCCCATAAACCACGCCATGGACCCACCGGAGGAAAAGCCGGAAAGCACCGTGGAGCCGGGTTCCAAATCCACCTTCCCGGCCAAGTCCTCCAGCACACGCTCCACGAAACGAACATCATCGCGCCCACCCCGGTGCGCGCCCGGTTCTTTACGGGCAGCCCAACCCTGCACCGTGCGGCCTCGAAACGTGAATTCCGGCCCATCGGGGGCCACTAAAACATATCCCTGCGCATGGAGCGCCCGCGCCAAACCTGTATTGCGCATCACACCCTTCGCAGAACCGTTATGGCCGTGGAAAAACACAAAGGCCCGCAAGGGTCCCGCAGCCTTTGGGGGCGCGGAATAATGATAAGTGCCGCCATCAACACCGCCCACTATGCAGGCCACAGCCCCACCACAATTGGCACAAGCAGGATTGGTGAGGCCCAGAAGGCCTAAAAACATCAAGAAAAAGCGGAAACGTACCATGGCGTAGACCGTGCCCGCTTTGGACCAAAGCACAAGGGTAAGCCGGTCACATTTCAGCGATAGCTGTTAACGCAATGCCGACACTTCCGCCCTACCCTTTAGTCAACACTGATTGATCCGATGTCATGGCCATGCCCCAGACCCTCCATGCCGTAGAGCAGGCCATTCGCGCCAACACCTATCTCAAACTGTCCATTTTGGATGTGACCATCGAGAAAGACACGCTGGTGGTGGCCGTGGACCACACAATTCCGGTGCGCTTCACTAAGCGCATTTTGCGCGGCATCTGGACAGGCCCTGTGGAAGTTTACTCCCCCACCGCCATGATGACGGGCATGGCTTCCGGCTGATCTTCTTTCAATTTGTTGATTGGGGCTCCTTTCCGCTAAGGAAGAAGTGTTGCGCCCACACGATTGCCAAGGCTTTCGGTCCGGGTTTCAACCGCAATGAAACGCGGAGGACAGGCCCATGACCGGCCTTTTGATGAAAGTCGCCCTGATCGGCGTGGCGGGTATTGCCGCCCAATGGGCCGCATGGCGCATCCGCATCCCCGCCATCGCGCTTCTGCTGTTGGCAGGCATTCTGCTTGGCCCGGTCACAGGCTTTTTGGACCCGAAGGAGAGCTTTGGCGACCTTTACAAACCCATCATCGCCCTGTCGGTGGCCATCATCCTGTTTGAAGGTGGGCTGACGCTTAAGTTCAAGGAAATTGCTGAAACCTCCACCGCCGTGCGTCGCATTATCCTGATCGGCGGGCCGCTGGTATGGCTGTTTTCGGCCTTGGCCGCCCACTATGCGGCGGGATTGGACTGGGTGCCCGCCATCGTGCTGGGGGGCATTTTGGTGGTCACGGGGCCAACGGTCATCATGCCCCTTTTGCGCCAGGCCCAGTTGGCCCCCCGCCCCGCGTCCCTGTTGCGGTGGGAGGCCATCGTCAATGACCCCATCGGCGCGCTTTTCGCCGTGCTGGCCTTTGAAACCTATCTGGTCATCAATGGCGCGCTCACCGGTGGCGCTCTCATCACCACCATCGTGCTGGCTATCCTCATGGCGGTCGGTGGGGGCTACGGCTTGGGCCTGCTGCTGGCCCGTGCGTTCAAGGGATCCGTGCCCGAATATCTCAAATCCCCCGTGCTGGTGACGGCAGTCCTAATCGCTTACGCCATATCCGATGCGATACTGAAAGAAACCGGCCTGCTCACCGTCACCATCATGGGCATCACCATGGCCAATTCCCGCATGGCTTCCATGGGGGACCTGCGCCATTTTAAGGAAACGGTGACGGTGCTGCTGGTGTCCGGCCTGTTCATCATGCTCACCGCTTCGTTGAAGCTGGAAACCATGTTTGCGCTGGGCTGGGGTGCGCTGCTGTTCGTTTTCATCATCCTGTTTATCGCCCGCCCCATCGCCATTTTCATCGCCACCGCCGGCAGCGGCATTAACTGGCGGGAGAAAACGCTGGTGGCGTGGATTGCCCCGCGGGGCATCGTGGCCGTGGCCGTCTCCGGTCTTTTCGGGGATGCGCTGGTGGAGCAGGGATTTGAAGACGGCGCACAACTCACCGCCCTCACGTTTGCCGTGGTGGCCAGCACCATCATCTTGCATGGGTTCACGCTGGGCCCGCTGGCCTCTCTGCTCAAGCTCAAGTCTGCCGAGCGCCCCGGCCTCCTCATTGTGGGCGGCTCTTCATGGTCCTTGGCGCTGGCGGAAAAGCTGAAGGAAAACGATATTTCCGCCCTCATTGCCGACAATAACTGGAACCATCTGCGCGCCGCCCGACTGGCAGACATTCCTGTTTATTTCGGCGAAGTGCTCTCGGAGGCCGCCCACCACGACATTGCTTTTAACCGCTATTCCGACCTCGTAGCGGCCAGTGATAATGATGCCTACAACTCCCTCGTCTGCACGGAGTTTGGCCGGGAAATGGGGCGTGGCAACGTCTTTCAATTGGGGGCTGTGCGCAGCGAAGATAAGCGCAGCGATCTCTCGTTCACCCTTGGCGGACGATCCCTCTTCAACCCCGGCATGACCTACTTGGAACTTCGGGAAAAAATGCGAGTGGGTTGGACATTTCAGAGCACAAAGCTGACAGACGAATACGATTTCTCAGACTATCTGACTGAACGACCTGCCGACACGAAAATCGTGCTTTGGGTAGCGAAAGACGGCACCATTTTCATGCGCGAGGGGTTGCACAATCAAGAGCCCCAGCCCGGCGCCCTCATCATCGCTTTTGGGCCCGAGTCCCAGCCCATACCCTCAACCAAAACGGTGACAATAAAAAAAGATGCGCCGGAAACCGACAGTGCGCCTTAAGGATCTGGATTACCCCCATGCCTCAAACCCGCCTTTATTTGTCCGCGCGCAAGCCCGAGCTTTGGCACATCGCCTCCATTCTGGATCCGCATTTTGAGGAGGAAGGCATTACGTCAGTCCTGTTTGAAACCGTTCAGGGCAATGGTGAGTGGTGCTATTCTGTCTATGTGGACGCAGATGCCGCCGAGGGGACAGCCCAACTCATGCGGGACCGGCTGGGCAATGACACTTTCGGCCTCCAGATTGAGCGCGAAGAGTTGGAGGACCTGGATTGGGTGAGCCAAACGCTGACGGAACTGGCACCCGTTCGCGCCGGGCGATTTCTCGTCCATGGCTCCCATGATCGGGACAAAGCCCACACAGCCCGCGTGGCGGTAGAAGTGGACGCGGGCCAAGCCTTCGGCACAGGCCACCACGGCACCACGGCGGGGTGTCTGGATATGCTGGAACGGTGCATGCGCAAATGGCAGGGCGTCATGGGTCCCCCCCGCCGCGCCATGGACATTGGCACCGGCTCCGGCGTCTTGGCCATCGCTCTCGCGAAAGCCGGCCTGGTGCCGGTTCTGGCCACGGACATTGACCCCGTTGCCACAAGGGTCGCCCGGGAAAACTGTCGGTTGAATGGCGTAGCTGCACAGGTAACCTGCGCCACCGCAACGGGCTTCAACGACCCCGCCTTTACCCGTTTTGGCCCGGCAGACCTTGTGATGGCCAATATTCTGGCCCGCCCACTGGAAGCGCTTGCCCCGGCCATGGCGCAACACATCACGCGGGGCGCACAAATCATCTTGTCGGGCCTCCTACCCCACCAGCAAGCCCGCATCGTCGCCGCTTACCGCCGCCAAGGCATGGTATTCGAACACGCCCACATCCGTGACGGCTGGCTGACCTTGGTCATGCAAGCATAAAAAAAGCGGCCCGCAGGCCGCTTTAATTTCATGCCAAGATCTTTGTGCAGGGAGCGGCGATAGCCGCGAAAGCGCAGATGCGCCGCACCCGCGTAGCGGAGGGCCAAAGGCCCGACAGCGTGAGCGCAAAGAGGCTTTCTAAGTCGCCAGCGACTTAGAAAGGATAGTTGGCAGCGCCCTGCTTGCGAATTTCGCTGCGGGACAGGCCAGCGCGCTTCAGCGTTTCATCGTCCAGGTTCAACAAAGCGCCATTCACGTAGCGGCGGGCAGATTTTTGGCGGGCGGCGATCATGCGGTCGAGGAAGGACATGGGTATTTCCTTTTCGGTTGGGCCGCACCGTAAATCCTGTGGCGCAGCTTGTCGGTCAATGAAGTGTTCAGGCCCTATGCCCTTGCACACTCGCAACTTAGGGGTTTCAGCCATGACAGGTAGAGGCTCCGGCGCACATGAGCCTTGCGCCAGACGCATGGAACCGGTCACACTTCGTTTAGAAATCGCCCATCGGAATGCTCGCCCATGTTTCAAGATTATGCCCCCGCCGCAACGCCCGTTATCGGCGATGAGCGTCTCTCCCGGCTGCGCACCCTGATGGGCGAATTGAAGCTGGATGCCCTGCTCATTCCCCACGCCGATGAGCAAAACAACGAATACCTGCCCCCCGACAAAGAACGGCTGCTGTGGCTCACCGGTTTTTCCGGCTCAGCCGGGGCCGCTCTAGTGGCCTGCGAGCACGCTGTTTTATTCGTAGACGGGCGCTACACGCTGCAAGCCGCTCAACAGGCGGATATGGACCACTGGACCGTGGAAAGTCTGGTGGATATGCCCCCTTCGAAGTGGTTGGAAACCAACGCCGCCAAAGGCTGGCGCGTGGGCATCGACCCATGGCTGCACGGGGCCAGTGCGGTCAAAGCCCTTCAAAAGGCGTGCGAAACTTTTGGGGGAGAATTGGTGGAACTGGACACCAACCCCATCGACACGATCTGGGAAGACCAGCCCAACCCGCCCCTTGGCCCCGTCAACATTCACCCCTTCGAATACGCCGGCCGCCTTACGAGCGACAAACTGGTGGATGTGCAGGAAAAATTAGCTGCGGCCAGTGCCGATGCGCTCGTGGTGACTGACCCTTCGGCAATCTGTTGGCTGTTTAACATTCGCGGGGCCGATGTGGTCCACAACCCGGTGGTACTGGCCCATGCCTTTGTGCCCGTAGAAGGTGAACCCATCCTGTTCATAGACCAACGCAAGCTGGACATGCAGGAGCGGGCGTTCCTCACCCAAGTGTGCCGCATGGAAGCCCCCAGCGAGATGCTCAACGTCGTCAAGCGGGAGGCGGCCAATCGAGCCATTCTGTTGGACCCGGCCCAGGCGCCCTGGGGCTTTACGCGGCTGGTGGAGGCAGCGGGCGGCACGGTGATTTCCGCCCAAGACCCCATCACCCTCCTGCGCGCTGTCAAAAATGAAGTGGAGCAGGCGGGTGCCCGCAGCGCCCATATCCGCGATGGTGCCGCTTTCACCACCTATCTCCATTGGCTGCACCACCAGCAGCCCGGCACGGTGGACGAGATCATTTCCGCCAAAAAACTGGAGGAAATCCGTACTACCATGGCGGGCAACATGCCTCTGAAAGAGGTGTCCTTCGACACCATTTCCGGCGCAGGCCCCAATGGAGCCATCGTCCACTACCGGGTGAATGAAAGCACCAATCGCGTTCTGGAAAGCGGTCAACTCTATCTAGTGGATTCCGGCGGTCAGTATGAAGACGGAACCACAGATATCACCCGCACCATCGCCATCGGCCCTGCCGGAGAAGACGAACGGCGCTGTTTCACCCTCGTCCTACGCGGCCACATTGCCTTGGCCATGGCTCGTTTTCCAAAGGGCACAAGGGGCGTTGAGCTGGACGTTTTGGCCCGCAACGCCCTGTGGCAGGCGGGCATGGACTATGGCCACGGCACCGGCCACGGTGTCGGTTCCTATTTGGCCGTCCACGAGGGTCCGCAAAACATTTCCAAGCGCGGCATGCAGGAATTGCTGCCCGGCATGATACTCTCCAACGAACCGGGCTATTACCGAACGGACGCCTTCGGCATCCGCATCGAAAATCTGGTTTTGGTCCATGAGGCGAAAGAAATTCCCGGCGGCGACACCCCCATGCGCGGTTTCGAAACCCTCACCTTAGCCCCCATAGACCACAGCCTGATTGTGCCGGAGATGCTGACGGAAGGAGAGCGCGACTGGCTAAATGCTTACCACACCCGCGTGAGGCAGACGCTTACCCCCTTAGTCAGCGCAGAAGTAGCTGATTGGCTTGCACAAGTGACTGCGGAAATTTGAAAACAGGCACTCGATAACCTCCCCCTTGAGGGGAGGTCGGAGAGCGTCAGCGATCCGGGAGGGGGGAGCGGTCTCAAAGCTACTCTCCCATCCAGCCCCCCACCCGAAACTGCAAGCAGTTTCGACCTCCCCTTCGGTGGGAGGTTGAGGCTGTGGCACGACAGCGCTAAAAAACCTGCCGCAGCAGCACCACAATCAACATGCCCCCCGCCACGCTCACCGCTGGTGAAAACCGCAGGGATAGGGCACCTGCTGCCAAGATGGCGATGGTTTCAGCCAAGGTCTGGTTCACCAGCGAGGGGGCCACGAGAGCGGTCAGCACCGCTGTTGGCACCGCATCCAGCGCGGCTTCCACGCGATGGTTGATGCGCCCGAAGCGGGAAAGGACCAAATGCCCACCGACCCGCGTGGCGTAGGTGGCCAGCGCGGCAAAGGTGATGAGCAGGTAGATGTTATACTCCATCTGCCCTCTCTTCCTTGGCCTCTACCTCCCCCTCAAGGGGAGGCTTGCTCAAGACAGCCGCCACCACCAAGCCGCAAAGCCCGCCCAGCGTAATGTGCCACGGGCTGCCCAGCGTATAATACACCCCCAACGCGCCCACCACCGAGACCACCAGCACCGGCACAAACGTGGCGCTGCTTCGAAACCCCATAATCAGGCCGATGAAATAGAGCGGCAAAATGAGATCAAATCCAAACCGGGACGGATCCTCCAACAATCGCCCAAACAGGGCGCCCAGCAGGTTGGACGTCATCCAGGTGATGTAAACGAACACCGCATAGCCAAAATAAAAGGACGGTCGGATGGGCTCTTTTCGGGAGCGGGCCATGGTCACCGCAAATTGCGGGTCCACCATCATGCCAAAGGCCAAATAGCGCTGGAAATGCCCAAACGCCCCAAGCGTTCGCCCCATGGCGGCGCTGTAAAGAATATGCCGAAAATTGATGGCGAATACGGTGGCCACGATCAACCAAGGGGCTACGCCCTGCCCCATAAGGTCCAGCATGGCGTATTGGCTGGCCCCGGCATAAATCGTGCCGGAGGCGAACATAATTTGGCCAAGGGTCAAACCCCGCTCCACGGCCAACGCGCCAAACACGGCGGCAAAGGGCACGATGGTGGGCAGAATGGGAAAGGCTTCCTTGGCGCCCGCCCACCACTGGGAGCGGGGCACTTCTTCGCTAATTACCGACAAGATCAAGCCATCCCTGCTCATCAATGATTTCAATGCCCAGGGATTGGGCCTTGGTAAGTTTAGACCCCGCCTTCGGCCCGGCGACCAGAAGGTCAGTCTTGCCGCTCACAGAGCCGGAAACCTTCGCTCCCTTCCGCTCGGCCATGGCCTTAGCTTCATCGCGGGACATTTGCTCCAGCGTCCCGGTAAACACCACGGTCTTGCCCGCCACCGGACTGTCACTTACCACCAGTTCCACCGGTTCTGGTGTAACTTCGGCCAATAATTCATCCACCACCCGCCGACGGTCAGCATCGGCAAAAAACTGCACAAGCGCCTGGATGGCAACCGTGCCCAGACCATCAATGCTCACCAGACTGCCCCAGGTCTCGCCCCCCTCAACTTCGTCTTTGGACACAGCTTTCGTGAGCGCCGCCCCATCCCCCGCAAACTGTTCCAGCAGGGCCACATTATTCTCCATGGGCGCAAGGAAGGCCTCGATGGTGTGATAATGGCGGGCCAAAAGTTTGGAATTGGTCCGCCCCACATGGCGGATGCCAAGGCCGTAGATAAACCGGTCCAGCGGGACAGACCGCCGCTCTTCAATGGCGGCAAACAGATTGTCCACGCTGGTTTTGCCATAGCCATCGCGGTTTTGCAGCTTGGTGAGCGAGCGCTCATTACGTTTTTGCAGGGTGAAAATATCGGCGGGGTTCATCACCAGACCCCAGTTGTAAAACGCCTCCGCCTGCTTGTCGCCAAAGCCGTCAATGTCATAGGCATCGCGGCCCACAAAGTGCTTCAACCCCTCCACCGCTTGCGCGGGGCACATGAAACCACCCGTGCAGCGACGCACGGAATCAGGCCTCCCCTTGGCGTTCAAATCCCGCACAGCAACACTGCCACAGGCGGGACAGGTTTCGGGGAACACAAAGGGCTGCGCATCAGCTGGGCGCTTGGAGAGGTCCACATCCATCACCTTGGGGATCACATCCCCCGCCCGATAGACGGTGACCGTATCCCCCTCCCGCAGGTCCCTGCCCTCGCGAATGGGCAGGCCGTCAGAACCGATCCCGGCAATATAGTCCTCATTGTGGAGCGTGGCGTTGGACACCACCACGCCGCCCACAGTCACAGGCGTAAGCCGTGCCACCGGAGACAAAGCGCCCGTGCGCCCCACCTGAATTTCAATCTTCTCCAAGATGGTTGTGGCAAGTTCCGCCGGAAATTTGTGCGCCACCGCCCAACGGGGGCTGCGGGAAACAAATCCCAACCGCTCCTGCAGCGCCAGATCATCCACCTTGTAGACGACCCCATCAATGTCATAGTCCAGCCCCGCCCGCTGTTCCTCGATCAGCCGGTAGCGTTCCAGCATGGCTTCGACGCTCTCAAACCGGCCCATGAGCGGGTTGATGGAAAAACCCCACTCCCCCAGCAATTGAACCATCTCAAACTGGCTGCCGCGGGGCACCGTGCTCACATCGCCCCAGGCATAGGCAAAAAACTTGAGCGGACGGCTGGCGGTGATGGCGCTGTCCAACTGGCGCAGCGACCCCGCCGCCGTGTTGCGCGGGTTCACATAGGTCTGCTTGCCCTCTTCGGCCATGCGCTGGTTGAGGGCCAGAAAATCGGCTTTGCCCATATAGACCTCACCGCGCACCTCCATCACTTCGGGCACGTCAGGGCCGGTGAGTTGGTCGGGAATATCATTCAACGTACGGGCATTTTGGGTCACATTCTCGCCCGTCACCCCATCGCCCCGCGTGGCGGCGCTCACCAACCTGCCCTGCTCATAGCGCAGCGCCAGCGAAAGACCGTCAATCTTGGGTTCCGCCGTAAAAGCAATATCGCCGTCCATGCGCAAGAAGCGCTTTATGCGGGCCACAAAGTCGGCCACGTCATCATCGTTAAACGCATTGTCCAGCGACAGCATGGGCACGCGGTGGGTGATTTTCTCAAACTGGCTCTGAAGGGTCGCGCCCACACGGACGGACGGCGAATCTTCACGCACCAGATCAGGAAAGCGAGCTTCAACGGCACTATTGCGGGCACGCAAGGCATCATAGTCTGCATCTCTGATCGTGGGCGCATCTTCGCCGTGATAAGCCCGATCATGGCGCGCAATTTCTTCGGCGAGCCGAGCCAGTTCAGCCTCCGCCTGTTCAGCGCTCAGTTTCTCCACATCCATCACGGCTGTCTCACTCATGCGCTGGCCAACAGACGGGCGGCGGCGGCGCGGGCTTCACTGGTGACTTCCGCACCCGACAACATGCGGGCAATTTCTTCCAGCCGCTCATCCTGTTCAATGCGCCGCACGCGGGTTTCCACGCTGGCCTCCGCCTCGCCCTTTTTGGAAATCAGCAGATGCGCGCCCGCACGGGCTGCCACTTGGGGCGCGTGGGTGACGGAGAGCACCTGCACATGATTGGCCAAAGTGGCCAGCCGTGCCCCGATGGCATCGGCCACAGCCCCGCCCACACCCGTATCAATCTCATCAAACACCAGCGTGGGGGCCGACACCCGGTCCGCCAGCGCCACTTTCAACGCCAGGAGAAACCGCGACAGTTCACCGCCAGAGGCCACCCGCATCATGGGGCCGGGGCGCGTGGAAGGGTTGGTTTGCACATGAAATTCCAGCGTGTCGAAACCATCTGCTGTTATCTCATTCTCATTGATCTGCTGATCCACGAAGAAGTTGGCCTGGTCCAGTTTCAAGGCAGGCAGTTCCGCCATCACCCGAGCCGAAAGTGTTTCACCCGCCGTCTTGCGGGCTTCAGAAAGCGCGCGGGCGGCCACCAGCAGCGCCTCTCGCTTTTCCTTGGCCTGCGTTTCCAGCGATGCGAGCTTCTCCTCACCCGCATCCAGATCAGCCAGATCCTGCGCCAGTTTCGCCGCCATATCGGGCAGGCTCTCCACCGGGACCTTATATTTGCGTCCCGCCGCCCGCAGGGCAAACAACCGCTCCTCGGCCATCTCCAACTCGCGCGGGTCAAATTCAGACATGCGCAGGGCCGTCTCCAACTCGCTCTCCGCTTGGGAGAGACCATCCAGCGCCACGCCGAAAGCCTCGATGGCCGTGTTCAAGACGCCCGGCGCACTCTCCGCCTTGCGCTCCAATTTGCGCATGGCGGAAACCAGCGTTGGCACGGGCGAACCGGCCCCGGCCAGCACTTCATAGGCCTCGTTTATATCCGTGGCGATCCTCTCCGCATTCATCATGGCCTGGCGCTTGCCCGCCAGTTCTTCCTCCTCACCCGGCTGGGGAGACAGGGCGGTCAATTCCTCAACGCTGGCGCGCAAATAATCCGCATCCCGCGCAGCTTTCTCCACCCGGGCCTGCAAATCTGAAAGGGCGCGAGCGGCGGCCCGCCATTCCTTATGGGCCGACGATACGGCGGCAAGCGGCTCGCCCAAATCGCCGAACACATCCACCAGCGCCCGGTGGGCTGCCGGGTCCACCATGGCCCGCTCTTCATGCTGGCCATGGATTTCCACCAACTGCTGCCCCACCTCTTTGAGCAAAGCCACGCTCACGGGCCGATCATTGATATAGGCCCGCGTGCGCCCATCGGCATTTTGCGTGCGGCGCAGGATGACCGGCTCCATGCCTTCACCATCCCCCACGTCATTTTCCGCCAGAAACTGATGAATTGCGTGGCCCGGTGGCATGTTAAACAGAGCGCTCACCTGCCCCTGCGTCGCCCCCACCCGCACCAAGTCCCCATCCCCCCGCGCGCCTAGCGCCAAAGACAGCGAGTCCAGCAGGATCGATTTACCCGCCCCGGTTTCCCCCGACAGCACGGCTAGCCCGTCTCCAAACTCGATGTCGAGCGAGCGGATCAGCACAATGTCACGAATGGAAAGAGAGCAGAGCATGGCAGGCTGCGGTGGCACGAAACGGTTGACTGGAGATGTGGATAAAGGCCTAGCAAATCAACCAGACCACCACAGCCTGTTTATGCTTTGTGCCGATTTTTATCCACTGCCATGGGGCGCAGCTGACGAAGTGGAGCAGGCCTAGCCCTTACAATGGGCAAAACACGGGTTCTACTTCTTAGGGTAGATGCAGATTAGCCATTCTGCACCAAATCGTTAGGCCCGACGTAAAAGGCGTGACGTGCCGCTTGAATATAACCTACGCCCGGCGACCCACGATGGATTGGGCGGCACGGGAAATCCAGCTGCCCTGATTCTCCAGAGGCCGCAATCCGCCTTTTTCAAGCAGGGCATAGCTGTCCCTATACCACTGACTATCCGGGAAATTGTGGCCCAGCACGGCGGCGGCTGTCTGCGCTTCGGAGGTTAGACCCAGCGCGTAATAGGTTTCCACAAGACGGGCCAGCGCTTCTTCAATGTGGCGGGTGTTTTCATACTTCTCCACCACGGTGCGGAAGCGGTTTACTGCCCCCAAAAACTCCTTGCGCTCCTGATAATAGCGCCCCACCAGCATTTCCTTGCCCGCCAATTGGTCATTGGCAATGCGCATTTTGCGCTTGGCATCTTCCACATATTCGCTGTCAGGATAACGCTCCACCAAATCATTCATGGCCTTGTAGCTGTTGCGAGCAGCACTCTGGTCCCGCGTCACGTCGTTCATTTGACGGTAATAGCTCATGCCGATGAGATAGAGGGCATAGGGTGCTTCAGAATTGGCAGGATAAAGCTGCACAAAACGGCGGCCTTGGGCGATGGCCTCCGGATAGTCCCCGGATTTGTACGCCAAATAGGTGGACATGACGCCGGATTTCTTGGCGAAAGCCGAATAGGGGTGCTGACGGTCCAGCTTTTTCAGCTTGCGCTTGGCTTGCACCACATTGCCCGCATCAATATTGGCCAGCGCTTCATTGTAAAGCTGATCGGCGGGCACCGTAGGGTCCACAAAGGCATCAATGTCTTTGTCTTTGGAACAGGCGGCCAGAGCCACGGCAGCACCCAAGGCTAATACGGCGGAGATACGGGTTTTTCGCTCCTCACCTATCACGCGCTGCACCATGTCTTATCCCACCCGTCCGATTGATCGCCCTTGCGGGTCCGTAGCATGAAAAAAGTAAATTGCGATTAACCGTTTAAGACGCGGTAAACGCGCGAGTGTTTTAGACCGCCAGAGCGGTGCCTTCAACACAGCTTCATCTCGCTAGGACTGAAATAGCGCCACAATGTGGCCAAGGAGCCGCAAATGCGTCGCTCAACTTGCCTTTTGCCCTAGCTTTTATCAGGAGCAAAAGCGGGGGCCTTCACGGAAACCAGTTCCACCCGGGAGGCGCGAGGGCCGGTGACGACCTCTTCACCAATCCACTCGTAATTTGCTGGGTCAGACAGAAGGGCTTCCAACGCAATAGCGTTGAGCTTGTGCCCGCCACGGTAGGACTGGAAACAGCCCATGATCGGCGCGCCAGCCAGCGCCAGATCACCCACAGCATCGAGCAATTTGTGGCGCACGAATTCATTTTCGTACCGCAGGCCCTCAGGATTAACGATTGTGTTGTCCTCGCCAATCACGACCGAGTTTTCCAGACTGGAACCCAGCGCAAAACCAGCGGCCCAATAGCTCTCCACATCCTTCATGAAACCAAATGTGCGGGCGCGGGACACATCTTTTGCGAAACTCTCCGGTGTCAAATCAACAGCGTAGGACTGACGGCCAATCACCTCATCATCAAAGTCAATTTCCACTTCGAAGCGAGGGCATTCGTGAGGTGTGAACGTGCCCCAGGAGTTGCCCATGGGCACATGCACTTCCCGCAACACGCGCAAGCGGCGGCGGCTTCGGCCCTGGGCTTTCAAGCCCACAGACAGGATGGCATCCACAAACTCTTCAGAGGAACCGTCCAGCACCGGAATTTCAGGATTATCCACTTCAACCAGCACGTTATCCAAGCCCATACCCATGAGCGCCGCCATCAAATGCTCAACGGTCTTCACATGGGCGCTCGCCGGATCACCCAGAATGGTGCACAGATCGGTGGCCGCTACAGCAGAGGAAAGAGCGGGGATATCAACCTGTTGATGGGCAGGAAGATCGGTGCGGACGAAATTGATCCCGGTATTCACGTCCGCTGGCAGCAGCGAGAGGCTCACTTTTTCACCGGAATGGACACCGATACCGGAAAGATCAATACGGTCGGCGATCGTGTGCTGTACCGGTGAAACTGTATAAGCCATTCAAACCCCGTCGCACGGCAATCCGTGCCCATTACAAAATATAAACGTTACGGGCGGTTCCTCGCATTCATCCGGTTAAACACCGCAGAGCTTGCGCCCTTCCCCTTGTCGATGCTTGCCCTGTCACACGCCTGCCCGAGCGGGCTTTTCGTATCACTTTAGACAACCGGTGCGAGTCACTTCCCCAGCGCTCAGCCATTAGGTAGCCGTTTCGCCACATTTTAGCCAAATCACGCTTTCTTACGCCGTGTTAACAGGTTAACAGCGCGTCAGATTTCATGTTTGCTTTCCACTTACCTCCTGATTTAATTCACTTTTTACAAAAATAAGAGTCGGCCTTGTTTTGCCCACAAAGCCGACTTGTTTCACAATGTTACAACGCTGCGCGCGCAAAAAATGAGACTAGTTTGACTGGCGCCGCAGGAAGGCTGGAATGTCCAGCAAATCCTCATCCTGATTCAGTTTCGCCGGAGCCGGTTGAGCCCGCCCATTCAAGTCCAGCGTCCCGTTTGCGCGCGGTGGCGCGTAGGGGCTGGCGGCCTGAGCGACATTCTGCGGCGCAGGCTGCGGAGCTGCGGGAGCGCTGGGCGCACGGGGGACCTCAACCGCACCGTCGGGTGCACTGCCAAAACCGTTTGCCAGCCGTTTCAACAAGCCCACTGCACCAGCATCCTCTTGCGGAACATTGGCCGCCACAGGTGCTGGTTGGGCAACGGGCGCACGCTGGGCAACGGATTGGGGCGTTGCAACCGGCGCGCGCGGTGCGGGCTGCACGGGTTGAGCAGCCATAGGCGCTGGCTTGGGCGCAGGTGCCACGGGGGCCGCTGGGATCGCAATCTCACTTTCCAAGGCAGCCTGGAAGGCGGCGTCGGAGATGGGGTCTTCATCCGCCTGGAAAGGCGCGGCCCGCACAACCTCCGCCACAGGGGCAACCGGTTCAGCGTTCATTTTGGCCACGGCAGCAGGCGCTTCAGCAGGGGTATTGCGCAGGGCTGCCGTCTGGCGCAGACGCTCGGCAGCTTCGCTCATGCGCTGGGCATCAAGGCCGCGTATAGCACTGTTATCGGCATCAATGCCTGTGGCCACCACGGACACACGAATAATGCCCTCAAGGCTTTCATCAAACGTGGCCCCCAAAATAATATTGGCATCGGCATCCACCTCTTCGCGGATGCGGGTCGCCGCCTCATCCAACTCAAACAGGGTCATATCGCGCCCGCCGGTGATGGAAATCAGCAGGCCTTGTGACCCGGCCATGGAGACTTCATCCAGCAGCGGGTTGGAAATGGCCGCTTCCGCAGCCGCCATGGCCCGGCCCTCACCGGATGCCTCGCCCGTACCCATCATGGCTCGGCCCATCTCCCGCATGACGGAGCGCACGTCGGCAAAGTCCAAATTGATAAGGCCTTCTTTCACCATCAGATCGGTGATGCAGGCCACGCCGGAATAAAGCACTTCATCAGCCATGGAAAACGCATCGGCAAAAGTGGTTTTGTCATTGGCCACGCGGAACAAGTTCTGGTTGGGGATCACGATCAGCGTGTCCACATTCTTTTGCAGCTCAGCGATCCCCTCTTCGGCCAGACCCATGCGACGCTTGCCTTCAAAAGAAAACGGCTTGGTCACCACGCCCACGGTGAGGATCCCTGCCTCGCGGGCCGCAGCCGCCACCACGGGAGCCGCGCCCGTGCCGGTGCCACCGCCCATACCGGCGGTCACAAAAGCCATATGAGTACCGGTCAGGTGATCCTTGATCTCGTCAATGCTCTCCTGCGCCGCCGCGGCCCCCACTTCGGGCTGGGAACCAGCGCCCAGCCCTTCCGTCACCTGAACGCCCATTTGAATGAGGCGCTCGGCTTTGGAAGTGGTCAGGGCTTGGGCGTCCGTATTGGCCACCACGAATTCCACACCCTCTAGACCGGAGGCGATCATATTATTGACAGCGTTGCCACCGCCGCCGCCCACGCCAAACACGGTGATGCGAGGCTTCAGTTCGGTGATTTCGGGCTTTTGCAAGTTAATGGTCATGGGGGAGGTCCTTCGCTAGATCACGTTGCGCTCGCGCCGAAATGCTTGAAGAGCGCGCGGCTGCGGGTTGAGGTTTTCCCGGTCCACAGCCGGGCGTCGGAAAGAGGTTAAGGGGCGCATCAAAAGCTCTCCTTGAGCCAGCGGCCCATGCGGGCAAAGGCGCCACCACCATTGGTGCGGGCCAGAATGCGGGCGGACAAGCTGTCCCGCGCCACATATTCTGCCCCGGAGATTTGCGGGTAGATCAACAGGCCGGCACTGGCCGCAAAAGCAGGCCCCTTGGCCGTCTTCGGCAGCCCGGATACGCCCAGCGGGCGACCAAGGCGGATATTGGCGGCAAACACGCGGGCGGCCACTTCGTTCACCTCCGTCAATTGGCTGGCCCCACCGGTCAGCACAAAACGGTTGCCAATGGCCCCGGCAAAACCGGAGCGATTGATGCGCTCGCGCACGAACTCAAATGTCTCTTCCAAACGCGGACGGATAATTTGCGACAGCGTGGCCACGGAAACCTGGCCGGGCATGACGTGGGGTTCATCGCCCATGGGGGAGATGGAAACCAATTCGGCTTCATCCATTTGCCCATGGACCGCCTTGCCGTGCAGCACTTTGAGCCGCTCCGCATCCCGCACCGGGGTGGAGAGGCAACGGGCCAGATCCATCGTCACATGATGGCCACCCAGCGCCACGGCATCGGCAAAAACCAGCCGCCCGCCCAGAAAAATGGAAACAGACGTGGTGCCGCCCCCCATATCAATGCAAGCGCAGCCCAATCGGGCTTCATCATCAACCAGGGCAGCAAGACCGGCGGCATAGGGCGCAGCCACCATGCCGTCCACGGATAGATGGGAGCGGTTGATGCAGTTTTCCAAATTGCGCAGCGGCCCGCTGTCAGCGCTCACTACATGCATATCAACGCCCAGTTCCTGCCCCACCATGGACACCGGGTCCGTGATGCCATGCTCCGCATCCAAGGTGTAACCAATGGGGAGGGCGTGGAGGATCGAACGGTCTTCGCGCTTCGCATGGGCGTGGCCCGCCGCCAAAACATCATTCACATCGCCCCGCTCCACCTCGCGCCCGCCCAGGCGGATGGAGGAAGAATAGGTATCAGACCCCAAACGGCCCGCGTTTACCGCCAACAGCAGAGAATCCACTGTGAGGCCCGCAGAGCGCTCTGCCCCATCAATGGCAAGACGGATGGCCTGTTCGGCCTCGTCCATATCCTGCACCACGCCGGACTTAATGCCCCGGGACCGCTGATGGCCAAAACCCAGCACCTCGATGGAGTGGGACCGGCCCGGCAAAAGTTGCCCCTCGCCACCCTTAATTATGTTTTGGGGGCGCAACTTTGCGATCATGCAACAGATTTTGGAACTGCCCACGTCGAGCACGGACAAGGTGGTGGAGCGGCTTGTGGAAAGACCGCTCACACCGGGTACATTGTTGTTGGCAAAAAACGGGGTCACAGCTTGCGGTCCGCCTTTTTCATGGCTTTCAACCGGGCGCTCACAAAGTCCGCCCGGGTTTGCGCAGCCGCCTCATCCAGCCGCAAGACGATGCGGTCGGCCAGTCGCATATCCACAACGGTCAATTCCCGCTCCAGCAGGCGTTCGCCTGTGGCCAGACCCGCCACCTCTGATAGCGCCTTGTCGGCACCGTGTTCCGGTAGCTTGATGATGACGCCATTGACCATCTGCAAGTCCCAACGCCGCTGGCCCACGCGAATATAGGCTTTTACACGGCCAGCGATTTGCGGGTGACGCGCCGCGATGGGCAAAATTTCATGGGCACTTTGGGCTGCGCCCTCCCCCACCAGATGGGGCAGATGGGCAAAGCGATCATTGATGAGATCGGCAATTCCGAAGCGGGCAATGGTTTCGCCGGATTGCTCCACCACCGTCATCTTATCGTTCACCTGCCAGACAGCCATGGCTCGGCGTTCAGCCAGCGAGACGGTGAGTTTGCCAGGATAAACCTTGCGGATGGCCACGTCTTTAACCCACGGGAGAGCCAGCACCCGCTCCCGCGCCCGGTCCACATCAAACCCCACCAGAGAGGGGCCAAGGTCCAGCGCGGAAAAGACGGCCTGTTCAGTGGTTTCCACCTGGCCGGTGATGATGATGTCGGTGGTTTTCAGCCCCAGCGTAGCTGCTGTCCCCGCCACAAACTGGGATGCCGTGCCGCCCACAGCAGCGCCGTAAAACCAAAAGGCAGACACAAAGGCCACCGCCGCTGCATGGCCCGTTCCATTGCGCAGGCGCGGCATGGATTGGGCAAACCGCAAAAACTGGCGGCCCGCCCTGCGAACGGGCACGGGCAACCTGAAGCCGCCCTGAACGTCACAAGCCGCCGCACCCTTGGGAGTGCGGGCGGCAATGCGGCCACCAAAAATGCCCCTTAGCGACGACAAGAAGCGTCCTCCACCATCCATCTAAGCAGTTCGCCAAAACTGTGGCCCGCATGCTGGGCCAGTTCCGGCAAGAGTGATGTGGGTGTCATGCCGGGCTGGGTGTTCACCTCCAGCCAGATCAATTCGCCCGTCCCGTTCACGCGGTCGTCAAAGCGGAAGTCGGAGCGCGTCACACCCCGGCAGCCGATCGCTTCATGCGCCTTCAGCGACAGTGTCTGAATCTTTTGGTAAACATTTGGTAAAATTTCTGCCGGGAGCACATGGGACGAGCCTCCTTCGGCATATTTCGCATTATAGTCGTACCAGCCGCCATCAGCGGCGACGATTTCCGTCACCCCCAATGCCACATCGCCCATGACGGCGCAGGTCAATTCGCGCCCGTGAACGAATCGCTCCACCATAACGATGTCACCATAGGGCCAGTCAGAGCTGGTGAGTTCCTGGGGCGGATGGGACAGGTCCTCCCCTACAATCAGCACCCCAAAAGACGAGCCTTCGGTGACGGGTTTCACCACATAGGGCGGGGTCATGGCGTGCTTTTTGGCGGCCTCGAACCGGTGCATGACCAGCGCTTCCGCAACCGGCACACCGGCGCGGCGGGCCACGGTTTTCGCCCGCTCTTTATCCATGGCCAGCGCAGACGCCATAACGCCGGAATGGGTGTAGGGAATGTCCAGATATTCCAAAATACCCTGCACCATGCCGTCTTCCCCATAGGGACCGTGCAGGGCGTTGAAAGCCACATCGGGTTTGAGATCGGTAAGGGTTGCAGACAGGCTCCGGTCCACATCCACACGGGTGACACGGTAGCCTTCCGCCTCCAGCGCATCGGCGCAGGCATTGCCGGAGGACAGGCTCACAGGGCGCTCTGAAGACCAGCCGCCCATCAAAACCGCCACATGTTTCATCCAAATCACCCCGATTCCCGTCAAGACGTGAGAATCATAGGGTCAGGCCCGTTACAACCTTATTAACCATCACGAATTGCAACGGGTTGAGGGCAGGACTGAGCGGGTTGCGATAACGGATTCAAAGGATTCGCGTTTTGAAAACGCAAGCTAGTTCGAGTTTATTTTCGCACCCCACCGCAACCAAGATTGTCATCCCCGCGCAGGCGGGGACCCATTTCGCCACTTGCGAAATGGTGGTGAAGAATGCGGAGTGACCCGCAACCAATCTCTACGATCACCCAATTTGACGTATGGTTCCCCGCATGAGCGGGGATGACAGAGGAGTGGCGGCGGCCTCTAGGGTTGAAAAACCTCAACCTCTTTCCCGTCTTCAAACCGCCCCAACCGCTTGATTTCCCATTCCAGCAGCACGCCGGAATTTTCGTAAACCCGGCGGCGCACAGTCTCGCCCAGGGTCTCCAGATCATGACCCGTGGCATTTTCCACGTTGAGCATAAAGTTGCAGTGCATCTCGCTCATTTGCGCCCCGCCCACGCGGTGGCCGCGCAGACCGGCTTCGTCCACCAGTTTCCAGGATGAATGGCCATCGGGGTTTTTGAACGTGGAGCCACCCGTCTTTTCGCGGATGGGCTGGACGGTTTCGCGGTGGTGCTGGACTTCGTCCATGGCTTTTTGGATGTCTTCTTTATCGCCCGGCACACCCTCCATCAGCGCGCTTGTGAAAATGAGGCCCTTGTCGGCCCCGCTGTGGCGGTAGCTATAGCCCATATCGGCGTGGGAAAGCGTGTGGCGCTGGCCCTGCCGGTCGATGGCGTTGACCTCCACCACGCGGTTGGTGGTCTCTGTGCCATTGGCCCCCGCATTCATTCGCAACGCTCCACCAATGGCACCGGGAATGCCGTGGTAAAACTCAAAGCCTGCCAAACCGGCTTTCAGCGCAGCGGCCGCAACCCGCTTGTCCGGCGTAGCGGCACCGGCGCGCAATTGGGTATCGCCCACCTGCTCCACCTGCCCGAAGCCCTTGCCGGAGAGGCGGACAACCACGCCTTCAATGCCCCCGTCCCGCACCAGCAAATTGGAGCCAACGCCCACCACCATCATCGGCACGTCTTCCGGCAATTGCGCCAGAAAACCGGCCAGGTCGTCCTCATCAGCGGGCTGGAACAAAAGATCCGCAGGCCCACCCACCTGAAACCAGGTGACTTTGGCCATGGGCGCATCGACGGTGAGCCGCCCGCGAATGGTGGATTGGTCCAGCCGATCAAGAATAGCTTCACCACTCATTTGGAAAGCCGCTCCAACTCACCCGGTAAATCGTGCGCCCAGGTGGTGATATTGCCTGCCCCGCAAAACACCACATAGTCGCCCTCCTCCAGCATATCGTGGAGCAGCGGCGCAATTTCGCCGGGGTCTTCGATGGCCCGCGCATCCCGGTGCCCTGCCGCCTTGATGGCGGAGACCAGCGACGGCGCATCGCGGTTCTCGATGGGCTGCTCCCCGGCGGGATAGACCGGGGCCACCAGCACCGTGTCGGCATTGTTGAAGCAGGAGGCGAACTCGTCGAACAGATCATCCAACCGCGTGTAGCGGTGGGGCTGTTTGATGGCGATCACCCGCCCTTTGCCCGCTGCCGAAACGGCCTGACGGGCGGCATTCAGCACGGCAGAAATCTCCACCGGGTGATGGGCGTAATCGTCGAACACTTCAGCACCCCGGAACGAGCCGGTATGGGTGAAGCGCCGCCGCACGCCCTTAAACCCTGCCAAGCCCGTGCGAATATCATCCCCGGAAACCCCCAATTCATGGGCCACAACGATGGCGGCTGTGGAATTGGACACGTTGTGAATACCCGGCATAGGCAGAACGAGATTGTCAATCTTCGTCTCCGCCCCAGTCTGGCGGTTGCGGATGGTCACGGAAAATTCCGACGATGCGCCTTTGGCCACCACATCGTGGAAACGCACATCCGCCTGCGGGTTTTCGCCATAGGTAATCAGCCGCCGATCTTCGATTTGCGAGACCAACCGCTGCACTTCGGGGTGATCGCTGCAAACCACGCCAAAGCCGTAGAATGGCACCGATTCCACAAACGTGCGGAAAGCCGCCCGGGCTGCATCAAACGTGCCGTAATGGTCCAGGTGTTCCGGATCGATATTGGTGACGATGGCCACCGTGGCGGGCAGTTTCAGAAAAGAGCCATCGCTCTCATCCGCCTCGGCCACCAACCAGTCCCCATCGCCCATGCGGGCATTGGTGCCGATATTGTTGAGAATACCGCCATTGATGATGGTGGGGTCCAAATTGCCCGCTTCCAGCAACTGTCCCACCAGCGAGGTGGTGGTGGTCTTGCCATGGGTGCCGCCCACGGCCACGGTCTGTTTGAAGCGCATCAATTCGGCCAGCATTTCCGCTCGCCGCACGATGGGCAGATAGCGCTCTTTGGCGGCAATGCGCTCAGGATTGTCTTCCTTAATGGCGGTGGAGGTCACCACCACCCGGCTTTCGCCCAGATTTTCCGCCCTGTGGCCCACATGGACGGTTATGCCCTTCTCGCGCAGACGCTTGACGTTTGCCCCGTCCGACTGGTCACTGCCCTGCACCTTGTGGCCCAGATTGTGCAGCACTTCGGCAATGGCCGACATGCCAATGCCCCCAATGCCAACAAAATGGATGAGGCCAATATCGTCTGCCATCCGCATGGGTGCATTCCTCAAATTCAATCTGCCCGAAGGGCCGTCACCGACAAGCCATCGCGTTGAGCGCTACGCTGCAGCGTTGCTATAGATTGCCAGCATGTATCCGGCAATCAGGAGGAATGGATAAGCTAAACGTGGGCTTCCACCACCTGGGCCAATCGTTTGGCCGCATCGGGAACGCCAGCCTTTTTCGCATTGTCCGCCTGAAAAGCGAGCGCCTGGGGGTTTTGCAGAGCATTGGTGATGAAGCTTGCATATCTGTCTGTTGTTAAATCCGCCTGTCGCACCAACACGGCCCCGCCCATGCGCTCCAATTGGGCCGCATTGGCCCCCTGGTCATCATCCAACGCGCCGGGCAGCGGCACGAGGATAGAGGGTCGACCGATCAACGCCAGTTCTGACACAGAAGAAGCGCCGGAACGGCACACCACCAGATGGCTGGCGGCAATGCGGGCGGGCAGATCGGAGAAGAAACTTTCCACATGGGCGGTGACATTCAATTTCTCCAAAGCCTCCCGCACCAGCACCGCATCTTCAGGCCGCGCCTGCAGCGTAATATTGAGCCGCTGCCGGGCACTATCGTCCAACCTCTCCAGCATGGGCGGCAGGCTTTGGGAAAAGAAGCGCGCGCCCTGGCTTCCGCCGAAAACCAGAAGGTTAAACGGCCCATTGGCCGTGGCTGGCACATAGGCTTCCCCCGCCGCATCATGGGCCACCTGCCGCAAGGGATTGCCCGTAACGATAACCGGCGCGCTGTCCGCGGCCTTGGCATGGGCCAGTTCAAAGCCCGTGGCAATGGCGGCCACACGGGAGGCGAGAAACCTGTTGGCCCGCCCCATCACCGCATTCTGTTCATGCAAAATGGTGGGCAGGCCCGCATGGCTGGCAGCCAGCAGCGGCGGCACGGTGGGATAACCGCCAAAACCCACCGCCGCATCGGGTTTGATTTTTCTAATCAGTCTGCGCGAGGCCAGATAGCCCAACCCCAGACGCGAAAACGTCTTGAACAAAGCCACCGGCGACTTGCCGCCAAAAGTGGCGGATTTGACGATATGAACCCCATCAGCAGGAAAGCTGGACAAAAATTTCTCTGCGCGGGGGTCGGTGGCCAAATGCACCACCCAACCCCGCGCCTTCATTTCCTGTGCCAACGCTTGGGAGGGGAACAAGTGCCCCCCCGTACCGCCTGCGCTGAGTATGACCGTCTTGCTCATGCTTCCGCCCAATCAAACATGGGCCATGGCAGCCCGTGCCCCTGCCCCACCGGCGGTGATGTGGGGCAAGGTGCGTGTGGTTGTCACCTCCACACGCCGATAGCTGTCCGCCCGTTTGCGGGAAAGCGCTAGCACCATACCCATGCCCAGCGCTACGGCAATGAGGGAGGAACCACCATAGGAAATGAACGGCAGCGTCATGCCCTTGGCAGGCATCAGTTTGAGATTCACACCAATGTTAATCATCGCCTGAATGCCGAATTGCAACACGAGGCCGGAGACGGCCAGTTGGGCAAACCGGTCTTTCTCCTCCATGCCATGCCAAAGCCCGCGCAGCACGATGAAGGCGAACAGCATCACCAGCACCATGGTCATGATGATTCCGTATTCCTCTGCGGCTACGGAAAAGATGAAATCCGTGTGGCTGTCGGGCAGGCCGTATTTCGTTTGCCCTTCGCCGGGGCCACGCCCCAACCAGCCGCCATTGGTGATGGCTTCTACTCCGCGATTGACCTGAAAATTGTCCCCCGTGCCGGTGAAGAACCGGTCAAACCGGTCCCGCACATGGGGGATGAGGGCATAGCCCAGCCCGGCCCCCGCAAGGCCAATACCCGCAAGCGCCCAGACATAAACCATCGAAAGACCGGCCAAAAAGAACATGGCGGCCCATGTGGCAGTCAGCAGGACGCTCTGCCCGAAATCGGGTTGGGTCACCAGCAACCCCGCACAAAGTCCAAACAGGGCGATGGCGAAGAAGTTACAGGGAATGTCCGGCCGTTTAGCGCTTTCAGCAAACAGCCAAGCCGTCATCACCACAAAAGCCGGTTTGAGAAATTCTGACGGTTGCAAAAGAAATGGCCCCAGCGCCAACCAGCGGGTGGCTCCCTTGGCAGCGTAGCCGATAAACGGCAGCAGCATGAGTACAACAAGCGACCCCAAGAGGATGAGCATGGACAGGCGACGCACCTGCCGCAGCGTCAGCAAAGACGTGCCAACTAACACCGCCACGGCAGGAATGAGAAACACTGCATGGCGCTTCACGAAATAGAACGTGTCCTCAATATCCAGCCGGTGGGTCACAGACGGGCTGGCGGAGAGAGACAAAAAGAACCCACAGGCCAGCAGCATGAGCGCTGCGCCCAACAGCCATTTGTCCACCGTCCACCACCAGTCGGAAACAACACTCTTTTTTGCCCGTGACATCATGTGGTTTCACCTTCCATGGGCTTGAAGCCGGGGAGCCGCCCGACGGCAGCGCGGAACGCATCGCCCCGTTTTTCAAAATTGGGAAACTGGTCAAAGCTGGCGGCAGCGGGGGAAAGCAGCACGACCTCATCTTTGCCAGAGGCAGCATCATGGGCCGCATTGGCCACCGCTTGATCCAGCGTGCCAGAAATTTCATAAGCCACGCCGTCCCCCAGCTGCGCTGCGTAGGTACCTGCCGCCTCGCCGATCAAATAAGCCTTTTCGATGCGGTGAAATTGGCCTTGCAAAGAAGCAATACCCCCCTCTTTCGCCAAGCCTCCGGCAATCCACCGCACTTTCTCGAAACTGGACAGGGCGGGCAGGGCCGCCTCCGCATTGGTGGCTTTGGAATCGTTGATGAACAACACGCCCCGCGCGTAACCCACCTGCTCCATGCGGTGGGCAAGGCCGGGGAAGGAGCGAAAACCCGCTTCAATTTCTTCAGCAGACAAGCCCAGCGCCTCGCAAGCGGCAAAAGCGGCAGCCGCATTTTGCCCATTATGAGCACCCCGCAGAGAGCCGATGCCTTCCAGCTTCACCAAAGCTTCGCCTTCGGCATTCACCAGCGCGCCTTGGGCAAAGCCCACATCCACCGCGCTGCCGCTATGGCTGGAAATGGTCATCAGCGGTGTCTTGGCCGCACTGAGATGATCGATAATCTCCAGGCAGTAATCATCATCCATGCCCACAATGGCCAGATCACTGGCGGCCACGAGCCGTTCCTTGATGGCGCTGTAATTATCCATGGACCCATGCCGCTCCAGATGATCCGGTGTCAAGTTCAGCAGAAGGCCCACATGGGGTTTGATGGAAGGGGTGAGGTCAATTTGATAGGACGAACATTCAACCACATAGACCTGATTGGCGGCATTATCGGAAACCGGGTCCAGATCCAGCACCGCCCGCCCGATATTGCCACCCATCTGCACATCACGGCCTGCGGACGCCAAAACATGGGCAATGAGGGCCGTGGTGGTGGATTTTCCATTGGTGCCGGTAATCGCCACCACAGGCGCTTTGCGCTCCACCGCGTCCGTCTGGCGGAAAAACAGTTCCACATCCCCGATGATCGCAACGCCGTGGCGGTGAGCCATTTCCACCGTCCAATGGGGTTGCGGATGGGTGAGCGGCACGCCGGGGGCCAGAACGAGACCGGCAAAGCCGCTCCAATCCACGTCCCGCAAATTGGCCGTCTCAATGCCCTGCGCCCGCGCTTTTTCCACGCTGGCAGGATTATCATCCCATGCCACCACCCGCGCCCCGCCTGCCAACAACGCAGCAGCCGTCACAAGACCCGAACCGCCAAGCCCAAAAAGGGCAAGGGTTTGGCCTTCGCATGTGGTGACGGGTATCATCGCCTCACCACCCCTAGCGCAGCTTCAGCGTGGCAAGGCCCATGAGGGCAAACATGATGGAAATGATCCAGAAGCGGATCACCACCTGGCTCTCCGTCCACCCCAATTGCTCGAAATGGTGGTGAATGGGCGCCATTTTAAACACCCGCTTCCCCGTCATCTTAAACGAGGCCACCTGAATGATGACCGACAGGGCTTCCATGACAAACAGCCCGCCGATAATGCCCAGCACGATTTCATGTTTGGCCGCCACTGCGATCGTGCCCAACATACCGCCCAAGGCAAGGGAACCGGTGTCGCCCATGAAAATAGCCGCCGGTGGCGCGTTGAACCAAAGGAAACCCAGACCGGCACCAATGACCGCGCCGCAGATAATGGCCAATTCGCCGGTGCCCGGCACGTAATGGATTTGCAGGTAATCGGCAAAAATCTTGTTGCCAGCCAAATAGGCAATCACGCCGAAGGAGATGGCGGCAATCATCACTGGCACAATGGCCAAACCATCCAGCCCGTCCGTCAAATTCACGGCATTGCCTGCGCCGACGATAACGAAAGCACCAAACACCACGAAGAACAGGCCCAGTTCCAGCACCAGGTTTTTGAAAAAGGGGAAAGTGAGCGCCGACGACATGTCGGCGGAGGAGACGGTGGAAGTCTGCTCCCCAAAAGTCATAATCACGTAGCAGGCAACGCCCGCCACCAGAAATTCCAGCCCCAACCGGGCCTTGCCGGGAAAGCCCTTGTCGGAGGCTTTGGTGACTTTCAGATAATCATCGTAAAAACCGATGGCCCCGAAGCAGAGGGTCACCAGCAGAACGGTCCACACAAATACGCTGGAAAGGTCTGACCATAACAGGGTTGCGCCACTCAACCCCACAAGGATCATCAGCCCGCCCATGGTGGGCGTACCGGCCTTTTTGAAATGTGTGGCTGGCCCATCGGCCCGGATGGGTTGACCCTTACCCTGCCGCACCCGCAAAGCGCGAATAGCTGCGGGCCCGAAATAGAAAACGATCAACGCAGCTGTTACCAGAGAGCCCCCAGCCCGCACGGTGATATATCGAAAGACGTTTAACAGCGGCACGCTGTCGCCAAACTGTTCGGCAAGGTAGAAGAGCATTGAAAGTCCCTCGATCAGTTTTGGGGGGCGCTAGCGTGGGCCTGTAGCATGGCATCAATCAGGCGGGCAAAACCCATGCCCAAAGAAGCCTTGGCCATCACCACATCGCCATCGCGCAAATCATCCAGAATGGCGCTGATACTGTCGCCCAAGTCCTCAGCATGGCTTATGGGCACGCCCGCCGCGCGCGCTGCATCCGATAAGGCCATCATCTCCGGCCCGGCCAGCCACAACCGCTCCACTTGTGCCTTTTGAATGGCTTCCACCATGCCCGCATGGAGGTCCGCAGACGTTGGCCCCAGTTCCAGCATGTCGCCCAGCACCGCAATGCGCCGCCCCCGACCGGTAGTCTCGGTCTGACCCAGAAGAGCTAAAGCCGCTGCCATGCTGGTGGGGTTGGCATTATAGCTTTCATCAATCAGCATGATGCTGCGCCCGCCCAGATTGAGGCTGTGGCGCTGGCCGCGCCCTTTCACGGCAGAAACGTCACCCAACGCCAGACCCACCTTGGCCAGATCCGCCCCCACAAGCTGCGCCGCCGCCAAAACCGCCAGCGCGTTTTGGGCGATGTGGCGGCCCGGTGCCCCCACTTTCAGCGCCATCTCCTCGCCCCGCACATCTACGGTGAGGCAGGAGCAGTCTTCCTTCATTTTGAGGTTCAGAAGGCGCACATGGGCATTATCGGCCTCGCCAAACAGCACGGTGTTTTTCACCCCCGCCTTGGCCGCTTCCGCCTGCATGATGGCAAGGCGCGCATCATCAGCGTTCAAAACTGCGGTACCACCAGGCTCCAAGCCGGCAAAAATTTCCGATTTGGCCAGCGCGATTTCATCCACGCTGTTGAAGGCTCCCAGATGCACTGCCGCCACATTGTTGATGATGGACACATGGGGGCGGGCAAATTTCACCAGGGGCGTGATTTCGCCGGGATGGTTCATGCCAATTTCGATGACAGCATAATCGCTGCCCTCCGGCATCCGCGCCAACGTCAGCGGCACCCCCCAGTGGTTGTTGAACGAAGCAACAGCCGCATGGACGGAACCGCAGGCCGCAAGCCCTGTCCGCAAAGCTTCCTTAGTGGTTGTCTTCCCCACCGACCCGGTAATGGCCACCACCCGCGCGGTGGTGCGGGCACGGGCCGCCACAGCAAGCCGTTCCAGCGCCTTCAACACATCATCCACAACGATCAAAGGACCCGTTTCACCGGCAAGGTGTTCCAGCCAGTCCTCAGCCACCACGGAAAGGCCGCCACCGGCTCCAAAGGCATTGGCCACAAAGGCATGGCCGTCATGCACATCGCCCTTGATGGCCAGATAGGCTTCGCCGGGAAGGATGGTGCGTGTGTCGATGGAGAGGCCGGTAATCCCATGGGGCACATCGCCCACGGCGCGGCCTTCCATTGCCGCCAGCATATCTTGCGTGGTCCAGAGCCAAGCGCTCATTTCAAGGCTTCCCTTGCCACAGCGTGATCGGAAAATGGCAAGGTCACATCCCCCACAATCTGTCCCTCTTCATGGCCCTTTCCGGCGATAATGAGACTGTCCCCCTGCCCCATTTGGGCAATGGCATATCGAATGGCCTCCGCACGGTCGCCAATCTCCTGCGCCCCGGCACAAGCGGCCAGAATTTCGCTGCGCACAGTGGCCGCATCTTCACTGCGGGGGTTGTCGTCGGTGACGATGACCTTGTCGGCCAAGCGTCCGGCAATCTCGCCCATGATGGGGCGCTTGCCCTTATCCCGGTCGCCACCGCAGCCAAAGACGAGCCATAAATGGCCTGTTGTGTATGGTTTCAGCGCGGTGAGCACATTTTCCAATGCTTCGGGCTTGTGGGCATAGTCCACATAAACGGGCGCCCCATGCTTTGTCTCGCCCACCTGTTCCAACCGCCCCGGCGCGCCTTCCAGACGTTCAAGGGCTTTGAATACCCCTTCAGCATCGCTGCCCGTGGCGATGGCCATGCCGGCGGCCACGAGCGCATTGGCCATTTGAAATTCCCCGGCCATGGGCAAAGTGATCCTGTGGATCGACCCGTTGAACTCCACCTCGCCGATCTGCGTGAACCGGTGCTGTTCCACCCGTTTGAGAGCGAGATAAGCACCGCCACGGCCAACGGTCTTCACATCAAGCCCCCGCTGGGTGGCGGTGGCGATGGCCGCTTCGCTGTAAGCATCATCGGCGTAGATCACGGCTGGCTGACCTGGCTCCAGCAAATCTTCGAAAAGCCGCATCTTTGCCGCCAGATAGTCTTCCACCGTGGGGTGATAATCCATGTGGTCGCGGCCCAGATTGGTGAAACCGGCCACCGCCAATTTCACCCCGTGCAGGCGGTATTGGTCCAGCCCGTGGGACGATGCTTCCATGGCCCCGTGTGTCACACCTTCATGGGCCAACTCGGACAGCAAGGCGTGGAGTTTCACCGTATCCGGCGTGGTCAGCGACCCGTAATCGGCTCGCCCCGGCGCGAAGACGCCTGTTGTGCCAATCATGGTTGCCGATTGGTCCGTGGCCGCCCAGATTTGCCGCAAGAATGAGGCAACGGAGGTCTTCCCCGCAGTCCCCGTCACCGCCGCCATGGTGGCAGGCTGGCTCTCATAAAACCGCGCCGCCATGCGGGCCAGTTCAAGGCGGGGATTATCCACTTCCACCAAAGGGACAGGAACGCCGGTCACAGCACCCGTTTTGGCAAGAACCGCACTGGCTCCGGCCTCCACCGCGCTTGCCACGAAAGCAGCGCCATCGACTTTTTCGCCGGGCAAAGCGGCAAACAACATGCCCGGCTCAACAGCGCGGGAATCCAACGTGAGGCCCGTCACCTCAGCATCCTGCGAAACGGGCAGATCGGTCAGGTCAGATAGTTTCATCATGGCCCCCGGTAGGACGACAGTATGGCCGTATCGCGGACGCTAAAATCCGGCTGCACACCCAATACAGGGGCAGCCCGGCGCACGATAGAGGCCACTGTGGGGGCGGCATTCAAACCAGCGGTGGCAAAACGCTTTCCCTGCTCAGGCTTCGGCTCATCGACCACAACAAGCACCACATATTGCGGGTCCGTAACGGGAAAAGCAGACAGGAAAGCGTTGAAGCGCTTGTCATTGGCATAGCGGCCGTTCACCACTTTTTCCGCCGTGCCAGTTTTACCACCCACCAGAAAGCCGGGTACTTCCGCCCGCTTACCGGACCCTTTTTGCACGTTGAGCCGCATGAGATAACGCATGGCATCGGTGGTTTTGGGCTGCACCACCTGCTTGGCCATCTGTGCGGCCTCCGCCTCCGTGCGCTTAAACAGCGTGGGGGGAATGAGCTTGCCACCATTCACCAGAGCCGCCGCCGCCACCGCCGTTTGCAGCGGTGTGGTGGACATGCCATGGCCATAAGAGATGGTGACAGAATTCACCTTCTTCCATTTTTTGGGCTGTGTGGGTACCGCCACTTCCGGCAGTTCCAGACCCTGCATTTTGGACAACAGCCCCAGCCGGGTCAAAAATTCCTGATGCCCATCAAGCCCCACCACATCCGCCATTTTGGCAGTGCCGATATTAGAAGAGTAGATGAACACCTCCGGCACCGACAAAATGCGCTTCTTGCCGCGATAGTCATTAATGGGGAAACCGCCGATCCGCAGCGGCTTGCGGGCATCAAAACGGCTGTTCAAGTCCACTCGATTGCTGTCGAGCGCCATGGCGGTGGTAAACACTTTGAACGTGGAACCCATTTCAAAAAGACCCGCCGACATGCGGTTGAGCCGGTCCGGCTTAAGCGCATCCACAGGGTCGTTGGGGTCGTAATCCGGCAGCGAGGCCATGCCCACGATCTCACCGGTGTTGACATTCAGCACCACACCCGCCGCCGCAATGGCGCGGTATTTTTCCATCGCCTCGGACAGCGCATCGCGAATGAAATGCTGAACCCGAAGGTCCACCGACAGTTTCACCGGTTCCGGCGCCTTGCGCAGCGCAAAACCGGCTTTGTGCAGGTCTTTTAACCACGTATCGTCCAGATGCTTTTCCAGCCCGGCAATGCCCTCATTATCGATATTGGTGTGACCCAGAATGTGGGATGCGGTTTCTCCACTGGGGTAGTACCGTTTGGATTCACTGCGAAAACCGATACCGGGCAGACCCAGCGCCAGAATATCCGCTTGTTGACGGGGCGTGATTTCCCGCTTGATCCAAACGAAACCCTGACCGCTTTTGAGGCGCTTCATGGTCACATCGAAATCCAGATCGGGCAGCACAGAGGTGAGCGCCTCATAGGTCTCATCGGGTTTTTCGATCAGCTTCGGCTCCGCGTAAAGCGAGGGCACCTGAATATCCATGGCCATGGTCTGGCCATTACGGTCCAGAATACGGGGGCGCGCGGCCACCAATGCCGGATTGCCACTGTTTCGCATGGCGGGGCCTTGGTCAGACTGGCTGGCCAGATAGATTAACCGCCCCTGCACAATGGCCAGCATGGCCACCACGCCCACGCCCACCAAAATAAACCGATCACGGTTGTTGATGGTGGATTGCCCATCACCCTGCACAGGGGTGGCGGCAGAAAGTGGGCGCAAAACGAAGCGGGAGAACAGGCGGCGTGCACGCGAAAGTGTGGTTGAAACTGTCATTCGTCCAACGCCCCCACGCTTTCAAGCAGGCCACCAATACTGCTGATACTGCCAGTGGTGAGCGACCGGTCCTGCCCCGCATAAACCGGCGCATTTTGGTCATCGCGCTCCTGGCGCAAAGCGGGCAGTTCGGAAAGGTCTGCAATCTGGCTGGATGTCATGGGCGCTAGGCCCAATTGCTTCTCGTAGCGCTTGGCCAGTTTTTCCAAACGGGCTGGCCCGGTGGCCAGCGCCCAATCGGCTTCCAGAAGACCGATTTTGTGCTTTTGGGCCGCAATCTGCACCCGCAAGCTGTCGAGATGTTTGGCGGATAATTCCGCCTCGTGCTTGGTTTGATAGGTCCACACCGCGCCGCCCACGGCGACCGCAATCAGCACCAGATCGGTCCATCGGCTCACAGTGGGCCTCCTTTCGGCTTAGCCAAACGGGGCAAGCCAAAAATATCATGGGATTGTTCGCCCACAGGCTCACCCGTGCGCACACCCATCCGCAATTTGGCCGAACGGGCGCGGGGGTTGGTTTCAGCCTCCTGAATGCTGGCGGAAACGGCGCCGCGTTTCTTTTGAAAAAAGGTCAGCACTTTTTCGTCCACCACCGGCATATGGCGCGAACCGCTCTTTTGCTCTGCCCGATCGGCGAAAAACCGCTTCACCAGCCGGTCTTCCAGGGAATGGAAAGTCACAACCACCAGCCGCCCCCCTTCCTTCAGGCACCGCTCCGCCGCCAGTAGAGCATCGGCCAGCTGATCCAGCTCCCCATTCACATAAATGCGCAGGGCTTGAAAGGTGCGGGTGGCGGGGTGGATCTTATCCTTGCCCTTCCGCCCGATGACTTTCTCCACCACTTTGGCCAGCTGCAAAGTGGTCATGAAGGGCTCTTTCTCACGCGTGGCCACAATTTCGGCTGATATGCGGGAGGCCTGCCGCTCATCGCCCAAAATGCCGATAATGCGGGTCAGGTCTTGGCGGGCGAAGGTGTTGACCACATCGGCGGCTGACAAACCGGCCTGCTCCATGCGCATGTCCAGCGGCCCGTCTTTTTGGAACGAGAAGCCACGCTCTGCTTGGTCAATCTGCATGGACGAGACACCAATATCCGCCACCACAGCATCCACCTGTTGGTGGCCATGGGCCTTGGCGATGGCATCCAGATCGCTGAAACGCCCATGATGCAAAACGAGCCGTTCGCCAAATTCCGCCACCATGGCTTGTCCGGCCGCGATGGCATCAGGGTCGCGGTCAATGGCGATGACCTTTGCGCCAGCGTCCAAGCAGGCGCGGGTATAGCCCCCGGCCCCGAATGTGGCATCCACCACCACGGATCCCGCCTGCACCGCAAGCGCGTGCATGACTTCGTCCAGCATGACGGGAATGTGGGGACGTTCGTCGCTTTGCACGTTCATGTCCTGTCTCTGCTCACACCCTGCCGAAAGCCGCAAGACGGCCCGCGCTGCCCGCCCATGGCCTAACCGCCAAGGGGTGGGATGCGCGAGGGTGCAAAGGGCCACCGATTGAGGTTTCATGCGCACCATATCCAGCCTTGCCAAACGCCAAGGGCGTTGCCGAAGAAACTCGCGCACGGGGTCACACCGCGCCGCGTTCGTTAACCGAACATGAATCGAGAAGATTAAAGGGAGGTGAATTTGGTTGGTGAATCCAAAGGCTTTTCACAAGGCAAAATCAAAGCCTGAGTAGCAATCACTCATTCAAGCCAGCCTCTACTAAACGCGGCCACATCACGTTTCACGCTTTGATTGAAACGTGACGCGGCGAAGACCCGCCCCGCAAACGGTTCCCCCGCCCACGCAGCAAAGGCCGACACGCCGACAGCGTGAGTACAAACAACAGCCACAGGACCTACATCGACG
>JBCCTO010000021.1:0-57946 GCA_039198355.1 Pseudomonadota bacterium
ATCACCCCCGCCTTGAAGAGGCCTGCAAAATGCAGACCTTCTTCTGCCAGCCCCGATCACCATGGCAAAAGGGAAGCGTGGAAAACACCATCGGCCGCCTCAGGCGTACCCTTCCCAGAAAAACCGACCTCGATGCCCAAACCCCCTGCCAATTGAGGGCCATCGTCACACAATACAACAACCAGCCACGAGCATGTATCAACTTCAAAACACCAAAAGAACAAAACCAAACCGTTGCACTTGCAACGTGAGTCCACAGACGGATCTTTCCAAACTCTGGAGATAGGCCGATCAAGTCGGCCTATGACGGGAAGATGTGGTGTCTAACGAAACACATCCGCCACGTATTCCTCGGCAATGCCCTCCTTAATCACCTTCAACCGCACGAAAGCGGCGGTTTGGATGATGACGCCGAAGAAGAGGGTGACCATGAGCACCATGAATTGGGTGAACCAGGTAATGCTCACCGCCATGCCAGTGCTGAAGGAAAGGGCGCTGTTGAGGCCCACGCCGATGATGGAGCCGATGGGGCCGATGACGAAACTGTCAAACAGGAAGGTCAGCATAAGCAGGCCAAACAGGGGCAAAACATAGCCCTTCGCCAGCCTCCAAGCGCGTTTTACAACACCAAAACCATTGCGCTCCACCACAATGGTGGGCAGCAAAACGGTAAACATGCTTGCAAAGACCAATGCGGCAATAAATCCGGCCAGACCGCCTAAAACAATGGCAAATCCATCCCCCGATGCAAACACGGTGGCCGAAATAACAAAGAAGATGCCACCCAACACAAGCACAATGAAAATGAAGCCTAAAATGGCTGGGATGAACCGGGTCAGGCCCGTTTTGAGGCGGGCGGCCAGGTTCAAGCTCGTCTTACGGTCCGCGCTTAACAGGGCATCATGGGTCAAAGTGATGGCGGCAATCATGCCAACCAAAAGGGGTATGAAGGAAATCAGGCCCACGCCTAAAAAGATGGCCCCAAACAGCCCGAAAAGGGATACGCCCGAGAAAGGGTCCGTGCTGTTTCCCAAAGCGAAGACGGGCAGGGTTCCCGGTATGGCACAGAGGGCGGCCAGGGCGAGATAACTCAAAAAATTGTGCCGGAACGCGCTGAACCCGCTGGCAAAGGTGGACAGAACGCCAAAAGGAACACGAATATCGTTGGGGGAACGATCGGTGTTACGCGCGTAGTCCGGCCTTTGAACGGGTGTGCCGCCGTCCCGGCCAAATTGTTGATCGCTCATGGGTTTGCTTCCTCAGCCGGTTTGGGTTCCCCGTGAAACTTGTTCTCACGCAAATCCCCCATCATACGCCGCCGTTCCAAATGGTCCCTCTGCGCCGCATAAAAGGCTGCAAGAAAGGAGCGGACCTGTCCATCGCCTATGGGGTCTACCCAGCCAATCCGCTTTGCGATGGTTTCCGCGATGGTCTTTTGTTTGTCGTCTTGCCGTTTTCGTTCGTTTTGGGCGGTGGTCGGTTTCACCCGCAATACATCTTCCAGAACATGCAGTTCATGGCGACCGTAGTGATCCAGTTGAGCTTTTGTAAAAATAAAGCGTGTGTCCCGCGACGAGGCAGCGGCCATATCCGGTAGTAAAACCGGTTTCGGGTCCATGATGACGGCAGTATTGGCCAGATAGTCCCCCAAACGCTGGCTGCGACGGCTGAAAAAGATGGTCAAGACGGTTATGAGCAAAATACCGGCGGCCATGGTCTGGTTGAAACCAAAGTCCCCGCCCGCACTGAGGATAACGGTGACGGGCAGAAAAAACTCCATCTCCCGCACCAGATTGCGCACCAGAACCTGACCACTTTTCAGCCCCGTGCCGTCCAGCGAGATGACCCGCATCCCAAACCATATTTTGCACAGGGTGCGCCCGTTCCACACCATTTCCTGCACCATAAGCGCAAAGGTGCGCATGAAGAACGTGGTGAGGTAGAAGAGGATGGTGGCGAGGGCCGGGTTGAGCGCGCGGTTTATGCCGCTGTAGAAATAGCCAATGATGAAGAGGATGAGTACGATCAGCACCAAGAGCTGATCCAGCACCACCACCACAGCCCGCTGAAACGGCGCGGCCAGTGTGAGGTTCAGCACCAACCCCTCAGCGGTGTGGACTTCAAGGCGCTTCGTATCACCCGCCGGTGTGCGGCCTTGACGCCAGGCCTTGAAGCGTTTGAGCGGGTTAGCCATGGCGCTGATGCCCCCCTTGCCCCAGCCCTTTGAGGAACCACAGCAGCCATAAACCACCAATGCTCCAGCCTATGGCCAGTCGCACGGTCGTCTCCTGTATCAGCTGACGGGCGAAGCCTTCCAAAAGGGCGGCCGCCAGCAGCATGAGCATGGCGATGATGGCCAGTCGCCCCACGTCTTTGCCCGCCTCTCTTAGGGCGTGGGCCCGGCTGTCCAGGCCGGGAAAAAGCATGGCCTGCCCCATGCGCAGGCCCGCAGCACCGGCAATGATAATGGCCGCGATCTCCGTTACTCCATGGATGGAGAGCCAGCCAAACAGCTCCCAAGCCAAGTCCTTGGCCGCGAAAATGGCGAAGAAGGCACCAAGGATAAGGCCGTTATACAATAGCAGCAGCGCCGTGGGCGCGCCCATCAAAATGCCCAGCGCCAGCGCCAGAAAGGCCACACGGGTGTTATGGGTGAACAGATAGCTGGCAAAAGTGCTCAGCCGCTCCAAAAACGTTTCGCGGTCGGAAAAGAGCGTTGAGCGCAGTGTTTCGGCACTGGCATCCGGGTTGCGATTGCCTGCTAACCCCCCATTGACGAACGTGTAAAACCAGTTCGGCTCCGATATGACCAAGGCGTAACCGATGATGGCCCCCAGAAAAAAGAAAAGCGCAGCCAGTGCGATATGTTTGGTGCAGCGGCGGATGGCGGCAGGGGCGGTGCGCTGGAAGAAACCGGCCAGGACGGCCCGTAAGGGTTCGCGGTTTGAATGAACCACAATCCATGCGCGGGTAGTCAGATTTTCCAGATAGGTAAGCAGGCCCGCGTCCAGTGAAATGGTGCGCGCCAGGGCCAACGCATTGGCTCCGCGCCGGTAGAGGCTGGAGAGGGTTTGGGTCTCTTCCAGCGTGAACCCGGCAAGGCCCGATCTTTCCGCCCGTTTCACCAGCGCCTCCAATTGCCGCCAATCCTCCTCCCGTTCCTTGCGGAAGCGAGCCGAGCGAATGAGCAGCGCGTCCATGTCATCGTTGGTCACATTCTGCACCATGGCACTTCTTCACACCTCTTCGCGATGGAGAATACCGAGATAGGTGTTCAGCAAGCGCGTCGTTACCTGCCCCACGGGCGCTTCAATCACATGCACCCCCATCTGCCCCATGGCTTGCAAGACAGAGCGTCGTTCCGCCACCAGTCGCCCGGCGGCCACCGCTTCGGCCATGTCGGAAAATTCGGCGATGGCCTGGCCCATGGTGGCGGGCAGGAGCGGATCCTGAAAACTCACAAAAATCACCACATGGCGGCGGGTGAGCAGCTTGAGGTGGTCCAGCAAAATGCGCGCGGTGAGCGGGTCGGCGAAGTCTGAAAAGATTACCATGAGGCTGCGTTTAGGTGTGCCAGCTTGCAGGCGCGACAGGGCGAGTGTGAGATTGCTTTCCACCGGCTGCCATTGGATGCCCGCAAGGGTCGCACGCATATGGCCATGGGCAGCGGCACCGGGGCGTGGGGCAAGCGTTTGGGTGGGCCGGTCTGCAAAGGTGAACAGGCCCAGCAGATCGCGGGATTGCACCACGGCCCAACCCAGCGCCAGCATGGCGTTAATGGCGTGTTCCAACCGCGCCACGGCCCGCGCCCCTTCCCCCACCTGTTGACCCATAAGTGCGCCATGGTCGAGGGCGAAGATCACCTGATGGTTCCGCTCGCTCTGCATTTCCCGTGCTAGCAGTTTGTGGGCCCGGGCGGAGCGCTTCCAGTCCATGGAGCGGGGGTCCATGCCGGTGACAAAATCGTTGAGTTGCAGAAAGTCCGACCCTTCGCCCCGCTCCTTGAACGTCTTTTCCCCCAGTTGCCGGGAACGCAATTGCAGATCAATCTGCCCGCTGGTGACGGGGCGGATGTCTGAACTCACGGTGATGGAGAGGTCCAGCGGGCGACGGGGGCTGAATTCCCAGAGCCTCCAAGGGCTGTGCCAGAGCAAATGCAGCGGCCCCGGCTGCCATTCCCCCCGCTTGCGCCCGGTGAGGGTGGGGCGGGCTTCCATGCCCAAATCAGCTGACCGAAACGAAAAAGTCTCGGTGGCGGCGATGCCAACCCCTGCTGGCAAAAGCCCGGTGACAGAGCGGGGCAGGGGACCTGCACCCTTTTTGCGGGCCAGCACCAGAGGCAAAGGGCGGGTTTCACCGGTGAACAGAGCTCTCATGGGCTTTGGTAGCGTCAGGCTGATCTGGCCCGGGCGTATGCTGAGAGCGGCATCCACAAGAGCAACCAAGCCAAGCAGGCCCAAGGGCAGTAGTGCCAAAACCACCATTTGCCCGCCGTGCACTGTGTCGAAGGCCGTGCCCGTGAGGGAAACCACCACGAGCGTCAGCGCGGCCAGAACAGCCGCGCCCGACAACCACAAAAGGCGGATGGTTGGTTTCATGCCCTTTCACCAATCAACGGGGCGCTGCCACCTGATCGGTGATGCGAGAGAGTGCATCATCCGTGGTGAGGCCATCGATTTCTGCTGCAGGGGACAGCACGATCCGGTGGCGCAGAGCGGGGCGGAACAGGACTTTCACATCGTCCGGCAGGGCATAATCCCGTCCGGCCAGCGCCGCCTTTGCGCGGACCGCGCCACACAGAGCGTCAGCAGCGCGGGTGGAGCCCCCATGGTCGATGCTGGCATCTTCACGGGTGGCGCGCACGAGATCGAGCACATAGGCCAAAATGGCGTTTTCCAGCCGGACCGTGTCCACCAGCGCCTGCCCGGCCAGCAATTGTTCGCGGGTGGCCACGGCCTGAATGCCCTCACGGCGGGCGGCCAGCGAAAGGGGCTGGCTGGCGTGGCGGGTGAGGATCTCCAGTTCGGCATCCCGGTCCGGAAAGGCCACATCCAGCTTGAACAAAAACCGGTCCAGCTGCGCTTCGGGCAGAGGATAGGTGCCCTGGTTTTCGATGGGGTTTTGGGTGGCGATGGTGAAAAACAGATCACCCACGTCCAAATTTTCCCCGTCGATGGTCACCTGCCGCTCATTCATCACCTGCAACAGGGCGGCCTGCGTCTTGGGCGGCGCGCGGTTGATTTCGTCCCCCAGCAGGATGTCGGTGAAGACGGGGCCTTTCACCAAATTGAATTTGGACGTGGCGAAATCAAAAGTGTTGGCCCCGATCACATCGCCGGGCATGAGGTCCGGCGTGAATTGGATGCGGCGGAATTCCAGAGCCAGCGCGTCGGAAAGGGATTGGGCCAGCAGGGTTTTGGCTGTGCCGGGTGGGCCTTCCAGAAGGCAATGGCCCCGGGCGAATAGGGCCACCAGCAGATGGTCCACCACCCCGTCCTGCCCGTGCACGGCCTTGCCGATTTGCGCTTTTATACTGCCCGCCAGCGCGGCCAGTTCGTCCAAATTCATGGTCTGCGTCAACGTCTGCATCAGGGGCGGGCCTTGTTTTGGAAATGGGGGTGGAGCGTGGCGATGACTGACTGGAACCGGTCCATCAAGGTTAACACATCGCCGCTTTTGTTTTCTGCCGCCGCCCGAATGGACTCAATTTCTGCCAGTTCCTCGGGCGCGATATTGGCCAGCCGCTGGCGCAAGCGCGGCCATGCGGTGGAGAGGGCATTTTTGGAAGCGCGGTTGGTGGCGTCTTGGTCGCGCAGGTGCAGGGCAAGCGCCAAATCCTCCAACCCCTGATCCATGCGCAGCCGCGCCAACTCATGCCCGTCCCGCGCGGTGGTGCTGGCGGCCATCAGAGAGGCGTCGGCGGCGATGGTGGTGGCCCGCGATGTCTGCCCCGGTGCCGTCAACCGCCCCGGATCCCCCGCCCGCAAAGGCCCGCTGCGCCGCAGGGCGTGCCAGATCATGAGGAGCAGCAGTACGCCAGCGGCAATCCAAATGCCCGTATAGGGCGGGGCGAGATATTGCAGCAGTTCGGAAAGGTCCGGCCCCTTGCGTCGGGTTCTCCCATCGGGTCCGCTATAGGTGGTCGTGGTGTCGAGGATGACTTTCCGCTTCGCCGCCAGAGCTGTGAGCAGATCGCGGGCGATGGCGGCGTTATCACCAAAGCCCATGCCCAGATTGTTGAGGAGGTCCGGGTCGGTGAGGAGCCAGAAGCGTTTGCCCGCATTCCGGTCGCGCCGAAAGGTGCAATGCCCCAGCAGCATGCCGCCCGCAGCCGTCACCACCGGTTCGCAATAGGGCTTTGCTTGTCTCACGGAAAGGGTTTGCAGATTGTGTGCAACAAAGGCGCGACCATCAAGGGCTGCAAAACGTTTGTCGTTCGTCGTGATCTTGATGGGCTCACCCCAGCTCGCGTCACGCTGAAAAAAAGGCAAAACGTTTCTTGTGCCGATTAAGAAACTAGGGCGCTGCCTCTCCACCAGAAGCGCCGGGTGAAGTTGCGCGTTCTTGGCAACGCCCCAGCGCCATTTTGGCGCGATGAGCAACGTCTCCAGCCCTCTCGCCTTACGTCGCACCATGTAGTTTGCCATGGGGCGGGGGGATTGATCCCGTTCACTATGAGCCGTCTCGCGCCTAGATCGGGGGAGAACACGCCCTCTTAGACGCGAATAAAGCGGCAATATCCGAAACCGGTCATCGTCCGCCTCATATCTCTGCCCCGGCACCAAACGGCTGCGTTCGAACACGCCATCGCGCACGGCCGTTTCGTAAGCCACGGAAGGCGCCAGCAAGGAGTCGTCCAATGCCACGGTGCGAAACGACAACCATGCCCATACCAAGAGGGCCAGCACAATAATGGCCAGCGCCAAGCGGCCCAAGGTGCTGATGCCGCCCACCATCATGCCCGACCTCCCAGCAGGGGCGCCACGCCAGAGAGCAAATTCCGATAGGCCTGTTCCTCCAAGCCGCGCCCCCCATAGAGCACCGGCTCGGAGCCTTCCACCAGACTGGCTAGCCCGCCATTGGGTTTCAGGCGGGCCAGAATATCGCGGGCGGTGAAAGAGCGGCGCAGGCGTAGATTGTCCCTTTGCGCCGCCGCCAGAAGTGCTCGTGTCAGCGCCACGCGCAGGCCACGTTCCCGATCTTCCAAAGCCAGTAGCTGTTCATAGGAAAGGTTGACCCCTTCCAGCCCCGCTTGCAGCGCATCGGGCATTTCGTTTTCGTCCACACGCGCCCGTTTGCCCTGCGTCCGCTCCAGCAGGCGGGTGATGACGCCGCTCCGCCACAGCACATAGATCAAGGCCGCTGCCACAAGGGCAAGCAGCCCATAAGCGATAATTTGGCGACCACTGCGCCACCAGCTTGGCATTTTGATGGGCGTATGCTTCTTCGCATCCCCCTCGCGCCATTGGTAGGGCTTGGCGGGGTCCAGCACGGTCACATCCATCTGTTGGCCCAGCGCTTTGCCCTCCTCGCGCACCTTGTTGTTGACCGGTTGCGCGTGGGCAGTCAGCCCAAGGTAGAGGAGCAATAATGCGGCACAAAGTGCTCTCATTGCAGACCCACCCTGTCCACTTCGCCACCGGGGCAGCGGGCCCTGCGGCGGGGCGCGGCGCGGGCCATGGTGCCAATATCCACCGCATCCGTAAGCGGCCCTTTCAGAATGAGCGTGAGTTCCGTGATGATTTGCCGGCGGCCATCGCGCTTGCAAGACACCGCCACCCTGTCGCCCGTGCCATCGCCGAAGGCCTCGTCGAAGGCCCGGCGAATTTGATTGGCCGTAATGCGCCGCCCGATGGAGCGGGCGAACAGATCCCGCACGGGGGATGCATTGACCGCTGCCATGAGAGCCAGTGAGTCTTCGTAATAGACATTGGGATCGGTGCTGTAACAGGTGCCGTGTTTCACCCATTCATGGCGGTGGAGATAGGATTGGGTGCCGGGCATAACGCGGGCGAGTACCTGCTGAATGTCTTTGGTCAGGCCCAGCCCTTCCAAATCGCGCCAGCGGCGGCGCTCGTCCCGCTGGCGCTCCGCATCGCTCACCCCGCAATAGACTTCCGCCCGGGGCTGGGGCCACAAGCCGTGCAGCGCAAAGTGATTGGTATCAAACCGCCCGGCGCGCTGGTTTCGGCACTCCCGCACGCGAGGGCGCGTTTCACAAAAGGCCGGTTGCCACGACATTGCCAGCACCATGGTGCCGGAGAATTTTGGTGCCGGTTGCGCCTCCCCGTCATTTTGACAGGCAGTGAGCAGGAAAACGGCACAGGAAAGAAGAAGGAGACGGACCATCATGGGGCAAATCAAAACAGGTGTGCCCCCAGGATAAAGACCGCATCAAGGCGGGCAACCCATGCTTTCATGAACGGTGGCTATGCCACACTAGGCAAGGCCCATGCTTTGCTATTGGTTTGGTGCCGCATAGGAGGATTAGGCGCCCATGGCGGTGGAACAGAAAATCGAAGCGGTGACGGAGGAAGACGGCACGCAACTGGCCGCCCGCCTGCCGCAGCCGTTTCTCGATTGGTTCGCCTCCCGTGGCTGGCACCCCCGCGCCCACCAGTTGGACCTTTTGGCCCGCGCCCAGCGGGGTGATTCCACCCTGTTGGTGGCCCCAACGGGGGCGGGTAAAACGCTGGCCGGTTTTCTGCCCGCCCTCACCGATCTGGTGGAACGGCCCAAGCTCAAGCCTGGCGCGCCCAAGGACAAGGCCACTCGCGGCCCCGGTGTCCACACGCTCTACATTTCACCCCTCAAAGCATTGGCGGTGGACATCAAGCGCAATCTGGAAATGCCCATTGCCGAGATGGGCCTCGATATCACGGTGGAGACCCGTACCGGTGACACGCCGGCCCACCGCCGCCAACGGCAAAAGCTCAAGCCGCCAGAAATTCTGCTCACCACGCCCGAGCAATTATCCCTGCTGATTTCCCACAAGGATGCTGACCGGTTCTTTGAAGAACTGCGCTATGTGGTGTTTGACGAGTTGCACTCATTGGTAACCTCCAAGCGCGGCCAACTGCTTTCGCTCGGTCTCGCCCGCCTGCGCAACTTGCGGCCTAACCTGCAAACCGTGGGTCTGTCCGCCACGGTCTCCAACCCCCATGAACTGTGCCAATGGCTGGCGGCGCAAAACCGGGGCGACACTCGTACGGATTATGAGGCCGGGTTGGTGACCGTGCAGGGCGGGGCTAAGCCGCAGATTGAAATTCTTGACACGAAGGAGCGCCTGCCCTGGTCCGGCCACTCCGCCCGCCATGCGGTGGAAGAGGTCTATGAACGCATCAAGATGGCGCAGACGGCCATCCTGTTCGTGAACACCCGCTCTCAGGCGGAATTTCTGTTCCAGAACCTGTGGCATGTGAACGAAGACAACCTGCCCATTGCCCTGCACCACGGCTCGCTGGACGTGGGCCAGCGCCGCAAGGTGGAAGCCGCCATGGCGGACAACAGGTTACGCGCTGTGGTGGCAACCTCCACGCTGGATCTGGGGATCGACTGGGGCGATGTGGACTTGGTTGTCCATATCGGTGCGCCAAAGGGTGCCTCCCGTCTGGCCCAGCGCATCGGACGGTCCAACCACCGCATGGACGAACCGTCCCAAGCGCTGCTGGTGCCCGCCAACCGATTTGAAGTGATGGAGTGCCAGGCCGCGCTGGATGCCAATTATCTGGGGCACCAGGACACGCCGCCCCTGCGTGCGGGAGCGCTGGATGTGCTGTGCCAGCACATTTTCGGCATGGCCGTGGCCAAGCCCTTCTATGAAGATGATCTCTATGACGAAGTGATTTCCGCCGCCCCCTATGCGGAACTGGACTGGGACACATTCGAGCGGGCCGTCCACTTTGTGGCAACGGGCGGCTATGCGCTGGCCAATTATGAGCGCTATGCGAAAATCAAAGCCATAACGGACGAGGAAGGCCGCAAACAATGGCGGCTTACCCACCCCCGCTTTGCCCAGCAATACCGCCTCAACAGCGGCACGATCTATGAAGCGCCCTCGCTCAACGTGCGCATGTTGCGCCACGCCGCCCGCGAAAAGGGTCAATTGAAAGCCACACGCGGTGGGCGGGTGCTGGGCAAGCTGGAGGAGTATTTTCTGGAACAGATGGTGCCGGGCGACACATTCATGTTCGCCACACAAATTCTGCGATACGAGGGCATCCGCGAAAACGAGGCCATTGTCACCCCCGCCCAGTCAGACACGCCCATGGTGCCCATGTATGCGGGCTCCAAATTCCCCCTCACCACCTATCTGGCCGAGCATATCCGCGCCATGATGGCCGACCCACAGTCGTGGGGAAATTTGCCGCCGCAGGTCTCGCAATGGCTGCGCCTGCAAAGCGTCAAATCCATCATGCCCACCGCCGACCAATTGCTGGTGGAAACCTTTCCCCGGGGCGAAAAATTCTATCTTGTTGCCTACACATTTGAAGGGCGACTGGCCCACCAGTCGCTGGGCATGTTGCTCACCAAACGGCTTGAACGGGCCGACGCCCGGCCCACTGGCTTTGTGGCCACGGACTATTGCATCTGCATTTGGGGCCTTAACGACATGGGGGCCATGATCGCCGATGGCTCCCTGCCCCTTGAAGCCCTGTTTGAAGAAGACATGCTGGGGGATGATCTCGAAACCTGGATGAGCGACAGTTTCATGCTCAAACGCACCTTCCGCCATTGTGCGCTCATCGCCGGACTGATTGAAAAAAACCAACCGGGCAAAGAGAAATCAGGCCGCCAGGTCACCATCTCCACAGACTTGATTTACGATGTGTTGCGAGACCACGAACCCGACCACATTCTAATGCAGGCCACCCGGGAAGACGCCGCCACGGGCCTGCTGGACATCCACCGCCTGGGCGATCTGCTGGCCCGCATCAGGGGCCATATCGTGCACATTGATTTGGAAAAAGTCTCGCCACTGGCGGTGCCCATCATGTTGGAGGTGGGGCGCGAGCCCGTAGCGGGGTCTGCCAATGACTCACTGCTGGCAGAAGCAGCGCAAGACTTGATCGACGAGGCTATGACGCCCGTTTGATTTTGGGCGTTCCTTTAGTTTTCGATTGTCATCCCCGCGCAGGCGGGGACCTATTGTTCAACTTGCGTGATGTGACGGTGAGGGCGCGCGCGTCCCATATGTCACCTGCATATCTCGCGAGCGATAGCATGGATCTCCGCTGCAGCGGAGATGACAATCGAGTTGAGGGACGTTTTGCAGATAATCTGTCTACATATTTGGTTTGTCCGTCCTAAATATGGACGAGATGAGAATTACCGAGACCCTCCCCATGGCCAAAACCCTGCGCGTCGCCGTCCAGATGGACCATATCTCCACCGTGCAGACCGTGGGGGATTCCACCTTTGCGCTGATGCTGGAAGCGCAGAAGCGGGGCCACGAATTACACCACTACGAAGTGGACCGCCTCTCCATGCGCGATGGCGAAGTTTATGCCCATTGTGAGCCGGTGAAACTGGTGGATCAGGAGCGGGATTTCTTCACGCTGGGCGCGCCGGTGAAGCAGAACCTGAAAGACATGGATGTGGTGCTCATGCGCCAGGATCCGCCTTTCCACATGGGATATATCACCGCCACGCATTTGTTGGAGCGCATTCACCGGCCCGAACCCGGCGGCACTGTGGTGGCCAATAATCCGGCGGAAGTGCGCAACGCGCCAGAGAAGATTTTTGTCACAGAATTTCCCGACCTGATGCCGGAAACGCTCATCACCCGTTCCCGCGAAGAAATCTTCAAATTCCGGGAGGAATTTGGCGACATCATCATCAAGCCCCTCTACGGCAATGGCGGGGCGGGGGTGTTTCGCATTCAGCCGGGGGACCAGAATATTTCATCTCTTCTGGAGATGTTCGAGGCCACATGGCCGGAACCATTCATCGCCCAGCGCTATATGAGCGAGGTACGGGCGGGCGATAAGCGTATCATTTTGATTGATGGCGAACCGGTAGGGGCCATCAACCGTGTGCCATCTGAGAACGAAGCCCGCTCTAACATGCACGTGGGGGGGCGCGCCGAGGCCATCGGCATGACCGACCGAGAACACGAAATCTGCGCCCGCATCGGGCCGGAATTAAAGCGGCGCGGTTTTATCTTTGTGGGCATTGACGTGATCGGTGACCACATGACCGAAATCAATGTGACGTCCCCCACGGGCATCCGTGAGGTGAAGAAATTCGGTGGTGCGGATATTGCCGCGCTGTTTTGGCATGCTGTGGAGGCAAAACTTTAACTCCAGCGCACCAGCCCGATAATGGCAGAAGCCATATAAAAGAACTGCAGGGCAAAGAACGCCCAGCGGCGGTCAAGAATTCCCCAGCCCGCAAACAACGCGGCGGAGATAAAGAGCAGCGAAAAGCCAAGGATTTCATTGCCCGTATTGGAGGCGATGAGCAACGCATAGGCCATAGCCGTGATCGAGCCGACAATCTCAAAGAACGCTATCCATTTACTGCGCGGCTGCCGCTTTTCCATTTTGTTCCTGTATTGTTCTTGACAAGCCCACTCTCTTGCTTCTAGCCTTCCCCCACAGGGCGCGCAATTTGAAGGTTGGGGAAACATCATGGTCGCCCGCTGCACCACCATCGCCTTTCAAGGCATTACCGCGGTTCCTGTGGACGTGCAGGTCATGGCAGGCCCCGGCAAAATGGGCATGCATATCGTGGGCCTGGCGGACAAGGCCGTCGCCGAAAGCCGTGAACGGGTGCAGGCGGCGCTCCACGCATCCGGCCTCACCATGCCCACCAAAAAGGTGACGGTGAACCTCGCACCCGCTGATCTGCCCAAGGAAGGCAGCCATTACGATCTGCCCATCGCGCTGGCGCTTATGGTGGCCATTGGGGCCATCCCCGGTGATGCACTGGAAGATTATGTGGTGATGGGAGAACTCTCGCTAGATGGCACCATCGCCCCCGTTGCCGGGGCATTGCCCGCCGCCATTGGGGCCAACGGTCTGGACAAGGGTCTCATTTGCCCCGCAACCTGTGGGTCGGAGGCCGCTTGGGCGGGGCCGGACATGGATGTGCTGGCCCCCCGCAGCCTCATCGCCATGGCTAACCATTTCAAGGGCACCCAAAGCCTTTCCCGCCCCCGCGCCGGGGTGCGGGACATGGATCGCGGCATGGGGGACATGGCCGATATTCGCGGGCAAGAGAGCGCCAAGCGGGCGCTGGAAGTGGCCGCTGCTGGGGGTCACAATATGGTTCTTGTGGGCCCGCCTGGCTCCGGCAAATCCATGCTGGCCTCACGGCTTTCTGGTATTTTGCCCCCGCTGGAACCGGCGGAATTGCTGGAAGTTTCCATGATCGCTTCCATCGCAGGCACGCTGCCGGACGGCAAACTCTCCTCCGCCCGTCCCTTCCGTGCGCCCCACCATTCTGCCTCCATGGCTGCCATGGTGGGCGGTGGCCTGCGCGCCAAACCGGGGGAAGTGTCGTTGGCCCATAACGGCGTGTTGTTTTTGGACGAATTCCCCGAATTCTCGCCTCAGGTTCTGGACAGTCTGCGTCAGCCCATTGAAAGCGGTGAGACCGTGATCGCCCGCGCCAACCACCGCGTTTCTTACCCATCCCGGTTCCAGCTTGTGGCCGCCATGAACCCGTGCCGTTGTGGCATGGCGGGGGAGCCCGGCCATACCTGTCGGCGTGGCGAGCGTTGTGCAGCGGATTATCAGGCCCGTATCTCTGCCCCATTGATGGACCGCATTGATCTGCGGGTGGACGTCCCCGCCGTCTCGGCCAGCGATCTCATTGCGCCCATCACCGAAACAAAGGGGGCCGAGACCAGCGCCGCGATTGCAGCCCGCGTGGCAATAGCCCGCGCGCGACAGGCGCAGCGCTACCGTGCCATGGGCGCACCCTATCTCACCAATGCGGCGGTGCCCAACACCGTGATTGAAAGCGTCACCCAGCTGGATGGACCCAGCACCGCGCTCATGCGCGAGGCGGCGGAGGCGATGAATTTCTCCGCGCGCGGCTACCACCGCATCCTCAAAGTGGCGCGCACTTTGGCTGATCTGGATGGAACCGATCAGGTGGGCCGCATCCATTTAGCCGAAGCCATCTCCTACCGCAGCGCGGGGCACCGGCTTAAGGCCGCAGCATAAAAGTCTGAAAGCTGCGGCAAAGAAGCTTAGAAGCCGCACAATAGCAGCCTGAAAGCGGCTGGTTGCAGCCTAAAGCGTGGCCATCTGTAATTGAAGCACTTTAGGACATCTGCACTCATGCTGTCGCTCTAACGGCCTTCGCTGCATGGGCGCGGCAAACGATTGCCGGGTGGTTTTCCGCCACAAAAGCGTTTCCAGTGATGCGCGACACGCTCATAGGGCCGCCACATGAGAGCTTGCTCAGCCGAAGCAACACGCGGCGCTTGAGGAAACAGGGTTAAGGTTTGGTGTAACCGGATAGAAAGTGTCTCACACTATGGTGTTGGCCATTATTCGTGTGCAATTGTGAGCAATCCATGGCCTTGCCTCTTAACAATCAGGACCAGTGCGCGCCCGTGCAGCCGGACGGGCCGCAACCGATGGATGCTCCGCCTAATGGCGGCTCCCGCTTTCGACGTTCAAGGCGGCGGGCAAAGCCGATGGGGAAAGAACAGAAGAGCCAGCCCCTGTGGCCAGCAGTTACCGTGCTTGTGCTCGGTGTGGGTGTCCTGCTTCTCACCTCTCTCGCCCCTCAATTGTCTTTGGGGGGTATCCCAGCACTCTTGCCCTTGTTGGGGGCGATACTATGCACCTTTGGCGGCGTGTGGCTGAAACGTCTTGTGCATCGTCAACACGCGCAGCAAACCGCACGCAATCTCGCCCTCTCCCAAAGGCTGGAAAGTCTGGACGATCAGGTTTGGGAAATTCGTGAAAGCGAAGAAATCCACCGCACGCTGACGGAAGGTTTTGGTGATGTGGTGCTGCACCGGGACGATACCGGCACAATCACGTTCACCAACAGCATTTATGCGCTTTACTTCAACGCTGACTATCCTGCCCCTGACCTTAACGCCAGTGCAGAGACGAATAAGGTTGAGATGAAACTGGCTACCCGCCAAGGGGAACGCTGGTTTTCGTGGACCCAAAGCCCTGTGCGCAACAGCGAGACCGGGCGTAGCGGCTTTCAGGCCGTTGGTCGCGATATCACCGACCGACGCCAGGGCGAGGCTGAACGTGAGCAAGCCTTAGAAATGGCCCGGGAAGCGGGCTCCGCCCGCGCGCGTTTTCTGGCCACCATGAGCCATGAAATGCGCACACCCCTGAACGGCATTTTAGGCATGAACCGCTTGCTCGCCGAGACCAGCCTGTCCGCCACCCAGCGTGACTACTGCCGCGCCATCGGCGAATCAGGGCAAGTATTGCTCACGCTGATTGATGATGTTCTCGATACCGCCTTGGTCAACGAGGGTAAAATCACGCTGGCCCCCGCCCATGTGCCGCTCTTGCCGTTGGTGGAAAGTGTTGGAGAATTGTTGGCAGCGCGACAGGGTGAAACCGCCCTGCCGACGGCTTCACCCGCCCATACCGCTCAGCCCTTACCCGTTGGCATATTCGTGGACACTGCCTGCCCCAAAAACCTCCATGTGGACGAAAAGCGTCTGCGCCAGATTCTAATGAACTTGGTGGGCAACGCCCTCAAATTTACGCAAACTGGGGGTGTGGGTCTATTTGTGGAAAGAGTGGATGAGGGCCTTCGCTTTTGCGTGCGTGATAGCGGGCCGGGCATGGATGAAGCGGAGCAGGAACGCCTGTTTGAACCCTTTGAACAGGCCAACCAAGGCATAACACGCCGCCATGGCGGGGCTGGCCTTGGCCTTTCCATCGCCCGCCATCTGGTGGCGCTCATGGGGGGCGAATTGATGGTGCACAGTCCAAATGCGAAGGGCTGCGCCTTTTTCTTTACGCTTCCGCTGGATGCATCCACCCACCCGGTTCAACAAGCACAGGGGCCCAAGTCTGGACCGCCCGTGGCCTTGGCGATGGAGCGAAGCCCCGCCCGCGACGCGCTCGTGAAATCCATCATCCAACAGGGCCATGCCTGCCATTGTTTTTCATCTACGGACCTTTTGATGGCCGCTACTAAAGCGGAGCAATGGCCCCCCACGGCAGAACAAAAGACAGGGCAAAACCCGAAATTGGAGAACGTGCCGCAGCCGGGTTTCATCGTGTTGTCACAGGGCAATGGTAAGAAGGCCCATCAGCTTCGCAGCCACTTTGACGATTGTGGACTTACAGCCATGCAATATCTCTCCCTGTCACCGGCCGGTCGCAGGCAGATCAATGGGGACACACCCCTTGCCAGCGCCGACCGGCAGGCCGTGTTTGACGGGTTGCTCACTTGGCCAGTGCGGCAAAGTTCTCTCAGGCGCGTGCTCCGGCGCAGTCTGTCCGGCGCGCAACGCCCCAAGGTTGCCGCGCCGCCCCTCGCGCCCCTTCTCAATTCTGCCTCCACTGTGCAAAACGTGTTGCTGGCGGAGGACAATGGCATCAATGCCTTGCTCGCGCGATCACTGCTTTCCAAACTGGGCTATACGGTCACCACCGTGGCCGATGGCAAACAGGCTTTGGCAGCGTTTGAAAGTAAAGACTTCAAGCTTGTGCTGCTGGATCTGCACATGCCTCATTTGGATGGACTGGAGACCGTAAAAGCGCTGCGAACTCGGGAGAACGATCAAGGCCTGCCGCCCGTGCCCGTTTTCATCCTGTCCGCGGATAATCAACCGACCGCCCGCCAAGCGGCCCTGGCAAGCGGCGCAACTGACTTTTTGCTGAAGCCGCTGGATTTTGATGCGGTCCGCTCCCGCCTCCAAGCCCACACCCCCATGCAAAGCAAGGGCCCCAAGAGCCCCAGTGGTGAAGTGAAAAGACAAGGCGTATGACCGACATTTCGACCAATCCGCCACAAGCTCATGGCATCACGCCCAGCCTGGGGGAGCGCCTTGGTGGTGCTCCCCTGCCGGCGCAAACTCCCGTCGTCGGTTCCGCCGATGTGCTTGGGCGTTTGGGCAGCCTCACCACCCGCCTGGCGCGCAATCACGAGGAGGTCACCCGGGCGCAGGAATTGCGCTTCAAGGTCTTTTTTGAAGAGCGTGGAAAAGCGCCCTGCACCGGCGCACCGAGCAACCGTGATGCTGATCTGTTCGACGCCCATTGCGATCATCTTTTGGTTTTGGATGGGCAAGACATTGTGGGCACCTACCGGCTGTTGCCGGGCAATCGCACTGCTCGCACCGGTGGATTTTACTCAGCGCAGGAATTTGACCTTTCCGCTCTCACCGCCAACCGACCGGCCACGCGTCTACTGGAACTAGGCCGCTCCTGCATTCTCCCCGCCTATCGCAACAAACGCACCATGGAATTGCTCTGGGGTGGAACCTGGGCCTATGCCCTGTCACAGGGGGCAACCCGCCTTTTTGGCTGTGGGTCTTTTGAGGGCACGCAGCCGGGCCAAAACCGCAAAGCCCTTTCCCTGATTGCCAGCTCCGCCCTTTTGGATGACCATGAAGATTGCGATGCCGCATCAGCCGTTCACCAAAGCGATCGATTTGACCTGAAAGAGCTGGGCGCTGAACCCGCTGACAATCCCCGTCAGGCCCTGCGCCTCTTGCCGCCTTTGCTGAAAGGCTATTTGCGTCTAGGGGCCCGCTTCGCCTCCACGGCCGTAATCGATAGGGCTTTCAACACAACTGATGTGCTTGTGGTGCTGGATGTGGCGCGCATCAACCCGCGCTACATCAATCATTACGGGGCGGACGCCTCTCGCTATCAATCCTAGTCCCCGCAGCATTTGCCCTGCCCGCCTGATTCGCTTTAGGAGAAGTGGGCAGGGTTTTGCGCATTTGGTTTATGGGGTTCAGCGTGGCAGATCAGGGGTTGGAAGAAGCGGCGGAAGAGGGGTTGGGGGGCGAGCCCCAAAAGCCCTTCGACATGAGCGGGGCCGCAGCCAAACCCAAAACCGCAGACACGGCTGCAAAGCCGCCAAAGCCCGTACAAACGGCCCCGACGCCCATGATGGCGCAGTTTATTGAAATCAAAGCTGCCCATACGGATTATCTTCTGTTTTATCGGATGGGGGATTTTTACGAACTGTTTTTCTCCGATGCGGAAATTGCTGCCCGGGCGCTGGGCATTGCGCTTACCAAACGGGGCAAGCATCTGGGGCAGGATATTCCCATGTGCGGGGTGCCGGTCCATGCCGCCGATGATTACCTGCAAAAGCTGATTGCGCTGGGCCACAATGTGGCGGTTTGCGAGCAAACGGAGAACCCGGCCGAGGCCAAGAAGCGCGGCTCCAAGGCTGTGGTGCGGCGCGAGGTGATCCGCCTCGTCACCCCCGGCACCATTACAGAAGAAAAGCTCCTCTGGCCGGGCGAGGCCAGCGCTTTGGCCACCTTGGCGCGGGTCAAAGGTGGGCAAGACGGGAATGAGTATGCCCTTGCGGTGGTCGATATTTCCACCGGTGCATTTCGTCTGCTGCCCACAAACCCTGCCCGGCTTTCTGCGGACCTTGCACGCCTTGCTCCCCGGGAATTGGTCATTCCTGACACTCTTTATGCGGACGATGCCGTGCGCCTGGCGCTGGAGGTTGTGGAATGTGCTGTACAAACCCAACCCGCAGCCCTTTTTGACAGCAGTCAGGCACAACGCACCCTGCAACGCTTTTACAACGTCTCCACGCTGGACGGATTCGGCCAGTTTTCCCGCGCGGAACTGGCCGCCGCCCACGGCGCCATCGCTTATATCGAAAAAACGCAGATTGGCGAACGCCCGGCCCTCTCCCGCCCCACGCGGGAGGAAAGTGGTGCGCTGCTTTACATCGACGCTGCAACCCGCGCCAATCTGGAACTCACCCGCACTTTGTCTGGCGAGCGGGAGGGTTCGCTGCTCAAAACCATAGACCGTACGGTCTCCGGCGCGGGCGCACGGCTTTTGGCGGAACGGTTGACCGGGCCGCTAACGGATGTGGCGGCCATCGCAGAACGCCACGAAGAGGTGGCCTTCTGGCTACATGCCCACAGCCCCCGGGCCAAGCTACGTGATGTATTGAAGGGCGTGCCAGACCTGGCGCGCGCCCTTTCGCGCCTGTCCCTCAACCGGGGCGGTCCGCGGGACCTGCTGGCCGTATTGGCTACCTTAACGGTGTCAAAGACAACCACGAACATTCTAAACGAAGCGGATGATATGCCCGCGCTCACCGCGGCAGACTTGCAAACCTTGCAGGATGCTCCTGCGTCGCTCGCGCAAAGCCTGGGCGAGGCGCTGGCCGAAGATCTGCCGCTTCTTGCCCGCGATGGGGGTTTCATCCGCGACGGGTTTGACGAAAAACTGGACGAATTGCGCGCTCTATCGCGCAAAAGCCGTCAGGTTATCGCCGGATTGCAGACCCAATATGCTGAGGTCACGGGCGTGAAAACGCTCAAGGTTAAACACAATGGCGTGCTGGGCTATTTTATTGAGGTAACCGCGCTGAACGCGGCGGCGCTTCAGGAAAAGCCGGAACTCTTCATCCACCGCCAGACCATGGCCAATGCCATGCGCTTCACCACCACGGAACTGGCCGATCTGGAAAGCCGCATCGCCAATGCGGCGGGGCAGGCGCTTTCGCTGGAACTGGATCACTTCAACCGTCTGATGGGCGCGGTGATGGCGGAGCAGGACGCCCTGCACGCCACAGCCCAAGCGCTGGCCCGCTGCGATGTGGCCACGGCGCTCGCAGAACTGGCAGAAGAGCAAGGCTACGTGCGCCCTATCATGGATGACAGCCTCACCTTCCATGTGGTGGCCGGCCGCCACCCGGTGGTGGAACAGGCATTGCGCAAACAGGCGGCCAATCCCTTCGTCACCAATGACTGCCATCTGGAACCATCCGACGATGCTGGTGCCCTGTGGCTGCTCACCGGCCCCAATATGGGCGGTAAATCCACCTTTTTGCGCCAAAATGCCTTGATCGCCCTAATGGCTCAAATGGGTTCTTTCGTTCCCGCAGGAGAAGCCCGGCTCGGCGTTGTGGACCGCCTTTTTTCCCGCGTGGGCGCGGCGGATGATCTGGCCCGGGGGCGCTCCACTTTTATGGTGGAAATGGTGGAAACCGCCGCCATCCTCAACCAGGCCACGTCGCGTTCCCTCGTCATTCTCGACGAAATCGGACGGGGCACGGCCACGTTTGACGGCCTCTCAATCGCTTGGGCCGCCATGGAACATCTCCATGCGGTGAACCGATGCCGTACCCTGTTTGCCACCCACTATCATGAGTTGACCGCCCTGTCGGGCAAGTTGGATCGCCTTTCCAACGTCACCATGAAGGTGAAGGAATGGAACGGGGAGGTGATCTTCCTCCACGAAGTGGGCCAGGGCAGTGCCGACCGGTCCTATGGCATTCAGGTGGCCCGCCTGGCTGGCCTACCCGATGCGGTGATCGTCCGCGCCCGCACGGTGCTCGACCAATTGGAAAGCCAGAGCCGGGACAACCCCACCCAAACCCTCATTGACGATCTCCCCCTCTTCTCCGCCGCGCCGCCCGTCCCCAACAACGCTCACGAGAAACCGGACGCCAATCGCGACAAGGTGCAAAAGGCGTTGAAAGCCCTGCACCCCGACGAAATGACCCCACGGGACGCGCTGGAAGCGCTCTATTCCCTCAAAAGACTGTTGTGACCGGGTAACCACAGCCCGTTTGAAAACCGAGTGGGCGGGACGGTTTTGGCCCCGATCCCCCCAACCCGTTGGACTTTCAAAAGATTGCTGGGTAAAGCCGTTTGCATCCCGATTCTCCCGACACAAAAAAGACGAGCTTCCCATGACCGCAATTTTAGGCATTACAGCCTTTCACGCCGGTGCGTCTGCCTGTCTGGTTATCGACGGTGTGCCGGTTTTCGCCATTGCGGAAGAGCGCATTAACCGGGTCAAATATTTTGGCGGCTTTCCCACCAAGTCCATCCAGGCCTGTCTGGATTTTGCCGGCCTGAAACTGGCCGATATTGACCACGTGGCGCTGGGGCGGGACCCGGGTGCCAACAAGGTGCAAAAAGCAAAATATGCCCTGTCCAAGCCGTCCCAACTGGGCAATTTCCTGAGCCTGAAGAAAAAGACCGATGCCTTCGCCAACATGAAACAAACGCTGGCGGAAGAGTTTCAAATCGATCCGACCAAGCTGAAGTTTCAAATCCACAATGTGGAACACCATGTGGCCCACACGGCCTCGTCTTACTTCATTTCGCCGTGGGAAAAATGCACCGGCCTTTCGGTGGACGGGTCCGGTGATTTTGTCTCCACTATGATTACCGCCTGTGAGGGTGATGAGATCAAGGTGCTGGACAAGACCTATCTGCCCACTTCGCTGGGCACGCTCTACACCATGGTGTGCGAATTCATCGGCTATGACCGCTATGGCGACGAAGGCAAGGTCATGGGCCTCGCCCCCTATGGAAACGACACCTATGGCGATCTGTTTGAGGAAATGGTGACCCTATCTGACGACGGTTTTGCCCTGAACCCGAAATTCTTCGTGCCCTTCGGCTCCAACCCTGGCCTCGAAATTGATGATGAGGGCAATATGGTTTTGCACCGTCATTATTCCGATGAAATGGTGAAACGGTTGGGCGAGCCGCGCAAGGCGGGGGCGGAGTATTTGCAGCGGGACATGGACCTGGCCTTCAACCTGCAAAAGCGGTTTGAAGAGGTCTATTTACACATGGCCAACAAAGCCCACACCATGGCGCCGGACACGAAAATTGCCCTGTCCGGCGGCTGCGCCCTCAACTCCGTAGCCAATGGCATGATTTTTGACCACACGTCCTTCGAGCAGACCGAAATTCAGCCCGCCGCCGGGGATGATGGCCTTTCCATGGGGGCCGCGCTCCACGTATCCAACGCGGTGCTCAAAGAGGGCAAACGCTTCCACATCAACGATCCCTATTTCGGCGATGAGTTTTCCGATGAAGCGGTGGAGAAGGTTCTGAAGGAAAAGGGCGTCTCCTACCGCAAATGCAGCCGGGAGGACCTCATTGAAACCGCCGCCGAGACCATTGCCAACGGCAAGGTCATGGGCTGGTTTCAGGGCCGCATGGAATGGGGGCCCCGCGCGCTGGGCAACCGTTCCATTCTGGTCCACCCCGGCTATCCTGGCATGAAGGATATTCTCAACGAGCGCATCAAACGGCGCGAATGGTTCCGCCCCTTCGCCCCCGCCGTGCTGGAAGAGCGCCAGAACGACATTTTCGAGCAAAGCCACCCGTCGCCCTTCATGCTGCACGTCTATAAAATTCGAAAAGAATGGCGCGAGAAGATTTCCGCCGTAAACCACGAGGACAATACGGGCCGTTTGCAGACCGTAAAGCGCGTTGAAAACCCCCTCTATTACGACCTCATTTCCGCCTTTGAAAAACACACCGGCGTCCCCGTCCTCCTCAACACTTCGTTCAACGAAAACGAACCCATCGTCCACACCCCCGAACAGGCCGTAGACTGCTTCCTGCGCACAAAGATGGATGTGCTCGGCATCGGGTCATTCTGGTGTGTGAAGGAGGGGGTGTAGGGCCAGTGGATAGCCACTTACCCTGGGGCGATACTCACCCCCGCGCCGCCAGCGCCAGATAAAGCAGAGCGGCAGACAGATAGGGGTCCACATCGCCAATGTGCAGAAAGCCCAGCAGATAGACGAGACACAGCCCGCCATAGAGAGCGCGGTGGCACACGGCCACCATCAGGGTTTTCATCAATACAGTTTTCAGACGTTTCAGCATTTCCATGGTCCTTTCAGTGGAAACGCCGTTCCGGAACGGCTATCATTTGCGCATGTCGAACATGGGCTTTGACGACAGGCAGGTCGTTACATCCCTGTTCCATCGGGTTACATCGCGGGAAAGCGGACAAGTTTGATTGAAGGAAAAGCGGAGACATCGCCGGAACTTGTCGCCTTCGGCAGCCGCGTGCGGGAAGAACGCAAGCGGCGACGTTGGACGTTGGAGAACCTCGCCGATGCAGCCCTGAAAAACGGCGACAGAAAGGGCTATATTTCGGAAATCGAGCGCGGAATACGGCCCGGCATTACTGGCGACACCATTCGCAAGATCGCTGCAGCGCTGGATATTACCATCGAGGAGGCTGACGGAGCCATCATTGTGCCCAGCGCCGATGGGGAAATAGACCGCACGCCCCTTGAAATACGGCTGGACAGTCTTGCGGAAGATGCCTCCCGTGCCGCTAACGCTTCGGAAGCCTTGTTGGAGCGGTACGGGCCGCAGATCGAATTCTTGACCAAGGAGTTGCACGCCACACAGAGCGACCTGTTGCAGTTGTTGGGCCATATTCTTCAAGACCGTGTGGCCCCCGCCGATATTCAAGGTGCGATCACGCAGGCTTGGGAAAAGCTAAAAGAACTGCGCTCCGAGCGAGGGAGTTGGGCGGGCTTGCCCAATGAAGAAGCGGAAATTGTTGCTCTTCTGCAACAGGCTGATGATGCGCTCTCCGAAGGGCCAGGCTTTTCACTGGAAAAAGCAGAAAAGGCTCTAGCTGCGGCGGACAAACGCTACGCGGAGATCATTGAAGCGCGGGAGGAACAAACCAAAAACGGCAAAATCAGCCGCGCTAAAATCATTGGCAAACGGGCCGAAATGGCAGCGCTGAAATTTGCCTACCTGGAAGCTTCGGACCTGTACCAAGAACAAGCCAAGTTGCACGAACAAACCTTTCGTTCGGGCAGTGAGGAGTATGCTTCCAGCTTGAACAAAGCTGCAATTCATCTCGATGATGCCGGACTTTATAGCAAAGCTGAGCCGCTCTTTCGCAGGGGTCTTGAAATTCATCAGCAGGTGCTGGGGGAGGACCATCCGGATACGGCGGGTAGCTACAATAATGTGGCGTTCTGCATGGATGCTTAGGGTCGTCACACGGAGGCCGAGCTGCTCTATCGCCAGAGCCTTGAAATTCGTCAGCGGGTAATGGGGCAGGCCCACCCGGATACCGCGAACAGCTACAACAATGTTGCGTCTTGTATGGATGCTCAGGGTCGTCACACGGAGGCCGAGCCGCTCTTCCGCAAGGGCCTTGAAATTCGTCAGCGCGTTCTGGGTGAGGACCATCCATCTACCGCGACCAGTTATAACAATGTTGCGATTTGCATGGGTGCTCAGGGTCGTCACAAGGAGGCCGAGCCGCTCTATCGCAAGGGTCTTGAAATTCATCAGCAGGTGCTGGGGGAGGATCATCCATCTACGGCAATCAGCTACAACAATGTTGCGTCTTGCATGAATGCTCAGGGTCGTCACACGGAGGCTGAGCCGCTCTTTCGCAAGGGCCTTGAAACTTGTCAGCGCGTGCTGGGAGAGGATCATCCTCTTACGGCGACCAGCTACAACAATGTGGCTTATAATCTAGGGGTTCGAGGACGATGGGAAGAAGCGCTAACCTTTCAGGAGAAAGCCCTCGCCATATCATCAAGAATTCTAGGGCTGGATCATCCTAGCGCGGAAAAAGATCTGCGAAACCTCAACCATATCCGCGCCCAACTTAGCCTCCCGCCCCACAATCCCACATAAACAACTCTTTATATCATTCTTGCGCCTCCCGCCGTTCGGTGCTAAATGCCCAGCAACGCTCGGGGGTGGTGTGTTTTCGCTTGCCTTATTGCTGTCATGGTTCCGCCAAGTGTTTGGGCCAACAGCGGCCCTGAGACGGGTTTGAACACCTCCCCATTACCCATGAAGATCACGAATAGGACGCCCCACATGGCTGACACTGATTACATCGTCAAAGATATTGCGCTGGCCGAATTTGGCCGCAAGGAACTGGATATTGCTGAGACTGAAATGCCGGGCCTCATGTCGCTGCGCGAAGAGTTTGGCGACAGCAAGCCGCTGAAAGGCGCGCGCATCGTCGGCTCCCTGCACATGACCATTCAGACAGGCGTGCTGATCGAAACGCTCACGGCATTGGGTGCAGACGTGCGCTGGGCCTCGTGCAACATCTATTCCACGCAGGACCATGCTGCTGCCGCCATCGCGGAAGCCGGTGTTCCCGTCTTTGCCATCAAGGGCCAGACGCTGGAAGAGCATTGGGACTATCTGGACAAATCCTTCATGTTCCCGGAAGGGGCTAACATGATCCTGGACGACGGCGGCGATGCCACGCTTTACGTGCTGCTGGGCGCCCGCGCCGAGGCCGGCGAAGACATTATCCCCGTGCCCCAGTCCGAAGAAGAAGAAGTCATCAAGGCGCAAATCCACAAGCGCATGAAAGAGACCCCCGGCTGGTTCACCAAAACCCGCGATGCCATCAAAGGCGTGTCGGAAGAGACCACCACCGGCGTGCACCGTCTCTATGAATTGCACAAAGAAGGCCAGCTGCCCTTCCCCGCAATCAACGTGAACGATTCCGTCACCAAGTCGAAGTTCGACAACAAATACGGTTGTAAAGAATCCCTGGTGGACGGGATCCGCCGCGCCACGGACACCATGCTGGCCGGTAAGACCGCCGTGGTTTGCGGCTATGGCGACGTGGGCAAAGGCTCTGCCGCTTCCCTGCAGGGCGCTGGCGCCCGTGTGAAGGTCACCGAAATTGACCCCATCTGCGCCCTGCAAGCGGCTATGGACGGTTTTGAAGTGACGACGCTGGAAGACACGGTCAAAGACGCTGACATCTTCATCACCACCACCGGCAACAAGGACATCATCCGCATCGAGCACATGCGTGAGATGAAGGACATGGCCATCGTCGGCAATATCGGTCACTTCGACAACGAAATTCAGGTGGCCAACCTGCGCAACCTGAAGATGACCAACATCAAGGACCAAGTGGACATGTATGAAATGCCTTCCGGCAATCGCATGATCCTGCTATCCCAGGGCCGTCTTCTGAACCTGGGCAATGCCACGGGTCACCCCTCTTTCGTCATGTCCGCCTCCTTCACCAACCAGGTGCTGGCCCAAATCGAGCTGTGGACCAAGGGTGATGAATACGGCAACGAAGTCTACATCCTGCCCAAGCATCTGGACGAGAAAGTCGCCCGTCTGCACCTGGAGAAAATCGGCGTGAAACTCACCGAGCTGAACAAAGACCAGGCTGACTATATTGGGGTGACGGTGGAAGGGCCCTACAAGCCTGAGCATTATCGCTACTAGGAAAGTTTGGGGCTTACGCCCGTCAGCTTTTCTGTTTGCGCTCACGCAATCCGGCTTTGCCGGATGCTCCGCGGGGGCGGCAAACGATTGCCGGATGGCCTCTTCGGCCATCCCAACATAAAAATCGAAGTCCGGCTCGAGTGAAAATCGGGGCGGGCTTTTCTATGGGTTGGGACATCTCAATTCTAGACTGGGGCACTCAGGCAGCGAAGAGCTGGCCGGCAAACGTTTGCCGCGCCTTTTCTATGAAATGGGCAGCGAAGGCCGTGAGACCGACAGCAGCCTGTCCTCGGGCTGGACCCGGGGATGAACGCGAAAACAGATTTAACCTCTCGTTTACCATAGCAACTCTAGTTTTTAGTTTTTGGCCGCACCGGCGCTGCGCAGTTTGCTTTGGCTCACATTCCCCTTTTGTGCCCCTCGCATGGCGGCTGCAATTTGGGCTATTTTGGGGCGAATCGGGGCTTCCCGGCAAACAGTTGAAAAAGGCTCCCTGTCGCGTGTTCGGGCCGTTGGAGGGTTACGGGCACATGAGACAAGAACATCCCCGCAAGCGGGGTCAGGGGCGGAGCGTTCGGCGTGTTCTTCTTTCAATCACCATTTCGGCTGGGGCCATGATGGCCGGGTCTCAAGGCCCCGCCATGGCGCAATCTGCTGGGGGTGAAACTGGCACCCTCTGGAGCCTCATCGACAAATTGCCCAATCAGGGCATCGCCAATTCCTGGGTCATGCTCATCATCTTCGTGGGAGCCTTTGCCTTTGCGATGTGGTCCGCCACATGGCTCATCCGTGAGCGGCGGCAGCTGGAAAACGCCAACACCTCCATGGCGCTGGAACTGGCAGACTTGAGAGCGCGCCACGAGCGGGCGCAAGCCCTCCTGGATGTGCCGGACCAACGGGTGGTCATCTGGGAGGGGCGCAATGAAGCCCCCGTCTGCCGGGGTATCTTGCCGGAGGGCACGGGTGCGCCGGTGGATACGAGCCAGTTCACCGCCTTTGGCAGCTGGATGACAGCCGCATCCGCCCAATCCTTCGAACACGCCCTGCACCGCCTTCGCGAACGGGCGGAAGGCTTCGACATGGCGGTGGAAACCCGCGCCGGGTCCGTGGTGGAGGTGCAAGGCCGCGCCTCTGGCTCCCACGCCTTTGTGCGCTTTTTGAGCCTCGATGGGGACCGGGCGGCGCTGGCCGCACTGGAAGCCCAGCACACCAATCTGGTGCAGACCACCGACACCATGCAGGCGCTCATGGAGGGCATTCCCTTCCCCGTATGGCTGCGCAACAGCGCCGGTGATCTCACCTGGGCCAACTCCGCCTATGTGCAGGCCGTGGACAGTGATGGTCTGCCCGCCGTGCTCAAGGCCAATACGCAGCTGTTGGATGAACCCCAGCGCCGGGTGGTGGCCCATGCCCATCAAGCCCAGCGGGAGAGCAACAGTCCTTCCGTTTTTCATCAGCGTTTGCCCGCCACCATCAGCGGCGACCGGCGTATGGTGGATGTGAGCGAGGTTTCCTATGAGGGGGGTTCCGCCGGTCTGGCCGTGGATATGAGCGAAGTGGAAGAAGTGCAGGCCAACCTGCGCCGCACCCTGGAGAGCCACGCCCAGACCATGAACCAGCTCGCCACCGCCGTGGCCATCTTCGATGAAAAACGCCACCTCATCTTCCACAATGCTGCTTTTGAAAACGTGTGGAAGTTGGAGCAGGGTCTGCTGGAAAGCGGTCCGGACAATGGCCAATTGTTTGATGCCATGCGCGCCGCTGGCCAATTGGCGGAACATCCCGACTGGTCCAAATGGCGCAACAGCCTGCTCACAGTCTATGAGGAAACCCAGCCCCAGGAACACTGGTGGCACCTGCCCGATGGGCGCACGCTGCGCGTCATTGCCAACCCCCATAAACAGGGCGGCGTGACCTGGGTGTTTGAAAACGTCACCGAACAGCTGGAGATGGAAAGCCGCTACATTGCGCTCACCAAAGTGCAGGGGGAGACGCTGGACCACCTGTCCGAAAGCATCGCCGTGTTCGCCCCCGATGGTCGTCTGAAGCTCTCCAATCCGCCCTTTCAGAAAATGTGGCAATTGGCAGACGAAGACGTGGCCGCCAATACCCGCATTGCCGACATTGCCGCCCTGTGTCGTCCGCTCATGGAACAGCCCGACATTTGGGACGCGGTGAGCACGGCCATCACCGGGATTTCTGACACCCGAGAACCCATGGCTGGCCAATTGGCCCTGCGCGACGGCACCGTGTGCGATTATGCGCTGGTCCCCCTGCCCAATGGGCAAGCCATGCTCTCCTTCATGGATGTGACGGCCATGGTTCACTTTGAGACCACCTTGAAGGAACGCAACGAGGCGCTGGTGGCGGCGGAAAAACTCAAAAACGAGTTCATCGAACACGTTTCCTATGAATTCCGCGCCCCGCTCACCTCCATCATGGGGTTTGCGGAAATGTTGCAGCAACAGGATTTCGGCCCGCTCAATGCGCGCCAATTGGACTACCTGGCCGATATTTCCGGTGAATCCAAAACGCTGCACGAGTTGGTGGACAACCTGTTGGACTTGGCCACGGTGGATGCGGGCATCATGGAACTGGAAATGGAGCCCCTGGACACCCGCATCCTGCTGCGCAGTGTGGCCCGTGAGATGACGGATCGGCTCCACGCAAAGGGTTTGAAAATCGCCATCCGCCAATTGGGCGGTGCCGCGCAATTGACGGGCGATGCCCGACGTATTGAGCAGATCATCAACAATCTGGTCTCCAACGCCATTGCCTTTTCGCCGGAGGGGGAGACGATTACTCTGGAAAGCACAGCCGTCAACGATGGTGTTAAATTGGCGGTCATTGACAGGGGCTCTGGCGTGCCCGAGGGCCAACAGGGGGTTATTTTTGACCGGTTCAACAGCGCTTCCAAATCCTCTGGCAGGCGTGGGGCGGGGCTGGGCCTTTCCATTGCCCGAGCGCTTGTGGAATTGCACGGCGGCACCATCCGTCTGGAGAGTGAGCCCGGTGAGGGAACGCGCTTTGAGTGCTTCTTCCCCCACGATCCAGACGGGCCCACCACCACAGACAAACAGGCTGCATAGGCCCCATGGGGTTCACAGTCTATCTGAACGATGAACGTGAGACAGCGCGTCTGGCCGAAACGCTGGCCTTGGCCATGCAGCCGGGGGATTGGATTGGCTTGTCCGGGACATTGGGGGCCGGAAAGAGCAGTTTCGCCCGCGCCTTTATCCGCCACGGGCTGGATGATCCCCATGCTGAAGTGCCAAGCCCCACGTTTACGCTGGTACAGCTATACGAAGGGGGCCGCTTTGACCCCATGGCCCATCTGGACCTGTACCGGCTGGGGGATGGCGAGGAATTGCTGGAACTGGGTCTGGAAGAAGCCCTCGAAACCGGCGTGGCGCTGGTGGAATGGCCTGAGAGAGGGGAAGGCTATTTGCCGCCCGCAAGCTTCCACCTCCATCTGGAGCAGGGTGAGACGGATGAAGCCCGCACTGCCACCATCACGGGTGCCAAAGAACAGATGGAGCGCTTGGAACGCTCACTAGAAATTCGCGTCTTTCTGGATGCCCACGGTCATCACAAAAGCAGCCGTCATTTTCTCACCGGCGATGCCTCCGCCCGGGCCTATGAGACCATCCGGCCAAGCTCTGGCGACGAACTGGTGCTTATGAATGCCCCTACCATGTCCGATGAACCAGTGCTTGAAAAGTGGGGCCATCCCTATAGCCAAGTGGCCCACCTGGCTGAAGGCTTGGGGGCCTTTGTGGGTGTCGCAGAAGCGCTAGCCCAAAAGGGTTTGGCAGTGCCCGCACTCCACCAATACGATCTGGATGCAGGCCTCCTGCTGCTGGATCATCTGGGCAGTAACGGCATTATTGATGCCCAACGCCAACCCATGGAAGAGCGCTACAGGGCGACCATGGACTTGCTGGCGCATATGCACACCATGGATTGGGACGCGGCCTGTGCAGCGCCGAAAGAGGCGCCCCACACGATTCCCCCCTATGACCGCACAGCCATGCTGGTGGAGACAGATTTGCTGGCCCAATGGTATGCGCCTTGGTGTCTAGGCAGACCACTCCACGATGAAGAGCAGAACCAGTTTGAGACCATTTGGAACGGGCTCATCGACCACATGGCCCATGCGCCAAAGACGCTGGTGCTGCGCGATTACCACTCCCCCAATATCATCTGGCGGGGTGATGAAGAAGGCCACGACCGCGTTGGCCTGATCGATTTTCAAGACGCGCTGATCGGCCCTGCCGCCTATGATGTGGCCTCCTTGGCGCAGGATGCGCGGGTGGACGTGCCGGTGGATGTGGAGCAGCGCCTTCTGGCCCGGTACATCAATGCGCGCGGGGATGATGAAAGTTTCGATCCCGAAATATTTATGGCTCAATATGCCATCATGGCCGCCCTGCGCGCCACCAAGATCCTCGGCATTTTCATCCGCCTGTCCCAGCGCGACGGCAAACATGCCTATATGGCCCACCTGCCCCGCATGCAGCACTATTTGCAGCGGGCCCTAAAACACGAAGTGCTTGCGGACTATGCCGACTGGGTGAACACTGTGCTGGTGAAACCTAAAGCAGGCTGATTGCGCCTCCATGACCACCAACTCGCCCCGCCAAACCAAACAGGCCCGCCACGCCAAACAAGCCGTTGTGCTGGCCGCCGGTCTTGGCACGCGGATGCGCCCGCTCACGCTCACCCGCCCCAAACCGCTGGTGGAGGTGGCCGGGATAACCCTTTTGGACCATGCATTGGATACGCTGGCAGCCCATGGGATAAGCCATTGCGCGGTGAACGTTCATTATCTGGCCGACCAGATCGAAACGCATCTGTCGAAGCGTGGGGACATGGCTTTCCACATCTCTGATGAACGGCAAGCATTGCTGGACTCTGGCGGTGGTGTGGCCAAAGCCCATGGCTTATTGCCCGAGCAAAATGCGCCCTTCTTCCTGCTCAATGCGGATTCCTTTTGGCGCGACAGGGTCACACCCAGCCTTGCAACAATGGACCGCGCTTTTGATAACACCGTGGACATGCTCATGCTCGTGGCCCGTCACGGGGATGCGGTGGGGTTTGACGGTAAAGGCGATTTTTTCATGGACGACAGCCATCGCCTCACCCGGCGCGGGAATGCTGACCACGCCCCCTATGTCTATGCCGGTGCCCTTCTCATCCGCCCTGAACTTTTCCGAAACAGGCCCAAGGTTTTCTCCCTCAATACCCTGTTTGATGAGGCCATCACCAAGGGCCGATTGGCGGGCGTGGTGTTGGATGGGTTATGGCTCCATGTGGGCACGCCACAAGCTATTGGTGAAGCGGAGATAGCCTTAGCGGCTTTTGAGCAAAAGCGGTCGGCGTGAGCAGACGACCCCGCCCTTACCGTTCCCATGTGGCTTCCATCCCACCGGGTGCCTCCTTTTTGCCCCGGTTGGTGGATGCGCTCATTTCCGGTGAGTTGATCGACGGGTTCAACGCCAAACATGATCCGCTGGCCTTGGCCGGAGTCACCATCTGGCTCCCCACCCGCCGGGCCGTGCGGGCCATTCAAAGTGCTTTTGCGCAGCGCATGCCCCACGGGGTGGCACTCCTTCCCCGTCTACGCGCGCTGGGGGAAGTGGACGAGGACACACTTGCTTTTGACGTGCCGCAACTACCCGTGCTCTCCCCCGCCATGGATGGGTTGGAACGGCACATGATTCTCACCAGGCTGGTCCACGCCTGGGCGGATAGCCTGTCGAGCCAAGACCGGGACATCTTCTACGGCGGTGGCGACATCATGATGCCCGCTTCCATCCCCGATGCAGCATGGTTCGCCGCCGATCTCGCCCGCCTGATGGACATGGTGGCCACCGAAGAAGTGCAATGGGATGAGTTGAAAAATCTGGTGGACGGCGAACATTCCGACTGGTTCGGCCTGACACTGGAATTTCTCACCATCGCCACCAAAGCCTGGCCCCGCATTTTGCAGGAGCGGGGCATGCAGGACGCAGCCACCCTCCGGGCAGAATTCCTCAACCTCCAAGCTGATCTCTATGCTAGCGAAGGGAGCACAGGCCCTGTCATCGCCGCCGGGTCCACCGGTTCCATTCCCTCCACGGCACGGCTGCTCAAATCCATTGCGCAATTGGACATGGGCGTGGTGGTTCTGCCCGGTCTGGACCGGGACATGGGTGATGAGGTTTGGTCCAAAGTGGACCTTCCGGACAATGAGAAATCCGAGGCCGGAACAGCCGCTGGCCACCCCCAATATGGTTTGAAAAAACTCATTGAGGACTTGGGCGTGCCCCGCGATGAGGAAGGTGTTCGCCAGCTTTCCATGCGCGACGGGGATCCGGAAGGCCGCATGCGCCTGCGCGAGCGGCTGGTGAGCGCTGCCCTGCAACCGGCCGAGGAAACCCACACCTGGCCCGCCCTGTTTGAAAGTCTTGATGAAAAGACCCGCGCCAAGGCCTTTGCAGGCGTGAAACTGGTCAGCGCCCCTGGCCCCGGCGAAGAGGCTTTGGCCATCGCGCTGGCCCTGCGCGAAACGCTGGACGAAGGCAACCGCACCAAGACCTGCGCCTTGGTCACGCCGGACCGTAATCTCGCCCGCCGCGTAGCCATCGAAATGCGCCGCTTTGGCGTGTTTATCGACGATTCCGCCGGCCAACCTTTGGCCAACCGCCCGGCGGGCACGTTTGTGCGGTTGGTGCTTCATGTGCTGTGCCAACGGCCGGACCCGGTGGCGCTGACAGCCCTGTTGAAACACCCACTGGCCCGCTTTGGCATGGATGCCAAACAGGCCCGCCACGCGGCCCGTCTGTTTGAACTGGGTGTGTTACGCGGGGCCATCAGCCCGCCCGTGGCCGGCAAGTATCTTGAGCGGGTCATCGATATACAACAACAAGCCGCCGCCAATAAGCGCCTTTCGAGCGCCCTGCGCCGCATGGGGGCGGAGGACTGGGCCTGTCTGGAGGCTCTGGCTGAACGGCTGGACGGGTTTTTCCACCCGCGCATGCCCTTCGATGATGAAGGAGAGATGCCCAATACATTGCAGGACAGGTCTGTGTCAGACCTGGCCCAACTCACCGTGGAAGCGCTGGAGTTTTGCGCCAGCGATGACCAGAGCAATTTTGATGCTCTGTATAACGCACCCGCAGGCCAAGTGCTCCACGACCTCATGGGCAGGCTTATGGATCACGGGCACAATCTGGCCGTGCCCATGGATCAATGGCCGGACCTTTTTGAAGCTCTCATGGCTACGAGCACCGTCCGTCCCCGCGGCGGCACCCATCCCCGCGTGGCCATTCTTGGCCCCATCGAGGCCCGTTTGCAGACTTTTGATCGTGTGGTGCTGGGCGGCTTGAACGAAAAGACGTGGCCCGCCCATGGGCGCAATGACCCGTTCCTGTCACGCCCCATGAAAGCGGCGCTCAAACTGCCCCTACCTGAACGGCGCACAGGCCTTGCCGCCCATGATGTGCAGATGATGCTGGGCATGGAGGATGTCGTACTCACCCGCGCCGCCAAGCTGGACGGTGCGCCCACCGTGCAGTCCCGCTGGGTGCAGCGCCTGCGCATGGTGGCGGGGGAACAGGCCGTTAATGCCATGGAGCAGGAAGGGGGGCGCTTTGCCCATTGGGCCAGCGCCATTGACCAGCCCGATGGCCCGCCCCGACCCTGCCCCCGGCCCGAACCGAAGCCGCCGGTGAGCGAACGCCCGCGTCAACTTTATATCACAGCCATCGAAACCTGGACCAACGATCCCTACGCCATCTATGCGCGCCACATTTTGCATCTGGACGCACTGGAGCCCCTGCTGCGCGTGCCCGATGCCCGGGAGAAAGGAACGCTTTACCATAACATTGTCGAAAATTATTTCACCGCCGGACTGACCGTTTCCACGCCGAACGTGGAAGACCGTTTCGTGGCGTTGGCCGATTTATGGTTTGAGGGCGAGGAGGTGCCGCTGGATTATGTGACCCTGTGGAAGCCCCGTTTTCGCGCCATCGCCCGACAGTTCATCCAAAAGCTGCAAGCCAAGGTGGAGCCGCAAGTGGAACGCACCATCACTGAACAGCGGGGCAGTACTTCAAAAGACCTACCGAATTTTCGCCTGTCGGGCCGGGCGGACCGATTTGATGTGATGGGCGGTACATTCCACCTCTATGACTACAAAACCGGCTCTGTGCCTTCCGCTCCCAATGTGCAGAGCCACAAGGCACCCCAATTGCCGCTCACCGCAGCCATGGCCATGCGGGGTGCGTTTGGCGATGATATTCCCCCCCACGCCAGCGGCTTTTCCTACGTCATTTTGAAACCGGATGATGATTTCAAGGCTCCCATGGTGTCGCCCAAAAGCCAGGAAGCCACGCAGGATCTGGCAGAGGAAAGTTGGCAACGGCTCGCCTGTCTCATTGAAGCCTATGACGACCCCACCAAAGGTTACCGCTCCCAGGCTCGCCCCTCTCCCAACGCCTATGCAGGCGATTATGACCATCTGGCCCGGGTGAAAGAATGGTCGCTCACAGCGGGTGAAGGGGATGGTGATGGTGCAGAGGACGCCGCATGAGCGCCCCCGAACTCGTTGTCCCGGCTGATACCAACAATGCTCAGACGCTGGCATCCGACCCGTCCATTTCCGTTTGGGTGTCGGCCAATGCGGGGGCGGGCAAGACCACGGTGCTGGCGCGGCGGGTGGAGCGTTTGTTGCTGAAGGGCACGGACCCGTCGCGCATTCTGGCGCTCACTTTTACCAAGGCCGCCGCCGGAGAAATGGCCAACCGCGTTTTCAAAACGCTGGGCCAATGGGCTGTTCTTGGGGAGGACGATCTCAAAGCTGCGCTCACTCAAACGGAAGGCATTGCCCCAACGCTGGAACAGATGAAACGGGCACGCACGCTGTTTGCCCGGGCGCTGGAAACCCCCGGTGGTCTGAAAATCCAGACCATCCATGCATTCTGCGAAGCCCTGCTGCACCAGTTCCCGCTGGAAGCCAATATTCCCGGCCACTTCACGGTGATGGATGAGGCCCGTGAAGCCCTTTTGATGGGGGAAGCCCGCCGCCACGTCATTTTGCAAATGGCCGCGCAGCCGACGGGCGCCGTGGGGCAGGCCTTGGCGGCGGTGATGGATGCGGCCAGCGAAAGCAAAGTGGAGAAAGTGCTCAAAGCCGTGGTAGACCACCGCGAGCGGCTGGGGGCTTGGCTTGCCAAAGGGGGAACCGTGGGGGCTGCCATCAGCGAATTGAAAGCCGCTTGCGGCTTTTCCGACAATACCACGCCTGAAAGCGCTTTGAGCGAAACCCTGGAGAGCCTGCCCTTTCAAAAATGGGATATCCCGGCCACCCTAGCGGCGTGGGCAAAGCAAACCAGCGCGGCAGCCGACAAAGCCCGCACGGCGCTTCAAGCTTTGGCGAAGCATGAGGCGGATCCCCATGGGGCCATGACAGCCCTTCGGGTCTGGCTGATGAAAACCGACGGCGGGCTAAACTCCCGCGCCATGACCAAGGATATGAAAGCAGCGGTGGATGGGTTGGAAGACATGCTCACCGCCACGGTTGAGCACATGAATGCAGGTCTTGCTCGCCACACCACACTCCAACAAATTGAGCGCACGGAGCCAGTGCTCACGCTCGCCCAAGCCATGCTCGCCCGTTACCAATTGGCCAAGCGACGGGCTGGGTTGTTGGATTTTGACGATCTCATCGACCGCACCGCCGATTTACTCACCCGCAAAGACGCGCGGGCCTGGGTGCTTTACAAGCTGGATCAGGGCATCGACCACCTGCTGGTGGACGAGGCGCAGGACACCAGCGCGCGCCAGTGGGACATCATCCGCGCCATGGTGGACGAATTCTTCAGCGGCGAAGGGGCGCGGGACGTGGATCGCACCGTCTTCGTGGTGGGGGACGAAAAACAGTCCATCTATTCCTTCCAAGGCGCCGACCCGCAGGTTTTTGCCCACGAAAAGCGCACTATCTCACGCCGTGCGAAAGCGGCGGACAAAGTGTTGAAAGATGTGAAGCTCAACCTCTCCTTCCGCTCCACCCAAGACGTGCTCAGCGCTGTGGATCGCGTCTTCTCCGTCCCGGCCCACACGAAGGGAGTGACCGATGGCGCGGGGGAGAACATGGTCCATCAGGCCGCCCGCAAGGGCCAGCCGGGCCATGTGGAAGTGTGGGATGTTTTCACATCGGATAAAGGCGATGTGCCCGACGAATGGCACGTTTTCCCGCAAGAAGACGCGGCCCCCGCCCCCGCTGTGCGGCTGGCCCAAACCATGGCGAACCGCATCGCGGAAATGACGTCTGGCGAGCGGTTTGTGGCCACGGGCAGGCCCATCACGCCGGGCAATATTCTGGTTCTGGTGCGCAGCCGTGATGCCTTCGTGGGGGCCCTCAACAGGGCGCTGAAAGACCGGGGTGTGCCGGTGGCCGGGGCGGACCGGCTGGCGCTGGGGGATCATATAGCCGTCCAAGACCTTCTTGCCTTGGGGCAAGCGGTGGTGACACCCCAGGATGATCTCTCCCTTGCGGCAGCCCTCAAGTCCCCCCTGTTTAGTCTGGAAGAAGAGGACCTGCACCGGCTTGCCCGCCACGGCTTGGCCCCCGCGCCGGTGGATGAAGACAAGGCACAAAAAGAACCACCCCTGGGCGATCCCATGGTGCGCCGCCACAGCCTGTTCCGCTCTCTCCAAGACCTGTCCGACGAACCACCGTTCAAACAAATCTGGGAACGCTTCCGCGCTATCCAAATGCGGGCCGATGCCATGCCGGTTTACGAATTTTATGCCCTGTTGCTGGGCAAAGACCGGGGCCGGTTCCTGCTTCGCCAGCGGCTGGGGCCAGAAGTGGAAGACGTGTTGGACGCTTTTCTCGACCTCACCCTTGCCCACGAACAAAGCGGCTTGCCCGGCCTCCAGGCTTTCGTGGAAAGCCTCAAGGAGGACAGCCCTGAGATCAAGCGGGAGATGGACCAATCCGCCGGTCAAGTGCGGGTGATGACCGTCCATGCCGCCAAGGGCCTGGAGGCGGAAGTGGTGTTTTTGGCGGACCGCCACAGCGAGGCATGGCGGTCGGCCAAACAGCCAGCCCTCTATGAAGTGGCCGATGATGGTCCCCTGCTTTGGGTGCGGGACAGTCAGGACCACGGCCACATCACGCGGCCTCTGCAACAAAGCCAAAAGGCGCTGGCGGAGGATGAATATCGCCGCCTGCTTTATGTGGGCATGACGCGGGCCAAGGATCAGTTGATCGTGTGCGGGTATAAATCCAGCAAGAGCCCCAACGGCCCGGTGTGGCACGATATGGTGCGGGCAGCTTTAGCGCAGGATTGGGAGGAAGTGGGCGTTCTGGGCGGCGAAAACAGTGCTCTAAAACGCTATCGATGGACCATTTCCGATGAAGAGCGCGGCCCCATGGCGCGGGCGAAAAATCACAAGGATGAGGCGCTTCTTGCGCCTGAAAAGCCGCTGGATTTGCCCGGCTGGCTTACCCATCAACTTCAGCCGGAGCCGGACCTGCCCCGTCCCCTAAGCCCGTCCGGTGCCCAGGCTCTTATCGAAGAAGAGGCCGCCCAAACCGGTGAGGCCATTTCACTGTTGTCATCGACAAAATTCTCATCCGCCATCAATCCACGCCAGTTGGGTAATGTTGTTCACCGACTGTTTGAGGAATTGCCCGATCGGGACCGCAATGGGTGGGAGATGCTATCCCGCCCTTACGTCGAGGCGCATCTGGAAGGCCTGTCAAAGGCCGAAACGGATACGCTTCTCAACAGCCTGTTTGCCAGTTTGGACAGCCCCCAACTTGCTGCTTATCTGCACCCCGAAACCAGTCGGCCAGAAGTGCCTGTCATGGGGCACCTGACCTTGCAAAGCGGAAGACGCCCCGTAGTGGGCACCATCGACCGCATGGCCGTGCTGGACGACCATGTGATGCTTTTGGACTTCAAAACCGGCGCACGGGTGCCGGCCACAGAAAAAGACATTCCCGCCGACTACATCACCCAAATGGCGCTCTATCGCGCTTTGATTGGGCAGCTCTATCCCAAAAAACCCGTGTGGGCAGCGCTGCTTTATACGGCAGCACTTGATGATAGCGGGGATCCCGCACCACGCTTATTGGAAATCCCTGGGTCTACCATGGACGCAGCTCTCCATAAGGTGATGGCACTTTAGCACGCGTCACGCTTCGCTTGAAGCGCTTTGGTGGCGAAAAGCCGCCCGGCGCTTGTGCGCCGTACCCGCGTAGCGAAGGCCGCCAGGCTGACAGCGTGAGCGCAAAAGACCTAAAGCGATTCCATCGCAGATGGACACGCTTTAGAGTTGGGTAACATGGTGTGACCCCGCCTGCCCTTGACCCATCCCGCTGCCCTTCTTACGTCTGCGACAACCAAACACAGACGGGAGAATCCCCATGGCCACGGTCACCATCGACAACAGCAATTTCGACGCCGAAGTGCTCAACTCCGACACCCCCGTGGTGGTGGACTTCTGGGCGGAGTGGTGTGGCCCCTGTAAGATGATTGCCCCAAGCCTGGAAGAGATTTCCGACGAAATGGCCGATAAGGTGAAGATCGCCAAAGTGGACATGGATTCTAATCCCGACCTCGCCGCCAAATACGGCGTGCGCTCCATCCCCACTCTCTTGATGTTCAAGAATGGTGAACCCACTGCCATTCAGGTGGGCGCCGTGCCCAAGGCCCAGCTGTCCAGCTGGATCTCCAAAGAAGTCTGATCGACTAGCGTTGCACGATAAGAACCGAACAGGCCCGCGGCATCTTCGGATACCGCGGGCCTTTTTGTTTGAAGTCATGCTTGGGTCGCGGTAGCAAACGTCCAGCCTTTAACGGGTAACTGCCCCATGACTGATGATACCGCTGACAAGGTTGGCCTCTCTGCGGAAACCCAGACCAGCATTCTGGCCCAGGCCCTGCCCTATATGCAGGCCCATACGGGCCGCACGATCCTCATCAAATATGGCGGCCATGCCATGGGGGATGAGACGCTCAGCCAATCCTTCGCGCGGGACGTGGCCTTGCTACAGCAGTCGGGCGTGCGCCCGGTGGTGGTCCACGGGGGCGGGCCGCAAATTGGCAACATGCTCAAGCGCATGAATATTGAAAGCCATTTCGCTGCCGGCATGCGCGTAACCGATCGGGCCACGGTGGAAATCGTGGAAATGGTGTTGGCCGGGTCCATCAACAAAGGCATTGTAGCCCGCTTTAACGGTGAAGGGGCCCGGGCCATCGGCCTTTGCGGCAAGGACGGCAATATGGTGCGCGTGCGCAAGATGGAGCGCACGGAGCGGGACCCGGATTCGCAAATAGAAAATATCGTCGATCTGGGCTTTGTGGGGGAGCCGCAAGAGGTAAGCCGGGAAGTGCTGGACCTGCTGATCGCCTCCAACATCATCCCCGTCATCGCCCCTGTGGCCTTTGGGCCGGAGGGCCATACTTACAACGTTAATGCGGACACGTTTGCCGGGGCCGTGGCCGGAGCGCTGGATGCCGAACGCCTGCTATTCCTCACAGATGTGCCCGGTGTGTTAGATAAAGACGGCAAATTGCTTGCCAAACTCACCGTCAGCGAAGCCCGCGCGCTCATCGAAGATGGGACTGTCTCCGGCGGCATGATCCCCAAAGTGGAAACCTGCATTCATGCGCTGGAACAGGGCGTCGAAGCGGTGGTCATTGTCAATGGCCGTGTGCGCCATGCGGTGCTCTTGGAATTGTTCACCGAACACGGGGCGGGCACGATGATAGTTCCAGACGAGGCGGTTTCCCATGACTGATTTGAACGCAGAATTCGACCACATCACTGACTGGGTGTTTGACCTGGACAACACGCTCTACCCCCGCCATTGCGACCTGTTTGCTCAGATCGACTGGAAGATGACGGATTATGTAGCCGCGCTTCTGGACATGGACAAAAAGGCCGCCCGCAAGTTGCAAAAGGAATTGTACAAGGAATACGGCACCACCCTGCGCGGCCTGATGGAGCGCTATCATGTGGACCCCCACGATTTCCTCCATAAGGTCCACGACATTGACTACAGCCCCATCGAGCCAAACCCGGTGCTGGGGGACCTCATCGCCGCTTTGCCGGGGCGCAAACACATTTTCACCAATGGCGATGTGCCCCACGCCAAGCGCACCACCGATCGGCTGGGCATTTCTGACCATTTCGATAAGGTCTTCGACATCGTCGCCTCAAACCTGGTGCCCAAGCCGGAGGAAGCGCCCTATACGGCTTTTCTGGAGGTCCACGACGTGGACCCTGCCAAAGCAGCCATGTTTGAAGATATGCCGCGTAACCTTGCGGTGCCGAAACAATTTGGCATGACCACCGTTCTGGTGGTGCCTGCCATGGGCAGTGAACACAGCGCGGAGGCCTGGGAGCATGAAGTGACCCAACAGGCCCATGTGGATTTTGCCACCGATCATCTGGACGATTTTCTGGCCGATGTGCTCACCGCGCTGGACGGCACGTTTGAGCGGCCTTCCACGCTCAAGAGCGCCACGCCCAAACCTGCCCGTTAGACCATGACACTTCTGTTGGGTCTGGACACGGGCGGCACCTTTACCGATGCCGTTTTGATGGAGACGCGCGATGGCGGTCCCACCGTTGTGGCCAAAGCGAAGGCGCTCACCACCAAGCATGATCTGGCCATCGGCATTGCCGGCGCAGTGGATGCGGTTCTTGGCCAGATGGAAAACTCTGTCCATGCGGAAATCGGATTGGTGTCCCTGTCCACCACCCTTGCCACCAACGCGCTGGTGGAAGGCCAGGGCGGGCGTGTAGCCCTTGTGGCCATTGGTTTTGAGGAGCGGGATTTGAAGAATGCCGGGCTGGATGAGGCCATCGGCAGCGACCCGGTTATTATGCTACCCGGCGGCCACACCACCCACGGCAGCGAAGCAAAACCGCTGGATATGGTACAACTGGAAGCCCAGCTTGAGGCGCTCTCCACCAGCGTTTCGGGCTTTGCCGTGGCTGGTTATTTTGCCGTGCGCAATCCGGCCCACGAAAACGCCGTGCGTGATTTAATCGGTGATCGAACGGGCCTGCCCACCACCTGCAGCCATGAACTCTCCGCCCGTCTCAACGGCCCCAAGCGCGCCTTGACCACCGTCTTGAATGCCCGGCTGATCCCCATGATTGACAGGCTTATCACGGCCTGCCGCACCACGCTGACGGAGCGCAAAATAAACGCGCCGCTCATGGTGGTGCGGGGAGACGGGGCGCTGGTGAGTGCTGATTTCGCCGCCCGCCGCCCCATAGAGACCATTCTTTCCGGCCCCGCCGCCTCCCTCGTGGGCGCACAGTTTTTGACCGGCGAGACTGAGGCTTTCGTCAACGATATTGGCGGCACCACGTCGGATGTGGCCCTGTTGGAAGATGGTCGCCCCCGCATCGACCCCGATGGCGCCCGTGTGGGGGGCTTCCGCACCATGGTGGAAGCTGTGGCCATGCACACATTTGGGCTGGGCGGCGATTCCGAAGTGGGGCTGGGCGGCACTGGTCTGCGGCCGGAACTATCTCTGGGGCCCCGCCGACTGGTGCCCGTCTCCCTCATTGCCCATCGCTATGGCGAGATCATTCACCACGCGCTGGATACCCGCCTGGAGGCGACCCTCGTGGGCCGGTTCGACGGGCGGTTCGCCTGGCGCTCCGGTATGGGCGTGGCCAGCGGGTTGAGTAAGGCCGAACTGGCCCTGTTCGATCTATTGGATGACGAGCCGGTGGCCCTTGAAGGCTTTTTGAAAGGCAATGCCCAATTGGCCGCCCTCAAGCGGCTGGTGGGGCGTGGTCTGGTCAATATGGCGGGCCTCACCCCCTCCGATGCCATGCATGCCCTTGGCCTGCACGATGAGTGGGACGCAGGAGCCGCGCTGAAAGCCATCCGCCTGTTCGAGCGGCGCAAGGACGGCAGCGGGAAGGCCCTCAGCGATGACCCCATGGCCCTTGCGCGGTGGATTGTTTCGACAGTGGAACGGCGCAGCGCTGAAGTGGTTTTGGAAACGGCCCTCCACGGGGATGGCCACAGTCCAGAACTGGTCCACCATGATTTGGTGCGTCAGGTTTTGGAAAGCCGCTGCGAGGGTGACACCAAGCCCGCAAAGGTTCAATTCTCCCTCACGCTGGACCGCCCCCTCATTGGCCTTGGCGCATCGGCCCATGCCTATCACCCCAAAGCAGCGCAGCTTTTGGACACAAGGGCCATCGTGCCGGACCATGCCGATGTGGCCAATGCTATCGGTGCGGTGGTGGGCCAGGTGATCGTGCGCTCGCAGATTCTCATCACCCAGCCCGCCGAGGGCCGATTTCAGGTGACGGGCCACGAAAGACCTTTTGCTGACGAGGCAGGCGCAGTGGCGCACGCCACGCAAGCGGTGCAAACCGAGGCCAAGCGTCTAGCGAGAGAGGCTGGCGCACAAGACGTGACCCTTCACATCCAAGAAGACGCCAAACGCGCAACCGTAGAGAGCCGTGAAATGCTGGTGGAACTTCGCCTAACCGCCACAGCCTCCGGCCGCCCGCCCATCGCGTCGTCCTAGAGCGTGTCCATCTGCGATGGAAACGCTCTAAGTCTTTTGCGCTCACGCTGTCGGCCTGTGGGCCTTTGCTGCACGGGCCCGGCAAACGTTTGCCGGGGAGCTTTTCACCACTGGAGCGTTCCAGCGAAGCGTGACACGCTATGAATCACGGCGGCTGTTTTCGCCTCGACGTGAGAGCTGTTGAAGGACCCGTTTTCTACCCTTCCAGAACAGTGATGTTCTCCGGGCGTGTTTCTTCCACCACCTCTTCTTCTTCCACCTCGGGCTCCGGCGGGTTTAGGTCCTCTTCTGTGACCCAGCCGGCGGCCATGCGGGCGGCCATAATCATTTCATCGGCCTGCACGCGGGAGAGCTCATATTCGTCCAGAATGCCGGGATGGCGGGTGACCTGACCGTCCTTGCGCTCGTTCCAGCCGATGAGGTCATCGGCGATGCAGCCGGCGAAATCTTCCAGCGACTTGATTTCATCTTCTGACTGACCCAGCGTCACCATCATTTTGGTGGTCATGCCGGGCACTTCGCGCAGATCATCGGCCACGCCCAGCGCCTTGCGCTGTTCGTCCAGCTCCGCTTCCTGCTTGTCCAGATATTCGCGGGCACGGGCCTGCAATTCACCGGCGGTCTCGTCGTCAAAGCCTTCGATCATGGCGATCTCTTCAGCTTCCACATAGGCCACCTCTTCCAGATCGGTGAAGCCCTCGGAGGCCAGCAGTTGCGCCACCATTTCATCCACATTCAGCGCATCCACAAAGGTTTGCGTGTTGGCGTTGAATTCGGCCTGACGGCGGCCTGATTCTTCTTCTTCCGTGAGAATATCGATGTCCCAGCCGGTGAGCTGGGAAGCCAGACGCACGTTTTGCCCGCGACGGCCGATGGCCAGGGACAATTGCTCGTCGGGCACCACCACTTCGATGCGCTCTTTCTCTTCATCCAACACCACTTTGGCCACTTCGGCGGGCTGAAGGGCATTCACGATGAATCCGGCCGGCTCTTCGTTCCACGGAATGATGTCGATCTTCTCGCCCTGCAATTCGCCCACCACGGCCTGGACGCGGGAGCCGCGCATGCCCACACAGGCGCCCACGGGGTCAATGCCGGAATCGTTAGAGATGACCGCAATTTTCGCGCGGGAGCCGGGGTCGCGGGCAACGGCACGAATTTCGATCACGCCGTCATAAATCTCCGGCACTTCCATCTGGAAGAGTTTGGCCATGAATTGGGGGTGTGTGCGGGACATGAAGATCTGCGGCCCGCGCTGCTCGCGGCGCACGTCATAGATGTAAGCCCGCACCCGGTCCCCATATTTATACATCTCGCGGGGGATGAGTTCATCGCGGCGGATGATGGCCTCGCCCTTGCCCAAGTCCACAATGACATTGCCATATTCGGCGCGCTTGACCGTGCCGTTGATGATCTCACCCACGCGGTCTTTATATTCTTCATATTGCTGGTCCCGCTCCGCATCGCGCACTTTTTGCACGATGACCTGTTTGGCGGATTGGGCGGCGATGCGGCCAAAATCCATGGGGGGCAGGAGTTCACCGATATAATCGCCAATTTTGGCGGCTTCGTTTTTGGCCTGCGCACCCTTCAGGTCGATCTGCGTGTCATAGTCATCCACATGCTCCACCACATGCAGCAGACGCTGCAGTTTGATTTCGCCCGTCTTGTCGTTGATGTCAGCGCGGATATTGGTTTCCAGCCCGTAGCGGGATTTGGCCGCCTTTTCGATAGCATCGGCCATGGCGTTGAGCACGATGGATTTGTCGATGGATTTCTCACGGGCCACCGCGTCAGCGATCTGCATGAGTTCAAGTCGGTTAGCACTAACAGCCATGGTTTTTCTCACTGTAAGGGGCGGCGGTGGCCGCGTGTGTTCGTCAAATTCGTTGTGCGATGGGGACTAAGCGTCATCGCTACCCATATCCCACCCGGCGGCGGGGTTGTTGTCATTGGCTTGCCTTAAAGCCTTGTCTCGTTTGAGCGCTTCGCGCACCAATTCATCCGTCAGCACCAGATTGGCGCTGGAGATGGCGTCCAGCGGCACGCGAGCGATTTTGTCTTCGCCCTTGGCGGCATTGTCCCGGCGGATGATGATGTCATCCCCGTCCAGTTCCACCAAATGGCCACGAAAGCGTTTGCGCCCGTCCACCAGATAGGCGGTTTCTAGCTTGGCCACATGGCCCGCCCAGGTTTCAAAATCGCTGCGCCGCACCAGCGGGCGATCAATGCCAGGGGAGGAAATTTCCAGATTGTAAGCCTGTGTGATGGGGTCTTCCACATCCAACACTGGCGAGAGGGCTTTGGAAATGGCCTCGCAATCATTGACTGTGATGGTGCCGTCGGGCCGTTCGGCCATGACCTGCATGGTAAGGCCATTGTGGTCGATCATGCGCACCCGCACCAGGCGAAAGCCCATATCTTCGATCACCGGCGCGATGACGGCAGCCACCCGCGCATCCTGCCCTTCCTCGCGCACAATGCGGGAGGCAGCAGCGAGATCATATGTGTTTGGTGTATCGCTCAAGGGGTTCACCGGTGTTCAGGACATAGATGCGTTCAGGACATAAAAAAGAGCGGGTCCGGGATGGGCCCACTCTGACAAATATCCGAGAATGTATACTGGATATAGGCCCAATCTTGCCTTATGGCAAGACACTTGCACAGACAGGGTGGGGTGCGGCCAGGATGAGGTGCGGCGAATTTGTCTTTCACCTTTGTGAAGAAGGGTGAGAAGGCAAAGCCCGTGAGCGGTGCTATAGGTTTCCTAAACAACGGAGACTTTTCCCATGCCCAAAATGCAAAGACGCGCCTTTATGGCCTTGGCTGCCACGGCCCTTATCGCCGGCAGTGCCTATACGATGTGGCCTAGCAAACTTTCCGCTGCCAATCAGAAGATTTTCAGCGGCAGCACGCCCGGCGTTGCCATCAATGGCTATGACACTGTGGCCTATCATACCCAGGGTAAACCCGTTCTGGGCAGTGCAGAACACGCCTATCGCTGGGGTGGTTCGGTCTGGCACTTTGCATCGGCGGAAAATGTCGAGAAATTTAGCGCTGACCCCGCCAAATTTGCCCCCCAATATGGCGGCTACTGCGCCTATGCTGCCGCGAAGGGCTATGTGGCCAAAACTGAGCCCGATGCCTTCTCACTGGTCAACGGCAAGCTCTATCTGAACTACGATCAAAACGTGAAAAAGCTGTGGGATGGCGACCAGACGGCGTTCATCAAGGCAGCTGATGGAAAGTGGCCGGAAGTGAGTAAGCAATAACTGACATTTATACAGACTACATTGACATCGTGTATTCATAGCTTACGCTTGTATTTCATTGATTTGAAAGGCAATGCTATGAGACCGAAATCGATCCTGAAATTCGGACTGATTTATAGTTTTTTTGGTGCTGTATCGTGCTTGTCCTCCACATCAGCAATCGCTGGATTAAATTGCAAAAGCATTGATGGTAAATGGACTGGCACCATGCGGGGTGTCATAAGTGGCAGCGTTTCTATGACGCTTAATAATTGCCGTGTTCGATGGACCCTACCAGATAGACGAAAAAACAATTGCCGGTTCCGAGGGCGCGGCTCACAGATTCGCTATTCTTGCAGCCTTGGCTCACGAGGAATCGTGCAAGTAAGCGCTAATCGTATGACGATGAAGAACGTTTTTACGGCGCGTCGGCATGGTGCTTACACTGTGAACCTTCGGCGGGTTCGCTAGCCGTTATATTGAATTGCGCGTCTTCAGCTTTTCTTCCCACGCCAGCGCATCGCGCACGATGGTGTCGAGGTCGTCGAATTTCGGTGACCAGCCGAGGCGACTCGTCAAGCGTGAGGCGTCGGACACCATGGCGGGCACATCGCCATGGCGGCGGGGGCCGTGTTTGACGGGGAAATCCGTGCCGGAGACCCGTTTGACAGCTGCCACCACATCCAGCACCGAGTGGCCCTTGGAATAGCCCGCATTGGCGGTAAATTTGCGCCCGCCTTCGCGCAGGAAGGTCATGGCCGCGTAATGGGCATTGGCCAGATCGCTCACATGGATGAAGTCGCGCAGGGCCGAGCCGTCGGGCGTGTCATAATCCGTGCCATAGACTTCAAACCCGTCCCGCTTGCCCGTGGCGGCCTCGCAAGCCAGTTTCATCACATGGGTTGCCCCTTTAGTGGAAAGGCCCGTGCGACCCGCCGGGTCCGCGCCCGCCACGTTGAAATAGCGCAGGATCACGTAATTGATGCCATGGGCCACATGGGCATCGCGGATCATGATCTCGCTCATGAGTTTGGATGAGCCGTAGGGCGAGGCGGGGGCGAGCAGGGCTTTCTCATCCACCGGCGCGATTTCATCCACTGGCGCATAGACGGCGGCGGTGGAGGAGAAGATGAAATTCTTCACCCCGCCGTGGACAGCGCTCTCCAGCAGCGCCCGCGTACGCACCGTATTGTTGAGATAATAGGAGAGCGGGTCCTTGAAGGAATCCGGTACAACCACCGATCCGGCAAAATGGATGATGGTGTCGATAGAATGGGTTTTGATGATCCGTCCCACCAAATCGGCATCATCAATGGCCCCTTCGATGAGCGTCGCCGCCCCCGGCACCGCCCAGGAAAAGCCCGTGACCAGATTGTCCAGCACCACCACATCCTCGCCATGGTCAACGCATTCCCACGCCGTGTGGGAGCCGATATAGCCGGCACCGCCGGTGATGAGCACAGCCATGGGATTGTCCAGAGACGAGGGGCGATCAATTGGTGCTACCCTATAAGGGTAAAAATTCAGCCATCCAAAAAGACTTCTAGATTCTCAATTGTATCCGCCTCATGGGGCGGCTTGTCCCAGCGGAGGCGAGATATGCGCGGGAAGCGCATGGCCACACCGGATTTGTGGCGGGTGGAGCGGTTGAGCCCCTCAAAGGCCACTTCCAGCACCAGCCCGAAGTCTTTGCGTGCCTTGACAGACCGCACAGGCCCGAACCGCTCCACCGTGTTGTCGCGCACGAATTTGTCCAGCTGTTTGAGTTCTTCATCCGTGAAGCCGAAATAGGCCTTGCCCACCGGCACAAGATCATCGCCCTTCCAAACGCCGAACGTGTAGTCGGAATAATAGGATGAACGCTTGCCGTGCCCCCGCTGGGCATAAAGAAGCACGGCGTCGATGAGCATAGGGTCCCGCTTCCACTTGAACCACGGTCCTTTGGGGCGACCCGGCACATAGATGCTGTCCCACCGCTTCACCATCACCCCTTCGATAATGGGGTGGGGCAGGTTCTGCCGTGCCTCCGCCAGGTCGTCCCAAGTGTCAAACGTCACCATGGGGGAAAGATCGAAGCGCTCCGGGTTGAGTTTTGGAATGAAGTCCTCCAGCCGTTCCCGGCGGGTTTTGAAGGGCAGATCACGCAAATTTTCTTCCCCTTCTGCGAGCAAATCATAGGCCCGCACGAAGACGGGGTGGGAGGCCAGCAGTTTCTTAGACACCGTTTTGCGGTTGAGACGCTGTTGCAGATCTGAAAACGAGCCTGCCTGAATGGTGCCGTCTTCGCCCATGCGCCCCACCAGCAATTCCCCATCCAGCGACCCTTCAAAATCCATGGCTTCGATAAGGTCCGGGAAGGCGCGGCCAATATCATCGCCTGTGCGGGAATAGAGGCGGTGCGTGCCCGCCTCCGACGTGACTTGCACGCGAATGCCATCCCATTTCCACTCTGCGCTGTAGTCCGCCGGGTTGAGCTTGCGCATATCCGTATCGGCCAGCGGCGTAGCCAGCATGACGGGGCGGAACGGAGCTGCCGCCCGGTGCGCGGGCTTCTCGGCTTTCCCCGTGAGCCATGCAAACAGGTCTTCATAGGGCGGTTCCAGCCCGTGCCAGAGTTCTTCGATCTCGATAATATCGATGTCCTGTCCGCATTCCTGCGCAAACGCCGCGCAAGCCTGTTTGGCTAACCGGGCAGACACGCCCACGCGCATGCCGCCAGTCATGAGTTTCAAAAGCGCATAGCGGCCGGAGGCATCGAGCATATCAAGCCATGTTTCCACCTGTCGCAGGGCTTCGGTTTTAGGCAGTCGGAAGAGGCGGGTGACTACTTCGTCCAGCGAAAGAGGCGAATTGCGCCCACGCTCAATTTCCTTCTGGCGTGCACGTTCGGCTGCTGCTTTCTCGGCTTCAATCAAAGCCGCCTTGTCCCGGACTTGAAGTGCAGCATCCGATAATGAAACTGGCTCCCCACCTCCCCCTGGAGGGGAGGTCGAAACGGTAACAGCCGTTTCGGGTGGGGGGCTGGATCTGAGTTCGGTCCCCCCACCCGCATCAGCTTCGCTTCTGCGACCTCCCCTCAAGGGGGAGGTTGAGCCTACACTAACATCGGAAACCACCCCCGCCGTGCGCTTGTCCGCATCCCAGACCAACGCGATGGTCTCCGCCAGATCGCCTACATAATCGTAGGACATGCGAAACAACTGCTCATCCATGCGCTCCGCCATCAAGCTGCGCAGCATGGCCGGTTTCACCGCCGGAATATCCAAATCCCGCGTAATGGCCGCCAACCCCCACCCCCGGTCCGGCTGGGAGGCAAAATAATCCACCATCAACCTGATCTTCGCATTGCGCGAAGGGGTGAGGGTTAGCCGATCTAAGAGGGTGGCGAAGGGTTTCATGCCTGTGGGTCTCCAAGGGACTTGGCTTGCATCTGCTTCCAATTACACCTTATGGCCTGCGCATGAGCATTGATTTCCATCCAAAACAAGGAACGATCGTTACGGTCGATTTTAATACTGGTTTTGTACCCCCCGAGACGGTGAAGCGCAGACCGGCAATCATCTTTTCCAAACCAATGCGATCTCGTATTGGGCTTTGCACTGTTGTGCCATTGAGTACACAGCCCCCGAATCCTCAAATGCCATATCATATGCAATTACAGTTTCCTTTCGAAATGCCGGCGCAATTCTTGCGAAAGGAAAACTGGGTGAAGGGTGATATGCTCTCCGCTGTTGCTCTTACACGCGTTAATTTGATTAGATTGGCGAGAGGCACGGGTAGAAGCCGTGTATATCAAACAACACCTCTGCCGCCGGAGATTTTTCGACAAGTTCAGAAATGTGTTCTGCACGGTATGTCACTTTCGTCCTTGACCAGACATATTTAGTGTCTATTTTAGCGTCGTTGCGGCGCTGCACATGTCATCCGCATTAAGACCTCTTTGAGGCCATCGGTCGCCGGTGTGAAAGCAAACGTCTGACCGATGTTGTTTAGAAGGCTCGCCTCATTTACGCGCGAGCCTTCATTCACTCTCATCCTCATACCCCACCAGATGGAGCGGCCGCGCCACGCGTCCGTTTAATTCACACCACCGCACCAGCGCGTCGTCGCGCCCGTGGGTGACCCATACTTCCTTGGGGTTTAGCTCTTCAATCGTGTCGATCAATTCGTCCCAGTCGCAATGGTCGGACAGGATGATGGGCAGTTCCACACCCCGCTGGCGGGCGCGTTGGCGCACCTGCATCCAGCCGGAGGCGAAGCAGGTGATGGGGTCGGGGAAACGGCGGGCCCATTTGTCGGTGAGGGCGGAGGGCGGCCCCAGCACGATGGCTCCGGCGAAATTGGCCTTTTCGCCCTTGCGCAAGGTGGCGGGGGCCAGCGGGCCAAGATCGTATCCTTGTGTCGCGTAATAATCGCACAGTTTCGCCAGTGAGCCATGGATGAAGATCGTGTCTTTGTGCCCCGCCTCCCGCAGGTGGCGGATCACCCGTTGCGCTTTGCCCAGCGCATAGACCCCCACCATGTGGGCGCTTTCGGGAAATTGCGCCCGGCTAGCCAGCAGTTTTTCCACTTCCGCCGCCGTGTCCGGGTGGCGAAAGACCGGCAGCGCGAACGTGGCTTCCGTGATGAACGCATCCAAGCGTTTTCCCGGCGGCAAGGGCACCGGTTCAAAGGGCGCACAGGACGGGTCGCGGCGGCGCTTGTAGTCGCCGGAGGCGACAATGCGCGTATCGTCAAACTCAACCAGAATCTGCGCCGACCCTAGCACATGGCCCGCAGGCCAAAAGCCCACCGTCACTCCATTGATGGAAAACACCTCCCGCAGGGGCGCTGTGTGGGCATGGTCGCAGAAATTCGCGCCATAACGGATGCCCATAATATCGATGGTCTGCTGCGTGGCCCACACCGTGTGATTGCCGGGCCGGGCATGGTCCGCATGGCCATGGGTCACCAGCGCCGTCTCCACCGGCGCGACCGGGTCAATATAAAAATCCCCCGGCGGGCAATAAAGGCCCTTAGGAGTGGGGTGGAGGAGTTGGTCGGGTTTCATATCAGCCTGTTCGTGGCATTTGCTGGGTGGCGCAATGGATGCCTCCTCCAATTTCGCCCAAAGCATCCACGTTCAGCGTGATGACTTCCCGGCCCGGATAGTGTCTTTGCAGCGCTTCCACGGCTTTATCGTCTGCACTCCTGTCACCGAAAGTGGCGGCGACCACAAAACCGTTGCCAACATAGAAATTCACATAGGACGCCACGAAATCCAGTGACTGCACACGTTTTATGCGCGGCTCATGAATAATGTCCACTTCAACGCCCTCAGAAAAAGCCGGTTCCGGGTGGCCAGGGCCGCCTGATGAAACGGATCATCGGCAAGGACGCGCGAAGGCAAGTTCATCAACACTCTATTTCTGCCAGTAAACCGGGCCAGACTGTCAATGTGATAGTCGGTGATGTGCTGCCCATAGACCCCGCGCGACCAGATCATGCGCTTTGCGCCGTAAGTGGCCAAAAGCCGGTCCTCAATCTCATTCTTTTGGAGGCCGGGGTTTCGGTTTTGATTCACCCACGAACTTTCATGGGCCAGTAAAAGGCCATGCCCATCATGCTCCACACCACCGGCCTCTCCCACGAGGCGGGCGAGCATGAGGGGTAAATTGAGCCGTTGCGCCGCGCGCTCAGCGATGCGCGCATCTTGGGTATGGACTTGCTTGTCGCCCCATCCGTTGAACTGAATGTGGCTCACCACCAACTCGCCACCGCGATGGACGGCGAAGAGGGGGCCAGAATCGCGGCACCAAAGATCGTCTGTGGGAATGTCCCAGAGGGTCACGCGGTTTGACAAAAGGCGATGTGCTGCCGGGTGGTGGTGGCGGTCAGCCAGCATGACCACCGGTTCGTAGGACGAAATTGCGTTGGCAATGGCTGCAATCGTTTGCTGCAAATGGTCCAGAAAGTCCCCATCGGGATGCACCGTTCGGTTGACCGGCCATTGCATGAAGGTGAGCTCATGGGGCGCTTCTTCCGGCGGCACATAAAGCGGTCTATCTACCGAAGACGTCGCTTCAACCGTAGAAGCTGCCAGAAAGGGTGTCCCCATGCCAACAGCGATTGCGTTGTACAGGAAGCGGCGTCTAGTGTGCCGGGCATAAGCTGCTTTCATGAGCGGCACGCTACCATCGCTTAGGAAACCCCCGCCATCAATAGGCCCAGTTCGCTCTCCGTAGCCTCCGGCCCGCGCTCACCGACGATGCGGCCGTCGAACATGACCAATATACGGTCGGCCAGCGCGCGAATTTCGTCCAGTTCCACCGAGACCAACAGCACGGCCTTGCCCGCATCACGCATTTCGATGATGCGTTTGTGGATGAATTCGATGGCCCCCACATCTACGCCCCGCGTGGGCTGGCCGATGAGGAGGACATTGGGATCCCTCTCCATCTCCCGCGCCAGCACGATTTTCTGCTGGTTGCCGCCGGAGAAATTGGCCGTCTTCAGGCGCGGGTTGGGGGGGCGGATGTCGTATTTCTCAATTTTATCCACCGCGTCGGCCCGCATGGCGTCGATCTGAAGGAAGGGGCCGGAGATGAAATTGCTGTCCCCGTGATAGCCCAGCACGGCGTTTTCGTTTTCTTCAAAGGGCAAAACGAGGCCTTCGTGATGGCGATCCTCCGGCACATGGGCCAGACCCATTTGGCGCAGGGCCGCCGGGTCCTGCACCAGCGGTTTCCCATCTAGCGTGATACTGCCGGAGGCGGTGGGGATCATGCCCGCCATGGCCTGCATGAGTTCGGACTGCCCATTGCCCGCGACACCCGCAATGCCAACGATTTCCCCGGCGCGCAATTCCAGCGACACGTCTTTGACCATGTCCACGCCGCGCCCATCGCGCACCGTGAGATTGCGCACCGCCATGCGGGTTGCGCCGGGTTTGGCTGCACCCTTTTCCACCTGCAAAAGCACCCTGCGGCCCACCATGAGTTCGGCCAATTCCTCCGGTGAGGTTTCCGTCGTCTGCCGTGTGGCCACCATTTCGCCCCGCCGCATGACGGAGACTTCGTCGGTGATGGCCATGATCTCCCGCAATTTGTGGGTGATGAGAACGATGGTTTTGCCCTGCTCTTTCAGCTGGTTGAGAATGCGAAACAGATGGTCCGCTTCCGCAGGGGTCAGCACGCCCGTGGGCTCATCCAGAATCAGCACATCGGCCCCGCGATAAAGGGCTTTCAAGATCTCCACCCGCTGTTGCAGGCCCACAGGCAGGTCTTCAATCAACGCATCCGGGTCTACCTTGAGGCCATACTCTTCCTCCAGACGCAGCAGTTCCGCCCGGGCCTTTTTGATGGAAGCCCCCAGCATATTGCCGCCCTCGGCCCCCAGTATGATGTTTTCCAGCACGGTGAAATTGTCCACCAGCATAAAGTGCTGGTGCACCATGCCGATGCCCTGGGCGATGGCGGACTGGCTGTCGGGGATGATCGTCAACTCCCCCTTCATTTTGATGAAGCCGGAATCCGCCTGATAAAACCCGTAGAGAATGGACATGAGCGTGGATTTCCCCGCCCCATTCTCCCCGATGATGCCATGGATGGTCCCGGCCTTCACAACCAGATCAATATTCTTATTGGCCTGCACCGGCCCAAACGCCTTATTGATGCCGGAAAGCTCAATAGCGGGGGGGAGCGCTGAAACAGTAGCCGGGTCGGTGGGGGCTGTTTGGAGCATGGGTGTCCTCTCGTGTCACGGCCGTCACGCTAGAACCTTTCGCCAGCCAAGAAAACCGCCTTCCCACACGCTCTTTCACCCATTACCACAGAAGCATCACCGAAGGAGCCGCCATCATGTCCGATCTCGAAACCCGCCTGCAAAACCTGGAAGAGCTGTGTTCCCATCAGGGGCGGGAAATTGAGAGTTTGTCGGAGCAGCTGGCTGAGCAATGGACACAGATCGACGGGCTGACAAAATCTCTATTGCGCTTCCGTGATCGGCTGATGGAGATGGAAGAGGCCGGCAGCGGCCCCCATGAAATTACCAAACCGCCGCATTATTAAATTATGACAAGCGCTTACGGGCCACCGGCTTTCATCACCGGCACTTTGGCAGCCTTTGTGGGCTTCGCCTCCTCCTTTGCTGTCGTTTTACAGGGCTTGCGGGCCGCGGGCGCCAGTGAACAGGTGGCAGCATCCGGGCTCATGGCGGCGGCCATCGCCATGGGGTTGGCAGGTGTGGTTTTAAGTCTGCGCACCAAAATGCCCATTTCCTGCGCGTGGTCTACACCGGGAGCAGCGCTTTTGGCTCTGAGTGTTGGTGGTGCCACCGCGGCAAGCCAAGCGGATTTTGCCACTTCGGTGGGATCATTTATCGTCTGTGGCATCTTCATCGTACTGGCCGGGCTTTGGAAGCCGTTGGCACGAGCCGTGAGCCTTATTCCCGGCCCGCTGGCCAATGCCATGCTGGCAGGCATTTTGCTCTCCCTTTGCCTCGCTCCTTTTCGCGCCATCGCGTTTGATTGGATGCTAGGCCTGCCCATTTTGGCAGCATGGGTGGTGGGCACGAAGATCAACCGTTTTCTGGGCGTGCCGCTGGCGCTGTTGGCTTTTGTGGTGGTGCTCATTTTTGGGGTGCCGTTCCCGGAAAACTGGACCGCACGCCTTACCGCCGCGCTGGTGCCGGAGCCGGTTTTCATCATGCCCCGGTTTGAGCTGGCCTCCATCCTTTCCGTGGGTCTGCCGCTCTTCATCGTCACCATGGCTTCCCAAAACATCCCCGGTCTGGCCGTTTTGAAGGCCAATGGCTATGGGCCCCAAGGCGGGCCGCTGATTTCCATGACGGGCGTATTTACTTTGTTAGCTGCCCCCTTTGGCAGTCATGCGGTCAATCTTGCCGCCATTACCGCCGCCATTATGGCGGGCGAAGAAGCCGGGCCAGACCCGGCCAAGCGCTATGGCGCGGCGGTGATTTGCGGTGTGGTCTACATCATCTTTGGCCTGTTTGCGGGGACCGTTGTGGCCTTCGTGACGCTGGCTCCCGCCGTGCTGATTGAAGCGGTGGCGGGCCTTGCCCTCATCGGAGCCTTTTCGGGCGCCGCCCTTGCCGCCTTTAGGGATGAAGAATTGCGCATTCCCGCCGCCGTCACCTTCCTCGCCAGCGCCTCCGGATTGACGCTGTTTGGTGTAGGCGGCGCGCCATGGGGCCTATCGGCCGGTGTCATACTGGCGGCGGTGCAGGGGCATGAATATTCAGAAAATTAGAGCCTTGCTCCCACCTCTCCCACGAGGGGAGGTCGAAACAGCTTGCTGTTTCGGGTGGGGGGCTGGGCGGCAGATTTTGGTTTTGAGCCCTTACTCAAATTCCGCGCCCCCCACCCCAATCAGCTTCGCTTCTTGGGCCTCCCCTCGAGGAGGAGGCGGGAACAAGTGTTTAGCTTAGGGCCTCACCCCACCCAATCAAACGGCGTTGTCTGATACATCTGGTTGATCCAGTTGCCGAACAGCAGGTGAGCGTGGGAACGCCAGCGGTTTTGTGGGGGGAGCGACGGGTCGTCGGCGGGGTAGTAATTGTGGGGGATGTTGATGGGCGTGCCGTTGGCAATATCCCGGTCATATTCTTCTTTCAGCGACCCGCTGTCATATTCCACATGGTTGAAGATGTAGAGCCGTTTGCCTTCTTTTTCGGCAATTAGGCACGGCCCCGTCACATCGCTTTCCATGAGCAATTCCAGCCCCTCGTGCTGGCGCACATCGGCGGAGCGCATTTCGGTCCAGCGGGAGACGGGGATTTGGAAATCGTCGGAAAAGCCGTTGAGATAGGGTGAGGCTGGGTTCAAATTGCGGTGGCGGTAGACGCCGAAGGCTTTCTCATCCAGCACATATTTGGGGATGCCGTGGAAGTGGTAAGCCGCTGCCATGGCCCCCCAGCACACGGTGAAAAGGGAATGGACGTTCGTACGGGTCCACTCAAAAACCTCCTGCAATTCGCCCCAATAGGACACATCCTCAAAATCCAGCGTCTCAATGGGGGCGCCAGTGATGATGAAGCCATCGAATTTGCGATCACGGATGTCTTCGAATTTCTCGTAGAAAGAAATGAGATGGTCTTCCGCCGTATTGCGGCTTTTATGTTGGGACATGCGCACCAGCGTCATTTCCACCTGGAGAGGCGTGGCGCCCAAAAGCCGCGCCATTTGGGTTTCCGTGCGGATTTTGTTGGGCATGAGATTGAGCAGGCCAATTTGCAGCGGGCGTATGTCCTGCCGGTTGGCCTCGTTTTCGTCCATCACCATCACGCCCTCAGCCTCCAGCGTTTTGCGGGCCGGCAGGCGGTTGGGGATACGGATGGGCAAGATGCATACTCCACAAACAAAAAAACCGGTCGCCCCAAAACAATGGTAAAGGGCAGCCGGTCTGCTTATGTCTTCTGCGACGCAGTTCGGCCTTTTAGCAACTTGTTTTAAGTGGCTGCAAGCCGACCGGCCAAATCACCACGGCTGCAAACTAGGGGCGGCATTCGTTGCGGTCAAGGACAGGAAGCGGAGCGTTGAACGAAGAGCAATCAACCTTTTTGGAGCGCTGCCGTGAGGCGCTGACCGATGGCAGTTTCCGGCGCGTGGTGCTTTCCCACGGTAAGAACAAGCAGAAGGTCAAACACACATTTTCTGCGGTGCAGGGGGAAAAGCACACGCTCATCAAGGCCGCCACGCCCAAGGGCGAGAGCCTTGATCGGCTTGAAGTCAATGGGTTGATGGACCTGCTGCAAAGCCTTGCCCCCTTTTCATCCGGTACATTGAACACCGCGCGAAAGGACTGGCTTTACGCCGAAAACCGAAAGGGCGTTGCCAGTCTCACCATGGGCAAAGCCACCATGGGTGGCCCGCTGGAAACCCATAACCGCGAACGCAATTATGTATTGCAGCAGGACCGGCCCTATCTTGCCCGGCTCGGTGTTTCAGACGGTAAAGGCCGCGTGACGCGCAAATATCACGCCAAATTCCGCCAGATTGCGGCCTTCGTGGAGATCATCCAGCGGGACATGGCCGATTTCGTGCGGGGGGCCGAGCGCCCGGTGAGCCTGCTCGATCTGGGCTGCGGCAAGGGTTATCTCACCTTTGCGGCCTATGACTGGCTGCGGGAGAATACCCGCCATGAACCGGCTGCCGAGGGCGTTGATCTTAAGAAAGACGTGATTGCCCATTGCAACAGGATCGCGGACGACTTGGGTTTCGAAGGCCTCAACTTCACCGCCGCCCGCATCGACCCGGACCAGAACCGCAATCTCGATGTGCTCATCGCCCTGCATGCCTGCGATACCGCCACGGATGATGCCTTGGCGCTGGGGGCCAAATCCCAGATGGAGTTCTTCTTCTGCGCCCCCTGCTGTCAGGCGCAAATTGCGGCGCAGATTTTGGACAGGGGTATAGATGCGGACCGCCCGTTCGACACCATCAGCCAATTCCCCCTCATGCGCCGACGCCAAGCGGATTTGATTACAGATACCGCCCGCGCCTTGCTCATGGGGGCGTTGGGTTATGATGTGAAATTCATGGAATTCACGCCGCTGGAACACACGGCCAAGAACATTCTGTTGGTGGGCAAGAAATCTGGCGGTGTGGACCGGGCCAAAGCGTGGGCGCAGTATCAGCGGCTAAAGGCCGAAGCCGGTTTCAAGCACCATGCGCTGGAAGAGAATTTGGTGGGTTTGTTGCAAAAATTGGAAGCCTGAGTGGGCTAACCGCCCCCTGGAGGGGAGGTCGCAGAGCGTAGCGATCCGGGCGGGGGGAGCGGTCTGGAAGCTATACCCATATCCAGCCCCCCACCCGAAACAACAAGTTGTTTCGACCTCCCCTCCGGTGCAGGGTTATCGCATATGGCTTATTGCGTTGATGAGGTAGGTCTCATCCCATGCGCATTTTTTGATGCGATGGCTTATGGGGACTTTGGGTTTGTCGACAATTTGCAGGATGTTTC
>JBCCTO010000022.1:0-56592 GCA_039198355.1 Pseudomonadota bacterium
GGCAATGGCCCGCTGGGAAGACCCGTTGCGCAGCTGGAAAGCTATCTCTTCACGCTCCTCAAGGCTGAGCTGGCCATAACACTGTCCCATCGCAAACACATCCTACAATGTGTTGCACTTCAAACGTGAGTCTACAGCCGACACCCGCTTCCCCGGTGATGGGCACATGGGCATCCATCAAATCCTGCACATCGCGGTAGACCGTGCGCACGGAGATGTCGAACTCATCGGCAATCTGCTGCGCCGTCACAGCCCTGCGGCGGCTGCGCAAAAAATGGGTGATTTTCATCAGCCTGTCGGCCCTGCGCATCCTTCGTCCTTTGAAAAAACCGTCCTGTGTCGATCACTACTGACAGTATGCTGTCAGTAGGGGGCGGGCACAACAGCCCCATCGAAGCAGCGCAGCAGCCAAACAGTTGGCGCACAGATGAAGGAAAGCCCCATGTCCAACCTCACGAGAACCCCTGTAAACCCTGCCCCCTGGTCGCAGAATTTTGGCTTCAATCTGGGCGAAGTCGTCACGGGTGAAAGCCGCACGCTTTATATCGCAGGCCAGACGGCCATGAGCGATGAGGGTGCTCCCCAACACGCCGATGACATGCGCGGCCAGATGGCATTGGCCATGGACGATCTCAATGCCGTGTTGGCCGCAGCGGACATGGATTTGACCAATGTCGTGCGGTTGACGATCATGTCCACGGATATGGATGCAACCATGCAGAATTTCGATGTCATCGCCGCACGCCTCGGCCAGGCCGGTGCCATGCCCCCCCAAACCATGATGGGCGTCACCCGCCTGGCTCTGCCCGAACTGATGTTTGAGGTGGAAGCTGTGGCAGTGGCGTAAAGCGGGCACTCCCTACCTCCCACTGGAGGGGAGGTCGGAGAGCGTAGCGATCCGGGTGGGGGGCGCGATGTTTGTGCTACACCTTGATCCAGCCCCCACTCGAAACAACAAGTTGCTTCGACCTGCCCTTCAGCGAGAAGTGAGGCTATGGTAGTATCAAAACAAAAAAGGGCGCGGTGTCTCCACCGCGCCCTTTTTCAATTTCAATTTAGGGCAATCCAGCCCCGGTAGCGAACGCTACTCGTCGGCGTATTCTTCGCCAGTTTCCTGATCCACCACTTTCATGGACAGGCGGACTTTGCCGCGATCGTCGAAGCCCATGAGTTTGACCCAGACCTTGTCGCCCTCATTGACCACGTCGGTGGTTTTACCCACGCGCTCATCGGCCAATTGGGAGATGTGTACCAGACCGTCCTTGGCACCGAAGAAGTTCACAAAGGCGCCGAAGTCCACGGTTTTGACCACCGTGCCCTCGTAGATTTCGCCCACTTCCGGATCATCGGTGATGGAGCGGATCCATTTGACGGCAGCGTCGATGGCCTTCCCGTCGGAGGAGGCCACTTTCACCGTGCCATCGTCTTCAATGTTCACTTTGGCACCAGTTTTCTCCACGATTTCGCGGATGACCTTGCCGCCGGAACCGATCACTTCGCGGATCTTGTCGGTGGGGATTTTGAAGCTCTCGATGCGGGGGGCGAATTCGCCCAGTTCGGAGCGGCCTTCGGAAATGGCCTTAGCCATCTCATCAAGAATGTGCTGGCGACCGCCCTTGGCCTGCTCCAGCGCCACTTTCATGATTTCTTCGGTGATACCGGTGATCTTAATGTCCATCTGCAGGGACGTGATGCCCTCAGCCGTACCGGCCACTTTGAAATCCATATCACCCAGGTGGTCTTCGTCACCCAGAATGTCGGAGAGAACGGCGAAATCGTCGCCTTCCTTGATGAGACCCATGGCGATACCGGCCACGGGGGCTTTCAGTGGAACGCCCGCATCCATGAAGGCCAGCGACGTGCCGCAGACCGTGGCCATGGAGGAGGAACCGTTGGATTCGGTGATCTCAGACACCGCGCGCAGCGTGTAGGGGAAGTCTTCCTTGCTGGGCAGTACGGCGCGCACAGCCCGCCAGGCCAGTTTCCCGTGGCCAATTTCCCGGCGCGAAGTAAAGCCGATGCGGCCCGTCTCACCCACGGAATAGGGGGGGAAGTTATAGTGCAGCAGGAAGTGCTCTTTATAGGTGCCGGTCAGCGCGTCGATGAACTGCTCATCATCGCCCGTGCCCAACGTGGCCACCACGATGGATTGGGTTTCACCGCGGGTGAACAGGGCCGAACCGTGGGTGCGGGGCAGAATGCCCACTTCAGCCTCAATGGCGCGCACCGTGTCCAGATCGCGCCCGTCGATGCGCTTTTTGGTTTTGATGATGGAACCGCGCACCACATTGGCCTGCACGGATTTGAAGACTTCACCCAGCGTGTTCACTTCTTGCTCGGTGGACTCATCGTTGAGGAATTCAGCTTTTGCTTTGGCCTTGGCTTCGTCCAGGGCCGCATAGCGGTCCTGCTTGTCGGCGATGGTGTAGGCTTTCTCGATATCAGCGCCCACCAGATCGGTGACTTTGGCTGCCAGTTCGGAATTGTCGGGCACCACATGTTCGCGAGGCTCTTTGGCGCATTTCTCCGCCAGTTCCACAATGGCGTCGATGACGGGCTGGAATTCTTCGTGGCCGAACATGACCGCGCCCAGCATGACCTCTTCGGACAGCACATTGGCTTCCGATTCCACCATGAGAACAGCATCGCGCGTACCGGCCACGACAAGGTCCAGATCGCTCTCAGGCATCTCGTCAATATTGGGGTTGAGCACATAATCGCCGTCAATCAGGCCCACGCGGGCACCGGCAATGGGGCCCTGGAACGGTACGCCGGATATGGTGAGGGCGGCGGAAGTGGCGATCATGGCCACCACGTCGGGGTTGTTTTCCATGTCGTGGGAAAGAACGGTACAGGTGACCTGCGTGTCGTTCTTATAGCCGTCGGCAAAGAGCGGGCGGATGGGGCGGTCGATGAGACGGCACACCAGCGTTTCGTTTTCGGAAGGGCGGGCCTCCCGCTTGAAAAAGCCGCCGGGGATTTTACCAGCCGCATAGGCTTTTTCGATGTAATTCACGGTGAGGGGGAAGAAGTCGAGACCCGGTTTTGGAGACTTCTGGGAAACCACGTTACACATGACGGTGGTTTCCCCATAGGTGACAAGCACGGACCCGTCCGCCTGACGGGCAATCTGGCCCGCTTCCAAGGTCAGCGGGCGGCCGCCCCATTCAATTTCGATTACGTGTTTTTCAAACATCGACATATATGTTTTTCCTTCGCGCCTTTTTGCGCGTTTCGTTTCGCTTATCCACTTGGACAAGCGCGTGTTGTGCGGCTGCGCAACGCCCATCGCTGCGCACCAAACCGCGTGCCGGTGAGACCGGCAAAACCTGTTCGTTTTATGGAACTTGCCCTACTACCGGCTTTGGAAGCCGACAGTCAGCCTTCAACTGAAACCAGGCCTGTGGCCCGGGCCGGGATGCATGAGCCGCCCGGCACGACGATGGCGATGCATGGCACCGCGCTCAATCATTTATCAAGGGCAAGACAATGAGCGGCTTCCAAACAAAGCCACTGACAATCCTGCCCCTTGAAGCCCGCCTTTTGCAGGACAAACCACACGAACAAGATAAGGCGGGTGGTGTAACCACTCGCCTTGCCGCGCCGATAGCATGGATTGGGGAGAGCGGCAATGGGGAAGGTGCAGCCATAAATTATAGCTGGAGCCGTGGGTCGATGGACGAGCGCTGCTGGATCACGCGGTCATATTCTTTTGCCATCCGCCCTGCATCGAAAATGAGGTTCCAGCTATTTTTTGACACTGCGCTGGGCAAAATTACAAAGCGGTGCTTTTGGAGGAGATCATCGCCAAACTTCTGTTGATTGGAATTGGGTGTGCAGGGCGCCAACCAGTTGGGATTTGGAACATCGTCCGGCTTTAAAATCGTAACATGCGACGGGTCGATGACCCTAGCGCATGTGAGCGTGTGCGGTTGAGTGTCCAGCACCTTGAAACCCTTGTGAACCGCGACCTCCAAAATCGCGGTGGCAGGATCAAGGCAAGTGTAGACGGCACGGACACCGACAGAATTCCATCGCCCGCCCACTCGAAAGCTGCCTTCCCCGCTATCCCACGTGTCCCGATGCATCTGGGCATCGATGCGCCAGAAATTGAGTTCACCATCTCTAAGGGGAGGGGGCAGCGGTGTCACGTGTAGACGCCATATTCAATGCGAGTAAGGTAGCTCTCGACGGCTTCCAGTCCAACTGCGGTGGCGAGAAGATCAAGGGGCTTGCGCTGATCCAGGCCGATAGATGGCGTGCTCATCCATGCTTCCGCATCTTCCCTGGACCCCAATATTTGCGTGGCACGGCCCAGAACTTCAGCAAATTTCCAAACACGGTTGCTTTGCTCAACACTAAGTGGCGTGTCAGCAGCTTGGTTTTTACGCCTCTGTAATGTGCGAACACTGATGCCGATGGCTTTGTCCAAAACGTCTGTTGTTGCTAAGGACAGCACTTGCGTTGTCAGAAAGAACAACGCGCTCGCAGGAAGCCCGACCATAAGCAGATCATGGGCTTCCATGCTATTTCGGACGGGTTTTTGGATTGTCTGTTCACCGCCTAACAGGTCAAAGGTGCGGGCAATATCCTGTTCAATCTTTGCTGTTTGCATTGGGTTCACCACGCATGTGCCATCTGGCGCAAAAAATACGACATTTGGCGTATTTTTCAAGGGTGTCGCGTTTCCACACGACAGGGCAATGGGCTAACCAACAAACCAAAACACCACCGCCAGCTTGCTGACGGTGGTGCTCAAATTCAGCAATGCCAGCCCTAACGGGCCGACAATGTCGGTTAGCGGCGGATGCCCAGGCGCTGGATCAGGCTTTTGTAGCGCTCTTCATCCTTGCGCTTCACGTAGTCGAGAAGCGAGCGGCGGGTTGCCACCATTTTCAAGAGGCCGCGGCGGGAATGGTTGTCCTTTTTGTGGCCTTTGAAGTGTTCGGTGAGGTTGTTGATGCGCTCGGTGAGGATCGCAACCTGAACTTCGGGGGAGCCGGAATCGCCTTCATTGACGGCATATTCCTTAATCAGCGCAGCTTTGCGCTCAGCAGTAATCGACATCGAATTTCTCCTTAAATTGGAAGGGATAAGAGACGCCGGGGCCGGGATGTCGTCCAGCACAGGCCGTGAGGGCTATGGGCATTGCCCAAAGCGCGGTGTGCATAGGCGCAAATAGGAGCAAGGGCAAGGGTAAATCGCGGTGCTTCGCGCCCATACGCCTTCAGCACGGTGCGGTCTGCACCTGCCCTATGGTGCTAACTGGCTTTTCCCGAGAATTGGGCAGGGCGTTTTTCCTGAAAGGCGCGCACGCCCTCGGCAAAGTCGGGGCTGTGGCCGCAACGTCTCTGGGCCTGGGCCTCCACGTCCAACTGGTCTTCCATGGTGTTCATGGGTGCCTGTTGAAGAGCAAATTTGGTCTCCGCATAGGCAGCGGTTGGGCCCTTGGCGAATGCGTCCGCCACACCACGCACATGGTCCATGAAATCCTCATCCGCCACCGCCTCCCAAATCAACCCCCAGTCGGCGGCTTTTTGAGCGGGCAAAGGCTGGGCTGTGAGCGCAAGCCCCATGGCCCGGGCCGGCCCCACCAGGCGGGAGAGATACCATGTGCCCCCTGCATCCGGAAGAAGCCCGATTTTGGCGAAGGCTTGGATGAATTTGGCGCTGTGGGCGGCGATGACCATGTCGCAGGACAAGGCCACATTGGCCCCCGCCCCGGCCGCCACGCCGTTTACGGCGGCGATGACCGGCATGGGCAGCGATCGAATACGCTTGATGAGCGGATGGTAGTTTTTGGCCAAGGTGACGCTTAAATCCGGCACACCATCCGGGCCGTTGGGATCGCGGGCATCCAGGTCCTGCCCGGCGCAGAAGGCCCGCCCGGCCCCGGTGAGAATAACCGCCCGTGTGCCATCGCTTGCCACCGCCGCAAACGCTTCTTGCAGGGCGTGGTGCATCTCATCGTTGAATGCGTTTAGCTTGTCAGGCCGGTTCAGCGTGATTTCGCTCACATCACCGCGCCGCGTAACCAATAGGGGTTCGCTCATCAAGGCCTCCCAACCCTGTCCAATCCGCGCATCAGATTTGCACAGGGCACTCCACTTCTCAATCGGCTTCTCAATTGGCGCAGCCATGGGTGCGCGGATTTTTCAGGAGCGGTTTTCATTTGCAGGCAATGGGCTTATGGCAGGGCAAGAGCAGGCATGATCCCACGGGTTGAGTATGAGCGCACAAGAATTCATCCAGCGGGTGGAGAGTAAAACATCCACCGTGGGCGTCATCGGCATGGGCTATGTGGGCCTGCCCTTGGCCATGGCCTTCGAACGGCTGGGCTTCCCCATTTTGGGCGTGGACAATTCCCCCGCCCGGGTGGAGCGCCTCATGGGTGGTCATAGCGATATGAACCACATTCCCAATGGGCGCGTTGTGGAAATGGTGGACCGGGGACGCTTCAAGGTTACCACCGATTTCGCAGCGCTGATGGACGCGGATTCGATTCTCATTTGTGTACCCACGCCCCTGGGCAAGCACCGGGAGCCGGATTTGTCCTTTGTGGAAGCCACCTGCCGCGACATCGCCCGGGTTTTGCAGAAGGGTCAGATCGTCATTTTGGAATCCACCACATGGCCCGGTACGTCCGAAGAGGTCATGGTGCCCATTTTGGAAGAGGGTTCCGGGCTGAAGGTCAATGAGGACTTTCACATCGCCTATTCGCCGGAGCGGGAAGATCCGGGCAATCCCAATTTTGAAACCAGCACCATCCCCAAAGTGGTGGGCGCCGACACAAAAGACGCGCTCGACATGGCCTGCGCCCTCTACGGGGCCATGATTGACGAAGTGGTGCCCGTATCGTCGCTCAAAGCCGCAGAGGCGGTGAAACTCACGGAAAACATCTTTCGCTCCGTCAATATCGCCCTCGTGAATGAGTTGAAGGTGGTTTACGAAAAGATGGGGGTGGATGTTTGGGAGGTCATCAACGCCGCCGCCACCAAACCCTTCGGCTTTATGCCATTCTATCCCGGTCCCGGTTTGGGAGGACATTGTATTCCCATCGACCCCTTTTATCTCACCTGGAAAGCGCAGGAATACGGCCAACGCACCCGCTTCATTGAATTGGCCGGCGAAATCAACACGGCCATGCCGCTGCATGTGGTGGATCGGATGCAAGAGGCGCTGAACCGCCGCTCGTCGAAAGCTATGAATGGGGCACGCATCCTGCTGGTGGGTCTGGCTTATAAGAAGAACATCAATGACATGCGTGAGAGCCCCGGTTTCGTGCTATTGGAGGAGATGGAAAAGCTGGGGGCCAAGGTGGATTATTATGATCCTTACGTGCCCATCATTACCCCCACCCGCGAACATGCGGCGCTAACGGGCCGCAAATCAGTGGACTGGTCGCTGGAGGACTTCGCCAAATACGATGCAGCCCTTATCTGCACGGACCATGACGAGGTTGATTATGCAGCGCTGGTGGGGGCCGTTGCCTTCACCCTGGACACCCGCAACGCCACCAAGGACTTGACGGAGGAATTAATGGTCAAGGTGGAGAAGGCTTAATTTTCCTTAGCTGCTTAGGGGCAGGTGGTGCTGATGCTCGCGCGGGCATCTTTGGTGAAAGGGGCGGTGATGGTTCTGCCTTTGACGGTCAGGCTCACCTGAGCGCCGGCAATTTCTGCATCGGACACCGTAATTTCGCGCCCGCCCAGGGTATCATCCACATCGATGGTGAAAGCGATGGCAGCGCCGGGGGCAAGCGAAGTGATGTCCATGGTGAGCCTGTTGTCCCCGTCCCGCACCTTGGGAATGCTGCCCAAAGCATCGCCGCCAGCCACAAAATCCAGCGGCTGGAACACGTCCACACCGGCGCCGCTGGCCGTCACATCAAAGATGAGGCCTGCTCGGGATGTGGACAAGTCCAGCACCAGTTTGGCGGACGCGAGAGCGCACTTGCCCCCATTGAGAAACGTGAACCGATCCTTGGGTGCCCCTTCGTCGAAGGCGATGCTCAATTGAGCGAAGGCAAGGGACGGAACCAGAACCGTGAGGGCAAGGGCAGCGGATAGGGACCGGAACATGGTGGGGAACCTTTCGACACACGATTTCTAAGGCGGCAAGGCTCCCACGGACCACGTGTTAAAGGGTAGGCCATGGCCAGCGCCACTGGCAAGGTGCACGCGACGATATTAGGTGTGCGGCGACCGCTGCCATGAAAGTTTGCTTTCCACGGGGAACAGCGATTCATCACAAGGATGCATGCAAAGACATCACCATGCCCCCATTGAACCGCTCACGAAAGCTCGCACTAAGGGCACAATCAGTCAACATAGGGGGGGTAAAGAGGAGACCCGGACAGACACCCTCCGTCCGTCCGGGCCGCCAGCCACACCCAGGGATAAGGGGAGCGACCACGTAAACGCGCAACACAGGCCTTCCAGGGCGGGAAGACAGGCTTAGCGCCAGCACTGTGCCGTTGCGGCACGCCCCCAAGAGCAGGCATGGCTAACCGGGGCTTGCTGCAAAGGCTTGAATTTTAACGTAACCGGGCCAGTTACCAACACACGTGAAAAAAGCGTGAATATTAGGGGCCTGATTGGTGTCTACAGCCTTGCCGCAACCGTGTCCGTGGGGGGCGTTGAAAGGGCTGGGGGTGACAACAGTTTCACCAGATCATCTTCGTTAAGGGCAAAAATGGCCAAGGGGCGCTCTCTCCCGCGCACTGTGATGTCGCGCAAAGTCTGCTCCTTTCCCCTTAATCCCGCCATCTCCACCGTGGCCTTGGAGACGCACAGGGCACAGCGCTGTTCCTTGGTGGCGCTTTCCAGACGGCTGGCGATATTGACGGTGTCACCAATGGCCGTGAGGCCCCGGGCCGGGCCATAACCCATATCTCCCAAAATGACGGAACCGGTGTGCAGGCCCATGCCCATGCGCAGCGGCTGGTCGAGATCATTAGCCAGATGATCGTTGAGCGCCACCAAGCGCTGCGTCATGGTTTGGGCAGTTTGTAGCGCCTGGAGGGATGCTTCTTCAGCCGTGGTATTGAGGCCGAACAGGGCCATGAAGCCATCGCCCATGAATTTATCAATGCGCCCGCCATGGGCTTCCACGGCCTGCCCCATGGTGCGGGAAAACTGGTTGATGAGATAGACCACATCATAGGGCAGGCGTTGTTCTGCAGTGCGCGTGAAATCGCGCAGATCCGCAAACAGCACGGCCACTTGCCGCTCTCTGCCGGTGGCAAATGGATTGAGCGCATCGGCCCGGCGGACGGTGGTATCGGGGGGCAGCAGCCGGATGACGCGCACCGTGCCCTGCGGCCGTATCTGACAGGCCAGACGCACATCGGCGGCGGCGCGCACCCGGTTGAGCACCTGTTGCTCCCCATCGCTGGGGGGCTCCAGGGGGGGATCCGCCTCAAGCACGCGCACGCGGCAGGTAGAACAACGCCCCCGCCCGCCGCACACGCTGGCATGGGGCACATTGGACAATTGGCTCATCTCCAGAAGGCTTGGCCCATGGGGATAGCTGATGACCGGACCGTCCACATAATTCACCGTCACATCCCGCCGTTTGCGGCTCACATAACCGCGCCCGAGACGGGCGATGATAAGGCCTGCAATCAGCGCGATGATGAGCCACCGGGCGGTCTCGATGTCATTGCTGATCCATGTCCAATAGGCCTCATCCTCTGGCAGGTTGAGGCGTTCATAATACCTGCCCATAAAATCGCCATCTCGGGCCAGCGGCGCGATGGCCCGTCCGGCGGAGAGATAGCCAGCCAGCGCTGCGCTGGGCAAAAAGACGGCCAGCAGCAGGCCGATTTCGTGGGTTTTGCGGCCATACCACGCTTTCAGCCGTGCCCATTGGTAAATGCCGATACACGAATGCACCCACGCTGCCACGAGACCGCCGGCGTTTAGCCATCCGCTGACGGGCGAGAACACAAAGGTGGAGATGAGCACATAGGCATAGGTATCGTTGATCCCGTAGCGGGCGGACGCATAGCGCGTGCCCATGACGTGAATGACCATGAGGAAGGGAATGGCCAGGCCCAGCACCAGTTGCGCCCACTCGGCGGCGGGCATGCGCAGGGAGCGGCGCTGATAGACCCGCCAAAGGCTCGCCACCACATGCACGGCCAGCGCCCCATAAAGCAGGATTGTGGTGGGCCAGGTGCGCCATGTCACTTTCATCACCTTGCCCATGGCGGCCATGGCCTCCACGGACCACAAGCCCAGGGCGTGGTTGATGAAGTGAAACACGATATAGACAAACAGAATGAGGCCCGAGACCAGCCGCCACCGGGTGAGGGAAAGCCAGCCCCGCGCCTTGGGCGTTGGTTGCGCATTTGTGGGCGGCAATCCCGGCGCGATTGCATTGCTCATGCCAGCACCTTCACCGAAAACGGTTCCTGATTGCCATCCACCACAACCTGCACCTCTTTGTGCGGGCTTGCGGGTTCATACCCCTGTTCCAACGCCATGGCGTAGCAATGGGAACCGCAAAGCGCCTTGGTTCCCAGCACCTTATTGTGTTTTTCCAGTTTCGCAGAGCGGTTCACGCTGGGGCCGATGACGGTGAGTTCCAGCCGGTCCCCATAGCCCACAGCACCAAAAATCACATCACCCGCCGTGGCCGCCATGTTGATGGACATGCCACCGGCACGGCCCTCCCACCCTGCGCTGGCTTCAATGAGTTCTTCCATACAGCGCACCGCGTTGGCACAGTAACGGGAGTCGTCCACCGACGCACCAAAGGTAATCATGATTCCATCGCCCATGAATTTGTCCACCGTGCCACGGTGGCGGGCAACGATGGGCAAAACATGGTGTTGGTAATCCGCCAGCAATTTCATGGCTTCGGTGGGCTGCATGGGGGCCACGCGGCTGGTGAAGCCGCGAATATCCACATTCAAGATAGCCACCCGGCGGCGCACACCCTGGCCCGCCTGCAAACGCTTTTGAGAGCCGCGAATGCGGTCCACCACCCCATGGCCCACAAAGCGCGAAAGGTCTTGCGCCGCCTCTTCCTCGGTCACCGATGAAATGAGCAAATGCTGCGCCCGCCGCACCACGATGGTGAGGATGAGGGTGAACATCAAAAGCGAAATCATTTTGGAGACTTCCGCGCCAATGAGCACCGAATTGGAGGTGAGGTACGTGACGTAATCACGGGTGACCATGGGGTCCCACGGGTCCTCCAGGGTCACATAGACCACCAGCGCTGCCCAAAAGGCGATGGCCGACAGGCCCGCCGTCCACACGTAACGGGCCTGAAAACGCAGGGCCCGCAGCGCAATCAAAACGAAATAATTGAGCACCTCCACCGCCTTCAGCGAGAAGGAGGGCGGTTGTTCATATTGCAGGTGAAACGACCAGATCAGATAGGTGAGCAGACCCATGTCGATGACGATGGAAGGAAAGATAAACCAGGCCGGCGAACGCCGCCCCAGAGCAATGAAAAAACGTACCAGCGTGAACGCCAGATAGATGCCAATGACAATCGGCACCTGAGATACGGTGTCCGGGTCGGGCTTGGGGGCTGCCCAATAGGCCACGCCCCAGATGGCAAAAATGCCAAATTGCATGATCTTGACCAGAACCTCACTGTCCTGATCGTAATGGTCAATGGCGCGCGACACCCGCTCCGGCACCGCTTTTGTGGCGCTTTGGGGCCACGCGATGCGGGCGGCGCGACGGATGCCCCGGGCGATGCGGCTTGGCAAACCCCTAGACCTTGATTTTTTGCCCTTCTCGGGCGGCCCATGATTTGGGGAAAACCTTGCGGCAGGCGGCCTGTATATCATCGAGCGCATCATCACAGCGGCTGGGCCGGTGGTGGAAAATGGCGTAGCGTTTCACCCCCGCCGCCTTCGCCAGTCGAACACCTTCCTCCCAGGTGGAATGGCCAAAATTCCAAAACTGCGGGAACTCTTCATCCGTGTAGGTGGCATCATAGATCATCAGCTCACTGCCGTGGATAAGGTTCAATATGCCCTGATCGGGCTTGCCGGGCACATGGGTCGTATCTGTGATGTAGCAAATGGAGCGGCCGTCAAAATCAACCCGGTATCCCACGCACCCATTGTGATGGTCCAGCGAAAGGGTGGTCAGTTTAACACCCTCAAAGGGGGTGAGCACATCGCCGGGTTCAAAATCATGATAGGCCAGTTTGGCTGAAAACACTTCCGGGCCAACGGGGAAGAAGGGGGCGGCCATATAGTCCGTAACCATGCGTTTGGTCTTATCGGGGCCTTCCAGGTGACCCGAATAGAGATGCACTTCAGCCTTGGGATCGAAGAAGGGGGCGAAGAAGGGCAGGCCGGAAATGTGGTCATAGTGGCAATGACTGAAGAACAGATGGATGGGTGGGACGGCTTTCCCCTTTTTGCGCGCCTTCGCGGCCCGTTTCATGATCTTGTCCCCCAGGACCCGCAAGCCTGAACCCGCATCCAAAATGAGGCTTTGCTTGCCCAACCGCACTTCAACGCAGGCGGTATTGCCGCCATAGCGGGCGGTGTCTTCTGCATTGGAAGCGAGCGTCCCCCGCGCCCCCCAGAAGCAAACGGAGAAATCCTGCTTTTGGCTGCGCTCCTTATCGGCTGAAGGTTTGGAGGCGCGAAGCGTTTTTCGCGCACCCGCCACCCGGCGTTTGGCAGGTGGTTTGGAAACCTCTGCCCGGGTGGCACGGCTTTGGGTGGGGCACATATTGGCCCCAAGCCTATCCCCCACCGTTTGGTGATCCAAAGGCGCAATATTCATGTCTGTGCCTGAATTTGGTTTGGTCAACGCCCCGCTACTCCCTGCGCTATCATAAATACGCCCCCGCGCGTTCGTTCAGGTGTGAAACCCAGTATTCGTTGGTCCATGGCCTCCATGAATACAAACCTTATCGCCATATCAGCCGCTCGCCCGCAATTGGGCCACCTCGTCGCGTGCCTCGGAGAGGTCCTGTGTGGTCTTGGCCAGACGGTTCACCAGTTCTTGCAAGACGGCCATGGCCAGGGTGGGGCTGTCCTTGACCATATCCATCATGTGTTCTTTGCGAATGCGCAACATGCGCAGGTCACCATTGGCCCGAACGGTGGCTGTTCTTGGAATATCTCCGATTATGGCCATATCACCCACAAAGGCGTTACGGCCAAGCTCTGCCACTTTAGAGGGCGTACCCCCATCATGGCTGGCAACCAGAACATCCGCCGTCCCTTCCACCACAATATAAGCAGCGTCCGCATCATCCCCCTGGTGGAACAGAATATCGCCTTCCCGGTACGTCACATGATCGGAGGCGAAAGCCAGCAATTTGAGCTTGTTGGAGGGCATATTGGCGAGCATGGGGATGGACCGCAGCAGGTCCACTTCATCGGATAGTTTGCTCATCTTATCATACCCCTTCCCCTATCCGCCTTAGGCCACCAGCTGGGCATAGGCGTCATTATCATCCTGCAAACGCTCGGGCGTGTCGTGGGCGATCAGCCTCTGGCGCTGGAACATCATCACACGATCGAAGTTTTTCGCATAGCGTGACGTGGACAGCACCATGAACAGGCCAAAGGGCTTTTGCCCCCCTTCGCCGCGGGCGCGGGCCAGAATATTCTTGATGATGCGCTCCTGCTGTCGGGCGTCCAGCGTGTTGAGCGCGCGGTTGAGGAACACCATATCCGCGCCCTTGAGCAAGGCCCGCGCCACCAGAATGCGTTGGCGCTGATTTTCCGACAGGCGCTTGCCCCCCGTGCCAATGTCAAATTCCAGTCCCACGCGGAAAATGTCCTCTTCCAACCCAAACTCCGCCAGCAGGTCTCGAATGGCCTCGCCCACCCGATCAGCAGCATTGGAGGAGCCATGGGCAACGCGGCCGAACAGAATATTGTCCTGCACGGAATTGTTCACATTATAGGCGGAAACGTCATAGGCGCTGAACTGCTCCGCCATATCCTCGGGCATATTGTCGTGGAAGCGCTTGCGGGCGTTGAGAATGCGGTTTTGCAAGCCCTCATCCAGCAATTTGAGGCGGTTGCGCTGTTCCTCATAGGAGAGCGGCAATTTGAGGATCATGCGCCGGTCGTCTTCGTTGACACCGTCAAAGCCCTGCTCCCGGGCCCGCACCAGAATGGGAGGATAGCTCTCCAGCTGCTCCGGCGTCATGAAGTTCAATTGCTCGAAGAACGGGTTGTCGGGGGACAAATCGGCAAACAGTTCAATGGCGGTCTCCGCCAGTTCCACACCCATGGCGAAGAGGTCTTTTTCAAGGCCCTCTTCCCGCAGCACCTTGCGCAGATAGTCATTGGCCACCAGCGCATCAGCGCTCACCTTGCTGGCGTCTTTTGCTGAACCAAAGAGCAGGTTTTCGGCAATGGTGGCGTGGTCATTGTATTCGCTGCGCTCCCACACCTCCACCAGATCGCTCAGGTCGGAGCCTTCAATGCGGGCGCGCATGGCGGCGCGCACTTCCAACAGTTTTTCGCGCAATTTTTCATGGCGGGGCTTGGTGAGCGATTGGCGCAACGCCAGCTCGTAAACCGTGTCTTTCAACTCTACGGCGGTCAAAACGTCCTGCAATTTGGGCAGCAATTCGCTCTCGTCTTTGATGCCCATGGCATCGTAATCCACCCAGTCCGCATGGAAATCCAGCATGGTGTTGCCGGAGGCAAGAATCTCCGCCTCATGGCGGGCATGGCGCTCAATGCCCAGCGCCGCCAGATCCCGCTCCCGCAGGGGGGCGTGTTTGTTCACGTAGAGCAGCGTGTCCATGAGGCTGGACTGGGGTAGATAGGTTTCTGTTCCCGCATAGGCAAAGCGGCGTCCCCGGACGGACTGGGGCAGGTCTTGCAGCGCCTGCCCCCCCAGCCGAACCCGGCCCGATGTGGGGTTGATAAGCCCCGCCAACACGCTGGCCGTCGCCCCCGCCCCGGACCCCAGCGGGCCAACGGCGGCGGTGACGGAATTGAGCGGCAACACGAAATCCGCGTCTTCCAGAAGCACCGTCCCCGTCTCATCGGTCACCGCCAGATTGGAAACTTCAATTTCCCCCTTCAAAGGGGCCACCGGTTCGGAGGAAGGGGCTTGCAGACGGGCATCGCTCATGCCCTTGACGTTAAACTGCTCGATAATCTGCGCATATTTGATGTTGATGTCCGTGCGCTTCTGGTCCCACATAATCAGCCCATTGATGGGCGACGGCAGGTCCTTATAGGCGTTGATGACCCCGATGAGCTGACCCACATTCAGCGTGCCGCGTATGGCGAAATAGCCCCCCACCACGTAGAACAGGAAGGGCGTAAGCTGCGCCAGCAGATTGTTCAAAAATTTGATGATGAATTTGCGCTGGTAAAGCTCGTAGCGGATGAAGAAAATATCGCTGAGGCGGGAGGAAATCTCCGCCCGCTCATAGTTGGAGGTATCGTTCACATGGACGGACGTGATACCGTCGACAATTTCCCCAATCCGGCCCGAGAGTAGCCGCGCGGTCAGCTGGCGCATGCGCCCCAGTTCCAACACCCGGCGGCGCAGGTAGGGAATGAGCACCATCTGGAAAGCGATGATGGCCACCGCAATCATCCCCAGCCAGAAGCTCTGATTTAAGATGAACACAAAGGCCACCAGCGCCTGACCGCCCAGATAGACGGGCTGTACGAAAGCATCGCCAATAAATTCCCCAAAGGGCTCCACCTCATCTTTGACCATGGAGGCCACTTCCGAGCCTTTGACCCGCTTGAAATGGGGGATGGGAAAGCGCAGCACCCGGTCCACTAGTGAATAGCGCATGCGCCGCAACATGCGCTCCCCCAGCCGGCCTTTGTAGGTGTTGATGTAGAATTTGAAGAGACCGTTGATGCACACCAGCGTGAGGAACAGGCAGGACAGGGCTATCAGATAAGGCCAGCGCTCCAGCGTGAAGCCTTCAAAGACTTGCCAACTCTGGCCGCCCAGAAAATCGGGCAGGCCAAGGGTGATGTTGAGAAATTGCTGGGTGTCCCCCACCTGCTCAAAGCCGCGCCCCTGAATGGGCTGGTTGATGATGCGCACCGGCAGATCCAGCACCAGAAAATAGGTGGGCATGGACAGGATGATGATGAACAGGATCCAAATCTGTTCCGCCCGCGTGTGCTGCCACACATAGCGCAAAAGCTTCGTGTCCAAGGGCTTGTTCTGGTCATGGAAGGGGTCTTTGTCAGCCAAGTTGCGCCTATCCCGCCTTAAAATTGTAACCATTCGCCGCAGGATGCGCAGATTAAAGGGCGCAGGCGGTTTAACAAGTGCGTTTTTGCACACACGACAATGCCCATCTGTGGCACGCGACAAGAATGGCGGGCGAATCTTATGCTTAACGGGGGCTTAACTGCCCGGGTGGCACGGTCTCCCCGCCATGGCGTGCACCCCTGATGAGACGCCCCTGATGAGATGAAAGGTGCAAACAGGCATGGCTATTTCGCAGTCCATTTTGGAGACGATCATGCCCCATCTGCGCCGCTTGTTGATGCTCACCCCTGCGCTCTTTTTCACCGCTTGCACCAACCCCGGTGAAGCGCTTGAACGGGCCAGTTTCACCGAAGCCGTGCGGGTGAAGCATACCAATCACCTGAAATATTCGGACTATGATCCGGTGAAAATTCAGGGCCGCCAGCCCAAGGATTTTGATGTCCACGGTATTGATCTTTCCCGCCACAATCTGGGCATCAGTTGGAAAACGGTAAAGCGTGCGGGCATTGATTTTGCCTTTGTAAAAGCCACCGAAGGCAAGGACGACCAAGACCGCCGCTTCAAGGAATTCTGGGCCGCCACGGAAAAAGCGGGCATTCCTCGCAGCGCTTATCACTTCTACTATTTCTGCGCCACGCCGGAGGCGCAGGCAAGAAATTACATCCGCACCGTCCCCAAGCGCGACCGCGCCCTGCCACCGGTGCTGGATGTGGAGTGGAACCCTAAATCCCCCACCTGCCGCAAGCGCCCCAAACCGGCCGAAACGGTCAAACTGCTCAAACGCTGGCTGGATGTCATCGAACGCCATTACGGGCAAAAGCCCATCATATATACCACGGTGGATTTTCACGCGGATAATTTATCAGACGGATCGCTGCCCGGTTATCAATATTGGCTGCGGTCCGTGAAGGCGGAGCCCAAATTTGTCTACGGCAACCGCCCGTGGAAATTTTGGCAATATACTGGCACGGGCAAAGTGCCGGGCATTGAAGGCAAGGTGGACATCAATGCCTTTTACGGCAATCGGCGCCAATGGAACACCTGGATGGCCCGCAACACTCGTTAAGACTTCCGCCACTCTTTCGCCGCGGATGGGTTGAAGGGTGCGCGCCAAAAGGAGGTAAGATCATGATCCCCACCCCTAAAGCTCTTTTGGGCATGGCCTTTCTGGCAGGTGCCGCTTTGACCTATTCTGCCACAACCCCTGTTCACGCCAAAGGGGACTGTGATGCCGACCCTGCGCCCCAGGTGAACTGGCAGGATTGCCGCAAACGCAATCTCATCCTGTCCGGCAATGATATGTCCGGCTCGCTGCTGGAAAAGACAGACTTTGCCGGCACCGATCTGCGCAACACCAATCTGGCCGGTTCGGTGATGATTAAAGCCATCCTGAACCGGGCCAACGCCGCCAATGCCAATTTGAAGAATGCGGACCTTTCCAAAGCGGAGGGCAACCGGGTGGTCTTCACCAATGCCAATCTGGAGGGCGCACGCTTTGTGAAGGCGGAACTCTCCCGGGCCAACTTCAAGGGCGCAAACTTGTCAGGCACCTCTTTCCAGAAGGCTGAGTTTAGCCGCAGCAATTTCACGGGTGCCAATCTCGCGGGGGTGAATATGAGCTACGCCAATCTCTCCCGCGCCGTCTTCGCCGGGGCGGATTTAACGGGGCTGAACGTTGAAAACAGCTGGACCTATATGGCCCGTTTTGAAGGGGCAGATCTTTCCGGCACCCTCAACATGACGCAAATGCAATTGGACCAATCCTGCGGCGACGCCGAAACCGTGCTGCCCAAGGGCCTGAACCGCCCGGCCACTTGGCCCTGCTCGGACGCAGAGTGAGGCGGCACTGCCAGCACTGCCGATAGGGGCCGCCCGGGGCCGCCCGGGGCCGACTGAAAGCGGCCTCTCACTCCTCCCGGAACGACCGGCTTAAGGCATCGCTGAGCGGTTTGAGCAGATATTGCAGCATCGTGCGTCGCCCGGTCTCAAAATACGTCTCCACCGGCATGCCGGGGAAAATCTGCTCCCGGCGCAGGCCATCTGGCAGCACTTCGGCAATGGCCAGGCGCGTGGCATAGAAGGGCTCCCGCGTGACGGGGTCAATCTGTCGGTCAGCTGAAATATAGCGCACCGTGCCCGGCACTTCCGGCGTGGTGCGGGTGTTGAGGGAGGAGAAGCGTAATTGGGCCTGTTGGCCAATGCGTACCCCGTCCACATCTTGCGGTGACAGGCGGGCTTCCACGATCAACTCCCCGCCCTTGGGCAGGATGATGGCCAGATCCTCGCCCCGGCCAACAACACTGCCCGGCGTGTTTTTGTTCAATTGAACCACGACCCCATCGGCAGGGGCGCGCACGATCACACGGTCCAGCACGTGTTGAGCATTGCGCAGCACCTCTTCCGTTTCGCCCATGCGGGTGCGCACGTCGTTAAGTTGCGAGACAGCGGTTTCCGACCGCTGGGCGGACAGACGCAGTTTTTGCTCTTCCAAACGGGCAATGGAAGAGGCCGCTTCCCCCAGCGAAGCCAGCGCGCCGCCCATGCGCCCTTCCAATTCCGCCCGCTGCCGCTTCAGGGCCAGATATTGAGATTTGGGGGTGAGTTGGCGTTTCACGAGGCGGCGTTTGGCGCGCAATTCATCGTCCAGTACAGCGGCCTGTTCGCGGGCGGCTTTCGACTGGGCCTGTAGTCCCGCCACCTGTTCCTCCAGCGCCGCGATCTGCTTGTCTATGATGCGCTCATCGCTCTTGTGACGCTCCAGCCGTTTGGCGAACTCCCGCTCCTGTTCGGCCAAGTGTTCGGTGACGCCGGCCATGCGGGCTTCTTCCTCAAGCGCAGGGGAGAATTTGACTTCCGTGCCGTCCCGTTCCGCCTGCAAGCGTTCGGCGCGGGCTTTCAGCCCCACCATGGCTTTGGCAAAGCGAGCGCGATTGGCGCGGGCGGCGGTGGCGTCCAGACGCATGAGGGGCTGGTCTTTGGCAACCGTTTCGCCCTCTTGCACGAGAATTTCCTCGATTATGCCCCCTTCGAAATGCTGCACCCGCAGGTTTTGCCCGCTGGCTGTAATGATGCCGGGGGCCAGCGACGCGCCTGCAATGGGGGCGGCTGCCGCCCACAGACTGAAGAGAATAATGAAGCCTGCCAGAATGGCAGCCCCCAGCAGAGCGGGCTTACGCAAGCCGGTGTCCACCTTTTTGGTCCACTCGTCAGCCTTGCCTGCTTTGTGCTTTGCCATGAGCTTGGCGTGTTCCGGGTTACCGGGGATCGCCTGGGATGCCGGAATTTTGCGCGGCTTGATGCGGGCCAGTTCGGTCTTGTCGTCTTCTGGCGTGGTCATGATGTCACCGGCTTTTCGGTTTGAAGTTGGGCATTGTCGGCCTTGGGCTTGTCTGGCGTGGCGATGCCGGGCGTGACGGAAACCACCTGCCGGGCGGGCGGCTTTTGGTCAATATCGGCGGGCTCGGGCGTGGGGGCATCGCCGGTGAGATCGCTTTGACGGACTGGTAATTCTTCTGTGGGCCGTCCAATGCGGATGCGCGGGCCTCTTTTTGCATCCCCGGCGCGGCGGGCCGGCGGGTTCACATTGGCCGCCACCGACTTGCTCTGGCCAGCGCGGCGGGATTGCAGAGCGTCCACGAAGGCCTGGCGGGTGCCGAAGAAATCCACATTGCCCCTGTGGAGGCGAAGAATCCGGTCCACCACGTTCAGCACCTGTTTGCGCTGGGTGATAATGACCATGGTCACGCCCGCCTGCCGGGCCTCGGTGATGGCCTTTTGCAGGGCAATTTCGCCGTCATCATCCAAGTTGGCATTGGGTTCATCCAGCACCATGATGGGCGGATTGCCGTAGAAGGCGCGGGCCAAAGCCACACGTTGGCGCTGGCCGCCGGACAGGCCGTGGCCGCCCGGGCCGATGACCGTGTCATAGCCATTGGGCAGGTTCTGGATCAGTTGGTGGACCTGCGCGCGGCGGGCGGCATCCAGCACCATGGCGGCGTTGGGGTTTGGGGCAAGACGGGCGATGTTTTGAGCCACCGTGCCGGGGAGCAATTCCACCTCTTGGCCCAGATAGCCCAGCGATGCGCCCAGCTGAGCAGGGTTCCAATGGGCAATTTCGGTGCCGTCAATGCGTATGGTGCCCGCATCGGGTTTTTGCGCCCCCACGAGGAGACGCGCCAGTGTGGATTTGCCGGAACCGGACGGCCCCACCACACCCAGCACTTCCCCTGGTTTGAGGCGAAAGATGATTCGGTTCAAAATGGGGTCAGCGGCGGCAGCAGCCCCCCGCGCGCCCAGAACGGCAGCACCTTCCACGGCAATATCGCCCTTGGGTGTGTCCATGGCGGTGCGTTGGATTTGTTCAGGCGCGCTCATCAAGGCTAATTGAAGATTGTCCCACGCGGCCTTGGCCTGCACCGTCTGTTTCCAATTGCCGATCACCTGATCCAGCGGTTGCAGACCCCGGGCGGAAATGATGGAGGCGGCGAAAATGGCCCCCGGTGTCATGGAACCGCCCAGAACGAGGCCAGCGCCCACGCCCAGAATGGCCACTTGCAGGCCCATGCGGATGGCGCGGGAAAGACCGGAGAGCCACGCGGCGCGCCGCTCCATCTCCCCTTGGGCATTGAGGGAAGTGGCCGTGTGTGCTCCCCACAGGGCCACCGCATTGTCTTGCATACCCATGGCCCGCACCGTGTGTGCATTGCGGGCCAGCGTCTCCGCACTGGCCAGGGCATCATTTTGCGCAGCTTGGGCTGTGGCATTAGCCTCTGCCGTGATTTTCTGGCTGAACCAGGCCAGCACGATCAACCCGACAGCGCCCACGGCGGTGATGGCAAACAGAAGCGGGTGGAGGATGAACAGCAAGCCCATGAAGAGCGGCGTGAAGGGCAGGTCCATGACCGCAAACACCATGCGCGAGCCGATGAAGGCGCGCAGGGAGGCCAAGTCGCGCAGGGGCTGCACATCGCTGTTATTGGCCCGCGTGGGTTGGCGGTGGTCGAGACACAAGCGCAGGGCGCTGCCGCCAAGATTTGTTTCCAGACGCGCAGCCACACGGCTGGCGAGAATGGCCCGCACCGCTTCAATCAGGCCCATGACGGCCAGTGCCGACAGAGCCATAAGCGTGAGGAAGAACAGCGTCTCCCCACTGCGGGCGGGCAGCACCCGGTCATAGATTTGCAGCATGTAGAGGGGCAGGGTGAGCATGAGCACGTTCACCACCAGCGAAAATGCGCCCAGCACCAGTGCAATGCGGGTGAACTGCCCCCGTATGCGCTTCAAACTTTCCATTGTGCCCGTCGCCGCCCTGTAATTTCCCGCCGTGACCATAGGGCTCTTGTCTTTCTGTCCCCTTAACCGGGTAGACGCCCAGGGGGTTGGCATGGCCCGGCTTTGCCCTACATAGCGGCTTTGAACGCCGGGCGTGGGCCCGGTGCCTGATGAAAGCAGCACCATGGCTGAGAACTTTTCTCCTTTTGCAGATATTGCGATGGCTGGCCGCGATGCGGTGGTGCCCTTTGCGGTTGCCCCGCTGGATGTGCGCGGCCGTGCTGTGCAAGTGGGCCCCATGCTGGACACGATGCTGGCGCGCCATGATTATCCCGTGGCCGTTTCCAAACTTCTGGCGGAGGCGGTTACGCTCACCGTGCTTTTGGGCACCACACTGAAGTTCGACGGCAAGTTTATCCTTCAGACCCAGACGGATGGCCCCGTCTCCATGATCGTCACCGATTTCACCACACCCCATGGCGTGCGCGCCTATGCGCGATTTGATGAGGACAAATTATCAGCGGTGCTGAAGGACGGTGAGGCGGATGCGCCGACGCTTTTGGGCAAGGGCATTCTGGCCATGACCATCGATCAAGGCGCTCACATGCAGCGCTATCAGGGCATTGTGCAGCTGGACGGCATTTCTTTGGAGGAAGTGGCGCGCCGCTATTTCCGCCAGTCCGAACAGATCCCCACGGAAATTCGTCTGGCTGTGGGTGAAGTCTTCACCCGGCAGGAAGGCGAGGCCCCCAAACGCTCTTGGAGCGCGGGGGGCGTGTTGCTCCAATTTTTGCCCGAGAACGAGGAGCGCATGCGCCAGCGGGATCTGGATGGCGGCGATGGTTCCACGGAAGGGGAAGCCGCTAACAGTGATGATGCCTGGGCTGAGGCTTCTGCGCTTATCGGTACCGTGTCAGACGTGGAACTCACCGATGAGACGGTAGAAGTGGAGCGGCTGCTCTTTCGCCTTTTTCACGAGCATGGCGTGCGGGTGTTTGACGCAACACAGGTGCGCGATGAATGCGGCTGTTCCCGCGAGAAGGTGGAGAACGTCTTAAACGGCCTCTCCCCCGAGGAACGGGCGGAGAGTGTGGAACTGGCCCCCGATGGCAAGCCGCGCATTCAGGTGAAGTGCGAGTTTTGCAGCACGGAATACAATTTCGATCCTGCCGAATTCGACACCGTTCACTAGTGCTTTTCCATCTACGATGGGAACACACTCGTGTTTCTTTGCCCTCACGCTGTCGGTCTCCCAACAGGTTGGGCGGCCTTCGCTGCACCCCTGTCGGGCAGTGGAGCGCGGCAAACGATTGCCGGGTGGCTCTTCGCCACCAGAGCGCTGCGCGCTCAAATTGAACCGTTGTGAACCATGCGGCCATGCTGCCGGTGCGCGGGGAGGCCGCCTGTGCTACGCTGCTAGAGCCTTGGGAGCCGGTGTTGTTTTTGGAACGGGAGCAACATTACGGGCATTTAACTTGAGAGCTGGCTTAAGCGTGTGCATTTTGCCGGCTATGGTGGGGCGAAAGCCATGCTTTGCACCGCCCGATGGAGTGGCTTGCCATGCTGGATAAGGTGAAAGACTTACGCCCCGATGGGGACGGCCAACCGGAGACGGACCGGCCGGAAATCGTGTCTTTGCCCCAACACCACAATAAGGCCCAAACAAGCAGTGCACCTGCGCTGGTACATGAGAACGCTGTGGTTACCGAATATGGTGCGCAGACCGTGCGCGAGCCCGAAGGTTCGGAACAGTCGCGCGCCCTTTGGCAATATGTTTCCCGGTTCGGGCTCATTCTCGTCCAAGCCATTTTGATGGTGGCCGTGTTGGCCGGGTCCTATTTTGTGACCGACAGGATGCTGGCGCAGAAGCCTGAGCCGCGCAAACGCCCGGCGTTCAAGACCGTCTATACCGTGGAAACCGTCACCGCAGAGGCCAAGGACCGCCAGCCCACCATTCTCGCTTATGGCCAAACCATTGCAGCCCGGTCGGTGGACCTGCGCGCCCTTGTTCCGGGGGAAATTATCCGGGTGAACCCGGCCCTTCGCGTGGGTGGACGGGTGGAAACCGGGGCCGCACTGGTTGAAATCGATGCCTTTGATTATCGCGGGGCCTTGCAGGAAGCGGAGGCCAATTTGGCCGAGGCCCGCGCCCGCATCGTGGAAAATGATGCCCAAGTGGCGTTGGAGGAGAGCCGTCTGGCCGCCGCCCGCGAACAATTGGCGCTGGCCAGTGCGGATTTTGACCGTGCCCAGCAATTGCGCACCCGCGGCACGGGCACGCAGAAGGCGGTGGATGACCGCCGTTTGATCGTTTCCCAGCGGGAACAGGCTATTTCGTTGGCGCAAGATACCATCAAGGTTCAACAATCCCGTCGCCAACAGATCGCCGCTTCCATCCAACGGCTGGAATGGCGGGTGGAGCAGGCCAAGCGGAACTTGAATTCCACCACCCTCACCGCACCCTTTGATGGCATTGTGCGGGCTACCACGGCGGAAGTGGGCCGCAACATCACCGCCAATGATGTGGTGGTTTCGCTGGATCAAGCCGATACGCTGGAAGTGCGTTTCACCCTCACCGATGCCCAATATGGCCGCCTGCAACGCAGCGGTGAAGAATTGATCGGCCGTTCGCTGGAAGTGGTATGGACCGTGGGGGGGCAACAATCCGCCTATGAAGCTGTGATCGACCGCTTGGGGGCGGAGATCACTTCCAGCCGGGGGGGCGTGGAGCTGTTTGCCCGCATCACCCGACCAGCCACCGATAATGCCATCACCATTCGCCCCGGCGCCTTTGTGGAAATCAACGTGCCGGACCGCCTGTACCGAAATACCGTATTGGTGCCGGACACCGCCATTTACGGCACCGATACTGCCTATGTGGCCGTGGACGGGCGCTTGCAGGAACGCAAGGTGACGGTGGTGGGCTTTGAGGGCGAACAGGCGCTGGTGGCAGAGGGCCTTCAAGCGGGCGACGAAGTGCTCACCACGCGGATCACAGAAGTGAGCGAGGGCCTTTTGGTGCGCCGTGAGGGCGAGGCTGAGCCCGCCCGCGAGACCGGTGGCGGCGCTGGGCAACCCATGGCCAGCCGCCCGAGCCAGGAGGAAGTGCAAGCCATTGTCAAGGCCAATGGCCTCACCATGGAACAGTGGCGCGCTCTGGATCGGTCTGCCCGCCGTGACCTCATCTCCAAGCACCGCACCCAGACTGGGGCATAGCCATGACTGATCGTGGGAGCGCAGGAAAGGACTCGTCCAACGGGCTGATGGCTTTGCCCATCTCCAAGGAAGCCCCGTCCAAACTCATCAGCCTATTTGTGCGCCACCGCAACGCGGCCAATCTGGTCATGGTGCTGATGATTATTTTCGGGGCGCTCTCGATCACCCGCATCAACACCCAGTTCTTTCCCAAGATTGAGGTGCCCGTCATTGTTGTAGCTGCCAATTGGCCCGGTGCCAGCGCGGAGGATGTGGAAGCCAATATTCTGGAAGTCATCGAACCGGAAATTCGGTTTCTGGACGGGGTGAAACGCCTCACGTCGCGCGCCCGGGAGGGCATTGCCTCCATCGGGCTGGAGTTTGAACCCGGGGCGGACATGAACAAGGCCCTGCGGGATACGGAAAATGCCGTCAAAGCCATCACCACGCTACCGGAAGATTCTGACGCCCCCACCGTGCGCCAGGGCGTGCGGGGGTTTGATCGCGTGGCGCGCATTGCCGTTACCGGCCCGGTGTCTGAGAAGGCGCTTCGGTTTTACGCCAAGAAGATCCGCGATGATCTGATCGAGCGGGGCATCGACAAGACCATTTTCACGGGCCTGCGCTCGCGGGAATTGCAAATTAACATTCCGGAGCGGGAATTGCGGCGGCTGAACCTCACCGTGGGTGAGGTGTCCCAATTGGTGGCCGCCAATTCCCGCGACCTGCCCTCGGGCAATATGGAAGGGGCGGTGGAGAAGCAATTGCGCACCCTGTCCGATGCGGATACGCCCCGTGATTTGAGCGCCTTAGAAGTGCGCAGCTGGGCCTCCGGCGAGAAGGTGCTGCTGCGCGATATTGCCAGCATCGAAGACGGTTATCAGGACGGCCAGCCCCGCGGTTTTGTGGGCGAGAACCGGGCCATCCAGATTGAAATTCAGCGGGCGGACAGTGCCGATACGCTGAAGACCAACGCCATTCTCACCCAATATCTGGCCGAAATTGAAGGCACATTGCCTGCCGGGCTGGAGGTGAAAGTCTACGACGTGCGCGCCGACGCGCTCACGGAACGCATTATGCTGCTGGTTACCAACGGGCTTGGGGGTCTGCTGTTGGTGGTGGGCATTTTGTTCATTTTCCTCAACGCCCGCATCGCCTTTTGGGTGGCGGCGGGCATTCCCGTGGCCATGCTGGCCACCATTGGCATCATGTATTTGCTGGGCCAGTCCATCAACATGATCTCCCTGTTCGGCCTCATCATGATGCTGGGCATTATTGTGGATGATGCCATTGTGGTGGGAGAGCACACGGCCACGCGCTTTACTGCGGGGGACGCACCCTTTGAAGCGGCGGAGAACGGGGCGGGGCGCATGCTCATGCCCGTTTCTGCGGCCATGATTACCACCATGGCCGCCTTTGGCCCTATCCTGCTCATTCAGGGTGGTTTGGGGCAAATCATGTCCGCCTTGCCCATCGTGGTCCTGGCGGTGGTGATTGCGTCCCTCATCGAGTGTTTTCTCATTCTGCCCGGTCATCTGGCCCACACTCTCAAACCCCGCCGGGCACGCCGCTGGTCCTATTGGCGCCAGTTTACGGTGGCGCTGCTCATCGGCGTGTTTGCTGTCTCGGTTTCCGAACCCGGTTCCGGCGGCTGGTTTGTGGAACTGACAAACGGCATCATGGCGTGGCTGCGGGGTTATCTGCCCATTCCCGCCCTGCCTGGTGATCCGGCGGCACTCGTGGCGTTTATCCAAGAGCAGCGGGCCGCCACCTCCTTCCCGCGTTTTGTGCTGGCGCTGGCCGTCATCGCCTATGTGGCCTCCGTCCTTGTGGAAGTGATTCCCGCGCTGCTGGCCACATGGCGTTTGCGCAGAGCGGACCCTGATGCCGTGATGGAAGATGGTGCCTTCCGCCGCACCTTTGACCGGGGTTTCAACTGGGTGCGGGACAAGCCCTTTGCCGCGCTGGTGCGCGTCTCTTACAATTTCCGCTATCTCACCATCGCCGCCGCCGCGGGCATTTTCGCCATGGGCGTGGTGGGCTTGATTGGCGGCGGCAAGGTGGGGTTCGTCTTCTTCCCCTCCGCTGAGGCGGAGAACATCAATGCCCGCATCGTCTTCAATGCCGGTGTGCGGGAAGACAAAGCCATCGATGCCCTCAATCGTATTCAGGCCGCTTTGTTGAAGGCTGAGCAGGAATTGACCGATGGCAAGGAAGACCTGATCGTCGCCTCCTTTGCCACGCTGGGGAAGGCGGGCCGCTCCACGGGCGATAATGTGGCCTCCATGCGGGTGCAGCTCACCACTTCTGAAGTGCGCACCGTGCGCACCCCTGCCATCGTGCGCGCATGGCGCAAGGCCGTGCCCAAGATTGCCGGGGTGCGCCGCGTGGCCCTGTTTGAAAGCCGGGGCGGACCGCCCGGACGGGACATCGACATCCAACTGCAAGGCACGGATATTCAGGTGCTCAAGGAAGCCGCCACCGCCATCGTGCCGCTGGTGCAGACCATTGAAGGCGTCTCCGGCGTGGCCGACGACCTGCCCTATGGCAAGCCGGAACTCACCATGAAACTGAAGCCGCGCGGTGCGGCGCTGGGCTTTTCCATCGAAGCCGTGGGTCGCCAATTGCGCGACAGTTTTGAAGGGGCAATCCCCCGCCGCTTTGCGCAGGGGGATGATGAAATCACCGTTCGGGTTTCCAAGGTCATGCGAACCTCCGGCACGGCGGCCTTGCGCAATTTCCAATTGAAAAGCCCGTCCGGCGAGTTTGTGCCGCTCGCCGAGGTGGTGTCCGTCAACGAGACCCAGGGCTTTGCCGCCATCGAGCGCATAGATGGGCGGGCCACTGTCTCCGTCACCGCCGATCTGAACAGCAAGATTTCCACCACCGAGGAGGCGCTTGCTAATCTGGAAGCCTCCGGCCTGCCCCAATTGGTGGAGCGCTTTGGCATCACCTATCGCTATTCGGGGCGCGATGAAGAACGCCGGGATGCCTTTGCCGATTTGCAACTGGGCGCGCTGGTGGCGCTGGCCATCATTTACATCATTCTGGCCTGGGTGTTCGCGTCCTACTGGCGGCCCTTTGCGGTTATGCTCATAATCCCCTTTGGTGTAGTGGGGGCCGTCTACGGGCATTATCTGCTGGATATGAAATTGACCATTCTTTCGGTGGTGGGTCTGCTGGGCCTAGCAGGCATTCTTGTGAATGATTCCATCATTTTGGTGAGCCGCTTGGATGAGCGATTGCAGCAGGGCAATTCCCTCAAAGAAGCCGCCATTGGCGCCAGCCGTGACCGTCTGCGCGCCGTGTTGCTCACGTCGCTCACCACCATTGGTGGGCTGATCCCCCTCATGTTTGAAAAAAGCCTTCAGGCCCAATTCCTCCTTCCCATGGCCACCACCATGGTCTTTGGCCTCGCCTCCGCCACAGTGCTTGTCCTCTTCCTCGTCCCCGCCTTTGTGGGCATTGGCGATGATATTGGCCGCACCCTCAAAACCCTCTTCGGCTCCAGCCGGATAAAACCAAGCGGTCTTCAAGCGGCGGAGTAAAAGCCCCTTTCTCGTCACCCACCGACGAGATCGGTGGGTCTTAAAGAGTGTGGCAAGATAGGCTGATTAACTCGGCCTATGACGACCACAAGGGGCATTCTAAAACAGTTAGAGTAAGCGTGGATAAATTGCGCTCAAATCCGCCAGAAGCGCGGGCTGAGCAGCACCAGCACCGTGAACAGTTCCAGCCGCCCGATGAGCATGGTCAGCGCCAAAATCCACTTGGCCGCATCGTTGAGCGGTTCGTAATTCCCCGCCGGTCCGATCAGCGCCCCAAGCCCCGGCCCCACATTGGAAATGGCGGAACCAGCCCCGGAAAGGGCCGTCAGCGTGTCCAGCCCCGTGAGCGCCAAGGCGCAGGCGGAGAGGGCGAAGGTGAAAATATACAGGAAGAAGAAGCTCAGGACAGCCGATGTCACATCATCACTGATGGGGCGACCGTTGAAGCGGGGCGTGAAAATGCCGTGGGGATAGAGCACCCGGTTCACATGCTGGCGCACATTCTCAAACAGCACCTGAAAGCGGAAAATTTTGATGCCGCAGGAGGTGGACCCGGCGCAGCCGCCGATGAACATAAGGAAGAAGAAAAAGGCCACCGCCGCAGGCCCCCAGCCGTCATAGGCTGTTGTCGCATAACCCGTGCCCGTGAGGATTGATGTGACGTTCACCGCCGCAAACCGCAACGCCTCCAAGCCGCTGCGCACACCGTAGGCCTGCTCGATCATCCACGCGGTAAACACCGCCCCCCCCAGCACCACAAAAAACGTGCGCACCTGGCTGTCCGTCAAGAGCGGCATGGCCTTGCCCCGCACCGCCTGCACGTAAAGCAGGAACGGCAGGGAACCGATAATCATGAAAGTGGTGGCGATGATATCGATGGAGGCGCTGTCGAAATGGCCCAGCGACGCATCATGGTTGGAGAACCCACCCGTTGCCACCGTGGTCATGGCATGGACCACAGCATCCAGCACATCCATGCCGGCAAACAGATAGGCCAGAAAGCAAAGCCCCGTGAGATTGAGGAAAATCAGCGTCATGAAGCCGGAAATCTGCGTCGCCCGGGGCAGAATTTTCTCGGGCGTCTCAAAGGCTTCCACCTTGAACAGCTGCATGCCGCCGATTTGCAACATGGGCAGCACGGACACGGCCATCACGATGATGCCCAGGCCCCCCAGCCATTGCAGGATGCCCCGCCACAACAAAATGCCCGGCGGCTTTTCCGCAAGGCCTGTCATGACCGTGGCACCAGTGGTGGTGAGGCCCGAGATGGATTCAAAGAATGCATCCGTAAACGTGGGCACAGCCCCCGACCAGTAGAAGGGCAACGCGCCGAAGGAGGACAGCACAATCCAAACGATCACCGTCATGGTGAAGGCCTGGCGCGTATTGAGTTTGCCACCGCTCCCCCGCGTGGCCAGAAACAGGAACCCGCCCGTGCAGGCCGTGGTGAGGGCGCTCACCAGGAAAACCGACCAGTTTTCCTCTCCCGCCGCCAAATCCACCAGCAGTGGGATCAGCATGGCCGCGCCCAGCATGATGAGCAGCGCCCCCACCACCAGCGCGATGGGGCGAATGTCAAACAGAGCGCTGCGCTTTAGGGGCTTGGCGGGGATGGAGGCAAGAGGCATGGCGCTGAGACTATATCACGTTGAACCGGTCGCGCGCCGTTTTCAAACGGCATTGTCAGATGCCTTAACCGAAGGGGGCACCAAAATTGCCCTAATGAAGCTGCTTGCGGCCCGCCGTGGGGAGATCCAACGCAAAGGCGGGAATGGCCACTTCAAACGGGGCCATGTGGCGGGCCACCTGCACCTTGGCGGTGCGCGTTATCTCTTCTGTGACTGCCACATGGACCATGGAATAATGGCCCACCATGAAACCAGACGGGGTGGGCAGGGGGCAGCCGGATGTGTACTCAAACTTTTCCCCCGGCTTGAGCAGGGGCTGCTTGCCCACCACACCGGCCCCATCCACCACCTGCACAGCGCCCGTGGCATCGGTGATTTCCCAATGCCGGTCACGCAATTGCACAGCCTTGTCGCTGTCATTATGAATTTCCACGCTATAGGCCCACACCCAGCGATTTTGCGCCGGGTCAGACTGGTCCGCCAGATAGCGTGGCACCACCCGCACGCGAATGCCTTCGGTCACCGCTTCATAAGCCAGTTCTGTGGTGGAAGTGTTGGAGGGCATAGCACTGCTCCTTTTGCGTCTGCCGCGTTGTAGCACGGATCATCACGGGTGCGAGAGGGCCACGTTGTGGCACTTGCGTTGTGGGGAGAGACAGGAACAAATGTCACTCCACCTTTTGGAACAGTGGCCATGCTCGACAACACCATCCGACCCCATTTGGACCCGCTCCTCAATGCCATCGCAAAGCGCCTGGCCGCCCTCGGCATGGGGGCGAACGGGGTCACTTGGGCGGGCTTTGCTGTGGGCATGGTGGCGGCTGTGGCCATCGCCAGCGGGTATCTGATTTGGGGTCTGGCGCTTCTTCTTTTGTCGCGCTTGGCCGATGGTTTGGACGGGGCTGTGGCGCGCATCACCGGCAAGACCGATTTGGGCGGTTTCCTCGATATTGTGCTCGATTTTGCTTTCTACGGGGCCATCCCGCTGGCCTTTATCTGGCTGGACCCGGCAAGCAATGCGCTGGCGGGCAGTGTGCTGCTGCTGGCATTTTACGTGAACGGTGCGAGCTTCCTCACCTTTGCGCTTATGGTGGAAAAGCGCGGCACGGATGAAAGCGCCCGCGGCTCGAAGAGCCTTCTCTATACAACCGGCTTGGCCGAAGCCACGGAGACTATTTTGGCCTTCGTTCTCATGTGCCTCTTCCCGCACTGGTTCGCCGCTATTGCCTGGATTTTTGCTGCCATCACCGTGGTGACCACCGTCGCCCGCTTCCGGCTGGCTTATGAAGTGTTTGGCAAGGGCAAGGCCTAAACCCGGAGCAAGCACCTTCGCGCCGACCCCTATGGCGGTGGGCTATTGTTGGGCAACAAATGCGCCCGCACGTTTGCGCGGGTGAGACGGGGACCGATGGGGCAACGGCCTGCGCCAAAAGGCCGGCAGATGAAATTTCAAAAACAAAAAAGACGAGACCATTGCCCCATCGCGGTGCCTGCGCCTGCCCGCTTCTTGGAAAAACCTTCGCGCAACATTTTGACATGCGCGCGACGTTTCCTCCCAAGCCTTCGCTCTTGGCCCCGGATTTCCACCTGGGGCGATACGACGGGGAGCGGCGCTCCGGGCGGGCCCAACCAGACCCGCAAACCGAAAACCGGTAACCCCATGCCGCGAAGGTTGGTTGATCCGACCAGCCGTCCCCACAAGGGCCACGCACGTAGTGTGTTCAATTGGAGTGCCACGGGGATAACAAACTGGCCAAAAACTGCGTTTGAAACTGTGAGGCTACAACTTACTCCCCGCCTCCTCCTCGAGGGGAGGCCCAAGAAGCCGTGTCGAAGACAGGGCTAATTGGGGTGGGGGGCGCGGTGCTCAAGTTTGAATTTAAAAACCAAGTTAGCGATCCATCCCCCCACCCGGTTCAGCCGTGTCAGCGACACCGCTTCTCCGACCTCCCCTCGCGGGGGAGGTTGGGCTGTGGGATGAACCTGCCCTGAAGATGCCCGCCCCAAGTGAGGAGCGGGCCATCTACCACCTTCTACAGCTGGAACTGATAGCTGGCGGGGACGTAGTGGAAGCCTTCGCCTCGGGTTTCTACGAAACCCAGGGCAGGGAAGGGCAGGTGGTAGCCGATGACGGGGATGCGGTCGGCGGCGGCCATGGATAGGATGTTGCGGCGGGCAGCGGCGGCGGCGGCCTTGTCCATATCAAAGCGCACTTCCCAGTCGGGATAGGCCAGCGACCAGACATAATGGTTGGCCAAATCGGCCATCAGCATGATTTGCTGGCCGCCGGATTCCAGCCGGTACACCATGTGACCGGGCGTATGGCCATGGGCTTCCACAGCGGTGATGCCGGAGACCACGCTGTCGCCCCCCTTCACAAAGGTCATTTTCTCCGCCAGCGGTTTGACGTTGGAGATCATCAATTTGCCGATGCGGTTATCCTCGCCCATGGGGGACCAGAAATCATATTCTTTGGAACCCGTCACATAGCGGGCATTGGGGAAGGTGGGGTTGCCGCCCGCCTGCAGGCCGCCAATGTGGTCCGGATGCATGTGGGTGATGACCACCACGTCCACCTGGTCAGCGCTATAGCCTGCATCTTCCAGAGCCGATACGATGCCGGGGGTCTCGCCGCCTAAACCCGCATCGAACAGCACCAATTCATTACCCGTGTTCACCACAGTGGGCGTGAAATAGAAACGGGCATTGTCGGTGGGCAGGAAATTTTCCCTGGAGACTTTTTCAAAGGTCTCCTTATCCACATTCATACCAAATGTGCCCTGGGGATCGCCGGGGCGGGCAACGGTGCCAGCCAGCAGGGTGGTGACTTCAAACTCACCCAGTTTGAACCGGGCGGAGGGGGCGATGGAAACGCCCTTCATTTCCGCTTTGGCCAGAGCCGGGGTGATGCCACCGGTGGCTGCGGCGGCCAAAGTCCCAAGGGCAGCGCCCGCAAGGGCGTGGCGGCGGGTGATGATGACGTCAGGCATAGCTGATTCCTTTTTAATTCAAAAAGGCTCCCTCAGCCGGGCCACCATTGCCCGTGAGTGTGACAGGAAAAAGGGGGCAATCGGCCCCATTACAAAAATTTAACGTGATGGAACGCTCCAACCCTGCGCGCCCCACGGTTCCAACTGTGGGTCCGTTGACAGCAGCGCCCCGTTAAGCACTGCGCATTCACGCTGAACCTAAAAAGGCAGCTTGAAACCGGGGGGGATGGGCAGGCCGGCGGTTAGTTCCTGCGTCTTTTCCTGGGCGGCCGTTTCGGCCCGTTGTTTTGCCGTAGCGTGGGCGGCGACAATGAGGTCTTCGAGAATTTCGATCTCGTCCTCTTTCATCAGCGATGGGTCGATTTTCACACCCTTCATGGCGCCCTTGCCCGTCAGCGTGACGGTGACCATGCCCCCGGCGGCCATGCCTTCCACTTCCATGGTTTCCAGTTCGGTCTGCAAATCCTCCATCTTGGACTGCATTTCCTTCACCTTATCCATCATGCCCATCAGGTCTTTCATGGCGTTATTTCCTTTGTCTGTGGGAGCCTAGAAATAGTCATCGAGACTGTCGGCCCTATCATTGTCATCAAAGCGCGGCGGTTGATTGTCGGTTCCATCGTCATCGGGGTTTTCAAGCGCGGCTTCGGCAACGTCGGCCTCGGAGAGACCTTCTTCGTCATCATCCTGCGGGAAGCGCACGTCGAGAATTTTGGAGCGGGGGAAGGCTTTAAGGATGGAGGCCACGACGGGGTCGGCCTCTGCCTCCGCCATATGCTGGCTGCGTTCGTCTTCCAGCTGTTGCTTTATGGTGGCCGCGCCCTCGGCTTCGCTCACTTCGATGGACCAGTTGTCCCCCGTCCATTCCCGCAGCCGCGCTTCAATCTGGCGGGCCATGTCTGCGGGGGCATTGCCTACAGGCGAAAACACGATGTGGCCGGGTTTGAAGGAGATTTCCGAGAAATGGCTGCGCAGCATGAGTTTGAAGCGGATGTCGCGCTTTTGTTCCGCCACTTTGAGCAGGTCTGCGAAAGTTTCGATCTTTTCGCCCACCGACTCTGGCACCGAATCTGGCACTGGCTCCGGCATCGGCTCAGGCTCTGGGACGGGCGGCGGTGCCTCCGGCTCAACATCCAGCACGGCCACGAGATGGGGTGCGGGGGGCGACTCTTGTCGCACAGGTTCTACCGGCGTTGGATTGTCCACCACCAGCGCGGGACCGCCAGCGACCCGTTGCATGGTGGCTCCACCGCCCCCCGGACCCACTTGAGCGCTGGGCATGGCAGTCGGGTTGGGTGCCGATGGCGTGTCGCCACTGGCTCGAACACCACCATTGCCCCTTGAGCCGGGATGGCCGCCCTGAACAGGCCCGTCCTGCGCTTTGCCATCGGTGAGTTGTTTCAGCGCTTCGTCCAGCGTGGGCAGGTCGGCGGCGTGGGTGAGGCGCACCAGCACCATGTCTGCTGCCGCCAACGGACGGGGGGAAGATTGCACCTCGCCAATGCCCTTCAGCAACATTTGCCACGCCCGGCCCAGCACGCGGGGGGAGAGGGTTTTGGCAAATTCCGCGCCCCGCGTCTTTTCCGCTTCTGACAGGGACGGATCATCCAGCGCCGATTTCACATAACGCAATTTGGTGACGAAATGGGTGAATTCGGCCAGGTCCGTGAGCACGGTGGCCGGGTCCGCCCCCACATCATACTGGGCTTTCAGTTCGCCCAGCGCAGATTGAATATCGCCCGCCATCACATGGTGAAACAGGTCGATAACCCGCGCCCGGTCCGCCAGCCCCATCATGGAGCGGACGGTTGCCACATCCACGCCATCGTCCACACCGGCCTCGATGGCCCCCGCACCAATAGAAATGGCTTGGTCCAGCAGGGAGAGGGCATCGCGCACGGAGCCTTCCGCCGCGCGGGCGATCATGGCAAGGCCTTCGTCTGCCACCGTCACCCCTTCCAGCCCGCAAATCTTGCGCAAATGGTCCGCCAATTCCCCCGCCTCAATGCGGCGCAAATCAAACCGCTGGCAGCGGGAGAGGACGGTGATGGGAACTTTGCGAATTTCCGTGGTGGCGAAGATGAATTTGACGTGGGCGGGCGGCTCTTCCAGCGTTTTCAGCAGCCCGTTAAAGGCCGCCTTGGAGAGCATGTGCACTTCATCGATGATGTAGACTTTGTAGCGCGCCGACACGGGCGCATAGCGCACGGAGGCGATGATGTCTCGAATATCATCAATGCCCGTGTGGGAGGCCGCGTCCATCTCAATCACATCCACATGGTTGCCCTCCATGATGGAGGCGCAGTGGATGCCATGGGTGGAGAGATCCAGCGTGGGGGCGGTGACCGTTTCGGATTGGTAATTCAGCGCCCGTGCCAGAATGCGGGCCGTGGTGGTTTTGCCCACCCCGCGCACGCCGGTGAGCATATAGGCCTGATGAATACGGTTGGTGGCAAACGCGTTGGAGAGCGTGCGCACCATGGGTTCTTGCCCGATGAGATCATCAAAATTGGCGGGCCGGTATTTGCGGGCCAGAACGCGGTATTCGCTATCGCTCTCGCTCACAAGGTTCACCCCAATCACAACCGCCGGAAGTGCTGGGCACCCAAACCGGTGCCGCCGGAACCAGCTCGGCTGTGTTCCGGTGAATAGGCCCCGGCATAAAGAATCCGAGCGCCGCGACGGCGGCGCAAAGGTGGAAGACTGGCTTAGCGTGACCCGATCCGGAATCTCGTTGGGGCTGCTTCGTTCCCGACCTGACCCGATTGGCGAGTGGACCGTCCACAAACCAGCCTTCCGAGGCCATCATATCAGCCTTGGGGGTGATAAATGCAAGACCGGATTGCGCCCCTGTGCTCACCATGTTGACCGACAGGGTGCATCATGGTGGAAAGGCACCATGTTTGGTTTGGATAAAACATGGCAGCTGGACCCTCGCCTCAAAGGGGACACGTTTGAAATCCGGCAAGAGGACGATATGGCGCTTTTGCTGATGAATGATGCCCGCTGGCCATGGGTGATCGCGGTGCCCAAGGTGGTGGGCGCTGAAGAACTGCACGACATCAAGCCCGGCTATCAGGGTGCGATCATGGAGCGCTGTGTCTATTACGGTCAGCGGCTGAAAGCCCATACGCAATGTGAGAAAATCAACATCGCTGCGATTGGCAACAGCGTGCGCCAGCTTCACATCCATATTATTGCCCGCAGTGAAGGCGACCCCAATTGGCCCGGACCCGTTTGGGGTTTTGGCAAACGGGAAGCCTATGCCGGGGCACAAGGGCGTGACTTGGCCCAAGAATTGAAAGAAGTCTTTCGTGTCTCGCTCTTTCATTGATCCTCACTTTGTGCCCCTTGAGACCAGCGCGGCCTTAAGCTTCAGCGGTAACCGGCTGGACCGTCTGTCGGAGGAACGGGATGAGGAGACCATTGGCAAAGCCATGGCCCATGCCGATGCCCGCCTCTGGGGGCTGGTCAAGGGGCGTGTGCTCATGCGCCTGGGAGATGGGGATGGGGATGGGGATGGCGATGCTGAGCCTCGTGGTCTTCTGACCATGGACGATCTAGCCGCCTTTTCACCCCAGCTCCATGAAGCGGTGCTTCTGGGGTATGATAAGGGCGCGCCCCGGCTAGCCATGCCCTTGAAACTGGATGTGGATGCGCAGGATTTTGCCCTGCCAGACGGTTGGGCCATGATCGATTTTCGCTCACTGGCGGCCCAAGCCCTGCTCCCGGACGATGAATTGGGGCAGGTGGCGCAGGCGGGGGCCCTGTTGGCCTGGCACGCCTCCTGCCGTTTTTGCTCCTATTGCGGAGGTAAGACGCAAATGCGCGAGGCGGGGGCCAAGCGACACTGTACAAGCTGCGGGAAAGACCATTTCCCCCGCACGGACCCGGTGGTAATCATGCTCACGGTGCGGGGCGACCAGTGCCTGCTGGGCCGCTCCCACCATTTTCCTCCCGGCATGTATTCGGCCCTGGCGGGCTTTGTGGAGCCGGGCGAGACCATGGAAAGCGCCGTGCGGCGGGAGACGTTTGAAGAGGCGGGCATTCGCATCGGCGCGGTCCACTACCACGCCACTCAACCCTGGCCCTTCCCCCACACGCTCATGATCGGCTGCTATGCGCAAGCGCTGGAGGAGAACATCGTGCAGGACGAGGCCGAACTGGACGATTGCCGCTGGTTCCACCGGGATGAGGTGCGCGCGATTTTGAATGGCGAGGGCGAGAAGAACGAAGACGGTTCCCCAAAGTATTTCATGCCCCCCAAACTCGCCATCGCCAACCGGTTGGTGGCGGATTGGGTAGAAGGTAAATCCGGGCTGTGACCTCCCTCTCCCCACTGGGGCGAGGGATCAACGTGCCCCGGTTAGGAATCCAGTCAACGGGCCATGCGGGCCTTCCAACACAAACCCCGCCATCTCCCGTGATACCACCGGCGCGCGCAGATAGCCTGCGCCGGCATGGCTTAAGCTGTAGAACAGGCCCGGCATCGTGGCGCTTTCACCAACGAACAAATTGCCATCGCCGATTTTGGCACGGATGCCCGTGGTCACCCGTTTCAGCGGCAAATCCCGCACCGTCGGAAACACCGTTTCCGCATGGGCGTAGAGTTTCTCGATGACGGCGTCTTCGGCCTCAAGATTCGTCTCGCCCGGTTCAAACGTGGTGCCTACCAACAATTCGCCGCCCGGGCGGGGGCAGATATTGCCGCGATGGTGTTTGACCAGATGCTGGAAGGGTCTCGACAGCCTCGATTGGTCCAGCACCAGATTAACGCCCCGCACCGGGCGGGTGGGTTTGATTTCCGGCGGCAGGCCCAGCAGGGCCGGGTTGCCAAGGCCGGTGCAAAGAATGGTCTTTTGTGCCGTAAACGTGGAGCCATCTGCGCTTTTGATGACAAAACCATTGCCCTGCGGGACGATTTCGGCGACCGGCCAATACTCGCGGATTTCATGACCCCCGGTGCGGATGAGGCGGGCCAGCGCGGCAAAGACCTTGCCCCCGTCCACCCATGATATGCCGGGCACAAAGGCGGCTGCGGCCAAGTCCTGCGACAATGCGGGGGCCATGGCCCTCGCGTCATCGGGTGAAAGCCTGTCCACCGTCCAGCCCTGCTCCAGCCGCGTGGCAATGTCATTGTCAAACTTGGTCACCGTCTCGGCCAGCGCAACACGGATTTGCCCATCGGCGCGGAAGGCCACGTCCATTTCCGAAGCGTCTTCCAGCTCTGCCGCATAGTGCGGCCATGCGGCGTGTGCAGCCCGTTCTACCGCGCGAATGGGCGTAGTGCCCAAGCGCGGTTCCAGATAGGACGTGGCCACGCCACTGGCCTGCCCGGCCACGGGTCCGGCATCCACAATCGTGACATCCGCCCCCCGCTGAACCAGCGCCCAGCCCAATGAAAGCCCGGCAATGCCAGCGCCGATGATGACGATCACGATGCAGCTCCGTCTGAGGGTTTGTGGCCGGCGATCATGTGGCGCTTGTGGCCAAAGCCCGGTTGCCGCTCCACCGTGAACCCCGCTGCCGACAGATCCCGCCGCACCTGCCCCGCCGCCGTATAGCTGGCAAACGTGCCGCCAGGCCTGGTATGCTTGAACACTTTGGCCATAAGCTCCCCCGTCCACATGCTCCCATTGCGGGCCGGGGCGAAGCCGTCAAGAAACCACGCTTCCACGATGGGGAACTCTTCAATCACATCCACCGCCATGCCGTGGTGGATGGTCAGGCTGATTCGCTCTTTGGGCCAATGGCGGGTGATGCAGGATTGCCCTTCTACAAAGGGCCAGCCCTGAACCAGATGATCCACCAAGGGCTGTAAGTCTGGCCAGACCGACAGGGCCTGACGCGCCTGTTCAGCGGAGATGGGAAACCCTTCTAGAGACACGAAATTGAGATGGCCGGTCTTGGGCCCATGCTTGCGCCACTTGTCCCATGGCACCAGAAAATTCAAACCGGTGCCGAAGCCCAGTTCACCGATGGTAAATTCGGCGCCCTCCATAGCGGACCAGCGATGGGGCAGATTATTGCCGCCCATAAACACATGCTCCGTCTCAGCCCGCCCGTCATGGCGCGAGAAGTAGTGATCTTCAAAACGGGGCGCGAAGAGCAAGCCGTCTTGGTCAAAAATCACTGCTTCTTCAGTCTTGCCATCAGGCATTCTTCCATTCCTCACGCTGTGACGGGTGGCCCGCTTGTGTGCTGCGGCGGGCAGGACTATCTGTCAGGCAGAGGCGATGACTGCCCAATCACCCTGTTCCTGATGGAGATATCCCATGGCCGTTGACATAGACGCGGTTCTCGACCGGCGCCAATTGCGCAGCAAGCTGTCCTTTTGGCGCATCACTGGCATTGTGGCGCTGGCCGTGGCCATCATCGGCATCATGGGGGGCATGGGCCTGTTCGGCAATCTGGGCAAAACCGGCGACCACATCGCCCGCGTGGCCATCAATGGCATGATTACCGAAGACCGCCAGCTCATCAAAATGCTGGACCAGATCGCCCAGGATAATTCCGTCAAAGGTGTATTGCTCTCCGTTGATTCGCCCGGGGGCACAACCGTGGGCGGTGAGGCTATTTTTGAAGCCGTGCGCCGGGTGGCGGAGCAAAAGCCCGTTGTCTCTTCCGTGGGCACGCTGGCCGCCTCGGCAGGCTATATGATTGCCACCGGCGCAGACCATATCGTGGCCCGCCGCTCCTCCATCGTGGGTTCCATCGGCGTGATCTTCCAATATCCTCAGGCCACCGGCCTGCTGGACAAGATCGGCGTGCAGGTGAAATCCATCAAATCCTCTCCGTTGAAGGCGGAGCCCTCGCCCTTCAATCCCACGCCACCGGAGGCGGAAGAGGCCATCCGCACGCTCATCGACGACAGCTATCAGTGGTTTGTGGACCTGGTCACCGACCGCCGCCCGTTGGAGCGGGACGAAGTGCTGAAACTGGCTGACGGTTCGGTCTATTCCGGCGACCGGGGCTTGAAAACCAAATTGGTGGATGCGCTGGGTGGCGAATTGGTGGCCAAGAAGTGGCTGGTGGAGGAAAAAAACCTCGACGCCAATCTCAAAGTGCTGGACTGGAAGCCCGTACGCCCCCGCCAGGGCCTGTTTGGCAACACCGCTTTGGCCCAATGGCTGCTGGGAGACAAAGCGACTCCTCTAACCGTGGACCCCAAGGCTTTGGGCGATGCGGTGCCCGGCCTTGTGCCCAAACGCCTGTTTCTGGACGGTCTCCTGTCCATCTGGCAGCAATAACGAACGCGTGAGCGAGGCTTTTCTGCGATCATCGCTAAAGCCTTGCCGCTTCTCATGAAAAGAAATTACGAAAATTCCGTTGTCGAAACAAAAAGCATCTAAACGCTGGAAAAGTCTCATTTTTCGTGCTGTAATGAAGGGAGAGGGACCAGCGGCGCAATCAGCCCGCTCCCTTTGGAGTGCGGAGCTAAAAAAGCATGATTAAGTCTGAACTGGTTCAGTTAATTGCCGAACAAAACCCCCATCTTTACCAGCGGGACGTGGAAAATATCGTCAACGCCATCCTGGACGAAATTTCCGAAGCGCTGGCCAATGGAGACCGGGTGGAATTGCGGGGTTTCGGGGCGTTCTCTGTCAAAAACCGCGGCGCCCGCGTAGGCCGCAACCCCCGCACCGGCGAGCGCGTGGACGTGGAAGAAAAATGGGTCCCCTTCTTCAAAACCGGCAAAGACCTCCGTGAACGCCTCAACGAGGGTTAGCTGCAATGGCAATGGGGCTGCAAAAGCGTCTTGCGAAGTCTGGCGCACGGGAACCTAGCAAGCTACGCCGGACGGTTGGCGAAGGTAAATTTGGGCCATAGCGCCCTGCTTTAATCGCCTACTTTGAAAAGGAACCTAGCTTTGCCTTGGCCCATGTGACGGCTTAACTGGATGACACCGAGAGTATCCGGGCAAACCCATCGAGCCGATCAAAACTGCTGTGCTGAGCCGGATTCACTTGGAGAATGAAGTACAACTTACGACGACAAACACGCTGAACCAAACCCGAATGCAACGACGATTAGGGTCACTGCTTCCGCACTACATGCGCGGTGTCCTCAGACCGTTGTTCAACTCTTCTTTTGGCTCCACGCCCTTAACACGATTATACGCTAGGCGCTTCAGGCAAAAATTGTGCCTGTCAGCATCAAAAGCCCACAAAAACGCCTTGCCTTTGCCTCCTGCCCCCGTTACGACACCCCACGTTCAAGGCGTAAACGCCCCTGAACAACGCACCCGTAGCTCAGCTGGATAGAGCACCAGACTACGAATCTGGGGGTCAGAGGTTCGAATCCTTTCGGGTGCGCCATTCCTTTTTCCGACATCAAAAACCTCCCTAAAACCTTGAACGGAAACGCTTTTTTCGGGTTCGAAAACCCCTTATTCTTGGTGTAGGGCAGACGGCCTGCAAAGGCTAATCTGAGCACCATACGGCGCAGGGTGAGATTGCCAGAAGTCCAAAGATTCCAGGGGTTTGCGAGGAATCGCATGGAGAGTTCGAACATTTCATCAAAGCCGTGACGGGATTGGCCCGAATTGGCGATCTTTTCGGCTGTCAGGAGCTTGTCTTTCTCCAATTTGGCGAGCTTTGCTTCATAGGCGCGGATCACGGTTGGATTGTCCGCTTCCACGATGCGCTCCAGCAATTGTTCGATTTTTGTGTCCGTCTTCGTCAGGGATGATTTAAGGCCCGTCAGTGCTTGTTTGGCTTGTGCCAAGCGTTGGTTCCAAGCGTCCTTAAACATCGCATGAGCGAGGCTGTGCAGGCTTTCTGAAGGTTGCATAGAATGAAGCAATGCTTCGAAGTCGCCTTCCAACTGATCGCGCCGAATGGACTTGCGATAAGCGGTGCAGGCCTTGTTGTGACAGAGGTAGTAGGGATGCTTTTTGCCCGTCTTGGATTTGGACCAGCAGGCGGTTAGTGGCTTGTCGCAGCATCCGCAGGACACGAACCCGCGAAGCGGAAAGTCTTCATTGATATCTTTGCGGGCAGGTGCATAGCCACCCATGCGAAGCCTTTCCTGAATCTTCTCATAAGTCTTCAAATCAATAAGACCTTTATGATGGCCTTTGCGCAAAGACACATCCCATTTCGGGGCTTCGATGTGGCCTGCATAGATCGGGCGCGTGAGGATTTCAGTGATGCGCTGGTTGCGTATTTCTCCGTTGGGTAAATCACCTGGATAATCGGGATGGGCTTCCAAGAAGCGCTTCATTTCAACTTGCGTATCGAACCTTCCAGAGGCGAACCCTTCCAAGGCTTCCTGTAAGATTGACGCATGAGGCTCATCCCTTACCAGCAGATTGCCATGGCCTGCAGTGCGCTGATAGCGATATCCAATAGGCGCCTGGAAACACCAATAGCCATTCATGGTACGGGCGCGCATGCGGTTGATGGTCTGTTCGGCATTCTTCTGCCGTTGATGCTGGGAGACAGAAGCCAACATGTTCTCGACGAGGATGGAGTCTGAGTCTTCCCCAAACTCGATTGTCGGGCTTTTTAGAATACCGCCCGCTTCACCGATGGCGGCGCGCAATTCCAGATGCGCTTCCATCCCACGGGCCAGCCGTGAGATATCGTCGATGATGACGATGACGGGTTCTTTGCCCCGCGATTTGCGCAAGAACTGCAGCATAGCTTGCATACCTGGGCGAGTGGCCAGTGAACCACTCATATCATCGGTGAAGGTATCCACCACATTGAGAGACTTGTAACGGGCATATTCCATGCAGCGTGTTTGCTGGGAGCCAAGACCATCACCGACTTTGGTTTGTTTGCTTGAGCTTACCCGCGCATAAATCACCGCTTTGGTTCCTGGCGCGATGTTTTCAGGTGTAGAGATCATGCCTCCTCCTTTCGCGCTGCTGCAGCGGCTTCAAATTCTCCGGTTTGCGATGGTGATGATGGGGGCGATGGCATGGTTGAGGATATCATGTCCTCATCCAACAGTGTACGAAGATCGGAAATCTGCCCACAGGCCTCGGTGCCAGACTGTTGCAGAGGATGAATGCCAAAGCCTAGATCAACGAAGGATGTGATGATGGACCATAGGCTTTGCAGGAATTCCTGTTTCTGCGCTTCGGTCATATCGCTATCAGCAACGTATCGCTCATAGAGCGATACATCGAGATGAAGGGCGGTGGATTGCTCAGGGGAGCGTGAGAAGCCCAGATCGGCGGCAAGTTCGCTTACCGATTGACCTTCACTGGCTTTGCCAACTTCATTCACATTGCCAATATCAGACTTATTATCGGGACTGCTCATCGGCTTGGCCCCGCCATGGCGCGTTTCTTGGTTTGTGACGACCGCGACTTGGTTCGGCCTTGCGCTTGGCGCTCCGCTTTTTCCGCTTCGATTTGAGGACGGTAATATTTCTCTTCCAAGTCCTTGCCCCAATCATAGAGCTGGCCACCCGTCTCATCCTCATGGACTTCGCTCATCAAGCGCTTGGCACCCGCATTGGTAATGCCAAACTCGGTTGCCAAGTCTTGCGCGTTTTCTGCAAAGGCCCGATTGAAGGTGATCTTGTTGCCTTCTTCGATGCGGGTGGCGATTTTCGACGTTGCATGTTTGATCTGCAGCCGTGTCGGTTCATCCATGCGGATATCCTGTTCACGGGCAGCCAAGTCTTCACGCAACTCATTCATGGTCTGGCCAACGCGGGCTTTGAATAGATCACGTAGCGTGCTTTCAGCCTTCATGGCGTCAAAACGCTCCGTGCGAGCAAAGGCATGGGCATAGTCGCCCAGCTTTTCTTTGAAGGTGCCAGATTTGTAGATTTCGGCTTCGAGAATGCCTGTGATGGCAATGGCTTCATCGAATTGCGTAGCTGTCAGCAATCGGCCTGAGAAACTCTCGCGGGCGCCTGCCACACGTTCACCTTCCTTGGGGTCATAATAGTGGTTCATGTGTATTGTCTCCTTTCTTTTCTCCTTTATTGACTAGAACAAAAACAGAACATAATAGACATATATTCCTAGATTTGTCACTCATTATTTGGAGAAATTCTCTTGGTCGGTGTTGAAGTGGCGGAAAAGCTGGCTTTTGCGTCAGCTCATCGTTCGCTGTCGGCGGCGACTGGGAAGGACACGGCGGTCGCTTGATCGTTGAAACTGGACGCGCACATCTTGTTGCTCAGCCATACGTTTGTGTGCAGGCTGGGTTAGACGCTCCAGTTCGGATGTCTCCAACTGATCTAGACCCGCCATGCGGGCAGAATGCTCAGCGTGGACCATCCGATGGGCTTGGCGCTCAATGGCATTTTCATCGAAGCGATCCACACCGAATTGCGGAGGCTTGAACTCGTTTGATTTCGCGCCCGCTTTATCGATCAAGGCCCGCCGTGCAGTCTCAACGCGGGTATCATAATTGGCGCGATAATCTTTTTCTTCAGCGGCGCGCTCTCGTTTCATCCGATCCATCAGCGTGGAGACGGCCTGCCATTCGTCACCTTTGAGATTTTGACGGGCAAAGGAGCGCAGGCTGGCAAGATGGAAGACCTGCTTCAGTTCTTTTGACGGCTCGAAACTCATGACAGCAGCGCCTTTGCGTTCAACTTTTGCGCCACGGGTCCGCGATTTGATATCGTTGGACCATGAAACAATTCAGAGATTTGGATGAACTGGAGGACTGGCTCGAACCCATGGATTATGAAGGGTTCTGGTTCGCGCTTGATCCCTACATTGAGGCTTACGGTTTGCAGCTGCAGCCGCGCGATCATTGTGATGCGCAGATTAGAGAAGGAGCGGTCAGCAAAGAGTGCGTATTGAAAGTGCTGAAAGGCTTCGCTCGCATAGATATTGGCGAGGCGCAGAACCTGTCTTGGCGTCCCGTTGCACCATGGCTTCGGCTTGCGAATTGAAGCGGTGTAGAACGTAGCCGTTGAGCTTTGAGCATATTTGCTAAAGCTAAAGCCAGCTTCACCTTCGCGTCTATCAAGACCTTTGGTCCAAAAAAACCATGGGCAATTGGAGCGCGCATAGCTGCGCACATATCCACCTGTCGGGCCGAGATAGCCGCATTCGCTGAGCGCGCTATTTCTTTCCCATTGCACCAGCAAATGGGGCCAGCCCAATGCGGCGTGCAGCGCAAAGCTAGCTGCAAACGGCAGCACCCAGACGAAGTAGCTTGGACGTATCAAACGGGGGCGGCGAACTCTCATAGCGGCCTCCCGTTGCGCATGGCTGATTTAAGGCTGACGCGAATGTCTGGTGTTAATCGCCCACCTTCCAGCGGATTGGGAGCAAGATCGTGGGCGTAGGGCGCAATTTGGTGTTGGCCGATTTTCTTGGCGTGGATGAAGCCAACATCGGCGACATGAATGATTTGCTCGTCGCCGGGCAACATCATGAGTTCGTTTGCCGTAAACAGGCGTTGCTTTCCAAGATTCAGCCCGCCGCTGAAATTGGTGTCTTTGGAGTTCAAGTTCAGCGAGCTCTGCCGCGCATGGGTTTCGCCCATGGCTTTGGAAACCCGTTCAGCTTCTTCGAAGTTGGAGAATTTCAGCCACTGTTTGACGGTGCAATTCTCTTCCAAAAGCGCGGTTTCGCGTTCACCATATTTGCGCACCGAGTCCTGTCGGCTTTGCGTGATAAAGTGCGCACGCGCGCCGAGAGAGCGAAATATCGTGATCTTGTTCAGGAGATTTTTGAGTGGCGCATTGCAATATTCATCGAGGATGTAGTCGCACTTGCCCACATCGCCTTTGAGCTGGGCTTCCATAAGGGCCAGCGTCTGCAGCGCAAAATGCGGCCCCATCCTGTCGGCATACCGGGCGGGATTGACGAAGCAGACCACCCAATTGTCACGGATCAACTCTTCGTGCGTATGGGTGGCATCGGTGCCTGAACTGTGAAGCACAGAACCACTGGCATAGATATTGAGCGCCGAAAGCGCTGCCTGCAGGTGTTGGGCATAGTGCTCTGGATTATATTCGCGCATTTCCAAAGTGTGACGGGCAAAGCCGCGCGTGTAATCATCCCCTTCTTCGGCTTCGATTTCGAGGGCAGAAACCCAGGTTTGCGGATCATTGAGAAGCGCGGTGAGGCCGCCCGGCGTGCAAAGCCGCTCGGACCTGTTGATGAGAACGCGTTGCCCCAATTCGATGAACATCTTTCGCGGCACATCGCGGAAATAAAAGTTCTTCGCATCATTGCCGCTTGGCTCTTCGATCAGGGCATAGCTTTGGTTTTCGCTGACAAAGCCCAGATACTCAGGGGCCTGTTTTGCCGTGGTGATGGATGAGCCGAACGCGTTGAGAGAGATGCGATAGGGATAGTCCGCTCCCATGACGTAAGCATCATCTACGGCGGCGAATTTGCGTCCGTACTTGATGCACATGTCCGCAATCTGGTGGGTAATCTCACCATTCTTCACATCATTAATCATCAGCGCGCGGTTTTTATCCCCGAGCAGGCTCATGATGGTCGGCATCGCCACGCAGGTTGTCTTGCCACCGCCTGCTGCCGCGAAGGTGAGGGATGAGGCGCTATTGTTGGGCTCAAACAACGCCTTGCCATCCAACAAGCCCAGAACGCGGCGGCCAATGTTATTGTGCTCACCCATCGATCATCCCCTTGGCTTTGAGGAGATCGGTATCGGCGAGATTATCTGCTTTGCTTTCTTTGGCCTGTGCCGCCAGTGCCGCCAGAGTTTCATCGCGGGAATAAAGCGCGATGATATCGCTGACTGCTTTGATAAGCAGGCCGAAGCTATTCGCCCATAAGATGATGGCGATGAGACCAAGCCCCCACCATTCCAGACTATCGGGCCAGATGGCCCAAGCGATGAGGCCTGAAAGGGCCGCCATGAACAAGTGCAAATTGATGCGGAGCTTTACCCCGAATGAAGGTTGAAGGCCGTTCATGATAGGTCCTCCGAAACCAGCTTTCGTTTAGCCGCATGAATGCGAAGGCGCAGGCCATTGAGCGTTCGATAAGAACCCCAAACGGCATCCACCAATTCGCTTTGGCGTAAATCCCGCGAGAGGAGTTTGAGCTGGCCCAGCCAAAGGCCGATGGCCAAACTCATCAGGCCGAAACCACAAAGGGCAGTGAGTTCGCCGCCATAGAGAAGGTCGGCAAAGATAAGACTGAATCCAGCCATGCCACCGCCGATGAACAAGGCAGGGACCAGCATGGGACGACGAACTGAAACCACTGTAATCTGATCCAGATCATAGCTGTCACGGTGCGTGATGATGGCTGCAGGCGTGATGGATAAGTGACCGAAGATCATGATGCGCCTCCCTCGATTTTGCAGGACGGCGAATGCAAGGCCGATTGGAGGCTGGATTGCAGATCGTGGACGGGGCGCGGGGTGACAATTCGCAGGGAGCCTGCATGAATCCCAAAGGCGAACTTATGCTGGTCCAGCACCTTCGTTGCCGCGCAGCCGCAGCGGGATGATGTTCGGGCTTTCGCTTGGGTAAGCTTCGATTTTGCGGCGCGGCGCAGAGCGTCCTGTCTGGCCTTCATCTGGTTGAAGAGCGGATCAGTCAGACCGCCATAGCGATGACAAACTTCTTTTCCCGCTTTTCCCAGAAAGCCGCCCAGCAATGCGTTGCAGTCTAGCTGTGGAAGCGATTGTGGCACCGTTTGCTGAGACATGATTTCCTGGGTCAGAACCTGTTGGCAGGAACGTTGCCAATCGGAGCGCTGTATCAGGCGATCACCAATCAGTTGGCCTGTGCCAAACACGCTGATGATGCCATAGCCGATAAGTCCCAGCATCACGCCACTGCTTAGAGGGAATTGTGCGAGATCGCGCATTATGCAGCCCTCCGATCACGAGAGGGGTTTTGATGGCGGCGCGAACGGCGAGGCCGTGCTTGAGCTGCGGTTCTTGGCGCGGGGGAGCCAGCCTGCGTAGCCGTATCGCCTTCATAATCATCCCGATGCGGTGCAGCCTTGCTAGCGTTGGCATTTACCAACTCAATGTCTTGGCCATCGAAGCGCGCCAGCATGATGCAGAGCATCAAGAGTGGCAGGCATTCGATCAGAATGGCCATTAGCCAAGGCAATGCTTGTGGATAGGCCACCACAGCGGCCTTGCCATCCATGGGTGTGTAGGTGGGGATGGAGACGCTACGGATATCCGTTGTCAGGCTGCGCACGGAGCGGCGCAGACCATCAATCACATCGCCAATATTCGATGCGGCAGGGCCAGACGCATCCACGTCGCCAGCGCTTAAGAGCGTGTCGCTCAGACGGATATGATTGGCATCGCCAAGGCGGGATACGGCAGAGCCGACGGCTTTTTCAAATTCAGCGCGGGTCGCATCACTGATCGCCTGCCCAGCGCGTTCTATAGATTGGCGCGCTTGGGAAAGGAGATTGTCAGCGCGGTCTGCCTGCCTTTGTAATTCAGCCTGGGTATCCTGCAGGCCGCCAGCAGCATTTTTCAGCGCGCTGAACACGGCGGCAAATCCCGATTTGCCAGATACCGCGCCGAACTGGCCTTCGTCCTTCGCGGTGCTTTCCAGTGCGTTGCGCCCGCGCCCTGCAACAGCAATCAACACGCGCTCGCGTGAGAGATTGCCTGCGATGGCCCGTTCGGCTGTGTTCAGCTCCTTAAGATAAGCCTGCTGATGGGTTTGAATGGCGCTTGAGCCGCCAATCTTCGCGGCCAGAAACCAGGCAGATGTGCCTGCGCCAATCACAGCCAGTCCAAGCCCCAAGGCCAGTGTGGCAATCCGGTTTTCTGTGGTGCGCGCAGCTGCGCCCATGCCTAAAACCAAATGCCAGCCCGCTCCCAATCCCACACCAACCGCGATGGCGATGACAAAAGGCAGAATGAAATTGGCAGGACCGTCACTGGCAACAATGTCGGTATAGCTGCCCAGGCCCACGGCCAACCCAGCACTGGCGGCGGCAAACAATCCCACAAAGCGGGCCAATACCAGTGTGCGGCTTGCAGGTGTTTCTTGCCACTTACGAGACCACGGGTCTGTAAAACCTTCGCGTGGATTTTGCATCTTACGTCCTTTCAAATGCGAGTTCGAAAGGACGTGCCATGGTTCAAAATGTAACGGGCGGGTAGAATGCGGGTAGATCAGGTAAAGTGGAATGGCCGCTATTGAGAAGGGGTGTTTGAATGAGTTTTGACTGGCTTCAATCAACCGCCAAGCAGCGCAAAATTCTCTATGCCTATCTCAAACGCGAGATGGATCGCCGCAACGTCACGCTTTCTAAAATGTTGGAGCAATCAATCAAAACATCGTTTGGGCAGGACTATCGGAGCAATATGCGCTCAGGGCGTTACTCCCAACGCTACGCTTTTTCGTTTTGGCAATGGCTTGATGCGAACAATCCAGAGCAGGCCCAACTTGCCTTGGAAGAGGTGTTACGCGCAGCCAATTCATCGCCACCGCGATGGGATGATTTGGTTTCGAAGCCCGCTAAGCAAATTGAGATTATTCCAATCAAAGCGCAGCGATTGAACATTGTCGGCTTTGCGTCAGGCGCCCCTGTCTATGAAATCGAGAAGGGGCGTCTGTTTTACTTACGCATTGAAACCGTAAAAGAGGGATGGATCAGCGGTTTTCAAAAGATGGACGGCGTCTGGTATCCGCTGCCTTTGTCGCCAACGCAACTTTGCGTGCAGGCGACCGGCGGCATAATTGAGTTGCCCCGATCAATCGATGGCGTTGGCATTGAGCCTATATTTGAGGAGGAAGAAACGGGCAGACTGGATTTCCATCTTTTCCAGCACAAAGAACAATTGAGCGATATCGCGATTGAAGTCGGAAAAGCGCTTCCCACCGCCACGCTCGATAACATCGCTGAACAGCTATCCAACGCCGACTTAATGGAAAGTTATGGAACCCGGTTGCTTATCGTATAGGCGATAAAGTCACGTCATTGGCACGGCATCCGTGCGTGGTGCCACCGTTTCATTGAACTTCGATAGATCCGACCGAAGGTCGCTCAAATCGGCCTTTGCTCTTTCAACAAAGCCTGCAGAATTTTGTGCTTTCACCATTTGAAGATGGTCGCGCAGATCGTAAAAACCGCCGATAAATTCAGGTAGTCGTTGCAATTCTCGATAGGCTTCCACAAGAACGGGCATAGCGTCAGGGCGTTTTTGCTTCACATAGCGGGAAAGAGCGTGGGCAATCATGGATGAGCGCAGTTCATGCGGTGGATGCGTTTTGCTCAAAAACCCTTGATTGAAGTGCTCCAGCAACCAGCCGACACACGCTACAGCGAAGAATACGATCTTCACTCGCAGGCGTGGTTTGAGCTCCGCAATCGCATTGATTGGTTCTTGGCCATTAAATTGAGTGTCCAAGCTGGCCTCAATTGCCCAATCATCGGCATCTAATTCCAAAATACGATGCAAACCGAGGTTCTGCCGGTAGCTGGACTTTGACGGAAAGCCAGCCACGCCAAGCGGCGGCGGCGCTTCGCAAAGTCTATCCGCAATTCCGCGTGAGCGAAGAAACCGGATGTGGTTGTTATGACAGTGTGCGAATTCGTGAAACCAGATTATGCGTGCCATGATTTGTGTCAGAGCCGAAGCTGCCGCACTTCGCTCAGGGCATGGATGAAGAATGAAGGTTTCGTTTTGTCCTGCATCGGCAGGGGACCAGACCACATCAGGTTTGATGGAAGAGACATACTCTGGCTCACCCACTTCTCGAAAGAACCGCTCATCCGCAAAACAGGCATTGGCCATCCCATTCATGCAGCGGAAAGTCTGCTTGTGCATTGCCAACGCGTAGGTGGCGGAGAGTTCATCGGCGAAAGCGTTCAGGCCGGGTTTGTCGAGAAAGCCAATTTCGACCTTAAACGCTTTATTGATCGACCAGCCTGCAATTAAAGTATGAGAGATTTGATATAATGTTGAGTCAACGGAGATACGATAAGCCATTCAAACTTTAGACTACGAATAACCATGACACATTGCTCTCAATAAACGCGCCAACTTAACAATTCTCAGGAATTTGAGAAAGTGCGGCGTGGCCGAATTTTTTAAGTTTTAGTAGAGTTTGCGTAGCTGAATGACTTGTGAAGCTGAAATGACCAGCCCGATGTGATTGGTCCGGTTTGAATGTTAGTTCATGGCTATCCTTTCGTGCAAATTGATGATGCTTTCTGGCGCCGGAGGGCGGTAACCGAGAGAGCTGTGTGGTCTTTGCGTGTTGTAGTGGCGCCGCCATTCCTCGATGATGATCTGAGCTTCTTTCAGTGAATAGAAGAGCTCGCCATTGAGCAGTTCATCGCGCAGTCTTGCGTTGAAGCTCTCCACATAGCCGTTCTCCCATGGGCTCCCTGGCTCGATGTAGGCGGTTTGCGCTCCAACCGTTGTGATCCACTTCCTGACGGCTTCCGCAACGAATTCGGGACCATTATCGGATCGGATGTAAGCTGGAACACCGCGCAAGATGAACAGATCGGTGAGAGCATCAATGACATCAGTCGAATTGAGCTTCCGCCTGATACGGATCGCAAGACACTCGCGGCTGAACTCGTCCAGAATGTTGAGCATACGAAAGGCTTTCCTATCATCGGTGCGGTGATGCACGAAGTTATACGACCAGACATGGTTGGGATGCTCAGCTCTCAGCCGGATGCACGATCCATCATTTGTAGAAGTTCCGACTTGATCTGACAGTTATCCGTTTTGCGGTGATGATCTGTCGGGTCAGATTTGGTCTACAAACTTCTCCTTCCAAATTTGTTTTCCCTCGATCATGGTCTCGAAGGGTGTTCTTCCGCAACACATTTTGCCCTGATGGGTGCGCTCGGTGTTGTAATGATTGAGCCATTCATCGAGATCGGCTTGTAGCTGCTCGATGGTCTCGTAGAGGTTTTTGCGGAACGCGACCTGATAGAATTCCTGCAGGATTGTCTTGTGGAACCGCTCACAGATGCCATTTGTCTGCGGGTGTTTGACCTTGGTTTTGGTGTGGTCGATATCGTTGATAGCGAGGAAGAGCTGGTAATCGTGTTTGTCGGGCCTGCCGCAGAATTCGGTGCCCCGGTCGGTCATGATGCGCAGCACCGGAAGGTCGTGCTCTTCGTGGAACGGCAACACACGATCATTGAGCAGATCGGCTGATGTGATGGGTGTCTTGGTGGTGTATAGCTTTGCGTGTGCCACCTTGCAGTAGGTGTCGACATAGGTCTGCTGGTAGACCCGCCCCACGCCCTTGATGGTGCCGACATAGAAGGTGTCTTGGGACCCCAGATAGCCGGGGTGGCTGGTTTCTATTTCACCACAGGCCTCGTCGTCGTGCTTCTTCTTCTCCAGGGCCTGGACCTGCGCTTCGGTAAGGATGATACCATTGTCATTGGCGACCTTCTCTTCCAAGGCCTTCAGGCGCTTCTTGAAGTTAGCCAGATCATGTCGCAGCCAGATGGAACGGACACCGGACGGTGAAATGAAGACACCCTGCTTGCGAAGCTCGTTGGATGTACGGGCCTGGCCGTAGGCAGGAAAGTCGAGGGCGGATTTGAGCACGGCCTGCTCGGTGGTCTCATCGACGCGGTTGGCCATGTTTGGTTTGCGGCGGGTGCGCTCGAATAACGCCTCCACCCCACCTTCCTCAACGGCGTCGCGATAGCGATAGAACGTGTCCCGTGAGTAGCCCATCACCTGACAGGCTTTCGACACATTGCCGAGTTCTTCGGCCAGATTGAGCAGGCCGGTTTTGTGTTTGATGATCTTGTCGGTAGTCTTCAACATTGTGGTTGTCTTTCGTTTTGTGGTTGGTTCGCACCACCATCAAAACGGGTAACCACGGTCTCCTTCAAGAGACCCACCGCTGCTCATCCAGTTCGCTGGAAAAGCAGCGGTGTCAGATAAAGTCGAGTCTTCTACACATCATTCAACCAAAGCCTGCCTCTCTTGGGTTGCTTGCTAGGAACCCTCAGCCCCTCACGCCGCCATAAGCGTTCAATCCGTCCATCTCCAACGGACCATCCCGCATCTCGTAAGAGTGCTGCTATGCGACGGTAGCCGTAGCGACCGTATTGTCGAGCCAGTTCGATCATGTCGGTCACCAGCCGCTCTTCATCCTCACGGCCCTTTGGAACATGACGCTGCGTTGAACGGTGCTGACCGAGCACACGACAAGCGCGACGTTCAGAAACACCCAACTCATCACGTACCCGGTCAATGCACTTGCGACGACGTGCGGGGCTTAGAAGTTTCCCCGGGCAGCTTCCGCCAGTATCTGTTTGTCCAGCGTCAGATCAGCAACGGCCCTCCGAAGCTGCTCGTTCTCTTTCTGAAGCTTCTTCAGTTCCTTGAGTTGATCCGTCCCCATACCCCCATACTGCTTGCGCCAGCGGTAATAGGTCTGCTCTGTAATACTAACCTGACGGATCGCATCAGGACGGGACATCCCCTGTCCAACAAGAACGTCAACCTGACGCAGCTTCGTGACAATCTCTTCTGGTTTGTGGCGTTTGTTTCCCATCTCTGGTCCTCCTTCTACTCAACAATAGGATGGACCAATTCATTCGGGGAGGATCAGAAACATTAGGCAGCTTTACCTTAAACGGACGGCAACATCATTCGCCTGACTTTGAACTAATTCCCCGCCATGATAATATTGCAATGAGAGCTGTTACGAGCGCTCCAATCAGCCAACCAGCCTTTTTCCGAAATGAGAATTGATCATCGAAACTAGAAATCTCCTGACCAGTCCCAGCCTCAAACACAATTATAACCATCCACCAAATTACTGATACAACAAAAAGAACAATAGGTCGAACTGCAAATATCGGCGGTACCAGTTTCTCCGCAGCGCTACCATGTGAACTTATTAAGGTCGTAATGAACAAAACTCTCGCTGTGGCGCCCAAAAACACCATTAATAAGAGTCCTAGCCAAATCGACCAACTCTGTTGAAAAATAGTGGGGCCTGTATCTCGTACAATAACAGTGGCTACAATTGCTAACGCGAATACAAAACCTCCAATAGCTGACAAGTCAAAATGACCATGTTCTCGAATCGAGCGGACCCGAGCAATAATCTGCTCTTCTCTCTCTGATCGAACGTAATTTAATATCGCGCCCCAGTATTCGTTTTTAATAGTTTTACGCCACCCATTGAGCTTCTGTAGGTCTGTCGCATCAATACTTCCTAGCTTTATCATCTCCGCAGTAGTGTCCATCTGTTTTTTCCGATGGTCACACTCCTTCAACAGATTCTCACCAATCTCGAAGTCTTCTGTATTGTTGTTTTTGGTATTAACACTGCAGAATTGCTTGACAATCTCTGTCATGCGATCTTCTTCTTTTTTTGAAGCTTCCTCCAGAAGTGTTGAAAGAGGCCCTTGGCGTATGAAATGATTGGTCTCGGCAATTGATGCATTATGCCTAAGGATTTTGTCGGCCACCTGCCCAACGTCGAACCGCACTCTTCTATTTCTTAGGCCATTCATAATATCGCTCATCGCCTCACTTAAGAGTGCGATCAAAATGCTTAACGCTCCAAGTGTGAATAAAGCTTCAAATGGAATTGGAGCGGTGTCGGCGTATTTCAGCTTCGAATTCCAATCGAAGTCTTCGGGTGCTCCTTCCAAGATCCATTCTAGTGTAACAACGAAGTATTCAAAGGCGGCGGTAAGGGAATCACCAGGGAGATTTAGGTTGATAAGAAAAATGCAAATTACAAGTATTGCTCCTACGCCAATTGGGCGTAGTAAATCGGAAAGTGGTGCGCGATCAAAGTTAGTGACATATATGCTTGCTGGAATGAAAGCAGTCGTTAAAGCGAATATTGACAGCCCGACGACGGCTGCGTTTTCGTCATCCGGCAGGATCGACATGCCAATCCAGAAAAAAAGCCAATATAGAAAAACGAAAATTGCATAAGCTACAGAGTAACAATCTAAAAAAGCGTTCAGAGAAGACAGTGGCGACCGAAAACTGGGGAGGCCCTTTTCTGGTTTGAACTGGAAAAATTGAACAACCAATAATGCAAAGTACGTACCAAAAAGAACAATCGAAAAATGTACATCACGCAGCAACTGCTGATAGATAAAATAACCAACAGACGTAAAGCCTGCAAAAAAGGCTAAGAGCCAACCAGGCGAGAGACTTTTCATATTAATTTGGCGTCAACTGAGAACTAGCGATTGTCCGCCTGTTGAATGGCCAGCCTCATTTAGCTGTTCTTCAAGAAACTTGCAATGAGACGCGAGGGTTTGCAACCGTGTTCTGATTTCTTCACGCTTAGCGGGGTCAGAAGTGACTAGGGCCGCCTCCTTTAGCTCTCCCACCTTCTTTTGCTGAGCTTTCAAAGCGCGGCTCATCGCATCAAATGGCGAATGATTTGAAGCATGCGTTTGCTTGTCATCTTCAAACGCACCGTTTACGAGGTCACAACTACTATCTTCAGCTGTGGCTCGATCAAATAAGCTTCCTAATCCCAGCAATTTCAAACTCAAACTTCGCCTCTGTTGACGCCTCTACATCTTATATTTCCTTAGAATACAACCGGATAATTAAATATTGACGAATTTTGATCAAAATGTCAACAGATTGAGCATAATGATCAAATTATTGAAGGAGTGTGCCACATTATGAGCGTTTCGTACGGTGGTGATGGGACAGAGGGTGCGCAGGAGCAGGTTGTCTACAAACTGATTCTCGAAGACCCTTCAATCAGCCAAAAAGCTCTAGCGCACTACGCGGGTATGTCTCGAGCAACGTGCATGAGGGTCGTTAATCGTCTGATAAACAAAAACCTTCTAACGAAACGCGGTTATTTTCCGTTGTCATCTCGCACTCAGAGTGATGATATATCTGCGGTTATTTTCATAAATAATCCTGATACCGAGAGCGAAGTGTCGAAGTTGCACGACATAATAAGAACATGGAGTAAAGAAATCGAGTTTGTAACAGTCACAGGTAGACAAGACTACATCGGCATAATTAGAGGAGAAATTAAAAGACCAAATATCGGAGAGTTTTACCGAGAAATCACACGATTGGGAGGAGCGCTCTCGGAGACAAGCGTAGTCGTAGAGCACTGGTCGAGCGACCAAATCATGTCAGATTGACGCAAATTAAAGGTCGTCGAATTGGAAAATTATTTGCTTTGCCAATATACCGTGTAGTGAGGCAAGGTGTGTGGGGGCGGACCCCACCAACTTGGCAAGGGGGCAAAGCCCCCGTTGCATCCTCTGCCATGGCGTTAAGCTCCATCCGGTCTAAAACTGACTTCCGAATTAGCGACCACGGTCTATGCTTCGTGGAAGCATTCTGAGCATTCAATAAAGGTAGCTTCGGTGTCCCAACTAAGAATGGCTTTTTAGATATAGAAGCGAAACGATGGGTTCGGCGTCGCGTTATCAGAAAGTTCACACATGAGTTCTCCGACGCGCTTTGCGAAAAGTAGTGTAATCGGTAGCTTGGTTATGCCGTCACTCGAATTCCAGTTCATCTTCGACAAAGCCAAAATTTCTTGTGCGCGCGCAGCTATATCGGTGTCACCCATGCTGCCGATTTCAAGCGGTGCAGGTATGTGCATCCCAGGAAATTCATTCCACCAGGGTACGTAACCGCTCGTGAAAAGATAATTGTGGCCGTCAATCGAACACAGCGTACCGCGCCAAGGTTCCTCTGTGCCTTTGCGTACAATCCTAAACTGTAGAAGACTCGACTTAATCTGACACCGCTACCTTTTCAGAGGACTGAGAAGGCAGCGGCGGGTCTCTTGAAGGAGACCTTGGTTACCCGTTTTGATGGTGGTGCGAACCTAACCATTGAAACGAAAGACAACCACA
>JBCCTO010000023.1:0-53955 GCA_039198355.1 Pseudomonadota bacterium
GACAAACCCAAAGTCCCCATAAGCCATCGCATCAAAAAATGCGCATGGGATGAGACCTACCTCATCAACGCAATAAGCCATATGCGATAACCCTGCCTCCGGTGGGAGGTGGGCTGTGGTTCGATCCGAAATGGTAGACGGCACGAGGAGCGGCGCGTTTTTTGATTATCTTTCAACTGGCACGCTCAACCTCCTCCTGGAGGGGAGGTCGAAACAACTTGTTGTTTCGGGTGGGGGGCGCGGTTTTCAAGTTTGAACTCTCAACCCAAGTCCATCATCCAGCCCCCCACCCGGATCGCTGCGCTCTCCGACCTCCCCTCCGGTGGGAGGTAGGCTGTGGTGCGATCCGAAATGACACACAGCATGATGAGCGGCGTTACGTTTGCAAACCACCGATCTCCATCAGAAAATCCACCACCTGATCCGTGCCTTTGTCCGTGCGCAAATCTGTAAACACTGTGGGGCGTTTGCCCCGTTGTGCACCGGCATCCCGCTCCATGCGGTCAAGATCGACACCCACATGGGGGGCCAGTTCGGTTTTATTGATGATGAGCAGGTCAGAGCGGGTGATGGCGGGGCCGCCTTTGCGGGGGATGTCATCGCCCTGGGCCACGGAGATCACATAAAGCGTAATGTCCGCCAGATCGGGGGAGAAGGTGGCAGCCAGGTTGTCGCCGCCGGATTCGATGAGGATCAGGTCCAAATCGCCAAAGCGGGCGTTGAGATCGTCCATAGCGCGCAAGTTGATGGAGGCGTCTTCGCGGATTGCTGTGTGGGGGCAGCCCCCGGTTTCCACGCCCACAATGCGTTCCGATGGCAGGACTTGCAGCCGCACGAGGGCTTCCGCGTCTTCTGCTGTGTAGATGTCATTGGTGATGACGGCCATGGAGAGGCGGTGGGCCAGTTTTCTGCAAAGGGCGGCCACGAGCGTGGTCTTGCCCACGCCCACGGGGCCGCCAATGCCCACGCGGAGGGGGCCATTGGGAGAGATGGCTTTTGTGGTTGCGTTGAAGGGTTTTTCTTCCAGAAGCGTCATGAGCGGAATATCCGGCTGGTCAGCGTGGCATGGTTGAGGGCGGCGTGGTCCATGAGGAAAGCGGCGCTGCCCAAGTCATCCAGCGTGCATTTGGTGATGGCTTGCGCGTGATGCAGGATTTGAGGCTCCAGGTCGGCCAGCATGGCCATGGCGGCGGCTTGACCCACGGGCAGGACGCGCTGGCCCACCTGAATTTGGTTTACAAGGGCAGCGTGCAGAAAAGCCTGAAGCACGGGAGCGGGCTCCATGGCGTGATGGCGGGCCAGCGCGCCCACGGCCACAGGATAGGCCAAGGGTTTTGATGTGTTTTCCCATGGCGGCATCCATGGGGTGGCAGCGCGTTGGAACGAGGTGCCCAGGTCACGCAATTCATCATGGCGCTCCGCGCTGGTGGCCATGGCGAGGGCGAGGGTGGAGAGGTTTTCGTCCGTCTCTTCCGCCCCCATCGTGGCGTTGAGCAGGATGGCATCATTGCGCAGGGGGCCGTGGGTCAGGGCGGTTTGCAACCAAGCCTGCAAATCCATGCCGTCGTCCTTTTGCGCCGCCGCTTCCAGCCCGCCAGAATAGGCAAACGCGCCGATGGGGAAGGCGGGGGACAGCCATGTCATCAACCGCAGCATCATGGGATTAGTATTATCCATGGGCGTGGTCATGATTGTGATCGTGAGAATGGCTGGCGTCATAAGCGCCGAGCATGGGGGTGAAGATTTCCGTCACCGGCCGCAGCGTGGCCCCCAGTCCCTTGAGCATGTCCTCAATGATGTGGTCCGGCACGATGAGCACCCGGTCCGCCTCAACCTGTGCTGGTAGGTGGCGGTTGCCCAGATGCCAGCATAATTCGGCATGGTGTTCAGCATTGCAGGCGGTGATTTCGGTGAGGCTTTCTTCCGCCGCAATCACTTCAACCGTGTTGCCATCGTCCAACACGAAACGATCGCCATGGTGCAGGGCGATGGTTCGGGGCAGGTCCACCAGAAAGGCATCGCCGTGCTGCATGGTGAGGCGGCGGCGGCGCAGGTGCCGCTCGTCATGGGCCAGCACGATGATGTCGATGGGCGGGGGCGCCTCTGTGTTGACGTCTTGCGCTGATTGAACGGCACGGGCATGGCGCATGGGTTAAAGCCGCTCCACCGCGCCTTCGCCCGCTTCGATGATGTCCACCAAGCGGCGGGTGGTGACGGGCATAAGCGCGCCGCGCCATGCGATCAAATGAGGTGTTTTGAAATGGGCGTCCAGGGCCGCCCGGTCCCGCCAGCGCTCCACAAAAACCATCTGGTTTTCGTCCGTCTGGCTTTGGAAAAAGTCATAGGCGATGCAGCCGTCTTCCTTGCGGGTTTCTGCGATACAGGCGTGAGCCTCTTCCATGACGCTTTCCAGCGTGCCGGGGCGGAAAGTGAGTTCGGCGATGACGTAGATCATGGGGAGAGTCCGGAGGGGAGCGTTACGCCCTAGCCTCGCGCTTTTTGCGCATCCCGTCCACCGTCCATCGGTCTTCGTTTCGCAAAAGAAACAGGGCAATCAACGCGCCCAGCGTGGCCACAGAGGTCCAAAGTAGGTTGGCTGGAAAGGACGTGTAGCCGACGGTGAATGTGCCGGTGGAAATGGCCTTGATGAGCCCGCCCTTGAACAGCAGCGAGCCGGTAAGCAGCGCGCCGATAATGCCCGTCGCGTGCATGAGCGTTGCCACGCCATAGGTAAGCGTGCGCCACACGCCGAGGATAAACAGGATGGCCAACAGCAGCTGCGCCGAGCCGACGATCATGGAGATGAGTTCGGCATTCTCCTTCGTCACCCACTCCAGTTTGTAGGTGTTGCGAAAGACATTCACCATCCATTCCGGCCGCAGAAACTTGAGCGATGCCCAAACGATAAGGAAGGAGCCGATGGATAGGCGCAGGATGAAAAGGGCTGCGTGGAGGGTGCGCATGGAGGTCATAGGGTGGGTCCGAACTCCTATGGTTCAATTAGTTGGCACTATCGGGGCCGTGGAGACCAAAGAGTAGTACCTGCACGCTCACAATGATTTGACTCGTTTAGCGCTTCTCGTTGGCAACGCTTTATTGACCGTGTGGAAAGCATCAAATTCTGCGAAACCAATATTCAACGATTTTGCATTTGATATGCTGTCACGAATGATCTTTTCGATCTGGCAATTGAGAGTATTTGTAAAAATGGGTCTAGACTGTTTGGTAATTGGTTGCGCTCGTCGTCGACACGAAGCGGAATGGTTGTCACTTTTTCCTCAAATGAAACAGAGTGAATCCGAGGGTTTTGAAAAAGTGCGTGATCGGTGGGATGAAATTACCTATCCATCTTGGAAAACAATCGATGCACCAGTTGTAGGCACTGACAAAGCAGCCGACGAATACCTTCTCGAGAACTTTAAGTTCGAAGAGGGCATGAGCCGTGAGGATATAATTGCTTTGCACAAGGGTAAGAGTTTTCTAGGGGCCATCCAAGGATGCGATGGCATTCCCTTCTATTCCAACGGTACACTTGGTTATGACGTGGATGAAACGAGTTTTCGTGGAGAGGTTTTGAGGTTTTGCGAAGACGTGGTGGAAGAAGAACTCATAGCATATGCATGGAGCGAACTTCTAGCCCCCGAGGAGTCGGTTGCCTACGGGAAACGATTGCAACGTGCGGCTGATACCCTGAAAGCGCGGAAGGAGTGCGATTCGAGTGCAAAGCTCTGGCAAACAGATGAGCCGACCATCAACGAAAAAGCTCATATTCTCGATGTGGCGGCGAGATGGTATACCTATTGGGGGAGCAAAGGGCACGCTATTCACGGCTATTTTTAATGGTTAGTCACTCAACCCGGGTCAAAGGTTACGGTTTTTCCAACAACACTCCGTTTTTTGTGTAATTTCTGGGCGGCTTTGTTTGGAAACAGGACTAGCGTGCTCAAAACATAAAATATCGCTGCGCCATGGGCAGCACTTTGGCGGGTTCGCAGGTCAGCAACTCGCCATCGGCGCGCACTTCGTAGGTTTCCGGGTTCACTTCCACTTCTGGCGTGGCGGTGTTGAGTTTTAGGCTTTGTTTGCCGATGCCGCCGCGCGTGTTTTCGACAGCCACGAAACCCTTCTCCACGCCCAATTGGCTGTGCAGATTTCCGGCGGCAGCGGCTTGGCTGACGAAAGTGATGGAGGAGTTGGTCATGGCTTTGCCGTAGGCGGCGAACATGGGGCGCATGTGGACGGGTTGGGGCGTGGGGATGCTCGCATTGGGGTCGCCCATGGGGGCTGCGGCAATGGAGCCGCCGATCATCACCAGTGCAGGTTTCACGCCAAAGAAAGCTGTGTCCCACAGGCACAGGTCCGCCCGCTTGCCCTCTTCGATGGAACCGATTTCCTTGGACAGGCCATGGGCGATGGCGGGGTTGATGGTGATTTTGGCCATGTAGCGGCGTACGCGGAAATTGTCGTTCTCGCCCGTCTCCTCCGGCAAACGGCCTCGCTGTTTTTTCATCTTGTCCGCCGTCTGCCAGGTGCGGATGAGCACTTCCCCCACACGGCCCATGGCTTGGGAGTCCGAAGCGATGATGGAGAAAGCGCCCATGTCGTGGAGAATGTCTTCTGCCGCGATGGTTTCGCGCCGGATGCGGCTTTCGGCGAAAGCGATGTCTTCGGGGATGGAACTGTCGAGGTGGTGGCAGACCATGAGCATGTCGAGATGCTCTTCCAGCGTGTTCACCGTGTAGGGGCGCGTGGGGTTGGTGGAAGAGGGGAGGACGTTTTCCAGTCCGCAAATCTTGATGATGTCCGGCGCGTGGCCGCCGCCAGCCCCTTCCGTGTGGAATGCGTGGATGGTGCGGCCTTTGAAGGCTTCCACCGTGTTTTCCACGAACCCGGATTCGTTGAGCGTGTCTGTGTGGATCATCACCTGAACGTCGTGGTCGTCGGCCACCGTCAGGCAGGTGTCGATGGCTTGGGGCGTGGTACCCCAGTCTTCGTGCAGTTTCATGGCGCAAGCACCCGCCTCCACCATTTCCACCAGTGCCTCAGGCCGTGAAGCATTTCCCTTACACGACAAACCAATGTTCATGGGGAACGCGTCGAAAGATTGAATCATGCGCCCGATATGCCAGGGGCCGGGGGTGCATGTGGTAGCCAGCGTGCCGTGGGCGGGGCCGGTGCCGCCGCCCAGCATGGTGGTCACGCCAGACATGAGCGCTTCTTCAATTTGCTGGGGGCAGATGAAGTGGATGTGGCTGTCAAAAGCGCCCGCCGTGAGAATGCGCCCTTCACCTGCAATGGCCTCCGTGCCGGGGCCGACGATAATGTCCACACCCGGCTGCGTGTCCGGATTGCCCGCCTTGCCGATCTTGTGGATGCGCCCATCCTTCAGCCCCACATCGGCTTTATAAATGCCGGTATGATCCACGATGAGCGCGTTGGTGATGACCGTGTCCACGGCCCCATCCGAGCGTGTGGTCTGCGCCTGCCCCATGCCATCGCGGATCACCTTGCCGCCGCCAAATTTCACCTCTTCGCCATAGGTGGTGAGGTCCCGCTCCACTTCGATGATGAGGTCCGTATCGGCCAACCGCACCCGGTCACCAGTGGTGGGGCCATACATGGCAGCGTAGTCAGCACGGGCGATAGTAGCGGGCATGGTGTTAGCCTTTGTTCAAGAGTTGGAAACCGTCGGCTCGCGAGGCCTTCTTGTCGAAAGTGAGTGTTATTTCGCAGCCTTGCCGCAGGTTGCCGTGCATTAGTAGATAGTCGGGAAAGTCTGCTGGCAAGTCGTTGAAGTCGCTCACAGCACGAACAACGGTTTGCTTGTCATCAAAGCGTAGCATAGGCATTTCAAGGATCTGATTAAGTGTGCGAGTTATCTCTTGTCTGGATTTGCCAAAGGAGGTGCGCATAACCCATGCCAATTCCGCTAGTGCCACCGTGCCGATGTGGTAGGCGTCATCGGTCAGTTCTTCGCGGACGCCTTCGTTGAGAAGCCATGAAATCAACACGTTGGTATCTAGTGCTTTCATTCTGCAGCAATCTTCGTGCTTTTACGGTTCTCCAGAAAATCCGCGCCCTTACCTTCTCTGGAAAGCCGAACAAGTTCGACGATTTCATCCGAAGATAGCGGAGGGCCATCGTGAGAGAGAATGCCACGCAGGTCTTTAAATGTGTGTTCGGTGCCCCTTATCACGAAAGTCCCCGTTTCTGATCGCTCGAAGTAAACTGTGTCGCCCGTCCTAATCCCCAAAGCCTTGCGCATTTCAGCAGGCAGGGTGATCTGGCCCTTAGATGTGACTTTAGCGCGGTAGGTCATTTCAAGACTCCTTACTTTTCATCTTAAATGTAAGGAGCAATGGGGGGCATGGCAACATTACGCCACCTCTTCTGGCAAAGGAGCCGGCACGCCCCGGTCCAGATCAGCATCATAGACCAATACGCGGTGTTTCGGGATTTCGAAGTCTTCCGGCAATAGCGCTAGGGAGGCGGTTTCGATGCGTTGTTCCAGCAGGGCCATGAAGGCGTCTTTGTCCATGCCGGGCGGGATGGGTTCTAGAAACTCCACCACGGCGGTGCCGGGTTTGAACTGGTCGAATGTGTAGCGGGGCCAGAAGAGGCCCATATTGGTGGCCACGGGCACCACGGGGCATCCATAGGCCTCGTACATGTGGAAAATGCCCTTCTTGTAGGCGAAGTGGTAGCCGGGGTCGCCGAGGCGGCCTTCGGGATAGATGAGCACTTTACGGCCAGCAGCGCGGGTGCGCTCAATGTCGTCGTTCACCAATTTATCGCGGGCCTTGGCGCCGCCGCAGGAGTCCACCACCACGGCCTGCATTTTGCGCAGCACCAGTCCCACCAGCGGGATTTTCTCCAGATGGTCGCCGGTGACGATGGCCAGATCATTGACCTTGGCAAACATGGAATAGCCGTCGCCCCAGCTTTGGTGTTTGGGCGCGATGATGCAGGGGCCGTCCGGCAGATGTTGTTCGCCGCGATATTCCACTTCGATACGCATGATGTGCTTCATCCAAAACCGCATCATGCGGGCATAGCGCTGAAGCCAAATCATGAGCCATTTGCGGCCCGGAATGAGCAGCAAGGGCAGGGCCACCAAGACCGTGAAGATGGAGGTGGTCCAATACAGGGTCTGGAAAATCAGGGCGCGCATGGGTTAGCCGTCTGCGATAAACGATTGCAGTTCGCGTGTACGCTGTTTGGTCATCCCCGTCAGACAAACCACCAATTCCAGTGTCTGACCGGTGCCGCCATAATATTTGGTGGCCTGCGCCTCGCAGGCAGCATCGCGGTAAGGAATCCATTTGCGTTGGGCATCGCGCAGCAGTTCGACGCGGCTGGGGGCACCTTCTGGCAACCAGTCCGCATCGGCCGCGCGGGCGTGGCCCATGGCCCGTGTCCATGTGGCGTTTAGTTGAGCATCGGCACGGTCCAGCTCTTCCCCCGCGCAAAACTTCATTTCCACGGTGCTGATGGCGTTGTTGCAGTCAATGTCCTGGGCGTGGACCGTGTTGTGAATGGCCAAGAGCAAGACAAGGGCGAGTGGGGCAGCCAGAAGATAACGCATCACAACTTGGCCATGATCTTGCCGTTGAACCCGTAGACCTCGCGCTTGCCGCTGAATGGCACCAACGTCACGTCGCGTTTTTGGCCCGGTTCTAAGCGCACGGCGGTGCCGGCGGCGATGTCCAACCGCATCCCGCGGGTTTGGTCCCGGTCAAAATCCAGCGCCGGGTTGGTTTCATAAAAATGGTAGTGGCTGCCCACCTGCACCGGCCGGTCGCCTGTATTGGCCACGGTCAGGGTCACCGTTTGAGCCCCCTCATTGAGGGTGATGGTGCCCTCCTGGGGCATGACTTCGCCCGGTATCAGTTTGGGGATCATGTGAATTCTCCTTATTCGATGGGGCCTGGACCGTTTCTAGTCCAACGGCCCTAAACCGATGGCACCCAGAAGGGCAAAGCCGATAATCATCACGCCCACGGCAATGGCGCCGGAGGCGATGAGGTTTGCCAAATTGGAGGCTTTTATGCTGCTGATTTGCCCGCTGTCGGGGTTGAAAATCCCTTCCACCCGGTCGCCCTTATTGTGGATAGCGGGTTTGGACGAGAAGCCGCTTTTGTGGGTGCGGCCCTTATGGGGGCCGTCCGTGATTTCATAGACCGGGGCATAGGTAGTGTCCCCATCACTGTCGCGGGAGGACACGAGATCGATCACTTCCACTGGCACGCGGATCATATTCTTGCGCAGCTTTTGGTTATGGTAGCGAAAGGCAAAGCCGATGGCGGCGAAAATGCCACCCATGAAAAGCGCAATGCTGGGGCCGATGACATTCTCCACCCTTAATCCCCTCCTGTCTTATCGCACGGGGTGGTGGACGGTGACGAGTTTTGTGCCATCGGGAAACGTGGCTTCCACCTGGATGTCGTGGATCATTTCGGGAATGCCTTCCATCACCTGGTCTTTGGTGATGACATGGGCACCCGCTTCCATGAGGTCGGCCACGGAGCGGCCATCGCGGGCCCCTTCCACCACGAATTCCGTAATCAGGGCGATGGTTTCGGGGTGGTTGAGTTTCACACCCCGTTCCAGCCGTTTGCGGGCCACTTGGGCGGCCATGGCCACAAGCAATTTGTCTTTTTCGCGGGGGGTGAGATGCATGGGGATCCCTCTTTGAAAATTCTACAGGTGCCAGCAGCGGGGCAGGGGTTGATCGCCGCTGAGCAGATGGAGCGCGGGCACCAGAACCTGGCGAAGCGCATAGCCGTCTTCAGCGATGATACGGGCCACCAATTTCCCGTTCCACCAACCCGCTGCACCCTGTTGCCCCATGATCGCGCGCAGCGGTTCGACGAAAGATTGCCCGCGCGGGTCCACCATGACAAGGGTGGCGAGGGCGCGATTGCCGTCGGCGGTGAATTTTTTTGCAAGGGTCTGCATCATGGGCAGGGGGTCGGTGCCTGTTAGCAGCAGGTCTTCCGCGTGCAGCAGGGTATCGTTTTGGGTGATGCGCCAACGGTCCTTGAAAAAGCCCGTCTCGACATCTTCCCCCATGGCGGTGCGGCCGAAGATGAGGGGCTCCACCATCAGCAGGCGCGCTGTCGCATTCATATCCACATGGATGGTGCGTGAGAGGCTGCCGCCGTCAAACAGGATGGTCTCCTGGGGTAGCCATGCTAGGGATGCGCCTGCCCCCAGCTTCAGCGTCACATCCGCCCGGGCGGTGCCGCCGATGGAGCGGTAGACCCGTTCACAGGCCTGCGTGGTGATGCGGGCGCTGGCTCCGTCTTCCAGCGCAACGGACCATTGCAGATGATCGCCGCCGGTCATGCCGCCGGAGGAATTGATGAAAATCCCTTCGGGTGCCGCATCTTTGGCATGCTGTTTCGGCAGGCGTATCTTTGCGCAGCCTTGCTGGCGAAGATTGGTGAGGGCCGTGCGACCCTCACGGGCGGACCACGCGACGGCGCCCTCACCGATGGCCCGTTGAGCCTTTTGCTGTGAAACAACGAGGCTCAATTTGGGCAGCGTCTAGTGAAGCGACGCGTGTTTCTGCCCTTCTCTATCCTTGTCCCGGTCCTGCTGGATATAGCCCGCGGTGATTTCCGCCATGCGGGCCGGGCTGGTGACGGGGGCAAACAGGGTGCGGAATTCCCCATCCGGTGCCAGCAGATAGATGAAGGAGCCATGGGCGTAGACATCCCCCTCTTCGGGGTGGGTGAACAAAAACTTCTTTTCCAGATTAAACGCCTTGTAGGCCGCTTCAAGTTTTTCTTCCGGTCCGGTGAGACCCTCCATGGTGGGGTGAATATCGCGCACCGCCACCCGCAGGGCATCCACCGTGTCCCGCTTGGGGTCCACGGTAATGAGCACTGGTGTGACAGCCGATCCCATGCCCTTCAACAGGTCCACCGTCTCGGCAATGCTGGGCAGGGCCACGGAACAGATGGCTTTGCACTGGGCGTAGCCGAAAAACACCAATTGGTGGCTGCCATTGCGGCTGGCGGATCGCCTTTGGCGGCCATATTGGTCGATCAGATCGAAATCACCCGTCTTGACGGCGGGAAAGTCCGGCGTGTTATTGGCATCCACCGCAAAGGGCAGGGGGCCGCTGGCGACGGGTTTGTCGCCAACAACGTTTTTGATGAAGGCAAAGCCCGTGCCCGTGAGCAGGCCGCCCAAGACGAGGGCGATGATGAGCGGCAGACGGCTCATTCTTCCAAAAGCTCTTTAAGATAGGCGGCCTCATAATCGAGGCCCTTGCCGAGATAGCCGGTGGCTTCGATTTGCTTTTTCACACGGGGGTCGCGGCGAAACCACGGGCCTTTGCCCTTGGCCTCCGGGTGCTTTTCAGCCCAGCGCTTGGTCCAAAGCGTGGTCTTGTTCCATTCGGCCGCGCCCTTATCGCGGATGAATTGCACCATGTAGACGCGGGAGGGGGAATCTTCATCCTCGCCGATCATTACGCCATCCACGTCAACGGGTTTGTTGCAATAGGGCAGCAGGTCCTCCGCCGCGCCATTAAAGGCAGCTTGACGGTTTTTGAGGACGGCGATGAGTTTATTGTCCGCCTCGCGCACAAGGCCCAATTGGCGGTTGCCATTGCCGCAATTGTCGGCGCAATCGCCGGAAAGTTCGCACAATATGTCCACGACCTTGGCGGAGAAGGTGGATTTTACCTCGCCCGCAAGCCCCCATTCGCGGGCGTTGGAGCCTTCTGAAAAATCCTGCGCCATGGCCGGTGTGGTGACCAGCAGGGAGAGGGCGATGAGTGTTCTTGCAATCATGGTCCCGCTCCTCACTTCTTTTTCTTGGGCGCTGCGAAAGGCGGAATGAAGTCATAGTCTTCATGGCTGAGGTAGGTGATACCGTCATCGGCCACCACGTCCTTGACGACGATGTAATTCACTCCGTCGCGCAGGTAGTGCACCCCTTTGGCGGTGATAACATGGCTTTGGACTTCCATGATTGTGTCGGTGGGGGCCAAAGCCTCCTCGCCCTTATATTTGAGCACCATGTAAACTGTGCCGTCATCCGTGCGCACGCCCACGGGAATGCCACCCGCCGCACACCACAGGGCGCAGGTGTGGTGGGCCGTGCCGCGCACCGCGTCGGTGGGGCCCATGACGCCTGAATAGTAGCACCACGTGTCGATCACCTCCCCCTTGATCTCCACCACCTGGCCCGGTGTGGATGCGCTGGCCGGTGCTGAAACAAGCGTATGGGCCCCCATGGCGAAGGCCGCGGACGCTATGGCAATACCGGACAGGAGCAGGCCCGCCCGTCCTTTGCCTTTGGGCTGTTTATTTGTTGTCATGGCATCCTCCACGCGGGTTTTCTCAATTTTCCAAGGGCTTGAGACTGTGGCGGCAAATGAAAGGGATTGCCAGTGCTGCGACAACCTGTTCAAGAAGATGTGTTGAGCCTTTACCGAAGTCGGAATCGCCCCATGACATCGCCTGTCTCCCCTTTTGCGCCCGTCTCAAAAGAAATCCGTGTGCAGCTTCTTGAAGCGCTGGAACCCATTGCCCGCCAAGCCGGGGCGGCGATTATGGAAGTCTATGGCGCCATGATGGAGAGCGATGAGCTGGTGGCGCGGACCAAAGGCGATGGCTCCCCGGTCACCGAGGCGGATGAAAAGGCGGAGGCGATTATTCTGGCCGGGCTGCAAGAATGCGCGCCCCAAATTCCCATCGTGTCTGAAGAAAATGCGGCCAGCCATGCCATGGCAGCGCCGGAGCAGTTTTGGCTGGTGGACCCTTTGGATGGGACAAAGGAATTTTTGAAAGGGGATGGGAAGGGTTCGTTCACGGTCAATGTTGCGCTTATCGAAAATGGAACGCCCGTGCTGGGCATTGTTCACGCGCCTGCCTTGGACCGGTGCTTTAAGGGTGCTGTGGGTCTGGGGGCTACAGAAAATGGTGAGACAATTGCTGTGCGGCCAGTGCCGGAGGATGGCTGTGTGGCCGTCGCTTCGCTTTCTCACCGCGATGCGCAGACCGATGAATGGCTCTCCGCGTGGGGCATTACTCAGACCCGCTCCATTGGTTCTTCGCTGAAGTTTTGCCTTTTGGCCTGTGGCGATGCGGATGTTTATCCCCGCTTCGGCCCCACCATGGAGTGGGACACGGGCGCGGGCCACGCCGTGCTTGCCGCCGCCGGGGGAAGCGTTGAACACCCGGACGGGCGGGCCTTCGACTATGGCAAAACGGATTTTCGCAATGGGCCTTTTGTGGCGCGAGGATCGTTTGAAGCCTGACGGGCCTTTTACCCCTCTTTTGTGAGGGGTCTTTAACCGCTCTTTTGTGAGGGGATTTTAACCCCAGTGGGTCATGGATTGGCCCATGATACTAACCATCCCCACCCCCACCAGCCGCGCCGCCACGCCGGATGAGGAATTGCTGCGGCTGGAGGCTGCGGTGCGCGACACGGCGGATGCGGACCGCCGCGCGCCGTTTCGGGTGCAAATGGCCAAGTGCCTGCACGATTTGGGGGAGTGGGAGCGCGGCATGTCGCAATTGGTGGCTGCAAACCGGGAAAGCCCCAAAAACCCCTATGTGCAGCGGGGTTTGGGCATGGCCCTGTGCCGCACGGGGGACTGGCGCAAGGGCTTGCGCATTTACGATGAAGGGCGCTGGCAAATGCCGTCCTTCGAAAAATTCAAACGTCCCTATCCCTTCCGTCCATGGCAGGGCCATGACTTGGCCGGCAAGCGTATTTTGGTCTGGGCCGAACAGGGCATTGGCGATCAGGTGATGCAGGCGCGTGTTCTCGCCGATCTTTTGGAGCGTGGGGCGCAGGTGGATGTGGAATGCGAGCCAAGGCTGATTCCGCTGTTCCAGCGCTGTTTCCCCACCATCGCCTTTCACACCCAGACCGTGCCACTGGTGCCCGCGCTGTTGGAGCAGCCCTTTGATTTCCAAGTCTCCATGCTCTCCGCCTGGCGCTGGGCGACCCATTCGGGTCTTGAATTGGAGTGCCTTGGGGTGGATGCGGGGTTATGCCAGCAATTCCAGCGCAGCTGGCAAAAGCAGGATCGTGAGGGGCGCTGTATCAATATCGGCCTTGCCTGGTCCTCCCGTGCCAAAGCCACCGGGGAACGGCGCAGCCTTTCCTTGTCCATGCTGTCCCTGCTGCCAGGCATCGCAGCCGGGCGGGCGCGTTTTCACAATTTGCAGTACGGCGAATATGACAGTGCTGCCCTTTCCCGCCAATTGGGTGCGCCGCTTTGGACAGATGCCCAGGGCGATCCATTGAAAAATCTCGATCGGCAATGCGCGCAAATCGCGGCGCTTGATCTGGTCATCACCATCGACAACGCCACCGCCCATCTGGCGGGTGCGCTGGGTGTGCCCTGTTGGGTGTTGATGCCCAAGGGCAGCGAATTTCGCTGGGGTATGGATGAAGAGAGCACCGCACTTTATAAGTCCGTGCGCCTGTTCCGCGCCACGGACAGCGACAGTTGGGGGGCAACGCTTTTGCGCGTGGCGGATGCGTTAAAGGCGCGCTTGTCCTAACCCATTCTTGCCCCTATTTGCGGGGTATGGCACGACCCGTGTGCAACTTCCCCCTTGATGAAAGACAGGACCATGGCGCTCAACTCGCTGGGATTTGATAAATCGCCCGCCGACACGCGCGTGGTCGTGGCCATGTCCGGCGGCGTGGATTCCTCCGTGGTGGCGTGTCTGCTCAAGCGTGAAGGCTATGACGTGGTGGGCATGACGCTCCAACTCTATGACCACGGTGCAGCCATCGAAAAGAAGGGCGCGTGCTGTGCTGGCCAGGACATCCATGACGCCCGGCGCGTGTCCGAACAGATGGGTTTTCCCCATTACGTGTTGGATTATGAGCAGAAGTTTCGTGAGCAGGTGATCGACCCGTTCGCCAAAGCCTACATTCATGGTGAGACGCCAATCCCCTGCGTGGCCTGCAATCAGACGGTAAAATTTTCTGATCTCTTGGCAACAGCCCGGGAGTTGGGGGCGGATTGTCTGGCCACGGGCCATTACATCATCTCCAAGGAAGGGGATGATGGCCATCGCCAGCTTTTCCGCCCGGCGGATGCGGACAAAGACCAAAGTTATTTCCTGTTTGCCACCACCCAGGAGCAGTTGGATTTTCTGCGCTTCCCGCTGGGCCATGTGCCCAAGGCGGAAACCCGGCGCATGGCGGAGGAAATGGGCCTCATCAACGCGGCCAAATCGGACAGTCAGGATATTTGCTTTGTGCCCCAGGGCAAATATGCCGACATCATCGCCAAACTGCGCCCGGATGCGGGACAGGCCGGTGATATTGTCCACATGGACGGGCGCGTTCTGGGCCGTCATGAAGGGGTGATGCATTTCACCGTGGGCCAGCGGCGGGGCATTGGTGTGGCTGTGGGCGAACCACTCTATGTGGTTTCCATCAATGCCCGCGATGCGGTTGTCACCGTTGGTCCCCGCGAGGCACTGGCCACACGGCGCATCACCCTTCGAGACGTAAACTGGTTGGGCGATGGTCCCATGGAAGCGGCTATTGGAGAAGGTCTTGACCTCTATGTGCGCGTGCGCTCCACCCGCCCACCCCGGGCGGCCACGGTGACGCTGGAAGACAGTGAAGTGATCGTCACACTGGCCGATGGGGAAGATGGCATCTCGCCCGGGCAGGCCTGCGTTTTTTATGAAACGGAAGACGCGCAGACCCGCGTGCTGGGGGGCGGTTGGATCAAGGCCACCACCTCGGAACTTGCACTAGCCAGCCATGGGGCCGGTGGTGTGGCAGGCAATATCGGCAATCGCGCAAAAGCGTTGGAGACGCTGGGGTCGTAGCGTCATGGTGCTTCCCAAAAACCCCATGGGAACCCGCGCAAAACAAGTTGACAGATTTGCAACCCTCCCCCTATACCGGCGCGGTCCGCAAGGCGCCTAGCGCAATGCGGCTCTGGCGGAGTAGCTCAGGTGGTTAGAGCAGCGGAATCATAATCCGCGTGTCGGGAGTTCAAGTCTCTCCTCCGCTACCATACCTTATCAAAAATCTTGGAAATCCTGACTTTTTTAGTCTTTTTTTGGGCTCAAAGGCCAGGCGTGCATGGCCATCTGTGGGGTATTGGGCCATAGGTTTAGTGTTGGCGTGGTGGAAATTGCGATTGGGGGTGCTCTCGCAATGGGGCGAGCTTGGGCCAGCTGTTGATTTGAAGGCTTGGTTTCAGTGATGCGCATTCCACTAAAAGATCAGATCGTGCGCCTGTGGCCCGGTGTTCTCATCTGTGGAATGGCGGCCATTGCGGCGCAGTTTTTGTCCAGCCATTACGGGGCACCGGCCATGTTGCTGGCGCTGTTATTGGGGCTTTCCCTGCAAAGCGCCACCACCGGCGCGCAACATGTTTCCGATGGTATTGCGTTTTCTTCCCGCACGCTGCTTCGTTTGGGCGTGGGGTTGTTGGGTGCGCGGGTCAGTCTCGATGCAATTGCGGCCATGGGGCTAAACGCCATCGGCATGGTCGTGGCCTCCATCGCTGGCATGATGCTGGTTTCATTCATTTTGGCCAGGCTGCTGGGGCGCGGGTGGAGGCTTGCGGTTTTGACCGGCGGCGCGGTCTCCATTTGCGGGGCATCGGCGGCTCTCGCCATCGCTGCCGTCCTGCCGCGCAATGAACACTCGGACCGCAACCTGTCCTTTACCGTGTTTGGGGTGACGCTGTTGAGCACCGTCGCCATGGTTCTCTACCCCATTTTGGGTGAGGCCTTGGGCTTGAACGAACGGGACATGGCTTTGTTTTTGGGCGGCACAATCCACGATGTGGCGCAGGTGGTGGGTGCGGGCTTTAGCGTTTCAGATACGGTGGGGGAGGGGTCCACCACGATCAAACTCTTGCGGGTTTCCATGCTGGCCCCGTTTGTCATGATCCTCACCTTAATATTGGCCATGAAAGGGGCTAACGAAGGCATGGAGACCGGACAGCGGCCGTCTATTGTGCCGTGGTTTGTGGTGATGTTTGCCAGTTTCGTTGCGCTTTCGGCGTTGAGCATTTTTCCGCAGGCGGTTTTGGATGTTTTGTGGAACATATCAAGCTGGTTGCTGCTCGTGGCGATCGTCGGGGTGGGCTTGAAAACGGACCTCAAGGGCCTGTTGGATATGCCTTCCCAGGCTTCCATTTTGATTGTCACGCAGACGGTTGTTCTGGCCGGGTTCGTTCTTCTCTGGGCAACAATCATTGCCTGAAACAGAACCTTTGGGATCGTCACCTTCGAACAGGGGGAGAGCTATAGTGGTTGTCCAAGCTCCGCCAGAGTTGTGGTGGCGAGCCGCTGGACGAGGGTTTTTTCAACATCGGCCAAGATATGCGCCACGCGGTGTTGAAGGGCCTTCTCCACCGAGCAATCGGGTGCGTCCAAGCCAGCGGGTGAGGGGACCAATTGTTCATCAAGCGCGGTGTAAATGTCTGCCAGCGTGATATCTTTGGGGTTTCGCGACAGTTTCCAGCCCCCGGCATGGCCCTTTTCGGAAATCAGCAGCCCGGCTTTGCGCAACTTGCCCAGCACGCGGCGCACGACGACGGCGTTGGTGCCCGCGTGATGGGCGATTTCGGATGAGGTTTGCAGTCGGTCAGGCTCCCCGGCCATGTGGCTCAAACTGTGCAGCGCAAGGGAGAGGCGGCTGTTGCGTTTCAAGGGATCGCTCCACACAAAGTCTTTGTTCATGTGTAACAATCATTGTTGCGGTTTTCTAGTAACTTTGCTAGTTGCGAAACGTGTCGCGAAATGGGTAATGAGCTGCCGAAATCGTGTTTCTCCATGCATTGATGGACTTGCCAATTCAGCATGGTCGCGCATTGAGTGCGTCCTTCCGCCTGCTTTTGGTTATCCCATTTGGCCCATGGACAAACCCATGAACAAAGTCCTTCGCTTGGCCTTCGAGGCGGATAGCACTCTCTTCGCGCAAACCTCTTTTGAAACCTAAAGGATCTTTTGCATGTCAATCTTCAAGCAGCTAGCACTGGCTGCCCTTGTGGCATTCTCACCCCTTTCCGCTCCGGCGATGGCGGCGGAAGAGCTTTCCGTTGCCATTACCTTTGGCCCCAATGCGGAAGTGCCGGACCCCCGTGCGGGCTACAATGGCTGGACGTCAAACCAAACGGGCGTGACCGAAACGCTCATGGGCATTGATTACGATATGAACCTCTACCCACGCTTGGCGGAGAAAATGGAGCAGATCGCGCCCACTCAATGGCGCGCCACCCTGCGTTCCGGTGTCAAGTTTCATGACGGAACGCCGGTAACGGCGGCTGCGGTTGTGGAAAGCATCTCTGCCATTTCCAAGGAAGGCCACCCCGGCAATAATGCGCGGGTCGCCAAGCTGCTTGATTTGAAAAGCATGACCGCCAGCGGCGATCTCGTCATCGATTTTGAAACCAACAGCCCCAATGCGGCTTTCCCATGGTCCCTGTCTGATCCGGCAGTGGCCGTGCTGGGCACGCCTTCTGAGGCTTTCCCCATCAATGCCACCGGTCCCTATGTGTTTAAAGAGGCCATTCCGGAGCAGCTTTACCGGGTTGAGGCAAATCCCGATTATCGTTTGGGCACGCCGGGCCTGTCAGGCGTGCGTCTAGTGGTCGCCCCAGACCCCTCCGCCGCCGCTCTCGCCTTTGAAGCGGGCGAAGTGGATATGGTGGTGAACTACCCTGAGGCGGACTTTGAGCGCATTCAGGAAACCGGTGCCCAAGGGTTTTCCGCCTCCACCGGTCGTCTTTATTTTTACACGGTTAATGCCGCCAGCGGCCCCATGGCCAACCCTTTGATCCGCAAGGCCGTGTCTTTGGCCATTGATCGCCAGGGTGTTGTGGATGCCGCGCTCTCCGGCGTTGGGGGCGTGCCTGCCGGTACCGTTTATCCCCAGGGCAAAGGCTGGGCCGCTGATATTGCCCCCCAATATGACCCCGCAAAAGCCGAAGAGCTTCTCGCCCAGGCCGGTGCCGTGAAAGAAGGCGGTGCCTGGACGCTGGACGGCAAGCCTTTGGAAATTGACATCGTGACCTATTCTGGCCGTGCCGCCCTGCCGCCGACGGCAGAACTCGCGCAGGCCTTCCTTCAGGCGATTGGCGTGAAAGCCAATGTGCGCGTGGGTGAATATGGTGCCAGCAATGATGCCATTGCCAATGGCGAGGCCGATCTTTTCCTTCAGGCCTGGGTCACCACGCCCCAAGGCGACCCCGGCGCTGTGTTGGAAGCCCTGTTGAAGTCCGATGGAGGCTCCAATGCTGGCAAGTACAGCAATCCTGAATTGGACAAGCTGTTGGCCGATGGCCGCACGACCTTTGAGACTGAAAAGCGTCGCGTGATCTACAACAAGGTTCAGGAAATCATTGCGGCAGACGCGGCGATGATCCCGGTTTTTCATGTGAGCCAGACCAATGTGGCCCGCGCCGGATTGACGGGGTATCAGGTGCATCCCACCGAGACCTACTGGATTACCCACGAGACCACGTTCAAGAAATGACGCTCACCGTCTCCGGCCTGAGCGCTGTACGCTCGGGCCGGACCATTCTTCATCCCACATCCTTAGTTATCGAGCCCGCCGCCCGCGTCGGGCTCGTTGGCGCATCCGGCTCCGGTAAATCCACGCTTGGGCACGCGCTCCTTGATGACTTGCGCGCCCAAGGCAAAAGCGTTGCCCATGTGCCGCAAAGTCCCGATGAGGCGCTTGATCCTTTGCGCAGTCTTAAATTTCACTGGCGGGAAGCGGAAATGGCCATGGGGCTTGCCCAAAGCCCATCGCGTCAGCGGGATTTGTTTCAAGCCTTGCGCATTGAGGGGGGCGATCTGGCGAAGCGGCCCTGGGCCTGGAGCCGGGGCATGCAGCAGCGTTTCGTCATCGCCATGGCCCTGTTGGGACAACCGGACCTGATCGTTTTGGACGAGCCCACATCGGCCCTGGACCCCATTGTGGCGGCACGCACCATGGCCCTGTTGCAAGAGAGTTTGGCGGGGACGCCCACCGCCATGCTCCTCATCACCCATGATCTTGGTCTTGCATCGCAATATGTAGACCGTCTTATGGTGATGGAAGAGGGGCGGCTTGTGGAAGATGCACCCACCGCAGGGCTGTTGAACGCGCCCAAAACAGGGGCCGCAAAGTCTCTGTCGGCGCATAAGAGTTGGTTCTCCTTACCATGTTGAATTTGCCATGTTGAAAATGGACGGCGTGTGCGTCCGGCGCGGTAATGTGGTGACCCTTGATGATGTTTCCCTCTGCCTAAAAGGCGGTGAGACGCTGGGGGTGGTTGGGGAAAGTGGTGCGGGGAAATCCACACTGATCGCTGCAATTTTAGGGCTGGTTAAACTTCACGCAGGGTCCGTCACCTGGAACACCCAACCGGTTAAGGCGTGCCATCCGGCTTTGGTGATGCAGGAGCCCCGGGCGGCGTTTAATCCGGTTTTAAGCCTGCGGCAGTCCGTGATGGAGCCTGTTGTTGGCCGCAAAGTTGTATTGCCTTCCGACCGGCTTGAAAATCTATGCACCGGGCTGGAATTGCCTCTAGATTTGCTTGATAGACGACCTGAAGAGGTGTCCATCGGACAGGCGCAGAGGGTGGGCATTCTGCGCGCCCTTATCGCTTCGCCGCCTCTGGTCTTGTTTGATGAACCCCTGTCGGCCCTTGATGCGGTGACCCAAAAACATACCGCCCAATTGATTGCCCGGTTGCAGAAAGAAGAGGGTTTTGCCGCGTTGATCGTCACCCATGATCTTGGCTATGCGGCCGCCTTTGCCGATCAGATCGCCGTTTTGCGCAGCGGTCGTATTGAAGAGATGGGCAAGGCGGCAGACTTTGTGACAGCTCCGCAAACGGCGTATGGACGCACACTGCGCGACGCGGCCCTTGCCCTTGGGGCGTTGGAGAGGGCGGCGTGATCGGACTGCTTTCCGGGCTGGTTTTGCGCGCGGTCTTTGTGTTAAGCGGCGCGGCTTTCATCACCTTTGCCCTGTTGTGGAATGCGCCGGGGGATCCTGCGCTGGCCATTGCCTTGGCCCGGTATGATGCGCTGGTGGACCCTGATCTGGTCAGTCAGGTTCGCCGGGAAGTGGGGTTGGATTCCGGTTTCTGGTCTGCCTTTGCGGCCTGGCTCGGGCCGCTGCTTGCTGGTGATTTTGGCAATTCTGCTGTGACAGGTCGCCCGGTTTTGCCGGATTTGATGAGTGCTTTGTCCTACACATTTCCCTTGGCGCTGTTTGCGTTGGCCATTGGCCTTGCCCTTTCTGTGCCCCTGGCTTTGGTGGCCACGAAATATCCCGGTAGCCTGCTTGACCGGTTTGCTGTGGGTCTTGCTTCCGTGGGCGTTGCAATTCCGGCATTTTGGCTGGGACTGTTGTTGATTTTGCTGTTTGCCCTACAGCTCTCATGGTTGCCCGCCATGGGTGCGCGCACCCCGGCCCATGCCATTTTGCCCGCCCTGACCCTTGGATTGGGCATCGCCGCATCGCTGACGCGCATTATTCGCTCCGGCATTTTGGAAGCGCGCGAAAAGTCTTTTCTACCGGCCTTCCGCCGCCGGGGTGTTGCCGAGAGCGCCATCAAGCGGGACCACATCGCCCCCCATGCGGCGGTGCCCGTGGTGACGGTGCTGGGGCTTGAATTGGCCTTTCTTCTGGAAGGGCTGGTGGCGGTGGAAGTGATCTTTGCCCGACCCGGTTTCGGCACCTATTTGGTGAAAGCGATTCTGGCGCGGGATTATCCGCAGGTGCAGGCCGCTGTGCTCGTGGCGGCGCTGATTTTCGTTGTCGTCAACCTGCTGATTGACCTTTTTTACCGCTTGCTGGACCCGCGCATAGACGCTGGTGTTGGGGGAAGCGATGCGTAGCGTTACCGTTTTGGCGCTCTGCTTTGTGGCGCTTGGACTGTTGGGGCCCTTGTTTGCCCCCTATGATCCGACGGCCATCGATATTCCCAATCGTCTCAAGCCCCCCGGCGGCCCCTGGGTATTGGGCACGGACGCTTTGGGGCGGGACATTCTCTCACGCCTGCTCCATGGCAGCCGCTGGTCTTTGGGATTGGCGTTTTTTATTTCGGCACTGGCTCTCATCATCGGCACATTGCTTGGCCTTATCGCTGCGCTGGGTGGAAAAGCTGCTGACTGGACCATCATGCGGGTAACGGACACATTTTTAGCCTTTCCAGAATTGGTGGCCGCTGTCGTCATTGCCGGGTTGTTGGGGGCCAGTACTGAAAGCCTTATTTTTGCGCTCACGGTGACGGGCTGGATGCGCTATGCTCGTGTGGCGCGGGGCATTGGTCTGTCGCTCAAAACGCGGGGCTATGTGGTGCAGGCCAAGCTGGCGGGTCTGTCGCCTTGGGCCATTGCCCGCTGGCACTATCTGCCCGCGCTTTTACCATCTTTGACTGTTGTTTGGACGGGCATGTTTGCCCGGGCCATTTTGGGCATATCGACCCTTGGATTTCTGGGGTTCGGGGTTCAACCCCCCTTGCCAGAATGGGGAACGATGTTACTGGACGCACGGCTCCACATGCGTTCCACACCGCTGCAAATGATTTGGCCCGGCATGGCAATTCTTGTGTGCGTTTTGGCCATCAACCTTTCCGGTGATGCCCTGCGCGATGCTTTGGCAAAGAAAGATACAAGTTGACCCAGATAGACCGGCCCAATCTGGGCATTTTCCTGCGCATCCTATCCGGTTTGCTGGGGGCAGGCCTGTTCGTTTGTGTGAAGGCGCTTAGTGAAGATGTGCCCTTGGGCGAGATCGTCTTTTTCCGCTCTTTCTTTGCGCTTATTCCGCTAATCGTCTTTTTGTATGTGCGCAAGGAGTTTCCCCAGGGTCTCGCCACCAAACGCCCCTTTGGGCATTTTGCCAGGGCCAGTTTGGGGGCCTTGGCCATGTTTGCCTCTTTTGCAGCCGTTGCCCGTTTGTCTCTGGCGGAGGCAATTTTGATCGCCCAGCTTTCCCCCATCATCATGGCGGTTATTGCGGCTTTCTTTTTGTCAGAACACCTCACCCCGTGGCGCATTGGTGGTCTAGCGCTGGGATTTACCGGTGTGATCGTTCTTATCTGGCCGGATTTAGTGCTGGGTCAGGCCAATGAGGAGCGTCTTTTGGGCTATGGCATTGGTCTATTGGCGGCTGTGCTGACCGCCTGTGCCCTCACCATGGTGCGCAGTCTCAACCGGACGGAAAGTCCGGGCGCCATCGCTTTATATTTTGTTGTCGCTTCCATGGTGGGGGCCCTTTTGACCCTGCCATGGGGGTGGATCGTGCCCAGCGGTACAACCCTTATGCTGCTGGTGGCATCGGGCCTGTTTGGCGGTTTTATGCATATCGCCATGACTTTGGCCTTTCGCTATGCAGAAGCATCACGCCTCGCCCCGTTTGAATATATCGCCCTGATCTGGCCCCTTTTGGCGGACCTTCTGATCTTTGATCTGCCCCTATCCACGTCCTTCTGGCTCTCCGCGCCCATCGTCCTTGCCGGGGCAGCCCTTGCTGCATCGGAAGGACGTAAGGTTAAGACAACATAGCTGGACTTGGATGTGGTCCCTTTTCGCCCGTTCGCGCGGAACCAGTGCTGTGGTATTGCCCTTTAGGGGCTGCATATGAAGCGGGCAGGATGAAGACGATTTCAGATACGCGAACCATGGACCCCCGGACCGATAAAACGAAAAGCGCCCTTTTGCGCGCGGCCATTTTTCTTGGGGCGCGGGAGGGGTTTGACAATTGCAGCGTTCGCAAAATTGCGCAGGTGGCGGACGTGAATGTTTCTGCCGTCAAATACCATTTTGGCTCGAAAGAGGGACTGCGCGAAGCCACCGTTGATTTTATCGGTGAGCACATGCGCACCGTGGGGCCGGGTAAAGTGCTGCGGGCCGCTGCAGCAGGCGACATTGATCGCCTGTCGGCGCGGGATGCCCGCAAAATCATGCGCCAAACCATGCTGGCGGCCATCAAGGCCGCAGCGCCAGCCGACGGGATGGAGGATGTGCCCTCCTTCATTCATCGGGAAGTGTTTCAATCCGGCGAGACGGCCCAACGGTTTTACGAGCGGGTTTTTTCCCAGGAGCTCGACATCATGTGCTGCTTGGTCTCCCGCGTGACGGGCCAAGACCCGTCAGCCCGGGAGACGCGCCTGCGGGCGCTGACGGTGATTGCACAAAGCGTTTTCATGTCGCTGGCCAAATCCCTCGTCCATGTGGCCATGGATTGGAACGATTATGGCGAAGCGGAGTTAGACATGCTTGCCGATGCATTCTGGCTCGAAGGCTAGCTTGTGTCCCTGCCGCTTCCTCAGGCCTGCTGCTAGGGCCCGAGGAGGAGACGCGACAATAAGGTCAGCAGTGCGTCATTGAATTACCGCAGTCGGCTGGCTATTTCAAACAGGTGTTTGAAAAATCGGGCGCTTTGTCATGAAAGTCCTCAAACGAATTGCTGTTGAGTCCTTTTGGCTCGTTGTGGCGGTCGGCATTATTGTTGGCGGCTATTTGGGCTTCCAGGCACTGGGCCAAATGCGCGAAGTGGTGGAAGCTGCGCCGGTGGAGCGGTCCGTTCCCCTGGTCGATACGCTAACGCTGGAAGCCTTTGTGGATGATCTGCCGGTGGACGGTGAAGGATTTATTCGTCCCAGCACAAGCGTGGATGTCTCAACACAAATTTCCGGGCGTATTAGCGCTCTTCATGACGCCATCCAAAATCGCGGTAGTTTTTTAAAAGGCGACGTGCTGGTTCAACTGGATGATCGCTCTCAACGGGCGGCTGTCGAGCAGATCAAAGCCAATATTGACGCTGCTGAAGCGACCCTAGGCTTGGTGGAAACGCAGCTAAATCGGTCGCAGCAATTGTTGGACCGGGCGATTATCCCCCAGGAACGGGTGGACCAGCTCACAGCCCAGCGCACGGAACTGACCGCCAATCTCACGGCTTTGCGGGCATCGTTGCAAAGTGCCTTGGTTCAGGTGGAAAATACGAAAGTGGTGGCGCTGTTTGACGGCACGGTGCTTTCCAAGACCAGCGATCTGGGTGCCGTTGTAAACCCCGGTCAGACCATCGCCTCCGTCTATGCCAATGATGCTTTGGAGGTCATGATTCCCATCAGCGAAAGCGAGGCCTCCGTCATTCAAGGGCTTTTTGGCGCGCGTAAACCCGAAGCGGTTGTGCGGTCAAATTTCGCCGGTGTGACCTTCGAGTGGGATGCTATGGTTGACCGGGTGGAGAGCAGTCTGGATGCCCAAACGCGCACCGTGCGCCTTGCCATTAAAATTTCCGACCCTGCCAAGGCCCGCCCCGTCGGCACCGATGGTGCGCTGGCGTCTGGCACGCCTCCGGCGCTAATTAATGCTTTTGCATCGGTCACCATCAAGGGTGGGCGGTATGACAATCTCTACGCGGTGCCGTCCACAGCGGTGCGCAATGGCAATAGTGTGTGGCTCGCCGAGGACGGCAAAATGGCCGTCCATCCGGCGCGGCTCGTCCATGTGGATGGTGAGCGCTCCTTCATTCAACTCACTGACCTGGATGAAAAAACCGAACTCATCACCAGCGCACTGGCAGCCCCGGCCACAGGCCGACCTATCCAGGTGGTTCAACGGACAGCCGAAGTTCAAGGCGCGGAGGTTTCACAATGAAACCCATCGTCAAATGGATGGCTGAACACCCGGTGGCCGCCAATCTGACCATGATAATGGTCATTCTAGTGGGCCTGTTTAGCGCCACCCAGGTGGCTCAAAAGACGTTTCCCGAATTTGCCACGGACGTGGCGGCGGTCACCGTGCCTTATCAGGGGGCGTCGCCTGCTGAAATCACCCAATCCATCATCCAGCCCATTGAGGACCAACTCTCCAGCATTGACGGCATTGACGAGATCAACGCCAATGCGCGTGAAGGCAGTGGCACGGTCACGATCAGCTTCTTGAAGGGCGAAAACATCGCCAAGAAGCTTGATGATGTGAAAACGGAAATCGACCGCATTACGGTTTTTCCCGAAGGGGCCGACGAGCCCACAGTGGTGCAAAGGGACAACCGAAACCGCGCCCTGGAAATTTCCGTGCACGGCGATGTCTCCGAGAGGGTTTTGAAGGAAACCGCCCAGCGATTGAAAGATGAGCTTGTGGCCCTCAACGGCGTCTCCTTTGCCGAACTTTCCAATGATCGGGACTATGAGATTTCCATCGAAATCGACCGGGATACGCTGACGGCCTACGGCCTCACCCTTGCCCAAGTGGGTGAAATTGTGCGGGCAAACTCCATCGAATTGCCGGGGGGAGACATTGAAGCGGGCAATCTGACCGTTCCGCTAAGAACGCTGGGGCGCAATTACACGGCGGAAGATTTTCGCAATATTGTCATTCGCACGTCCACGGATGGGGCGAAGGTTCGTCTTGGCGACATTGCCACGGTCATAGACGGTTTTGAGGATGTGGACATTCGTGGTGCCTTTGGGTCCCAGCAATCCGTCACCGTCAACGTATTCCGGGTGGGCGAAGAGCAGGTGCTCAACGTGGTGCAAACGTCCTTGGACTATATCGACAAAACATTCCGCCCCAGCCTTCCCGAAGGCGTGGAGGTGAGCATCTGGCAAAATGAAGCAACGGTGCTGCAAAGCCGGATGGACCTGCTCGTCAAGAATGCTTTCACGGGCTTTGCGCTGGTGATGCTTTGCCTGGCGCTGTTTTTGGATGTGCGGCTGGCCTTTTGGTCCGCCATTGGCATTGGCGTTGCTTTTGCGGGCAGTTTTATCATCATGGGGGTGATGGGCCTGTCCATCAACATGATTTCCCTATTCGGCTTTATTCTGGCCATTGGGATTGTGGTGGATAACGCCATTGTGGTGAGCGAGAACATTTTCACCAATGGTGAGCAGGGCAAAAAGCCCTTGGAGGCGTCGGTTTTTGGGGCGCAGCGGGTGGCTGTTCCGGTCATTTTTTCGGCACTCACCACCATTGTGGCTTTCACGCCCCTGTTGCAGCTGCCCGCGCCGCTGGGCAGTTTTCTGGGGGATATTCCCAAGATTGTCATCATCGTTTTATCGCTGTCGCTGCTGCAAAGTCTGCTGATCTTGCCGCGCAACTTGTCCAGCCTGCGCATTGATAAAGACTACCGTCCGCCCCTCGCATTTCGACCGCTCAACATCGTCCGTGCCGGGGTGGATCGGGCATTGAAATGGTTTATCAACGGGCCGCTTGATCTTGCCCTGCGCTTCGCCACAAAACGCTTTCTCGTGCCCATTGCAGGCGTCGTGGCGGCCATGATGCTGTCGGTGGGCCTGCTGGCCCATGGCTTTGTGAAATTTGAGTTCTTTCCCTCCATCGATGGCGAATACGTCACCGCGAGTCTGGAAATGGCCGATGGTACGTCGCTCACCAAGACCAGCGCGATTGCGGCGCGAATTCAAAGGGCTGCGGAAACGGCGGGCGAAAAACTGGCCGATGAAATCGACCATCAGGGCGGCCCCATTGTTGAAAATATCAATGTGACGTTGGGCCGGGGCGTGGCGGGTGGCCCCTTTGGCGGCACACCAGCGACCGGGTCATCGGTGGCCACCGCGGTTGTGAAAGTGCTCCGCCCCGAAATGCGGGATTGGCCAACCTCCCGCTATGAGGGCGTTTTCGTGCGCGAAATCGGCGAAATTGCGGGCATGAAATCACTGACCGTCTCGTCCTCTCTTGTGGATGCCGGCGATCCCATCTCGCTGGAACTTTCGGTTCCCGATGGCGAAGACGTGACGCCTGTTGTGGACGATATTCGCGATAAATTGCGGGCCATTCCCGGGGTGTTTGGCATTTAAGATGATAATTCTTCGGGCAAGTTGGAATACACGCTGGCGTTGAAGGATGATGCCCGCGTGTTTAACGTCACCAAAAGCGATTTGGCGCAGCAGCTGCGGGCCGGTTTCTTTGGCGTGGAGGCCACGCGGGTGCAGCGGGGCCGCGATGATGTGCGCGTCTATGTGCGTTTTCCTGAAGAGCAGCGCCAGTCCTTGGCAGACTTGTTGGACACCCGCATTCGCACAGCCTCGGGCCAATTGATCCCCCTTTCCACCGTGGCGGAAATCAAAGAGGGCTTGGCGCCCACAGAGATCATTCGGCGTAACTCAAGAACCATCACCACGGTGACAGCCGATGTGGATACGTCGGTTATCACCGGGCAGGAAGCCAATACCATCATTGCCGAAGAATTGGTGCCCGTGCTGCGCGAACGGTATGAAGGCCTCATCATCGATTTTGGGGGTGAGCAGCGTACCCAGGGCGATGCCCAGGCGGCACTGGGGCAGGCGACAGCGGTTGCTCTGTTTGTGATTTTTGCCCTGCTGGCGCTGGTTTTCAAATCCTACGTGCAGCCAGTCATCGTCATGATTGCCATTCCCCTGGGCCTGATTGGAGCCGTGCTGGGACACTATATTTTGGGTGTATCCATCGGTCTGCTGTCCATCTTCGGGATCATCGGTCTCGCCGGTGTTGTCATCAACAACTCGCTGGTGATGATTGGCCCGTATAATGAATATCTGGAGCGGGGCATGGACACGCGCAGTGCCGTCATTGCTGGCACGAAGGACCGGTTCCGCCCCATATTGCTCACGTCCCTCACCACGTTTTTGGGCATTTATCCGTTGATTATGGAAACCAGTACCCAGGCTCAATTTTTGATCCCGCTGGCGGTTTCCATCGGCTACGGCGTACTGTTCGGTACCGTTATTATTATCCTGGCCGTGCCCGCCTTCTTCATTGCCCAAGCGCATCTTTTCCGCACCTTCGTGAAGGCGGAAGTGGCCAAGGAAAAGGTGGAAGACCCTGTTGAGGAAATCGTGGAGCCTGCTGACGTGATGCCAGCGAACGATATGCACCCCAAAATCGTGTCCGAAGCGGCAGAGTAAGCCCTTGGTGCTAAGAAGTCTCGTAAGATGTCTCGAAAGATGTAAGGCGGGACAGCCAACGGTTGAGGCGTTTTAGATTATTGCCCATGTCACTATAGCCCACCTGCGCGCGGGCATAGAGGGCGATGGTGGATCGGTTTTCGTCTAAAGGAATGAAACGCACGCTGATCGTATCGGGAAAGCGCAGAAGCGGTGTGTGCTGCACATAGCGGATTTGCATGGGGTCGCTATCATCATCCACACGGTGCAGATGGGTTTCACCTTCCAGAGATTTGATAAAAGCCTTTTTCATCGCGTCCGCCGATAGGGCGTAGCGGGGAGAAACGCTGTCTCGATCTTCTGCGCTGCACATATTTTGCGGGCAAATGAGAGCTTGGTTTGGCTTTGGCCCCTTTTTGAGTGTTTCAAAAACCACCAGCCCCAGATCGGCCGGACCATTGGTTCGTTCCCACACTTTCTCAAATCCATAGACCTTCAAAAGCAGCAACAGAACGCCGCCGAAGGCGATGAGCGCGAGGAAAGTGGTCATGATAATGCGGACGAGGCCCATGGCTGTGCAGTAGATGTGTAAACGTCCGGCACCGTTTCACCCAGACCAGCAATCAGCGCAAGCCTTGTGGCCCAATGTGCGCCGCTTTCACACCATCAGCGTGGCAGCCCCGGCCATGAGCATGCCGCAAAGGCAGGCCGCCACGACGAGCGTGTTCAAAAGGGCACCATGGATGCGGTTGGCCTGCATAATTTTAGGACCGGTTACAAGCCTGTTCATAGCAATACTCCTTCTGCCAACGGGTCTTATGATAACAACCCTTTCGCGATCTCCAACAAGCCTGTTCAACGGGGAGAGCGCGTGGCGCAAATACGGCGGTGGCGTGATTTATGGTTAACATATGGTTAACCGCGATCATCACTGTGTGTGTTTGGTGTTATGGACAGCGTGTGAAGGGCATCAGCCGATCCAATCCACGCTCACATGGTCCGCGTCGCTCTCCACCCTTTTTAGCCATGCTGTGACGGCTGGGCGTGGGGCGAGGTCAAACCCGCCGATTTCGCAACCGGCGGTGTACGCATAGAGGCAAAGATCGGCCAGTGTGATGGTTTCGCCCGCCAGCCAGTCGTGGTTTTTCAGATGGGTCTCCATCACGTCGAGGGCCCCATGGCCGCTGGCCAACAGGTCCGCCATGCGGGCGGGGGAGCGATCCATCTCCCGGTTGGGATAAACGAACGTGGCGCGGCGCACGGCCACAGAGGTTTCGTGGGCGTTTTGTTCCCAAAACATCCAGCGCAACATGCGCGCCTTTTGCAAGCGGTCCTGGGGCATAAAGCGCGTGCCCTCGCCCAGATAGTGAAGAATGGCGTTGCTTTCCGCCAGCGTCTCACCGTTCTCCAGGATCAACAGGGGTACTTTTCCGGCTGGATTGAGGGCGCGGAACTCCGCTGTGCGGGTAGCGGTATTCTCGCCATCATATTCCACCGCAATGTGCTTGAACGGCAAGTTCAGTTTCGCCAGCAACAGGCGCACTTTGTAGGAATTGCCGGAGGAGGGCATGGAATAGAGGGTGAGCATGGTGTGGCATCCGCAATGATAGGCTCCCCCTTCTAAACCGTCAGCAAGGTTGGTCGAAAGACTGCTTTGGACGTATCGCTAGTGCGAGTGTTTCTTACGTAAACGTCAGAATATGTCGCAAATGCACCATTGGGTGCGGCGCAAACGGAATACGAAACGTGCGGTTCACACGTTGAATGACAGGACATTGATCGTCATATAGGGGCGCGCCCGGCTTTTCTTCTAAACGTTTTGCCAGCGCGCTCGACAGCATTCCTGCGTTTCGCCATGCGCTGCCTTTCAGTGATTTTCTGGGGCGGAATAACGGCCACGCCCACTGCCCACCGTTGTTACAGTGTTGGGGGTGGTACACCGGATTGGGGCGGGTTCTACAATATGGAGTGTGTTGAACGGGGCCGATGGGGCCCGCTCACCACCACGGGTTCGCCGAACTGCCGCAGGGGCGTGCGCAGTTTGGCGTGGCCACCGCCGTCTCAAATGGCGGTGCGCCCGGGAGACGGGCCGACCCTCAGGCCCGTCTCCCAAATTTATGTTCACGCTGTCGGCCTTCGGCCTTCGCTGCGCGGGCGCGCCAAACGGTTGGCGGGCGGCTCTTCGCCGCCTTTGAACGGGCAAAAAAAGGCCCGCGAATTTGTGGGGGCCTTATATCTTCGATTTATGCGTAGAGGCGGCGAAGAGCCGCCCAGCAACATTTTGCTGCACCCGCGTAGCGAAGGCGGCCCACCTGAGTGGGCTGCCGACAGCGTGAGCGCAAAAGAAGCTAGGCTGACTAGAGTGAGTTCATCGAAGATGAATGAACTCTATGTCAGGCTAGCGCAGAAGCGTTGGATGCGTTTGCAGGCTTCTGTGAGGCTTTCCGTATCTGTCGCATAGGAAATGCGGAAATTGGGGCCCAGGCCGAAGGCGGAGCCGTGGACGACGGCTACGCCTTCCGTTTCCAGCAGGGCAGTTACGAAATCCTCGTCCGTTTCCAGCACTTTGCCCTCTGGTGTTTTCTTACCCATGAGGCCTGCACAAGACGGGAAGACGTAAAATGCGCCGTCCGGGCGGGGGCATTCAATGCCCGTGGCCTGGTTCAGCATGGAGACCACCAGATCGCGGCGCTCTTCGAAGGCCTTTCGGCGCGGTTCCATATAGTCCTGCGTTCCGTTGAGCGCTTCCACCGCCGCCCATTGGGTGATGGAGGACGTGCCGGAGGTCTGCTGACCCTGGATCATGTCCATAGCCTTGATGAGTTCCAGCGGACCCGCCGCATAGCCCAGCCGCCAGCCGGTCATGGCATAGGCTTTGGAGACGCCGTTCATGGTGAGTGTGCGCTCGTAAAGGCCGGGCTCCACCTGGGCTGGCGTGGTGAATTCAAACTCGCCATAGACGAGATGCTCATACATATCGTCCGTCAGCACCCACACATGGGGGTGGCGCATGAGCACGTCCGTCAGCGCCTTCACTTCGTCACGGCTATAGGCCGCGCCGGAAGGGTTGGAGGGGGAGTTGAACATGAACCACTTGGTCTGGGGCGTGATGGCCGCTTCCAGCGCTTCGGGGGTTAGCTTGAATTCCGTGTCGATGGTGGTTTCCACAAACACGCTTTCGCCCCCGCAGATAGCGACCATTTCTGGGTAGCTCACCCAATAGGGTGTGGGGATGATGACCTCATCGCCCTTGTTGAGTGTGGCCATAAAGGCGTTGAACAGGATCTGCTTGCCGCCGGTGCCGGCGATCACCTGGGCGGGCGTATAGTCCAGCCCGTTTTCGCGCTTGTATTTGGCGGCGATGGCCTCGCGGAGTTCAGGAATGCCGGCCACGGGCGTGTATTTCGTCTCGCCCCGCTCGATGGCGTCTTTGGCGGCCTGTTTGATGTTGTCGGGCGTGTCGAAATCCGGCTCCCCGGCACCCAGACCGATCACGTCCTTGCCCTTGGCTTTCAATTCCCGCGCCTTCTGGCTCACCGCGATGGTGGCGGATGGTTGGACACGTGAAAGGGCGTCGGCAAGGAATGCCATGGTCTCTACTCCGATTGGGAAGGCGCGAGCCCCAATGGCCCGCAAACGCGGAGAGGTTTATGCGGGTTGGCGCAGGGGGGCAAGGGGAAAGGTGGTGTTGGTGTAGCGCCCCTCAAACCTCCCCCGAATATCGCGCGAACCGCTGCAAAAGCATATCCGCAAAGCGGCTGGCCGCCACGGATAGTGACCGGCCTCGCAGTTGCACTAGATGCAACATCGGGTTGGGCACGTCTCGCGTTCTGATGGGCACGGCGACCGCGTTGGGGAGGGAAACTTCGTGGCGGGTGGAGGTGTTGGCCTGGAAGCCGATGGCGTCGGTCTCTCGCAAGGTGGCGGCGGCGAAACGCAGGTCGCATTCCAGCATGGGGCGCAGGGTGAAATCCTGCCGCGCAGCCCCCCGCTCCAACACGCGGCGCAGGGACCCCTTGGGCGGCAAAACCAGTGGAAAGGCCAGCAAGTCGTTGAAGGTCACTGTGCCGCGCTGCGCCAATGGGTGGCGGGGCGACATGATGGCGGCTACGGAAACAGGGGCTGTGGCCAAGGTAGTGATGGTGGTGGAGGCTACCGGGTCCACGATGCTGGCTAGATCGATGCGATATTCATCCAGCGCCGTCTGCACATCATCGGCCCGGTAGCGCTGGATGTTGAAGGAGACGGCATCGTGTTGCGAGCGGTAAACCTGAACAGCCTCCCCAAACCCTTCCGCCACCAGTGCTTCATCAAAACCGAAATTCACATGGCCAAACCTTGCCCCCTTCATGTCCTCAATCTTGGAGCGCATGCGCTCCATATCGGCCAATTGTCGGCGGGCATGGACCAGAAACAACTCCCCCGCCGCTGAAGGGCGAACGCCGGCGGGCAAGCGCTCGAAAAGGGGGGCATCCAACTCTTCTTCCACAGCTAAAAGGCGGCGGTTGAGGGCGGAAGGCGTGATGTTCATATCGCTGGCGGCGCGGCGAATGGAGCCTGCGCGGGCGATGGCATCAATAAATCTGAGGGTTGTGAGATGCTGCATGGGCGCTCATGGTGGAGGGGCGGCTGCGTGGTGCGTTTTCAGCAACACCATGCGTCGGAATCAGCAGACGACGCAAGCGGTGACGGGGATTAGTTTAGAAATGTTTACACGCGTATGCCTCCCATACGCCCCTCACTGAAAGTCGTCCCTGGGGGGGTGACTAAACGACAAAGGCATTCCTTTCATGTTGAGAAGACACTTTCTGGCCGCTTCCGCTTCCGCAGCCCTGTTGGCAGGCGCTTCGGTCAGCACCGTCGCATTCGCATCTGACGAGACCATCAAAATCGGCGTCCTGCACTCCCTTTCCGGCACCATGGCCATTTCCGAGACCACGCTGAAAGACGTGATGCTCATGCTTATTGAAGAGCAGAACAAGAAAGGCGGTGTGCTGGGCAAAAAACTGGAAGCTGTGGTTGTGGACCCCGCTTCTGACTGGCCCCTGTTTGCAGAGAAAGCTCGCGAGTTGATTTCTGCCTCCGGCACGGTGGCTACTTTCGGCTGCTGGACTTCGGTGTCCCGCAAATCTGTCCTGCCTGTTTACAAAGAGCTTAACTCCATCCTCTTCTACCCTGTTCAGTACGAGGGCGAGGAAAGTGAGCGCAACGTGTTCTACACCGGCGCCGCGCCCAACCAGCAGGCGATCCCCGCTGTGGATTATTTGATGGAAGAGGAAGGCGTGGAGCGCTGGGTGCTGGCTGGCACCGACTATGTGTATCCCCGCACCACCAACAAAATTCTCGAAGCCTATCTGAAGTCCAAAGGCGTTGCCGCTGAAGACATCATGATAAACTACACGCCCTTCGGCCATTCTGACTGGCAAACCATCGTGTCCGACATCAAGGCCTTCGGTTCCGCCGGTAAGAAGACCGCCGTGGTGTCCACTGTGAACGGCGATGCCAACGTGCCGTTCTACAAAGAGCTGGGAAACCAGGGCGTGAAAGCCTCCGACATTCCTGTGGTGGCTTTCTCCGTGGGTGAAGAAGAATTGGCCGGTTTTGACACCGCGCCACTGGTGGGCCACCTGGCCGCTTGGAACTATTTCCAGTCTGTGGAAACGCCTGAAAATGCTGAGTTTATCGCCAAGTGGAAAGAGTTCACCAAGAACCCGGACCGCGTGACCAACGACCCCATGGAGGCCCACTACATTGGCTTTAACATGTGGGTGAAGGCTGTCGAAAAAGCGGGCACTACCGACCCGGATAAAGTGATTGCGGCTCTGCCCGGCATCACAGTGCCAAACCTCACCGGTGGCATGTCCACCATGCTGCCCAACCACCACATCACGAAGCCTGTTCTGATCGGTGAAATTCAGGGCGATGGTCAGTTTGAAGTGGTCTCCCAGACCGATGATCTGGTTGCCGGTGATGCATGGTCCGACCATTTGCCAGAATCCAAGCCGCTAAAGTCTGACTGGGTTGAGCTGAATTGCGGCAACTACAATACCGAAACCAGCGCCTGCCTCGGTGCGGGCTAAGGTTTAGGAGATCGACGACAGGCTTATCCTCCTCCCAAGCCTGTATCGACACTGTCGCGGTGGTTCATCCTCCTCCCGAACCACCGCGACATTTTTCTTTTTTGAGACTATAAGCCCTCGCATGTTTCGATTTTTTGTCGCCCTGTTTTTGTGGCTGGGCCATTCTGCCCTTGCCGTCTCACCGACTTTGGCTGATGAAAGCACCCTGCGCCCGTTGATTGCAGAATTCGCTACAGCAAAGGGCTTCAAAGGGGTTGAGAAAGTGATCGACACGCTGGCTGCGACGGGCGACCCTGCCGTCAGCCCTGCGCTGACGGCGCTTTCAGCTGGCGAATTGAAATTTCGCAGGGACGACAAGGCGGTTTTCATCATCCGTGATGGTCAATTGCTGGACCCGCTGACGCAGGAAAATCTTGGCGTTGAAGGCGATGCAAAAGCCTACAAGAAAGTGCGGGTAAAGAATTCCATCCGGCGCAAAATCGCCGCCGCCCTTTCCGGTCTCACGCTTAAGTCGCCGGATGTCTCCACCCGCTTGGCCGCAGCCAGAACCATCTTCGATAATGCCGATGCCTCAGCGCTCGTGGCGCTGGAAGAGGTGTTGGAGACAGAAACCAATGCAGGCGTGAAAGCTGCATTCGAAAACGCCCGCGCCTCGGCCATTCTGGCCAGTGATCGGGCTGAGGCGGAAAAGATTCAGGCGGTGCAGCGCATTGCAGCCATGGGCAACCGGGATGCGCTGTCCTTGCTCTCCAAGTTTGAAAACCAAACGGAAGGGGCGCTCCAAAGCACCATTCAGGCGGGTATTGGCGAGATTGAAGGTTCGCTTGCCGTTTGGGCCAATGCGCAAAATGTCTGGTACGGCATTTCTTTAGGGTCCGTGCTGCTGCTGGCGGCCATTGGCCTTGCCATCACCTTTGGTGTGATGGGTGTTATCAATATGGCCCATGGCGAGATGGTCATGCTGGGGGCTTACACCACCTTTGCCGTGCAGGAATTGATCCGCGCCAGCGCGCCGGAATTGTTTGGCTGGTCCCTGCTCATCGCACTGCCGCTGGCGTTTTTCGTGAGCGGTGCCGTGGGGCTGGTGATGGAGCGGGGATTGATCCGTTTTCTTTACGGCCGTCCGCTGGAAACACTGTTGGCCACCTGGGGTGTTTCGCTGATTTTGCAGCAAACCGTGCGCAGCATTTTCGGCCCCACCAACCGCGAGGTGGGCAATCCTGAGTGGATGTCCGGGGCATTTGAAATTGGGCAAATGTCCATCACCTGGAACCGGCTGTGGATTGTGGTGTTCTCACTGGCCGTGTTCGCCGTGCTCTATTTCGTCATTAATCGTACGTCCTTCGGGTTGGATATGCGGGCGGTAACGCAGAACCGGCGCATGGCAGGGGCCATGGGCATTCGCACATCCTGGGTGGATGCGTTTACCTTCGCGTTGGGGTCGGGCATTGCCGGTATCGCAGGCGTTGCCCTTTCACAGATCGGCAATGTGTCGCCCAATCTGGGGCAGGCTTATATTATCGATTCGTTCCTCGTGGTGGTCTTTGGCGGCGTCGGAAACATATGGGGCACGCTGGTGGGGGCCATGTCGCTTGGTATCGCCAACAAGTTTTTGGAGCCCTATGCCGGGGCGGTGCTTGGCAAGGTGATCGTGTTGATCGCCATCATATTGTTCATCCAGAAACGTCCCCGCGGCCTCTTCGCCCTCAAGGGCCGGGCGGTGGAAACATGAGCGGCTTTTCGCCAAAGACCGGCTTCGGCACCGGCACGCTGATTGCTTTGGGGCTGATCGGCCTGTTTGCCATCATCATTCCCGTGGCCAATCTGTCTGTGCCGCCGGATCATCCTTTCTACGTGCCCGACTATATGGTGGCGTTGCTGGGAAAATTTCTTTGTTACGCCATGCTGGCCGTCTCGCTAAATCTCGTTTGGGGCTATGTGGGCATTCTCTCCCTTGGCCATGCCGCGTTTTTCGCCTTGGGCGGCTATGCCATGGGCATGTATCTCATGCGCCAGATCGGCACGCGGGGCGTGTATGGCAACCCGATCTTGCCGGACTTCATGGTGTTCCTGAACTACAAGGAATTGCCGTGGTTCTGGTACGGGTTTGATCAGTTCTGGTTCGCCGCGCTCATGGCCATTGCAGTTCCCGGTCTGCTGGCCTTCGTCTTCGGTTGGTTCGCCTTCCGCTCGCGGGTGTCAGGCGTGTATCTATCCATTATTACGCAGGCCATGACCTACGCGCTTCTGCTTGCTTTTTTCCGCAACGATATGGGCTTTGGCGGCAATAATGGGCTGACGGATTTCAAGGAAATTTTGGGTTTTGACATTCAAACCCGCGAGACCCGTGCCGGGCTTTTTGTGGCCAGCGCCCTTTTCCTTGCGATCTTTATCGCCATCACCGGCTATCTCACCCGCTCCCGCTTCGGCAAACTCATGGTGGCCACGCGGGATGCGGAGACGCGCACGCGGTTTTTGGGCTATCGACCTGAAAAGGTGAAATTGTTTGTGTGGACGCTTTCTGCCGTGATGGCCGGCATTGCCGGTGCCCTTTACGTGCCCCAGGTGGGCATTATCAATCCGGGCGAATTTGCCCCCGCCAATTCCATCGAAGTGGTCATCTGGACCGCTGTGGGGGGACGCGGAACGATCATCGGTCCGGTGATTGGGGCTTTCACCGTTAACGCGGGCAAGAGCTGGTTCACGGGTCTGTTCCCTGAGGTGTGGTTGTTCGTGTTGGGGGCCCTGTTCGTGCTCACCACGCTGTTCCTGCCCAAGGGTATTATTGGCACGCTTTCCGACGGCTGGACGGCCTTGCGCGACCGCAAGCGGGCTGCGCGCAAACAAGCCGGCGCGCCTTTGCCTGAAACTGCGCCAGAGGCGGCGGAGTAAGCCATGGAAAAGCGCGTCACCTCTTCCATGCTTTATCTCGATGATGTGCATGTGGCTTTTGACGGCTTCAAGGCCATCAATGGGCTTTCCATGACGCTGGAACCGGGCGAAATGCGCGCCATTATCGGCCCCAATGGGGCGGGCAAAACCACCATGATGGACATCATCACGGGCAAAACGGCCCCCGATAAGGGCACCGTGCTTTTTGACGGAGCGAAAGACCTCACCAAGTTTGATGAATCCGCCATTGCCACCATGGGCATTGGGCGGAAGTTTCAAAAGCCAACGGTGTTTGAAAGCCATACGCTGGAAGACAATCTGCTGCTGGCCATGTCGGGCCATCGCACCATCTGGACCATGCTGAAAGACCCCGGCGGCAAGGCGGAGGCTGAACGGATGGACGAAATTTTTGACATCATCCGTCTGGGCCATCGTCGCCATGACAGTGCTGCCGATCTTTCCCACGGTCAAAAGCAATGGCTGGAAATCGGCATGTTGCTGGCGCAGGATCCAAAGCTGCTTCTGGTGGATGAGCCCGTGGCGGGCATGACGGATGCGGAAACTGCCGAAACAGCCCGCCTGTTGCGGGACATTGCCAAGGACCACACGGTTGTTGTTGTGGAGCACGATATGGATTTCGTGCGCGATCTGGATGTGAAAGTCTCCTGCCTGCACGAGGGGTCCGTGCTGGCGGAAGGGTCCTTGGATCATGTGAGCAATGACCAGCGTGTCATTGACGTTTATTTGGGGCGCTAGACCATGCTGTCAGTCACCAATGCGGAATTGAATTATGGCTCTTCCATCGCCCTGCGTGGTGTGACGTTGGAAATCGCGGAGAAGAAGATCACCTGCGTGCTGGGCCGCAATGGGGTGGGCAAGACCAGCCTTTTGCGCGGACTGATGGGCCAGCATCCCCTGCGGCATGGGGATGTGACGTTTGACGGGACCATTTTCACCCGCAAACATGTGCACGACCGGGCGCGGGCGGGCATCGGGTTTGTGCCCCAGGGGCGGGAGATTTTTCCGCTTCTGACGGTTCGGGAAAATCTGGAGACAGGGTTTTCGGCGCTGCCCCGTGCGCAGCGGTCGGTGCCCGACACGGTTTTTGAACTGTTCCCCGTGCTCAAAGAAATGCTCAACCGTCGAGGTGGGGATTTGTCTGGCGGGCAGCAGCAACAACTGGCCATTGGGCGGGCCCTGGTGCTTCGGCCCAAATTGCTGGTTTTGGATGAACCCACCGAGGGCATTCAACCCTCTATCATCAAGGATATTGGCCGCGCTCTGCAGACCCTGCGGGATCAGGGCATCTCCATTCTGCTGGTGGAGCAGTATTTGGATTTTTGCCGCGAGATTGGTGACCACATCACCATTATGGACCGGGGCGAAATCGTCCACACGGGCGCGCCGGAGACGTTGGATGATGATGCCGTTCGCGGGCTGTTGACAGTGTAACCCTTCCCCCCGCCCCGCAACCTGTTACACAGGTTTGATTTTGAGGGGAGGGCTTTTAGCGATGCTGATTGGTGTTATTGCCGATGATTTTACGGGGGCCAGCGATATTGCCAACACGCTGGCCAAGGGCGTTGCGCTGGAGGGCGGGCTGAAGACGGCCCAGTTCAGCGGCGTGCCCCTTTCGGATGCTCCGGCGGGTGTTGAAGCGGGAGTCATATCGCTTAAAAGCCGCTCTGCACTGGTGGCAGACGCTGTGGCGGACAGTTTGGCAGCGCTGGCGTGGCTTCAGGCCCAAGGGTGCCAGCAAATCATTTTCAAATATTGCTCGACATTTGACTCCACCCCAGAGGGCAATATTGGGCCGGTGGCGGAGGCGCTGGCGGCGGCCATGGGGGCCGAGGGCGTGATCGTCTGCCCGGCTTTCCCAGCCACGGGGCGCACAATCTATCATGGGCATTTGTTCGTGTTCGACAAACTGTTGAACGAGTCCGGCATGGAGAACCACCCGCTGACCCCCATGACCGATGCCGATTTGCGCCGCTGGCTTGGGCATCAGTGCAAAGGGACCGTGGGCCATGTGGGGCTGAACAGCATTCGTGGCGGCGCAAAAGAGGTGCATGACGCTATCCAACAAGAAGTGGCCAACGGACATAATCTGATCGTCACCGATGCGGTGGCGGATGATGATTTGATGGTTTTGGGCAAAGCGCTGGACGGACGGGCATTGATAACGGGTGGGTCCGGCATCGCTTTGGGTCTGCCGCGCAATTTCATTCTTCGTGGTAAGGCGCAGGGGGATGGGGTGCAGCGCATTGCTGTTGACGGGCCAGAGGTTGTTCTGGCCGGGTCTTGCTCCGGGGCCACCCGGGGGCAGGTGGCTTCGCATGAACGCAACCACCCCGCCATGGCGCTGGACGTGGCTTCTGTGATGGCTGGAGAAACCACAGCAGATGATCTGCTGGCTTTCGCCCAAACCCACATGGGCCAAGCGCCGCTCATCTATTCTTCCGGCACGCCGGAGCAAGTGAAAGCCGCGCAAGATCGCTTCGGCATGGAAGCGGTCTCAAACAAGCTGGATGATCTCTTTGCCACCACAGCACGGCTCTTGGTGGCGGCGGGCCATCGACGCTTCGTTGTGGCTGGCGGCGAGACTTCGGGCGCTGTGGCGCAAGCCATCACACGAGCCATGGACGTGTCTGCCATGACCATTGGGCATGAAATTGATCCGGGTGTGCCGGTATTGGGGGTGGGCGATGACGTGGCGGTGGCTCTAAAGTCTGGCAATTTTGGCACGGAGGACTTTTTTGCAAAAGCGTTGCGCGTGATGGCAGGTGGCGCGTGATGGCAAACGTATACGAATTGCGCCTGCAAATGGCAGACTTGTGCGCGTCGCTTTTCCAACGGGGTTTTTCCGTAGGGACCGCTGGCAATGTGTCGGCGCGTATTGGTGATGATATTCTTATGACCCCCACCAATTCTTCGCTGGGTGGTATTGATCCCGATCGCATCGCCAAATTGGATCGTAAGGGCAATCATCTTTCCGGTGACAAGCCCACGAAGGAATCCTTTCTGCATCTGGCTTTCTACGAAACCCGGCCCCAATGCGGGGCGGTGGTGCATTTGCATTCAACCTACGCCACGGCGCTTTCCTGTCTTGAGGATACGGACCCCCATGACTGTATCCCACCCCTGACCCCATACGTGGTGATGCGCGTGGGCACGGTGCGCATGGTGCCTTATGTCATGCCCGGCGATCCCCGCGCGGGCGATTTGATTAGGGACCTACGCGGCGAAAGCGCCGCCGTCCTGCTGTCCAATCATGGGCCGGTTGTTACGGGCAAGGATCTGTTTTCTGCCGTTTGTGCAGCGGAAGAATTGGAAGAGACGGCCAAACTGCTTCTGCTCACCCGCACCATGAAAACCCGGCACCTTGCCGCAGAGGATGTGCAAGCCCTGCGGGAGAAGTTTGCAGGCCTTTAAGACAGTGCTGTTTGTCTGGCTGTCACTGGGGATAGTTGGCTTATCCCAACGATAAATTTGTCACTCGTTTCGCTTCTGTGGCCTGTGTCTATTTACAGGCCGTTAAGAATACAACTATAGGTTGAATATCTGACTTTTACGCATTCACGAGATAGTCGCATGTCGCATCGTAAGCCAGCCGATCCGCAATCCCGCAAGGTCAAATCAAACAAGGCCGCTCAAGAATTGAGAAAGGGGACGAGCGGGGATGCGAATGCAAATCTGACCGATGCCTTGGGTGTCGTTTCCACCAAGTCTGAATTACAGGCGCTGGAGCCACGGGTTCTGCTGGATGCGGCGGGTTTTGTGACCGCTGTGGATGCGGCTGAGACAGCCCACAACCCGGAGACTGAGGGGCTGGTGGATCAGGCGCTCAGAGGTGAAGTGGCAGCCCCTTGGCAAAACACCACAAATGCCGGGGACCAAGCCCTGTTTGATGCTTTGGCTGACGAGGGTAACGGGGCTGCACCGGCACAAGCCAAACAGATTGCCTTCGTGGATGGCGCTGTTGAAGATTATGAGCAGATTGTTGCGGCTTTCGATCCTTCCGTTGAAATCTACATTTTGGACACCGCCGCCGATGGCGTGGAGCAGATGGCGGCGGTTCTGGACGGTCGGTCTGACATAGAAGCCATCCACATCGTCTCCCACGGCCGTTCAGGCACGCTTGATCTCGGTTCCACCAAACTGACCGCCGCGTCCATGGCTGGCAAACATGCCGATGAGATGGCCATCATCGCCGGTGCCTTGTCGGATAGCGCCGATATTCTCATCTATGGCTGCGATTTCGGCGCTCACGCCCGAGGTGCGTCTGCCGTTGAGGCTTTGGCGGCCGCCACTGGGGCAGACATTGCCGCGTCTGAAGATTTGACCGGAAATACAACCCTGGGTGGTGATTGGGATCTGGAGGTTGAAAGCGGTGACGTCACTGTCGATAAACTGGCCGCGCTGGAGTGGAACGGGGTTTTGGCACCTCTGGTGATCGATGCCACCGGCATTCAACCCTCTATCGACTTTCCTGCTGTGGCTAATGTGGGTGATACGGCGGTCTGGACAGGCGCAGGGACCATCGGCGGCACTGTCGTTGACATCCATGCCACGGTTGTTTCCGCAGATGCTGGCGTGACGGTGCAGTTTGACACCAATGGTGATGATCTCGAGGTGGATATCAGCACCGATCCAGGTGCCACCGGGCAGGCTTTGATCCGTTGGCAGATTTTTGAAACCAACACAAATAACGTAGCCTTTGGCGCACCATCTATCACGATAAGCGATGTTGATGGGGAAGGTGGCCCGCTCACCGTGGAGACGGTGATCCCCAGCTTGGATGGCCTCCAATCCGCCACCGTGGGTAGCGCATCTGACATCAATTTGAGCGCTGCAAATGGTGCCCTGACCGCATCTGGGACGAAACGAGATGACGGGGTGTCCATTTTCGATCCCAATTTTGCGTCCGGCGGGCCGACCCGGGATGCTGCTGCCGTTACCTTCAACTGGAATGATACAACATCTTGGGAAGTGGCTTATCGGGTAGACATACCCAATGCGCTGCGCGTGTTCCTGCACGATGGTGATGGGGATTTCACATTCGCTGGCGGGACGACTTCGGTCGCCTTCACGGCCCTGGACCTGGACGATGATGACAGTTCTGGCGCAACCAATGCTGATTTTGCGGCAACGTATGCCCTTGGCAGCGCCCCAACGGCAGTGGGTGATGTAGCCAATGGTGATGTAGTTGTAAGCGCAGACTCTGGCGTTGATATTGTCAGCTCCACCATCACTCTCACCAATGCTAGTGCGGGCGATGTGCTCAGCATTGCTGGCGTTGCTGGCAACTCCGGAACGATTCCAGGTACTTCAATTGCTTTTTCCATCTCGGGGGCCACCGTCAGCCTGACGGGCACGGCAAGCCCGGCGGATTATGAAACCGCTCTCGAAGCGGTACGCTTTGTCAACACAGACCCTGCGGCCAGCCAAACGGCGCGGGTGTTTGAAACCTCTTTGACCGACGATCGTGGTTTCAGTTCCAATATCGCCGTCTCTACGCTGACTATTACCGCTCAGGCTTTGCCCGATACCGATGGTGATGGGGTAACCGACGATATCGACGTTGACGATGACAATGATGGCATTTTGGATGTTGTGGAAAATCCTGGTGATCCGGCCGCGTCAGGCACGCTCGTATTCGACTCCACCGATCTGCCAAATCCGTCAAAAACCTACACCAATATCGATAATAGCGGGCTGGATGCGATCCTCTCGCATACCAGCCCTGCCAGCGTGGACTCTCGCGATTTCCTGGGCTCTACAGCTTGGACCCTTTTTGCCGACGGCGGGATTGGCGGCACATCAACTGTTGTAGCTGATTTTAGCGCAAATGCTGTCGATCAAGTTGGCTTTTCTATAATCCACATCAATGGGGATACCTTCTCTGGCGGTGATGAGGTCGAAATATTCGCAACGACAGATCAGGGGACGGTCATTGCAAATCCGATCCTGACGGACCAGGGGACCAATCCAAGTTACAGTGTTTCTGGGAACGTTGTTTCAGCTGGTGGGGGGTTTGGAAATCCTGCCAATGACAATATTGATGTCTTGTTTGATAGCTCAAACATTCCCGCTGGTGAACGCATCACGTCTGTCACCGTGTTGTGGCGCGATGTCGGTGGCACCGTGGCAACCCATGGCATTGGCTTTGAGAATTTCGCCATTGCTCAAAATGCGACACCGCTGGGCACGCGCGACAGCGATGGCGATGGTATCTTGGATCATCTGGACATTGACGCTGACAATGATGGCATCACCGACAATATCGAAGCGCAGACGACGGATGGGTATATTGTGCCCTCCGGCGCAGGCGACCCAGCCAATGGCGGCACGTTGGTGGATGCGAACCGGGATGGTTTGGACGACAACTACGATAGTCGCGCCATAAATGGTGTGCTGGCTGCCGGAGCGTCTGCGGCGACGCAGGCCGTCGGCGAGGGGCTTGATCCCGTCAATACAGACGCGGCTGACCCCAATTCCATAGGCATTACCACGGATACTACGCCCGACTATCTGGACACGGATTCCGATGGGGATGGTGTTTTCGATATCGATGAGAATGGGTTGGGTGTCGTTGATGCCGACGGCGACGGTCGTGGCGATCAATTTGAAAATCCTGGCCCGGATACAATTCCTGGCACGGGTGATGAGTTCTTGGAGTTTCAGGATGCGGATGGTGACGGTCTCTTAGATGCATTCGAGACCTCTATCGATGGTAACACAACTGATGGTTTCGTCGTCAATGAAGGCGTTACCGATCCGCTGACAGCGCAGGCCAACCAGAACGGTTATTTGCCGGATGATGGTGATGCGGCGGCCGGATCAATCGTGCCGCTGGAGGCGGATCTCAACTTCCGCGATGCTACGCCAGATCGCACGGTCATCAACCTTGATCCCGATAACAGCGGTGGCGGGCCTGACGATGGGAATTTTGCTGCTATTTATCTTGAGAACGGGGAAGCAGCGCCTTTCTCCGATGCTGATGTGACGGTGAGCGGCGCAAGTGCCGGGTCTGCCACCATATCAGTGACCGGCATTACCGATGGCGATAACGAAATTGTCTCCATTCTGGGCCAACGGTTTTCACTGGGCACATCCACGCCCAGCCCCATCTCCATTCCCGTCTTCAGCAAGACCATGGACGTGACCTACGACGCGACCACGGGCATATTCACGCTGACGGCCACGGGCAGCTCCTCCCTGGATGGGACGGATCTTACAGCCATTTTGGGTTCATTCGGGTTTGTAGTTTTGGGCGATACGCCCACGGCTGGTGATCGTGTGTTTACCGTTGTGGCGGGAACAGTTCCAAACGCCAGCACCCCGGTGTCGTCTACGGTCACCGTAGTTGAGGTTAACGACCCCAGTGTGGCGGTGGCCGGTACGGCCCTCAACATTGGTCCAAAAGACCTGGTTGTTATCGACCTTAATGTGCCCAATTCCGGCGATCTCATTGCGCGGATTCCGGCTGGCACGGAACTGGTGATTATCCCGGACGGTGAAAGCGGTGTGGCCACACTGGCAAACTATCTCACCGGTCGTTCAGGCATCGAAACCATCCATATTCTCTCCCACGGCACAGACAGCGGCTTTAATCTGGGCACCGATTTCCTGGATGCCGATAGCATTGCCACCGAGCTTACAGGCGATCTCGCCATAATCGGCGCAGCGCTCACAGCTGATGGTGACCTGATGATCTATGGCTGTGATTTCGGCCAGGATGTCAACGCGCTGGATGCCTTGGCCGCTGCCACGGGCGCTGATGTGGCCGCCAGCACGGACGATACGGGCAATGCCGCCCTTGGTGGTGATTGGGATTTAGAGGCCACCAGCACGGGTGCTGTCATTGAGGCATCTGCCATCAGCATCGAAGGCTGGCAGGGTCTGTTGGTTCCGCAAAACACGGGGACTTGGACGGAAGTTGCAGGGGGTAACAACAACTCCCGGACGGCGACAAATACGACCGGGGGCATCACCACAACAATCACGATGTCGGGGGCATCCGGGTCCACCAGCGTTGGGACCTATGGGAACGACACGCTGAACAACATTGCGGCCTTTTCAGACCCCAGCTTGCAGAACAATCCTTCCCTTGTTGTGCAAGCAGTTTGGGATCCGACACCCATAGCAAGTCAAGACTCCGCGGTTGATGCCGGCACCTTGCAGATGACCATCAACTTCTCGCAGCCGGTTACTGATCCGGTGATACATCTGGACCGATTGGGCGGGTCCAGTGGGGGCTTAACCAATTCAGCCTCGTTCACCTTAACCACTCCGGGTGCAAGTCTCACCCGGCTGTCTGGTGTCAGCCATTTCGATGTGAACGGCAACACCTTTCAACGCACTCCCGACGTCCCGGGTGGGCTCAATAGTCAATCGAGCACCAATAGTACCCAAGGGACGGCGGCGGGTTCCGTTCAGGTCAACGGCACGTTCACGAGCATCACGTTTGATGTGACGGGCGTCGGTCCCGACGGGTTTGGGGCCGATACGTTTGAAATGGCCATCACCCACCAGATCAACACGCCACCCACAGGGGCAGTGCCGGATACGGAGGTTATTGGTACTAATCCAACCGCCATTGGTGGCATTTCCTTCTCCGATCCTGAAGGTGCCACAGGCGATGTGACGGTGACTCTCAATGTGGGTTCCGGGACACTGGATATCGAAGATACCGTACCCAATGGTGTCACGGCTGCGCAGATTTTTGGTGATGGCACGGATACAATTACGATTACCGCACCGCTGGCTGCCATAAACACTACTCTGGCTGCCGCTGACGGGTTGTTGTTCACGGCAGCGACAAACCAAACGCGGATCATTCCCTTTACTGCCACGATCGACGATTTGGGGAATGGGGATGGTGGTGTAACGCCGCTGACAAGCACCGCAAATGCAACAATCACAGTCGAAGCCGATACCGATAGCGATGGTGTGATCGATTCCCTCGATATTGACGATGATAACGATGGCATCGTGGATGTGGAGGAAGCGTTCTCCTCTGTAACCCCCGGCCTGCCGACGACTACCGCCGATACCTATACTGCCACCGGTGATTTCGGCGTCTCAGATGGGCGCGACCAAAGTGATGGCGACACAACTGGCCCCCGTGCGAACCGCGGTGAAGTGGGCATGCAAAACGGCGATGTCGCTGTTTTCGAAATGCTCGATAGCTCCAATAATACGGTCTATATCGCCTTCACGCTTACTGGTGGGTCTCAGACGAATTTTGGAGTTGAAATTGATAGCGGCGTACCGAGATTTAACGTGATTGGTGCGGGCGGTGTAAACTCCGCCTTCGAATATGCCGACATCTCCTTCTCCGTTTATGATCCATCTGATGCAGCTTTTACTGGGTTATCTTTGCCAGATATTGCCGCCACTATTCAGGCTGGTAATGGCACTAAGTTGGTCCAAGAAATAGCCTTTGACACGGGCGACTTGGATAATCAGGCAAGTCGTGTTGAAGGAGTTGGCGCCAACCTGCTTGATTTGAAGAGCTTCACCGGCGAGACCAACGGCAGTCTCGATTTTCGGGTAAGCGGTGAGTTTGTTGAGGCTATCGGTACCGTACGCAACCCGTCCGATGTGGCGCGCTTGGTGTTCTCTTCAAATGACACGTTCCGAGCACGTCTCCTTGTGTCTGCAAGCAGCAATGCCGGGTATGCATTGGACTTTAGAACGTCGAGTGCGTTCAACAATCCCGAGACATCGATTGTTGCAGGTGACACGGATGGGGATGGTCTCATCAATTCCATCGACATCGATTCCGATGATGACGGCATCGTGGACAACATCGAAGCCCAGACAACGGCTGGTTATATCGCGCCTTCTGGTGTGGGGGGGACGCCTGCGTTTACCGATGTTGATGGGGATGGTCTGGACGATAACTACGACCAGAATACCAATGCTGGCACGACGACCTCTGCGAGCTCTGTTGGTCTCAACCCCGTCAATACGGATGGGGAGACGCCTCCTGCCGGAGTGACCATCGTTGCTGACACAACGCCCGACTACATCGACTTGGATTCCGATGGGGACGGTATCAATGATGTGAACGAAAATGGCATCGCTAATCAGGTTCCCCCGAACGGGCTGGATACCGATGGTGACGGCCTTAAAGATGCCTACGAACAAGGCATTGACGGCAACCCTAACGACGGTTTTGTGGTCAATGAGGGTGTCGCCAATCCGCTCACCGCACAGGCCAACAATAACGGCTATCTGCCCGACGATGCGGGTGATGCCGCTGTCGGCACAGCGACCCCGCTGTTTAACGATCTCAACTACCGTGATCCAAGCGACCCGCCGGAGGCGCTCGATAATGCGGCGACCACGCCTGAAGACACCACGGTCACCGGCAATGTGATTACCGATCCCGGTGTGGATACGGACCCCGATGGCGACACGCTCACCATCACGGAAGCGACGGTGGATATTAACGCCAATGGTATCCAAAACCCTCTGACCATTGGCTCGCCCTCCAGTCTCATAGATGCCAATGGCGACCCCATTGGGCAAATTACGCTGACGTCCACGGGTGATTTCACCTTTGTGCCCGCACCCAACTACAACGGCCCCGTACCGCCGGTGACCTATACGGTGAGTGACGGTAAGGGCGGCACTGACACGGCGCTGCTTGATATTACCATTACAGCCGTCAATGACCCCGGCGTTATCGGGGGCACCACGGATAATGATGCTGCGGTTACGGGCACCGACGCCCAGGTTCTGGAGGCTGATTTGGCCGACGGGACGAATCCGTCCGGAAATGGGGAGACGGTCACCGGCTCCTTCACCATTGCGGACAATGACGGCATTGCATCCTTGCGCGTTGGCGCAACCTCCACGTTTACGCTTGCGGATTTGAATGGCGCTACGGCGGCAGCCCCGCTGACGGTGGCTACGCCCGCGGGCAAGACGCTCGAAATTACTGATTTTGATGCGGTGACGGGTGAGGTCTCCTACACCTACACGCTCACCGATGATGAGGCGAATGTGGCGGGTGCAGCGCTGCTGGATACCTATGCGCTGGAATTGACCGATACCAATGGCGACAGCGATACCGGCTCGCTCTCCATTGCCATCATTGACGATGGACCCGCGGCTCAAAACGATGTGGACCGGGTTATCAATCGTCCCGGTAATCCCAGCAGTGTGGCCGCCGGTAATGTGGTGACCGGCGTTCAAACTGCAACGGACCCCAATACGGCGGACGGCACGGCGGATACGCCCGGTGCCGATGGTTTGGCTGCCACGCCGGTGACGGGGGTTGTTGCGGGAACGGGCGCACCGGTGGCCGGCAATGTGGGCAATTCGGTGACCACCACATTAGGCACCCTTACGCTTAACGGGGATGGCAGCTATCAATACGACCCCGATTACGCCAACGCTGCCACCAACGGTCTCAACGGCCTCACGTCAACCACGAGCCTGACGGATGTCTTCACCTATGAGATAACGGACGCCGATGGCACCACCAGCACCGCCACGCTGTCCATCAATATTACGGGCACACCGGCGGTCATCAGTGCTGGGTCCGCCTCCGCCACAGGTGTAGATGGCATCGTCAATGAAAGCGATTTGGGCACGGCCCTTGGCGATCTCGGTGCGGGTACCAATGCGCCGGGCACAGGTGAATTCCACGATGGCACGTTTACCGTCAGCGTGGGGCCGGGCGAGACCGTTCGCGGAATTGAAATTGAGGGCGGTGCTGAGATCACCCTGGCCACTCTCCAGTCTGTGACGCCTGTCTTACCCATTACGGCTGCCACGGACTATGGCCGTCTACGCATCACCAATTACGATGATGCCACGGGAACAGTCACGTACCAGTATGAACTGGATACAAACCAAGACCATTCCGGCGGGCAGGTGTTTGATAATGTGGACGTGGCGGTCATCAACAATCTGGGTGATCGCGGCGAGGGCATTCTGCGCTTTGAGGTAATTGATGATGTGCCCAATGCGACGGATGATGTGGATTCCGTCATCGAGAACAACATCAATGGGGCTGACCTTAGTGCGACGGGTAATGTGTTTACCGGTACCGAGAGTTCAGGCGACCCCAACAACACGGACGGCGTGGCCGATATTATCGGCGCGGATATGCAAGGTAACCCGGTCATCTCCGTGGGGCCGGGAACAGCGACGCCCGTATCCGGAACGGGTGTTGGTACACCTGTGCAGGGTGATTTTGGCAGCTTGCGCGTCAGTAATGGTGGAACCTACACCTATACTCCTGATCGCAATGCGCCTTTGGTCAACGGCCTGGGTGCCGGTGAAACGGCGCAAGATGTATTTACCTACGAAATTACCGATAGCGACGGGTCCACCGATACGGCCACCATTACGTTCACGGTTGTAGGATCCAATGATGCGCCGGAAGTGGTGGTCGGTTCGGAAATTGCCGATCAGACGGGGCTCGATGCCGAGCAAAATGTCTCCATCCAAACAGCATCCACTTTCAATGATGCGGACATCAACGACACGCTCACGTATAGCGTGAGCGGTCTGCCCGCCGGTCTGTCCATCAATCCCGTCACCGGTGAGATCAGCGGCACGATTGATAATTCCGCCTCGCAAAATGGCAATACTGGTCCTGCGACCGATGGCGTTTACACCGTGGAGGTGACAGCCACAGATACGTCCAACGCCACGGCGACGGACACTTTCCTCTACACGGTGGGCAACCCTGCCCCGACGGCCACCGATGATGGTGGATCCGTTGGCGAGGATGATACCTCCGTGACGTTCAATGCCATCACCGATGATAACGGCAATGGCGTGGATAATGACCCGGATGGGGACAGTCTGGTCATCAGTCAGGTGAATGGCAGCGCCGGATTGCTGGACACGCCTGTGGTCGGCAGCAATGGCGGCTTATTCACCGTATCCGCCAATGGCACAGTGGAATTTTCGCCCAATGGCGAATTTGAAAGCCTCGATGAGGGCGATACGGTCACCACGTCTGTCACCTATCAGCTAAGTGATGGGGAAGGGGGCTTTGATACGGCCACCATTGAGGTGACCGTCAATGGCGCCAATGATGCGCCCATACCGCTCAATGATACCGGTTCAACCTCTGAAAACGCACCGGTAACGCTGACACCGCTTACCAATGATGGTGACCCAGACAGCGACCCGCTGACCATTACAGCCATTAATGGCACGCCGATTTCTGTTGGCACGCCCACAACGCTGCCTTCCGGCGCATTGGTGACGGTCAACGCCAATGGTTCTGTGACTTATGACCCCAATGGGGCGTTTGATGATGTGGCTCCGGGAGATGAGACCTTCGATACGCTCACCTATACCGTTACCGATGATGGTGCTTCTCCCCTCACCAATGACGCGGTGATTCAGGTCACCATCCAAGGTTTTGCCGACCCCATCACCACGACGGACAATGCCAACTCCACCAATGAGGATGACGTTGTTGGCGTGACCGGCAATTTGTTGACCAATGTGGAAGGCGGGCAACCGGACAGCGCCACCGACAATCTGGCCCGCAGTGTGCTGGACTTCGGCAGCTTCGCCAATGGTACCGATATGTCCGGCACCAACACGGTGGATGGTGTGGGCGTGACCATTTCCGAGGGTGGTACAACCAGCATTGCCACGGGTTCTAATCTGCAAAGCCGAACCGGCACGTTGGGCGCAGAGACGGGCTATATGCTCATTCAGCAGAACCATGGGACGGCCACCATTTCCGACGCGCTGGATACGGTGATTGAATTTGATGCGCCGGTGGATGGACTGTCCTTCAACCTGCTCGATCTGGATATCTCCGGCAGCATTGCCTCCCAAGACCAGGTGGAAGTATTGGCCTTCGATGCTGGCGGTGCACCGGTGGCGGTGACCATCGCCGACAATACCGCGTTTATTCAAAACAACGGCACGAAGTTCTCCGGTACCCAGCAGACGGTGGGCAATTCGGAAGATGATGCCAATCTTTATGTGTCGGTGGCTGATGGTGCCTCTCGGGTGGTCATTCGCACCACGTCCGGTCCCGATGTGACCAATGCCAACCCGGCCTCGCAATTCATTGGCCTTGGTGATCTTGCTTGGGACAATGCCAATCCCAATCCTTTGACCGTAACCGATGTGGATGGCGCAACGCCGGCCATTGGCGGCACCACCAACATCACTGGCGTTTACGGCACGCTGGCGGTCTCCGCTGATGGTTCCTACACCTACACGGTGGACCCGGCCAATGTGACCGTGCAGGCGCTGGATGATGGCGACAGTCTACAGGAGACGTTTGACTACACCGCTGCGGACAGCACCAACCAAACCAGCATCTCAACGCTCACCATCACAATTGATGGGGTCAATGATGCGCCCAAGGTGCAGGATCCTAACAATCCGGGTGTGGAAGCCCCGGATTCTACGGTGCCTGATCTCGCCAATAATGACAGTGATGCCATCACAGGGGCCACACAACTGGACCTGGGTCAGTATTTCTTCGATCCGGATACGGGCGATAGCCTTACATTTACGGTGACCGGTCTGCCTGCGGGTCTTACAGCCGATGCCAATGGTGTGGTGACGGGCACCATCGATCCTTCAGCGTCCCAGGGCGGTCCGGTGACACCGGGCACGTATCCTGTCACCATTGAAGTTTCCGACGGTACGGGCACTAAAACGGTGACCTTCGACTGGGTGATTTCCAACCCGGCCCCGCAAGCCAATGATGATGCGTTTTCCACCGACGAAGACGTGACGCTCAATGGCAATGTCTTCACCAACACCACGCCCAACCCGGCGGACAATGATCCTGACGGGGATGCGTTCAGCCTGACGGCAGCGCAGACGCCTACGGGTCAGGTCATCACCGTTAATCCCGCCGGGGCAGCAGCGCCCACGGCGACGGTCCTTGCCGATGGCTCCGGCAGCCTCACCCTGTTTGATGATGGCACGTTCGAGTTTGTGCCCACGCCCAATTACGATGGGGCCACGGCGTTTGAGTACACAGTCACCGATGCTGACGGTGCTACAGATACGGCCGATGTCTCGATCACGGTTGTCCCGGTCAATGATCCGCCCGTTGTTAATCTGGACCCCAACAATGATGCCGGCACACCGTTTGACGCTGGCGATGATGGTGCCGATGACCGCGGCTTTGAACAAACCTTCACCGAGGGTGACGGCTTTACCAATGTGGGCGATGCGGATGCTGCGGTGGCGGACCAGGATTCCACCATTATCCAATCCATGGATATTTCCCTCTCCGGCCTGACCGATCTGGGTCAGGACGGTGCGGAACAGATTTCCATCGCCAATGAAGTGTTCGAACTGGAAGACGGCAAGATCGCTACCGTTTCGCTGGGTGGCACCACATTCCTGCTCAACTACACGCCCGACGTGCCCAATGGGGAAGGGACTTTGAACATCACAGCCATCCCGCCGGCTCCCGGCGGATCGGAAAGTGATTTCACGACCCTGTTGCAATCGCTGCAATATCAGAATGCCAGCGAGGACCCGACGGATGGGATTCGCACCATTTCCATCACCGCCACCGATGTGGAGGGAGCCACATCCGATCCGGCTGTGGGTGTCATCAATGTGGTCCATGTGAACGATCCACCGGTGATCGGCACGCCCATTGGCGATCAGGGCCATGATGATAACGAGACCATCACTGCTATTCCTCTGGGACCCGTCTTCGATGATGTGGACCACACGGATGCGGAACTGACCTATACAGCCAATAATCTGCCCCCCGGCCTCTCCATCGTGAATGGTGAGATCGTTGGTCAGATCGACAATTCCGCCTCTCAGGGCGGCGATGATCCGGTCAATAATCCGGGCGTCTATACGGTCGAGATTACGGCCACTGATCCTGAATTGGGGGCAGTGACGGAGACCTTCACTTGGACCGTGTCCAATCCCGCGCCCATCGCAGAAGATGATGCGCTGGCAGGTGATGAAGACACGGTGAATTCAGCTGGTAACTTGTTGGTGGTCAATGGCACCGTCGATCCCGACCGGGACCCTGATCTGGATAACATCACGATCACCCGTGTGTTGACCGGCAATGATGAAACGGCTCTCTCCACCGCCAATGATGGGGACGGCGTGGGTGTGGTGGTTGCCGGTTCCAATGGGGGCACCTTCACCGTCGCCGCAAGTGGTGACGTGACCTTTGACCCCGGCACAGACTTCCAGGATCTGGATGTGGTCAATGGTGTGGCGGAGACCCGCGATACCCAGATCGTCTATCAAATTGATGATGGTGAGGGCGGCACGGACACCGCTGTCGTGACCTATACGGTCTCCGGCGTGAATGATGGGCCCGTGGTGGTGGATCCCAATGATCCAAACCCCAATCCCGATCCCAATAATCCCAACGCGCCTGCCGATCCCAATAACGTCATTGCAGACGTGACGACCACCGATGGGGCAACACCTGCCACGCTGGATGTTTCGCCTTTCTTCGTGGACGTGGATGTGGAGCCGTTGGTCTTCACCGCCACCAATCTGCCGGGCGGCCTCTCCATCACCAATGGTGAGATTACGGGCACGATTGATCCCGATGCCAGCCAGTTGGGGGATGATCCCGTCAATGCGCCGGGTGTCTATGAGGTCACTGTGCGGGCCACGGATCCCGAGGGGGAATTTGTGGAGACAACCGTCACCTACACCGTCACCAACCCCGCGCCTGTGGCTGTGGATGATGCGTTCACGGGGGATGAGGATAGTGTCAACAATGCTGTGAACGTGTTCGACGGTAATCCCACGACTGCAGACAGCGATCCCGATGGGACACCCTTCACCGGCCCCGGCCAGGCCAATCCCAATGGTTTGGACATCTTCCGCGTGACGCGGGTTGCCACGGGCAATGTGGAGGGTGATCTTGCGCCGCTGGCCGACGGCACGGGCGTGGGCACGGTGGTGGCCGGGTCCAACGGGGGTGCGTTCACCATCGGGGAAGACGGGTCTGTGACGTTTGACCCGGGCGTGGACTTCAACGATCTGGGTGTGGTCAATGGCGTGGCGCAAACGCGCGACACGCAGGTGGTGTATCAGATTGACGATGGCCAAGGCGGCACGGACACGGCTGTGGTGACGTACACGGTGACGGGTGTGAATGATGCGCCCATTCCGGTGGACCCA
>JBCCTO010000024.1:0-52090 GCA_039198355.1 Pseudomonadota bacterium
AACCGACCTCGATGCCCAATCCCCCAGCCAATTGAGGGCCATCGTCACACAATACAACAACCAGCCAAGAGCATGTATCAACTTCAAAACACCAAAAGAACAAAACCAAACCGTTGCACTTGCAACGTGAGTCCACAGGCGGATCAGAAAGTGCTGCCCGAGATGGGCCGATCAAGTTGGCCCATGACGTTGGGGAAAGGGAATGACCGCCGCAACATGCAGTAGATGAAGACACGCTTCATCGTGATAAGTCGGCTTATCCACTCTCCCTGTCCACACCGGACTTGGTCTAATTACCCGTAGGCACCTGACCATCCTGCGTGGTGCCATTGCCCATCTGGTTTAGATCATCCAGCAAAGAGCCGGCATCTGGGGCAGCGCCAGAACCATCCGCACCATTTTCGGTCGGCACACCGCTTTCGGCAGCCCCTTCCACCTGACGCAACACATCTTCCGTGCGGTTATCGCGGTTGGCCACTACGCCCAGCGCAATAGAGGTGGCGAAAAAACCGGCCGCCAGCACCGTCGTGGTCTTTGTGAGCGCGTTTGCGGCGCCGCGGGCAGACATCAATCCGCCGCCACCGCCACCGCCGCCAATGCCCAGCGCACCGCCTTCGGAACGCTGCAAGAGCACCAACACAATCAATGCCAAAACCAGCATAATGTGAACGACGAGAAGAACGGTTGTCATGGGTCAATTCCTGAGTGGGAAACGGCCGGGAGCAATCAGCACCGCCCTGCCTCGTGGGTTCCTAAACGATAGCAAGAGCGCTGCCAAGCAGCATTGAATTTGCGGTCAACTCTCAAACCGCACGATATGCCTCGCATATGGCAAGCAAGTCCTCGGCTTTCAAGCTGGCCCCGCCCACGAGGGCCCCATCAACATTGATGATGGACAAAATCTCCGCCGCATTGGCAGGTTTCACCGAACCGCCATAGAGAATGCGCATGCGTTCTCCCGGTCCGCCAATCTTTTGCGCCAGGGCCTCCCGTAAAAAGGCATGGATGGCGGCAATGTCCTCAGCACTGGGCGTTTTGCCGGTGCCGATGGCCCAAACGGGTTCATAGGCAATGATCGTATTATGCTCGTCGGCGCCGGCAGGCAGAGAGTGTTGCAATTGATGGGCGAGCACGGCTTCGGCTTCTCCAGCGTCATACTGGGCCTCGGTCTCACCAATGCAAATGATGGCCGTCAGCCCAGCCCGCCAACAAGCTTGCGCCTTCTGCGCCACGTCCTTGTCGGTCTCGCCATAGTCTTCGCGCCGTTCCGAATGGCCCACGATGCACATATCGGCATAGCAATCGCGGATCATTTCTGCGGAAATATCGCCCGTGTGGGCCCCTTGGGGCGCAGCGTGGCAGTTCTGCCCCCCCACCATAAGCGGCGTGTCCTCACTTAACGTGGTGGCCACATAAAGCAGCGTTGCGGGCGGGCAGACGGCCACGTCCACCTTGCTCGCTAATTCCTCATCTACACCCCGCGCCATCAGCGCCAATTGGTCCAACTGATCGCGCTGGCCGTTCATTTTCCAGTTACCCGCAACCAGCGGCTTGATATCCGGTGTCATGGCCCATCCTCCATGCTATCATGTGTGGCCGTGGTAGAGTGCGCGGAGGGCAAAATCAATTCTATGCTAGGCGCCCGATGCCTGTTGCGATGGACAATCACCCTCCATATGTTGGCGCAAACGGAGGCGGCCCTGGGAACCGCCGGGAGATAAAAGAGAAAGGCCCTGCCCGTGCTTGAAGGTCTGCGAAAATTTGTGACCGGCTGGACTGCCAAAATCCTGCTGGTTCTGTTGGTGGGTTCCTTTGCTCTGTGGGGCATTGACCAAGGTCTGTTCGGCGGCGCGGATGCCAACACCGTGGCCAATGTGGGGGAAACCCGTGTGACCACCGGCGAGTTTTTGAGCACCTACAACCGCAACATCAACCAGTTGCAACAGCAGGCCGGCCGTCGCCTCACCCGTGAGCAGGCCCGCATTTTCGGCGTGGAGGCCCGCTCCCTCGGCACCGTCATCGCCTATGCCACGCTGGACGAATATGCCCGCGAACAAGGCCTCGCCCTTTCAGACCAACGCTTGGCGAAGATGATTGCCCAAAACCCGGCCTTCCACGATTCCACGGGCAAGTTTGACCGGGCGCGGTTCCAGCAAGCCATCTTCGGCGCGCAATTGCGGGAGAGTGACTTTATCGCGTTGGAAAACAAATCAGCCATCCGCAATCAGGTGCTGCGGTCCTTCGCCACCGACGACATGCTGCCGGATGTCTTTGAAAATGCCATGGCGGAGTTTGCTGATGAAGAGCGCCGCTTCAAATACATCACCATCACGCCAGACATGGCGGGCAAGCCCCCTGCCCCCACCGACGAGCAATTGCAGGCGTATTTCGACGCGAACAAAGCAACTTACCGCGCACCGGAATACCGCAAGCTGGACATCTTGGCCCTCACACCGGAACTGCTCGCCGATGAAGCTGCGGTAACAGCAGAGGAGATCGCCGCCGACTACGAAACCCGCAAATCCAGCTACGGCCAGCCAGAGCGTCGCCGGGTGCAACAGATCGTTTTCAAATCCGCTGAGAAGGCGGAAGAAGCGAAGAAGACCCTTGCCGAGGGCGGTCTGTTCGAGACCGTCCTGGCCGACAATGATGTAACCATCACAGACGCAGACCTCGGCCTTGTTGCCAAAACGGGCCTGCCCAGCCAATTGCAGGACGTGGTTTTCTCTCTCGAAGCGGGCACGCCAAGCGATGTGATCGATGGCCCCTTTGGCCCCACCATGATCCGCGTGACGGAGATTGCTGAGGCCAGCGTCACCCCGCTGGAAGAAGTTGAAGCCGACATTCGCAAAGAACTGGCGCTTCGCAACGCCGCCGACCGCATCGACCGCCTGCGCGAGGAGGTGGAAGACGCTCGCGCGGGCGGGTCCCCTCTGAAAGAAATTGCTGAACAACAACAACTCAAACTGCGCACCATCAATGCCATCGACCGAACGGCCCGCACGGATGATGGTACAATCATCACCGACATTCCCCAATCCCGCGACCTGCTCGATCAGGCCTTTCAAACGGAAGTGGGTGCTCAAGCCAGTTCTTTGGACATCGGCTCCGCCGGAACCGTCTGGTATGATGTGCTGGAAATATCCGCTGCCCGGGACCGCACTTTTGATGAAGTTAAAGGGCGCGTTCGCACAGACTGGACACGGGTTGAACAGGACAGAATCATCAAAGAATTTGCCGGAGCGCTGAAAAAACGCCTTGATGGCGGGGCGGACTTTGATGCCATTGCCACCGAGTACAATGTGTTGGCGGAGGAAACCGCATTCCTGAAACGGCGCGGCAATGGAGCCGCCTTCCCGGCCACCGCCGTGGCCGCTGGTTTTGCAGGCAACAAAGACTTGGTTGCTATCTCCCCCGTGAGTGGCGGCGAGGGCCAGGCGGATAACCGCATCCTGCTCACCGTGGATGCTGTCAAAAAGCCGGAGGCGGAGAAATCCACCATCACTGAGCAGACCGCCGAATTGGCCAATCAAGGCGCGGCCGATGACATGCTCTCGCAAATGATTGCCAGCCTGCAAACCCGCTATGAGGTAACCCAAAACCCCCGCGTGATCGACTTGGCCATCACGCAACGCCGGTAAGGGGCGCATGGACTTATGACCGACTTCAAATCCCTGATCGGCATAGCAGCGGCGGGAGAGAGCCTGACCCGCGAACAAGCCGCCCGAGCCTTTGACATCATGATGTCCGGCGAAGCCACACCGTCACAGATTGGCGGGTTCTTAATGGCCCTGCGGGTGCGCGGCGAAACCGTGGAAGAAATAACCGGCGCCGTCTCCACCATGCGTGACAAGATGTTGAAGGTCTCTGCCCCGGACAATGCCATCGACATAGTGGGCACTGGCGGTACCCAAACCGGCACCTACAGCATCTCCACCTGCTCCGCCCTGGTCATGGCCGGCGCTGGCGCAACGGTGGCAAAACACGGCAATCGTGCCCTGTCCTCCAAAACCGGCGCGGCGGATACGCTGGAAGCCCTGGGGGTCAACCTGAATGGCGGTGCAGAGGGCGTGGAACGCTGCATCCAGCAAGCCGGGGTAGGTTTTATGTTTGCCCCCGCCCACCATGCCGCCATGCGTCATGTGGGGCCAAGCCGCGTGGAATTGGGCACACGGACCGTGTTTAATATTCTGGGCCCCCTCTCCAACCCCGCTGGCGTGAAATATCACGTCGTCGGCTCCTTCGCCCCCCAATTCTTGCAGCCCATGGCGGAAGTTTTGGCCAATCTTGGCTCAAAACGAGCCTGGCTGGTCCATGGGGACGGCATAGATGAACTCACCGTCACAGGCGAAACCACCGTCGTGGAATTGAAAGACGGTGCCCTGTCCACTTTCACCGTCACCCCAGAAGATGCGGGCCTTAACCGCCATTCCATCGAAGACCTGCGCGGCGGCGACGCGGCCACCAATGCCGCCGCCCTCAAGGGCGTGTTGAACGGCGAAGACAACGCCTACCGCGCCATGGTGCTGCTCAACGCTGGCGCTGGCCTTGTCGTCGCCGGTCTCGCTGGTGACTTGAAAGAGGGCGCTGCCATGGCCGCAAAATCCATCGACAGCGGTGCCGCCAAAGACCGCCTCGCAACACTTGTGGAGGCCTCCAACCCATGAGCGATATTCTTGAGAAAATCGGCGCCTATAAACGCGAAGAAATTGCGGCAGCCAAAGCCTCTGTCTCGCTGGCAGATCTAAAAGCCATGGCCGCAGACCAAACCGCGCCACGCGGGTTTGAAAAAGCTCTACGAGTTAAACACAGCGCTGGCAACTATGCGCTCATTGCGGAAATCAAAAAGGCGAGCCCCTCCAAAGGCCTCATCCGCGAAGACTTTGATCCGCCTGCCTTGGCCAAGGCCTATGAAGGAGGCGGTGCTGCGTGCCTGTCAGTGCTCACCGACACCCCATCTTTTCAGGGCGCGCCAGACTTCCTCAAGCAAGCGCGCGCTGCCACAAACCTGCCCTGTCTGCGCAAGGATTTTCTGTACGACACCTATCAAGTCCACGAAGCCCGGGCGTGGGGTGCAGATTGCATTCTCATCATCATGGCAGCGGTAGACGACAACACTGCCAAAGCGCTGGAAGACACAGCCTTTGAATTGGGCATGGACGTGCTGCTGGAAGTTCACAACCGAGAAGAACTGGACCGGGCCCTCACCCTGCGCTCCCCGCTCATGGGTATTAACAATCGCAATTTGAAAACCTTCGAGGTGGACTTGGCCACCACCGAGAACCTCGCTCCCCTGATCGGCGACGATCGCATTGTCGTGGGCGAATCCGGACTGTTCACACCATCGGACCTTTCCCGCATGGCCCGCTGTGGTGTGGAGACTTTCCTAATTGGCGAGAGCCTCATGCGGCAATCCGATGTGACCGCCGCCACTCGGGACCTTCTCGCCCGCGAAATGGCCTGATCCATGGCCGACCTTACCCATTTAGATGCCGACGGCGCAGCCCATATGGTGGATGTGGGCGAAAAAGCCCACACCATGCGCGAGGCACGGGCTGAAACCACGGTGCGAATGGAAAAGGCCACTTTTGATCTCATCCAATCCGGCCAAATGAAAAAGGGCGACGTGCTGGCCACAGTGCGTCTGGCAGGCATTATGGCCGCCAAGAAGACCCACGATCTCATACCCCTGTGCCATCCGTTACTGCTCACCAAAGTGGGCGTGGAGATAGAGCCGCTGCCGACGCAAGACGGTTTTCGCATTGAAACCATGGCGCGGGTTTCCGGCCAGACTGGGGTCGAAATGGAAGCTCTTACCGCCGCCTCCGTGGCAGCGCTTACCCTTTACGACATGGCAAAGGCCGTGGACCGGGCCATGGAAATTGGCCCCACGCGCTTGCTTCATAAATCCGGCGGCAAATCGGGCGAATGGAACGCCAAGCATCCATGAGTGGCTTACTGCCCGTGGCGGAGGGGTTGGCCCGCATGTTGGCGGGCATCAGCCCCCTCCCCGCTGAGACGGTGAACCTGGCGCAGGCAGGCGGTCGTGTTCTTGCCGAACCGCTCACGGCACTGCGCACCCAACCTCCCTTTCCCGCCTCCGCCATGGACGGCTATGCCGTGCGGCAGGAAGACTTGGCTACCCTACCCGTTACGCTCAAACAGATCGGCGTTTCAGCCGCTGGCCATGGTTTCCATGAACCACTCATGCCTGGCTGTTGCGTGCGCATCTTCACCGGCGCCCCGGTGCCCAACGGCGCAGACACCATCATCATCCAGGAAAATACACAGGCTGAAGGCGATCAGGTTTCAATTTTGGAGGGGGAAGCACGGGGCCGCTACATCCGCCCGTCAGGGTTGGACTTCAAGCAAGGCGAAACCCTGCTTTCGGAGAACACCGTTTTGCACATGGCCGCCCTCTCTCTGGCAGCCAGCATGAACCACGCCACTGTACTGGTGCGCAGACGTCCAAGACTGGCCGTCATCGCCTCCGGCGATGAACTCGTTTTGCCCGGCGCGGAATTGCGACAGGACCAGATCATCTCCTCCAACAATTTCGGCCTAGCCCACTTCGCCGAAACATGCGGGGCAGAAGTGATGGACTTGGGCATTGCTGATGACACGCTTGATAGCCTTAACTCCAAGTTCGAAGCGGCCGAAGATGCGGACATCGTCGTGACCATGGGCGGTGCTTCCGTGGGGGAACACGACCTCGTCCACCAAGCACTCACCAACCACGGCGTGGTGTTGGATTTTTGGAAAATGGCCATGCGCCCGGGCAAGCCCATCATGTTTGGCCGAAGGCAAGGAGCAAACGGCCCACAAGTCTATCTGGGCTTGCCCGGAAACCCAGTGAGTAGTCTGGTCTGCGCACGCATCTTCCTCGCCCCCCTCATCAAAACCCATTTGAGTCAGTCGCCTGACCTCCCATGGCAAGCGGGCGTTCTGGATATCCCACTCGCCACAAACGACAAGCGTGAAGAATATCTGCGCGCTACCGCCCGTCTGGAAGAGGGCGAATGGCACGTCACCCCCTTTGAAAACCAAGACAGCTCCATCCTCACCAACCTCGTTCGCGCAGACTGCCTCGTGCGCCGCCCCGCCTTCGCCCCTGCCACACAAAAAGGCGCAGCCTGCTCTATTTTATTGCTTTAATTGGGAACAAATGGGCAAGACTTGCGAACAGGACAAGAACATGGTTCAATGTTCTTGTTTTGTATCAATATTGCGATTCGAGTACTGGCTGAAGGGGTACACCATGTTAACGCGCAAACAGCATGAACTGCTCATGTTCATCAAAACCCGCCTGGATGAGGTGGGCGTACCCCCCTCTTTTGATGAGATGAAAGACGCTTTGGAGCTAAAGTCCAAATCCGGCATTCATCGCCTTATTACGGCGCTTGAAGAGCGGGGCTTCATTCGCCGTCTGCCCAACAGAGCGCGAGCTTTGGAGGTCATTAAACTACCTGAAGGACAGGCCACGGCCTCCGCTTCAAATGTCGAAGCGGTCACAACGCCCTCTGCCGAGAACGATAATGCGGTATCCATCCCCGTCATGGGCCGTATCGCAGCGGGGACGCCCATTTCCGCCATTCAGGAAAACACGCATTCCATCACCGTCTCCCCGGACATGCTGGGCAGCGGCGAACATTACGCTCTCGAGGTAAAGGGTGATTCCATGGTGGATGCCGGCATTCTGGACGGCGATACCGTCGTCATCCGCCGCTCCCAAACCTGCGATCAGGGCGACATTGTTGTGGCGCTGGTGGATGATGAGGAAGCCACTCTGAAACGCTTCCGCAAAGCCAATGGCAAAATTGTTTTGGAAGCCGAGAACCCGGCTTACGAAAATAAAGAGCTAGACCCCCATCGCGTTGGCGTTCAAGGCAAACTGGTGGGCCTAATCCGCAGCTATCATTAAGAAAGGTCATATCCATAGGTCGCAAAGCTTGAATGTCGATTTCATAAAATGGTTTCCGTTCCTATTTGGCTTTCCCAAATGCGGCGCTCCAATTGGACTTCCATTTGATTACAGCACTTACTGTTCGTGGCGATGCGAAGGAGCTTGGAGAGGTCCATCCGAACACAACATTCGCCCTTGAAGTCTGCGACTTTGCCTTCCCGAGAATGAGTAGCGGTCTAATTGGTTCTAGCGGCAAAGACTGTTTTTGGAGCATCGTCCAGAGCAAATCGGTGCGCGTGCCACGGACGTTCAGCTGGAACGCTCTCCACGACGTCGATCCGGCCAATTTTAGTGCCACTTGATGGCGCTGGTTGGCCGGGCTCAATGTAAATGGCACGAGCACCATTACGCGCGAGGCTAGTTTTATCGATCACCAAGGGAGCGTCTTCGGCCCCGCACGCATTTGGCATGGTGTAAGGTATCACCAAAATATCAGCCAGCCGGCAATCCTCGAATAAACGCGCGGTGTTTTTAACGTGTGTGATGGTGATCCCTCGGGTGTGCATACTGCATCCATAGGCATCACACTGGAAGTCGCTTGACCCGCGTTTTGCTTTTGGAGGTTTGTCCGCATTTGGCAAATAGGCTTGACGCCAAATACGCACGGCAAACTTTTCCGCATTGGGCTTGAGCAGTTTCATCCCAGTGCCGCCTTCAGTCCCAGTTCCGGCATTTGTTTCCAAAACGGCAATCTGGTTGGCATTTTCAAGGATTAAAAGATCAGGCACCTTCCGGTCAGCGGCCATGGCAAATGCAAGGAGAGCCAGAGGGAGAGCGGTGAATTTCAACCATGTGCGGCTGAGGCAAACGATAAGAAGCGCCATACTGCCCAGCAGCAGGGTGGATTGGGGCACCACACCAATGCCACCGCGCAAGCCAAAATTGGACACATGGTCTGCCACAGCCGTAACCCAGCCAACACCCATGGCCATGGCGGTCAAAGCCCATCCCTCCAGCGCAAAAGGCATGGCCAACATGGCCAAAAGAGCCATGGGCATAACAAGGATGGAAACCACAGGCATGGCCAGCAGATTGGCAATCAAACCCAATGGTGCAACGCGGTGAAAGTGATAGGCAGCGAACAGCCCAGTCGCCAAACCGGCAATGATGGAAGTAAGCGCAAGTCCGGAAATGTTGCGTAACATAAGCGCAGCAAGCCTTTGTTTTTGACCAGCGGTTCCAGGTTTGCTCTGCCGACGCGCCTTCCACCGGATCAGCTGTTCGTAGGTCGCCACCAAACCTGCTACTGCCGCGAATGACATCTGAAAGCCGGGCGACAGCAGCGCTTCGGGGGCCAGCAGCAAAACCACAAAGGCTGCCAAAGCCACATTGCGCATGGTGAGCGCGCGGCGGTCCATCATGATGGCAAGCAGCATAATCGCGATCATAATGAATGCCCGCTGCGTGGACACACTGCCGCCGGAAATGGAGAGGTATCCCGCCGTTGCCAATAGGGCTCCAGCCGCAGCCCATTTTTTCACCGGGTAGTGAAGGGCAAATTTTGGAACCACTGCGCCCAAAAATTGCAAACTGAACATGACCGTGGCGGCCACTAGCGCCATGTGCAGGCCGGAGATTGCCAGAATATGAGCAAGACCAGAGCGGCGCAGATGCTCCGCTGTTTCTTCCGAGATCCCACTGCGGTCCCCCACAATGAGCGCCACGGCCAGCGCGCCGCTTTCGCCCGGCAAAACAGCACGAATGGTCTCAGCAATGGATGCGCGCGAACCATTAACAGCCCGCCTTATGGAAAAGGGTGGGTCTTCAGCCGCACTCTCCAATCTCGGCGGACCCAAAAAGAAACCATTTCCGCCAATCCCATCGAACCAAAGTTGAAACGAGAAATCATAGGCTCCGGGAAAAGCGGGACCGGAAGGGGGCCCCACCCGCGCAAGCCCGGCAATGGTCTGCCCAACGCCAACCGAAGGCCCGCCTTTGCGCGCCGTCAGCCGCACCCTTTCAGGCCTCGTGCCGCCCCCGCGCACTTCCCACACTGCATGGGCGCCGCGCAAATCAATCGTGTAGCGCGCGCTGCCGTCCACACGGCGCCCAACCCGCTCCACAACCCCTTGCAGCTTTACCGTGACCGTTGACGGCAGCATGATCGTATCCGTAGCGCGCACATGCAGCTGAGCCGTGCTTGCGCCTAGGGCCAGCAGAAAAATCATCCGGGACAGCCTTGTCATGACCCCAATGCTTCGGGCCCGCCAAACGATCAACAGCGAGATAAGCGCAAGAATAGGAAAGGCGAAAACCAAAGGCTCTCGGGGCAGCGCAAAATAAAGGGCGATCCCGCCGCCCAAAAAGACGGGTGCCCAAAGAAAGGCAGCGCCCCTCTCCCCCTCACGCTCAAAGGCCAAAGCCAGTTTTTCCGCCCAGCCCTGTCGCAACAGGTCCAATCGCAGCACGGAAGCGCGCGCAGGGCTTGGTGTAAAGTCATCGACAGCGAAAAACGGCTCTGCTGGCTGATGAGAAACAGGTTGCGAGCGAGACGCACCGGGGTCCGTTTCATTCACGGGTAACCACAGGTCTTCAGAAGCGGTTTCACCCTTGTTTGACGGCAGGGCTGAGCTCGGTTTTTGGTCGCTGCCCAAACCTGCCTCCTTGCCTCATTCGCCGCCTCTTCGGGAAACCCATGGCCGCGCTTGTATGATTGCAGCCTTGTGCTACACGGGCAACGTCCCCTTTTGTTCTGCTTTTTACCCGGTTCCCTCCATGTCACGACCTGTTGTCACCCGTTTTGCGCCCTCTCCCACCGGCTATTTGCACATCGGGGGCGCAAGAACAGCTCTGTTCAACTGGCTGTTTGCCCGGGCCAATGGCGGCAAAATGCTGTTGCGCATCGAAGACACAGACCGTGCCCGCTCCACTCAGGAAGCGGTGGATGCCCTGCTGGACGGCTTATCTTGGCTCGGTCTTGATTGGGAAGGAGAGCCCATCTCCCAATTCTCCCGCGCAGAGCGGCACCGGGAGGTGGTTCAGAGCCTGCTGGATAAGGGTCAGGCTTATCGCTGCTACGCAACGCCGGAAGAGCTGGACGAGATGCGCGAGAAGGCGCGTGCGGAAAAGCGCCCACCGCGCTACGATGGCCGCTGGAGGGACCGTGACCCGTCAGAAGCCCCGGCAGGTGTTGATCCCGTCATCCGCATCAAATCCCCCCGCGAGGGCGAAACGGTGGTGAACGATATTGTGCAGGGCGAGGTACGCTTTCCCAACAAAGATCTGGATGATCTGGTCCTGATGCGCTCTGACAATACGCCCACCTACATGCTGGCCGTGGTGGTGGACGATCACGATATGGGCGTCACCCACATTGTGCGCGGCGACGACCACCTCACCAACGCGGCGCGCCAGACTGTGATTTATAACGCCATGGGCTGGGACGTGCCGCACATGGCCCACATCCCGCTGATTTATGGCCCAGACGGTGCAAAACTGTCCAAGCGCCATGGCGCCACCGGGGCCGAAGCCTATCGCGCTATGGGATATCTGCCGGAAGCCCTGCGCAACTATCTGGTTCGGCTGGGCTGGGCCCATGGGGATGAAGAATTTTTCACCACCGCACAGCTGGATGAGATTTTCAAACTGGAAGCCATTGGCAAATCCCCTTCCCGCTTCGATTTTGCCAAACTGGAAAATATGAACGGCCACTACATCCGCACCACAGATGACGCTGACCTGGTGGCACGCCTCCACGCCCTTCTGCCGGAATTGGAAGAGGGCGACTTTTTTGCGAAACGCTGGAGTGACAAACGCGCCCAGCAGCTTCAAACCGCCATGCCGGAGTTGAAAGAGCGTGCCAAAACCCTCATCGAACTGCTGGAGGGGGCTCGTTTTCTGTTCGCAGAACGGCCGCTGGCCATGGACGAGAAAGCGCAAAAAATTCTGGACGCTGATGATGCCGTCGGCCGAGCCGTGTTGGCCAAACTCGTGCCTGAATTGGAAGCGTTAGAAACGTGGGACTTGGAGACGGTGGAACAAACCGTCCGCAGCTTCACCAAGGCGCAGGAGCTGAAACTGGGCAAGGTTGCGCAGCCCATTCGCGCCGCGCTCACCGGCACTACCCAGTCCCCCGGCGTGTTCGATGTGATGGCCGTATTGGGGGCGGAGGAATGCTTGGCGCGGTTGCGCGATCAGGCTGCAAACTAGAGCGTGTCACGCTTCGCTTGAAACGCTCTGGTGGCGAAGAGCCTCGCGGCAAGAGTTTGCCGCGCTCCACTGCCCGACAGGGGCGCAGCGAAGGCCAACAGGCCGTCAGCGTGAGCGCAAAAAAACCCAAAGCGATTCCATCGCAGATGGACACGCTTTAGCCACGTCTGCAACCAAAGTTGGGGTCTTATACCCACCTATGCCCCGCCTTTCTGCCCTCACTCGCTTGTTCGCTGGGGGACAATGTTTTAGGTTCCCGATGTCATTCAACGCCCCGCGAAGGGAGCGTATGGCCTCTGACGAGGGCAGCCGCGGGGGGTATCAAACACTCAGGTGATGTCTGGGCGTTCCACACTTGTGGAGCGGCTGACCAGACCTTTTGAAAGGAACACCATGTCAGAAAAATCGGCGACATTGACCATCGGTTCGGAGACCTATGACCTGCCCATCCACTCTGGAACGGTCGGCCCCGACGTTCTCGACATTGGCGCGCTGTATAAGGAATCTGACCGCTTCACTTTCGACCCGGGCTTTACATCCACCGCCTCTTGCGAATCCGCCATCACCTATATCGACGGCGATGCAGGCGTGCTGCTGCACCGGGGCTACGCCATCGACGATCTGGCCGAGAATGGCGACTTTTTGGAAACCTGCTACCTGCTGCTCTACAACGAGCTGCCTACCGAGGCTGAAAAGAAAGACTTCGTGGAGCGTGTGACCTACCACACCATGATCCACGATCAGATGACCAAACTGTTCTCCGGCTTCCGCCGGGACGCGCACCCCATGGCCATCATGGTGGGTGTTGTGGGTGCTCTTTCCGCTTTTTACCACGATTCCACAGACATTACGGATGAGAACCAGCGGGACATCGCCTCCCTGCGCATGATCGCTAAAATGCCCACAATTGCCGCCATGGCTTATAAATATTCCGTGGGCCAGCCCTTCGTTTATCCCCGCAATGATTTGGATTATGCGTCCAACTTCTTGCACATGTGCTTTGCCGTGCCTGCAGAAGAGTACAAGGTGAACCCCATCCTGGCCCGCGCCATGGACCGCATTTTTGTGCTCCATGCGGACCATGAGCAAAACGCGTCCACCTCCACCGTGCGCCTGGCGGGTTCTTCTGGTGCTAATCCCTTTGCGTGCATTGCAGCTGGCATTGCATGCCTCTGGGGCCCCGCCCATGGGGGTGCCAATGAAGCCGCGCTGAATATGCTGCACGAAATCGGCACGCCGGACCGCATTCCCGAATTCATCGAGCGGGCCAAGGACAAGAACGATCCGTTCCGCCTGATGGGCTTTGGCCACCGGGTCTATAAAAACTACGACCCCCGCGCCAAAATCATGCAGCAGACCACCCATGAGGTTCTGGACGTGCTGGGCATCACCGATGACCCAATTTTGGACGTGGCCATGGAACTGGAAAAAATCGCCCTTGAGGACGAATATTTCAAAGCCCGTGGTCTCTACCCCAATATCGACTTCTATTCCGGCATCACGCTAAAAGCCCTAGGCTTCCCCACAGACATGTTCACCGTGCTCTTCTCCTTAGCCCGGACTGTAGGCTGGATCGCCCAGTGGAAAGAAATGTTGAGCGATCCCAAACAGAAAATCGGTCGCCCCCGTCAGCTCTACACGGGCCAAACCCACCGCGCTTATGTCCCGGTGGACAAGCGCTAACCGCGCATTTCATGTTGCGAAAAAGCCCGCTGCGAAGCGGGCTTTTTTTATTTGGAGCCTCCCGCGTCCGATCCAGAGCAAAGAGCATTACAAATCGCGTTTGAGAGCACTGCGCATTCAATCGGAATCAAAAATTGCTGCCTCTCAAACAGCAATGTGCTGTTTTCGAACGCATTTTTTGATGCATCACTGTTTTTTATAGAATGCGAGATGCTCTAGATCAGCATTTTGCTGATCGAAAGGCAGCGAATTGTGATTCAGCTTGGATGCGGCATGCTCAGGCCGGCAACATCCGCGATGACCCTGCTGGCGATCACCGCAGGCGGCTCCTGCGTTTCCATGGCTTTTCGCAAGTCTTGAAAACCGGCAATTTGTCGTTGGCGGATGCTCTCATCCGTTAGTAGCGCCTCCACATGGCGGGCCATGCGTTCGGGCAGCACCAATTCATTGATCTCTTCCGTTATCAGCAAACGGTCGAGGATAAGATTGGGGAGAAGCGCGCTCCATGTGGTGACCATGCCCACAAAAGGCCGGGCCACCGCATCCACCTTATAGCCCGTCACCATGGGCACACCGTGCAAAGCCAGTTCCAAGGCAACTGTGCCGGACGTGGCCATGGCTGCATCAGCGGCCTGAAAGTGCATCTCATTCTCCGCCGCATAGACAATGTCGACGGGAACGGACCAGTTAGCCGTTTCCTGCTCCAAGATGGACCGCAAACGGGCAACCGCAGGCAGCACCGTGCGAAACTGAACACCACGGTTGCGCAAGACCGTCAGCGTCTCCCCATAGATGGCGAGCAGGAGCTTTAATTCTGACCGACGCGAACCGGGCAATAACAGAAGCGTTGGAATGTCAGTTTCTATCTGCGCCGAAGGTTCTGGCAGATGGGACAAGCGACGCGCCAGCGGATGTCCAATATACGTTCCACAGGGCCCTTGGAGACGTTCCAAGGCCGCCGGCTCAAACGGCAATATGCACAACACATGGTCCACATAGGCCGTCATAGCCTTCGCCCGGCCAGACCGCCACGCCCACACGCTGGGGCAAATATAGTTCACCACCTTGGCATCAGCCCATTTTTTACGAACCCGCTTCGCCACCGCATGGGTGAAATCCGGACTATCGATCAGCAAGATCAAGTCTGGCTTTCGGGCCAAAATGTCCGCAACCGTCTGCCAAACCCGGCGTACAATTTTGGGCAAGCGGCCAATGACAGCGGAAAAACCCATCACCGCGATTTCTTCAATATCGAACAACGAACGGTGGCCCATGGCCTGCATGCGCGTGCCCGCCAGCCCGGAGATGCGCAAGCGTCGGCCACGTTGCTCGCATTCCGCCTCCAGCGATGGAATAAGATCCGCCGCGAGATGATCGCCACTCTCCTCTCCCAACACGATATAGACGTGGAACGGTTTGCCTTCAGCCATGGGCGGGCAGTCCAGCGATAAATAGGCCAGCCTTATTGGCGGCGATCACCGTTTCCTCACGCCGTAAAATGATGGACCGATTGGCGGCGACCCCGATGCCAACCAAACCAGCGGTCTGCGCAGTGGCAATGGTGCCCTGCCCTATGGTGGGCAAATCGGCCCGCAAATCCTGCCCGGGCTTTGCAATTTTCACCAACACACCGCTTGGTGCAGCGGGCAAGCGCCCAATTTTGCGCATATGCGCGACACGCTCCAGCATAGCGTCCGTCCCCTCGACGCCCTCCACAGCCACGGCGCGCTTGCCCAGAACCACACAGGCCTGGCCCACATCATAGGGTCCAAGGGCGGTCGTAACTTTCACCCCCTCTTCCAAACGGGTTCGATCATTGGTCTTGGGCTTTGCTTTCGTGAGCACGCCCTCACCCACAAGCAATTCGGGCACGAGTTCTGCCGCACCGCACACCTGAAACCCGCGCTTTTCAAAAACGCCCATGACGGTGGACAGAATCTCGTTGTCGCCTGCCAAAAGAGCAGAAAGCACTCCAGGTAAAGTTCGAATACCCCCCCAATCCAAGCGGGTCAGGCGCAGCTGTGGGCGCCCCACAACACCGCCCGCCATGGTGAGACGTTCAATGCCCCGCGCCTCCAACATGGCAAAAAGTCGGCCCACTTTTTCCCACTCCACATCCGAATAGTCGTAACGGCGCAGAACCGGATCAGCCTCACCCTGGATGCCAAAAATAGAGACATTCGTGCCCGCTGCAACGAGCCTCTCCGCAAGTTCAATTGGCAAAGTGCCATTGCCCGCAATAATGCCAACAGGACTGCCCATGGGGGGCGCGACCGGCTAACCGGCCTTCACGCCGGGTGTGCACAAGGCACGGTCTTTCGCGGCCAGCACAAAATCCAGCATTTTTATGACCTGCGCGTCAGTAGCGTCGGCCATCAAATTCTTTGCATTTTCCTGAACAGGATTTTGGCCATCGAACAGGACTTTATAAGCGTTGCGCACGGCATGAATGGTTTCCCGCGCCATACCACCGCGTTTCATGCCAATAATGTTGAGACCAGCCAAATTGCCCCGATTGCCAATCACCATGCCAAAAGGAATGACATCTCCTTCCACGCCGGCCAAACCGCCAATGAAAGCATTATTGCCGATACGGCTAAATTGGTGGACACCGGAACCCCCACCAAAAATCACATGGTCGCCAATGGTGCAGTGGCCCGCCAGCATGACATTATTGGACAGGATAACCCCGTCCCCCACCTGGCAATCATGGGCCACGTGGGAATTTGCCAAAAACAGGCATTTATTCCCCACTACGGTTTTGACGCCGCCATGGCCCGTGCCGGGGTTCATGGTGACGCCTTCACGAATGGTGCAATCATCCCCAACCATCAGCGAGACGTCCTCACCGGCAAATTTTAGATCCTGCGGTTCACTGCCAACAGAAGCAAAGGGGAAAATGCGGGTCCGCGCGCCGAGCACCGTGTTGCCCTGCACAGAACATTGACCCAGCAATTCGCTGTCATCTCCGATGCGCACATTGGGCCCTACGTGGGAAAATGGGCCAATACGCACATTCTCTCCAATTTCTGCGCCGTCTTCGATAACAGCTGAAGGGTGGATCATAATCGCCAATTGCCCCTATTGCTCATCGCGGGACATCATCATGGCCCCGATTTCAGCTTCTGCTACTTTCTGGCCCGCAACCTCCGCCACGCAGGAAAATTTGAAAATATTACGCTTCTGCCTAGTCTTATGGATCACATATTCCAGCACATCGCCGGGAACGACTGTCTTACGAAAGCGGACACGGTCAATGGTCATGAAATAAGTGGTTTTGGGTTCTTCCGAATAATTTTCTTGCGCAACAATCGCGCCAGCCGTTTGTGCCATCCCCTCCACGATCAACACGCCAGGCATAATGGGCGCGTGGGGGAAATGGCCGGTGAAGTGAGGTTCATTCACCGTCACATTTTTGATGCCTCGGGCTGACTGGTCGCGGTCAATATCAACGATCTTATCCACCAGCAAAAAGGGGTAACGGTGGGGCAGTAATTCCATCAGCCGCCCAATGTCCAACGTGCCGAGTGTTTTGGTTTCTTCACTCATCGGTTGCCTTTCCCTTCTTCTGTTCCATGGCAAATGCTTCCCGCCGCAGCCGGGCTATATCACGCATCCAGTGTTTGACCGGTCGTGCTGGAACCCCGCCCCATCGCGCACCCGCCGGAACATCGCCGGAAACGCCGCTAAGCCCCGCAATCTGCGCGCCCATGCCAATGGTGATATGCCCGTTAACGGCAACCTGTCCACCCAGCACCACATAATCTTGCAGCGTAGAACTACCAGCAATGCCAACCTGCCCAACAATCACGCAATGCCGGCCAATCACCACATTATGGCCGATCATGACCAGATCATCGATCTTAGTTCCTTCACCCACAATGGTATCGCGGTTAGAACCCCGGTCCACACAGGTATTAGCACCAATCTCAACGTGGTCTTGAATGATAACCCGGCCCACTTGTGGCACCTTCAAGTGCCCCCCCGGCCCCATGGCGAAACCAAAGCCATCATTGCCAATCCGCACCCCACCATGAAGGATCACATTATTGCCAATTAGGGCGTGGCCCACTGTGGCACCTGCGCCAATGGCACAGCCACGCCCGATGGTAACGCCAGCCCCAATGACGGCGTTTGCACAGATGACGCTATATTTCCCGATCTGCGCATTGGGACCCACCACAGCCCCGGGATCAACGCTCACACCATCTTCAAGCTGGGCGGTGGGGTGAATGTGAGCGCCCGCATTTACGCCCCTTCCAAATACAGCCTCTGGCCGCATCGCCGCTGGAAAAAGCGCGGCCATCGCTAACGCAAAACTGCGATAGGGCTGGTTGGAGAGTATGACCGCCACGCCCGGTGGCACATGCCGCAGGTTTTTGGGCGCGCAGATGACAGCCGCAGCCGCAGTCTCCTGCAAAGCGGATGAATATTTGGCATTATCCAAAAAGGTGAGACTATCGGCACCAGCAGCTTCTAACGGGGCGCCGGTTTTCACCACCCGGGAGCCATCATCTCCTTCGCGCAGTTCGCCCTCGCACAGGCCAGCCATTTCAGCCAAGGTGAAGGAGCGAGATGGTTCAAAAAACCGGATGGTCTCAGCCATGGTTGTTTTTCCATCCAGATTAAAGGCCAATCAAACAGCACACGCAAAAAAGCCGTCACAATCGCGACGGCTTTTAAAGTTGTCCAATACGCTTAGAAACGCGTGCTTACGCCAAAGCGAAAGAACTGTGTCTCATCTTGGTCAGCCTTGTTGAGCACATGGGAGAAATCTGCACGCAGAGGTCCAAACGGCGAGTCCCACAAGATAGAAGCACCGACAGACGCACGAATGTCATCATTATCAATAATGTTACTTTGTGGGTCATTGGAGTAGGCACTGTCATACAGCGTACCGGCATCGGCAAACAAAGCACCTCGAATACCATAGGATCGGGGAAGCAAACCGATGGGGAACTGCACTTCTGCGGTGGCATTCCAGTAGGTTTGACCACCCACCTCTTCACCGGTGGTCGTACGTGGACCAAGGCCGCGCCGCTCAAAGCCACGGATCGATTCACCGCCCTGGAAAAAGTGATCTGTCACGCGCAACGTGTCACTGCCCAACCCTTCGATATGACCTGCACCAACGGCGCCCAAGAGCACAATGTCAGCATCTTCGGAAAGCAGGTAATATGTGGACGCCTTAAAGCGCGTGGAGATGTATTGGGCATCCCCACCCACACCAGCAAAGTCCTGTTCAAACTTGGCGAAAATGCCTTCACGCGGATTCTTGAGATTATCAATCGTGTTGTAGGTCAACGAATAACCCACAGACGACGTTGTGTAGGGGCTGCGCGCCAGCGTATCCGCCAGGGCGAAGGACACTGTCGCGTTCTCAACCTGCGTATCCGTCTCCTGCTTGAAGGTATAGTTGGCCCCAAGCGCCAGATTTTCGGTCAGCGGAGCGGCCATACGGATGCGACCGAGATAGACCTCAGAATTGTAGAGATCCTCGACCTCTGCCTCTTCCGTTTGCAGGTCAAAACCAACGGCTAGACGACGACCCAGGAAATAGGGCTCTGTGAACGCCAATTGATACTTCGTCGTTTCGTCACCAAAACCACCGGAAATTTTCAAATATTGCCCGCGCCCCAGAAAGTTCGTTTCCTGAAGAGAAATTTCTGCAATGGGGCCGTTGGAGGAGGAGTAGCCACCGCCAATGGCGAACTCGCCTGTGGGCTTGTCCTTAACGTTCACCACGACAACCACACGGTCGGGCGCAGAGCCTGGGCGCGTTGTGATGCGCACGGAGGTGAAGAAACCCAAACGGTCCAGACGACGCTTGGCTTTGTTCACCAAGACGCGGTTGTAAGCATCCCCTTCAGACACATCGAACTCACGGCGGATCACATAGCCCCGCGTTCTGGTATTCCCCACCACTTCAATGCGTTCGATATAGGTACGAGGGCCCTCATCCACGAAGAAAGTGAGATCGATGGTGCGATCATCAAGATTACGGTCACCGCGCGGCGTAACTTCCGCAAAAGCATAGCCAGAACGGGCAATGGCTTCGGTCATAGCCACCACGGAACGCTCCACCTTGCGGGCGCTATAGCGGTCACCGGGCTGCACCAAGAGCTCACCTTTGAGAGCCTCCGCATCAACCGCAGCTAAGGCGTTATCGATGTTGATATTGCCGAAGGAGTAAAGCTCGCCCTCATCCACAGTGATGGTGATCGTATAAGCGTTCGCTGCGGAGTCGAAATCGCCCACTGCGGAAATCACGCGAAAGTCCGCATAACCGCGGTTGAAATAAAACTGCCGCAACCGCTCTTCATCGGCGCGCAGACGGTCAGGATCGAACACGTCATCCCGCTTCAGCCAGCTGAGAAAATTACTCTCATTGTGAGAAATGACTTCGGTCAGCCGCCGGTCACCAAAAGCGTTGTTGCCGACGAAATTAATATCAGTGATTTTCGTGCGCCCACCTTCGTTGATCTGGAACACGACGTTAACGCGGTTGTTCTCCAACTGGTCCACCCGACCCGTCACGGTTGCGGAGGCACGACCGGACCGGCGCACGGCTTCACGCACGCGGTCAAGATCACTGTCCAGTTTTTCCTGGGAGAAAATGCCAAGGCTTTGGGACTGCACGATGCGCACCAGCTGCTCGTCCCGCACTTTATCGTTCCCTTCGAACAGCACGAGATTGATGATGGGGTTTTCCCGCACCTCAACAACCAACACCCTGCCCTGTTGAGCGATGCGAACATCCGCAAACAGCCCCGTGGCGAACAATGCCTGCAGTGATTCATCCGTATCGAAACTGGTGAAGTTCTGCCCGGGCTTCACAGTCACGTAGGAGCGGATGGTATCGGCATCCACGCGCTGGTTGCCGCGAACGGAAATGGAGCGCACAACCGCCGCCTCCGCCACAGTGGATGCGCTACCCGAAATCACAGCGGCACCGCCCACTGCGCTAAGAGCGAGAGCCAACGCTAAAACACCGTGGCGAATGGCCAACGCCATTTTCGCAAACGCGTTTTGGGCTTGAATAGTCGAAACGGAAGTCATTGAGCGCTCTAGCTTTCAGAAATCTGTCAAGGCCCCAAAAAAGGCCCGTAAAGATCGGATCACGAACCATGTTAAATTGTTGCAGCGAAGCGGCAGAATCCAACAATGTGGCTTTGTTTGTATAGGCTTTTTTTACCAGCGCAACTATGGTCACCCAATGGTGTGAGCAATTTGTTTCCCCCTGTGTGAAAACGCAACACCGCATGGGGCAATGGTAAATGAGGGGTTAATTTTCAGCCCGTAAAACCCAGCAATCGGCCCACATCATTGAAGGTTGCAAACAGCATCAGGGCCAATACGCAGGCCAAACCGATTCTAAATGCCATCTCCTGGGCGTTCTCCGTCATGGCGCGCCCACGCACCGCTTCGATGGCGTAAAACATCAAATGCCCCCCATCCAGCATGGGCACAGGCAGCAGGTTCATAAGCCCAATGCTGACGGAAAGCGCCGCCGCTAAAGAGAGCAATTGTAAAATGCCCAAGGTGGCAACTTGTGAGGTCATCTGGCCAATGCCAATGGGCCCCCGCAGTTGAGACGCATCCTGCTTGCCCAAAATCAGCTCTCGCACGAAGTGATAGGTCCGGCTGATAATCAATCCGATATTATCCAGGCTTTTCACGAAGGCATCCAGCGGCCCCACAGAAATGCGCACAATGGCATCAGGCGATTGGTCCGGTCCTATGCCCAGCAATCCCGTTTGAAAATCATTGCCAAAGCGATCCTTGCGCTTGGTCATGCGGGGCGCGGCCGTGATGGTCAGCGTTTCCCCTGCTCTTTCCACCACAAACGAAAGCTCCCGATCCGCCCCCACGAGCGTGTATCGTGAGATGTCCTGAAAATCCGCTATCGGGTCCCCATTAATGGAAACCACACGATCGCCCACCTGGAACCCAGCTTCTTCAGCAGCAGAGGCTTCCGTCACCTTGCCAACAACCGGTTGCAGCCGCACATCACCAAAGTAGAGCGTAAGTCCCGTGTAGATCACGCTGGCCAGGATGAAATTGGCCATGGGACCGGCGGCCACGATGGCGGCGCGGCGCCATAGGGCCTTAGTTTGAAAAGCGCCCTCGCGCTCACGGGCGCTCAGCCCTTCAAGCTGCTCGGCACCGGGCTGACTGGCAGCGTTCTGATCGCCCAGAAACTTGACGTAACCCCCAAGAGGGATGGCGCACAGTTTCCACCGCGTGCCCTGCTTGTCGAAAAAACCAAAGATTTCCGGTCCAAATCCAACGGCGAAGGCCTCAACCCGTACTTTATTCCACCGGGCCACCAAAAAATGCCCCAGTTCGTGGAAAAACACGACGATCGTGAGCACAAAAACAAACGGCAACACGGTCGTGAGCAAGAACGAGAACGGAGCCAAAATATCCATGATTTGTTCCGTCTTTCCTCTATCCGCGCCGATTTGCGCAACCAAACGTTCTTAGTGCCACCGCTCTTACAAACGCAACAGCGTGGACCTTTTTCGCGCTTTCACAAATAGGGCGGGCTTATCAGCAAAATAAGGGCCATCAACAAACTTGCTGTAATCAATCCATCCACACGGTCCAAAAACCCGCCATGGCCCGGTATCAGATTGCTGGAATCCTTGGTGTCAAAGGTCCGCTTAATGCTGGATTCAAACAAATCGCCGGCCTGCGAAGCGATGGACAAAATGACTGCAAAAAACCACGCGTAGCCATTTTTGAAGTCTGGCACAAAATACTGATACAAAAGCCCCACAATCAAAGCGCCAGCCAAACCGCCCAGTGCCCCAGACCATGTTTTCTTGGGCGACACGGATTTCATCAGCTTGGGGCCGCCAAAAGCGCGGCCCACAAAATAGCCCGCAACATCCGTCACCCAAACCACCAAAAAGACGAACACCAAGAGCGCAAAACTGTATTCGCGGATAATGGGCAGCGCGAACGCGGGAATAGCGCAATACAAAGCACCAAGCCCAATCCAACGCACATCAGATTTTTCCTGCCCCTTGGCGGTGAGTTCCAAAATCAGCCCAAGGGCCAAAAACAGCCCAAGCCCCCACCACGGCAGCCCCAGCAAGATAAGCACGAGAAGACCCGCAAAACCCAGCGTCAGAACAATTTCTGTCCCGTCAAAGGGTGTTTGGCGAACGATGGCCTGCCATTCAAAATACAAGACCGAAGCCAGAGCCAGCGACAGCAACACCAACGCCACATCGCCGAACCAACTGACTGTGAGCACCACGATCAAAAGCACAATGGCAGACAGGATGCGCAGCCCCAATTCAGAGGCGAAAAATGTACGGGTTGCTTGGTTCATAACACTGTTTGGCGGTGTGACTGTGCGACCGTATATATCGTGGGATCGTTAACGCGAATTAGACGCAAATTTGAACTGCGCGCCTAGGCGCGGCGCTGGGCCTCGTCATCGACAACCAAGCCGCCAAAGCGACGGGTCCGTCGGTTAAACTGGGCAATGGCATCTTCCAGATGGGCCCGCTCAAAATCTGGCCAGAGGCAATCCAAAAACACAAATTCTGAATAGGCCGCCTGCCAAAGCAGAAAATTAGACAAACGCTGCTCACCGGATGTGCGGATAATCAAATCCGGGTCGGTCCACGCCGCCGTATCCAAATGGCTAGCGATGATGTGCTCATCAATTTGATCGGACCGCAACTCCCCATCCTCAACCCGCCGGGCTATGGCTTGCGCCACACGGGCCATCTCATCGCGGGCGCCATAGTTAAAGGCGATCACGAGCCGGGTGTTTTCATTAGCGCGCGTGAGATTTTCTGCCTCTTCCAAAAGGTGCAAAATATCATCCGGCACGTTGTGGCGTGCCCCGATGATAGAAATGCGCACACCCTCTTTATGGAGGTCCGCCAAATCCCGTCGAATGAAAAATTTCAGCAGACGCAGAAGCTCGTTCACCTCGGACCGGGGCCGGTTCCAGTTTTCCGAGGAAAAGGCAAACAGGGTAAGCGTTTTGATGCCGAGCGTACCGGCGGCACGCACCGCCCGGCGAACGGCCTCAACACCCTTACGGTGTCCTTGCGAGCGGGGCAGACCCCGACTGGTGGCCCAGCGGCCATTGCCGTCCATAATGATTGCCACATGGTCCGGCACGCTGACCGTCCGCCCCTCAGCTTCAAACTCTGCCACCATGTTCAGCACATCCCTTTTGTGTTGTCTGTGCCCCTTGGTCCGACATGGCCGGACCCGCCCTAATTCTTCGTTAGCCCAAGCGTTAACCCGGCCTAGACCTGCATAATTTCCGCTTCTTTGCTGGCAAGAACCTTATCCACATCACTCACCATCTCATCGGTCATTTTCTGCACCTTGTCGGACGAAGCGCGAGCATCATCCTGCCCGATTTCCTTGTCCTTCTCGGCCTTCTTCAAGGTTTCCATCGCATCGCGGCGCACATGGCGGATGGCCACCTTGGCGTCCTCGGCATAACCCTTGGCCACTTTGACAAGCTCACGACGGCGCTCTTCATTCAAATCAGGCATGGGAATACGCAAATTCTGGCCATCAATGACCGGATTGAGACCAAGCCCCGCTTCGCGGATGGCCTTGTCCACGGGCCCCACCATGCTTTTGTCCCAAATTTGCACTGTGATAAGCTTGGGCTCAGGCGCGCCCACATTGGCCACCTGATTGATGGGCATTTTCTGCCCGTAAGCATCCACCATCACAGGCTCCAGGATGGCGGCAGAGGCGCGACCCGTGCGCAGGCCAGCCAAATCCTTGTTCAGCGAGCCGATGGCCCCTTCCATACGCTTCTTCAGTGCTGCCAGATCGATACCGTCGGCCATTTTAACGTCCTTTTGTCATCCGCCACAGCGGGAAAGTCTTTTCAATTAGCTGCTGCTCACCCGGGTGAAGCGGCCCTGCCCTTGCAAAACCCGTGCTAACTCACCCGGTTTGTGAATGGAAAAGACAACTATATCAATACTGTTGTCCTGCGCCAGTGATACGGCAGAGGCATCCATGATGCCCAGCCTTTTCTCCAAAATATCCTTATGCGTCAGCGCGTCATAACGCTGGGCATTTTTGTCCTTTTTGGGGTCGGCGGAATAAATTCCATCCACCTGCGTGCCCTTGAAAATGGCATCCGCCTGAAATTCCGCCGCGCGCAAGGCCGCTGCCGTATCTGACGTAAAGTAAGGAGACCCGATCCCACCGGCAAAAATGACAATATCTCCACGATCCCGCGCCTCGCGCAGGCCACGCTGGGTGAACGTGTCACAAACCTGCGGAACGGCCAGCCCGGAGAGCACGGTGGCTGGCACCCCCTTGTCTTCAAAAGCCATGCGCAAGGAAAGCGCGTTCATGACGATGGCCAACATGCCCATATGGTCGCCAGTGACACGGTCAGCCCCTTTGGAAGCCAGAGCCACACCGCGAAAGATATTGCCGCCCCCCACCACGAGGGCCATGGATACGCCCAAATCGCGAGCGGCAATCACATCATCCACCACCCGCGCCACCATAACGGGGTCAATCCCAAAGGATTGGCCCCCCATCAGCGCTTCGCCGGAAATTTTATAGAGAATACGTTGGTAGGCGGGTTGGCCCATCGAATCTTGCCAAACGGCCCATCATTCAAATTTGCAATTTGATACACAAAGGCTGACAGGTTGTCACGCAAGAGACACTTAATGGCTCAAGGAGCCCGCAGGATTTACAGCCCACTCGATTGTCATCCCCGCAGCAGCGGGGATCCATGGTGCCGATAGCAAAATGCCCTTGTAGGAAGCTGTTGCGCCCGACGCATCGACACTCCGAAGGTTGATGAATGGGTCCCCGCCTTCGCGGGGATGACAAAGGAGAAATAGCTTGGCGCCATGGGACTGCTTAAACAAAAAAGGCCGCGTGGTCTGCACCACGCGGCCTTCACATAGTGAGACTGAAACCAATCAGTCTTTTTTGTTCATCGCGGCCACTTCGGCAGCGAAATCGTCTTCATCTTTTTCAATGCCGTCGCCCAGCTGGAAGCGGATGAAGCCTTTGAAGTTGATGGGCGCACCCACATCGCCTTCGGCGTTTTTGATGGCCTGCTCAACCGTGTTTTCACCATCAATCACGAAGGTCTGGGACAGCAGCACGTTTTCCTGGAAGAACTTACGGATGCGGCCCTCCACCATTTTTTCAATGATATTGTCAGGCTTGCCGGACTCACGAGCAGATTCCACGAAAATTGCTTTCTCGCGCTCCACCACTTCCGGATCCATCTCTTCCTTGGTGGCAGCCAGCGGGTTCGTGGCAGCCACATGCATGGCCACCTGACGACCGATGGCATCCAGCGCGGCTTTGTCACCGGTGGATTCCAACGCCACCAGCACACCAATCTTACCGAGACCATCAGCAATGGCGTTGTGCATGTAGGAGGCCACAACACCGTCGGACACTTCCATCACCGCCGTGCGGCGCAGGCTCATGTTTTCACCGATGGTGGCGATGGCTTCCGTAATGTTTTCGGAAACGGGCTTGCCGTTCAAATCAGCCGCGTTCACCGCGTCCACAGAACCGTCCGTGCCCAACGCCACTTCGGCCAAGGATGCAGCCAGCTCTTTGAAACGATCGTTGCGGGAGGCAAAATCCGTCTCAGCGTTGAATTCCACGATAGCGGCTTTTGCGCCCTCGGATTTCACGGAAACCAGACCTTCGGCAGCCGTGCGGCCAGACTTTTTGTCAGCCTTGGCGATGCCTTTAGCGCGCAGCCAATCGATGGCGGCTTCCACGTCACCATTGGTTTCGTTGAGCGCGTTTTTGCAATCCATCATGCCTGCGCCGGTTTTATCGCGCAGTTCTTTCACCATTGATGCTGTAATAGCCATGGTTGAAACCTTTCTGTTGGGCCGCATCCCACACGGACCGGCCACCATTTCTGTAGGGGGATACAGCAAGGCCCCCGTCGCGGGAGCCTTGGTCATCTAATGTGTCAAATGGGAGACATGGCCGCCCATTCAAGGGCAGGCCTTCGCAGCCCTATTTGATGAGTTCTTTGGCCTGTGCCTGCCAATCCTGAATCTGGGGCGTGGAGAAAGGCATGTAATCGTCCACCTTCTGGATTTCTTCTGCCGTCAGTTCAGCAATCTGCTTCCAAGTGGTGATGCCCTGCTCGTTTAACTGCGTCTCAGCCACCGGGCCGATGCCGTTGATTTTCTTCAGGTCTTCCTTGTCACCTTCAGGCGCGGTGAACAACGGTCCGGATGGCGCTTCACCACCACCCACCGTGTCTTTCACACCGTCCACAACCGCTTCCGTCACACCGGAAACCGTCTCAGCGACGGAAGCAGCGGCAGCGGAAATAGCATCGGTCGCCGGAGCGGCCATCTCAGCAGCGCTGGCAGCGGCGGCAGAGATGGCATCCGTTGCTGTATCACCAGCCGAGGTTGTGGCTTCCAAAATGGTCTCCTGCGGAGCCTCCGCCTGAGCGCCCAAATCAACGCCGGATGCGCCCTGCTGGCGGGCAATACCGTCAATGGCAGCCTTGGCCACCAGATCGCAATAAAGCGCAATGGCGCGGGAAGCGTCATCATTGCCGGGGATTGGCAAATCCACATTGGCCGTATCGGAGTTGGAATCCAAAATCGCGCAGACAGGAATTTTCAGCTTCGTGGCTTCTTGGATGGCAATGGCTTCCTTATTCGTGTCGATCACGAAAATCAGGTCCGGCGTACCGCCCATGTCCTTGATGCCGCCCAGCGCACGCTCCAGCTTGTCGCGCTCGCGCGTCAGTTTCAGCAGTTCTTTCTTCTTGAAGCCCTGCCCCTCACCGGCCAGCAGTTCTTCCAGCTCACGAAGACGCTTGATGGAGTTGGAAATGGTCTTCCAGTTTGTGAGCATACCGCCCAGCCAACGGGCATTCACATAATATTGCGCGGAACGGCGGGCGGCATCGGCCACCTGCTCGGAAGCGGTCCGCTTGGTGCCCACAAACAGCACGCGGCCGCCACGGGCCACGGTGTCGGAAATCTGCTTCAACGCCTGGTGCAGCAGCGGCACAGTCTGGGACAGATCAATGATGTGGATATTGTTGCGCTTGCCGAAGATGTAACGGTCCATCTTCGGGTTCCAGCGGTGGGTCTGGTGACCAAAATGAGCGCCTGCTTCAAGCAAATCGCGCATGGAAAAATCGGGCAGAGCCATGGCTCGCGTCTCCTGTTTACCGGTTGGGTCCTAAACGCGGAAAAGAACGGCCCCAAAGGAAAACGGGACCGCACCGGAAGTGCTGGTCGGTGCCATGTTATCGCTAACCGGAGGCTGAGCGGGCGGAAAAACCCGTGACCACCACGCATCCGCGTGTGGAATGGCGCGGCTTATACAACATCCGCCCCCCATTGCAACCCGTGTCAGCCAGCGCGGCTCTTGCTGTCCCGCCAGGCAAGGATAACTCCGCTCACGATGATAATTAGGCCACCCAACAGGCTCAAAGGCACTGGAACCACGTCAAACAGGACAAAATCATAAAGAGCCGCGAAGAGAAGCGTTGCATAAGAAAACGGCAGCACAAAACTGGCATCCCCAATGCGCAAAGCATTGGTGAAGAAGCCTTGCGCCGTCACCATCAACACGCCGGTGGCCAGCATGAGCATCCATTGTTCAGGCGTTGGCCATTGCCAACCTGTCAAAAGTGCCACTGTAGCGAACAGAGCGCCTAAAGCGTTGGCTATGAGAATGACCTGAAAAGCCCCTTCCCGCCCGGCCAATAATTTCAGGGCAATCACTTCCACACCCATCAAAACAGCCGCCAAAAGCGCGATGAGCGCAGCTGGTTCAAATGTGCTGCCCCCAGGGCGGATCAAAAGAAGCGCGCCGAAAAGGGCGAGCCCCGCCATGCTCCAGCGCACGGGGCCGATGCGCTCCGCCAAAATGGGAATAGCGAGAAGCATGGCGATGACCGGGTTCAGCATGGAAATGGCCGTGGCATCGGCCAGCGGAATAAGGGCCGCAGCGGCAAACATGCAGGTCACCCCCGCCGCCCCGCACCCCACCCGCAACACATGCAAAGGCCATTGGGGTGCCGAGAATTTTGGCCGCATAACGCTTGCAACCTGAAGCAGAGCGGAAAGGCCGAAAACATAGCGACCCCATGTTATCTGAACAGCCGAAAGTGCCCCATCGCCCGTGCCCAGCATTTTGGCACACAGCGTTGATGCTGCAATAAAAGCGCTGGCCAGCAAAATAAGCCCAGCACCGGCAATGGAACTGCCAGACGTGGCGGGCGGCGCAGCCCTCGCCTTGGCCTTTTTGCTCACGCCCCACCCGCCCATTTACGCCAGACGATAAATTGATTGTTGGACGGCATGGGCGTGTCATGAACCAGCACCAGCCCATGGGCTTGCGCCAACCTGTCCACCTCTTCGAAATCACGAATGCCGCCGCCGGGATAACGCTCTCCCAGAAATCGACTGAACTCTTTGTTGCTGGGCGTGGTGAACGCGCCACCATATTTGAAAGGCCCGTAAAGCAACATCACCCCACCCGGTTTCAAGGCACGGGCAGCGCCCTCAACATAGGGGGCAAGATTTTCATGAGGCATGACGTGAATGCAATTGGCGCTGTAAACGCCATCAAACCCACCAAGATCATTGGGCCAGTCAGCCACATCCAGCTGAAGGGGGGTCGGTAAGTTGGCTCTATTCACCGACGCAACCGTGTCGGCCAACCCATACTCCGCCACATGCCGATCACTGGTCTGCCAGGTCAACTCAGGCCAATTCTCAGAAAAATGCAGCGCGTGTTGGGCTGTGCCCGAGGCCACTTCCAACACATGCGCCCGCTTTGGCAAATGCAACCGCAATTGCTCCAAAATAACCTCTTTGTTTCGGTCAGCCGCTGCGCTGAAATGGGGTTGATCGGCCATGCTCTACAGCAACTCCGCTTCCACCACGCCCGGAATGGCGCGTATGGCCCCGGCGATGGCGGGAGAAATCATGAAGCGATCAGGCAAGCCAATTTCCACCTCCCGCTGCCCGTTTTCATGCAACACAATCAGGCTCACCCGGCTCTCACCCCGTTTGTCCAACCGCTGGCGGATGCTGTTGAGGGGCTTGTCGTCGCGCAAATAGACATAAAGCTGCTTCTGCTGGCGGCTGGCCTCCTGCTCCAGAGAACGTACAGAGTTCACACGGATGGAGATACCTTCAGGCTTGTTTTCAGCCCCCACATTCAAAATCACAGACGCCCCAGCGGTGAGCAATTCCGCATTCTGCTCAAGTGTTTCCGCAAACATCACCGCCTCAAATTGCCCGCTAGGGTCGGAAATCTGGGCAATACCCATGCGGTTGCCGGTGCGCGTCTTGCGGGTTTGCATAGCGGTAACGGTGCCTGCAAGTTTGCCGTGGCTGGCCCCCTTCTTCACATCGTTCTCAAAATCTTCCCAACGCCGCACACGCAGCTTGTCCAGCACCTCGCGATATTCATCCAGCGGATGGGCGGAAAGATAGAAGCCAACGGCCTGAAACTCCCGAAACAGCTTCTCCGATGCCATCCAGGCGGGCACGGCGGGCAGGGTCACCTCTTCCTCGCCGCTGTCCGACCCAAACATATCGCTCATGCCGATGGCTGCATTGTCTGCCACCCGGTTGGCGTGGCCCAGCAAGCGGTCCAGGCCGCCGATCAACTGCTCACGGGGATGGCCAAAACTATCGAAAGCCCCCGCACAGATCATGTTCTCCAACATCTTGCGATTCACCTGTTTAGGATCGATGCGGGAAAAGAAATTGGTGACGCTGGTGAACGGCCCCCCTTGCTCCCGCACATCCACCACATGGGCCACTGCTGCCGCCCCCACGCCCTTGATGGCCGCGAGCGCATAGTAGATTTTCCCATCCCGGACCGAAAACTCCACTTCGGACGTGTTGATGGACGGCATCACCACTTCAATTTTCGCCCGCCTCGCCTCGCGGTAAAAATCGTTGAGCTTGTCGGTATTGCCCAAATCCAGCGTCATCAGCGCAGCAAGAAACTCCACCGGATGGTTAGCCTTCAACCAGGCCGTTTGATAGCTAAGCAGCGCATAAGCAGCCGCGTGGGATTTGTTGAAGCCGTAGTCCGCAAACTTGGCCAGCACATCGAAAATATGGTTGGCCTGGGCCTTCTTGAGCTCCCGCTCCACGGCACCGGAAACAAACCGCTCCCGCTGCACCTCCATCTCCGCACGGATTTTCTTACCCATGGCCCGGCGCAGCATATCCGCTTCGCCCAACGAGTAGCCGGACAGGATTTGCGCAATCTGCATCACCTGTTCCTGATAGATGATGACGCCCTGCGTCTCTTTCAGAACGCTTTCGATCTTCTCGTGATAGTAGTCCGGCTCTTCTTCGCCGTGCTTGCGGGCATTGTAGACAGGAATATTTTCCATAGGCCCCGGGCGATAGAGAGCCACCAGCGCGATAATGTCCTCAAACTGGTCCGGCTTCATGCCGATCAGCGCCTTGCGCATGCCCATGGATTCCAGCTGGAACACGCCCACGGTCTCGCCCCGCTGGAGCATCTCATAGGTGGCTTCATCGTCCAGCGAAAGGCCATCCGGGTCCAGCTTCACGCCCCGCTGGGCCACGTAGTCCACCGCCTTGCGGATCACCGTGAGTGTTTTGAGGCCCAGAAAGTCAAACTTTACCAGCCCGGCCTGTTCCACCCATTTCATGTTAAACTGGGTCACCGGCATGTCCGAACGGGGGTCGCGATAGAGTGGCACCAGTTTGTCCAGCTCCCGATCACCAATCACGATACCGGCGGCGTGGGTGGAGGCATGGCGGTAAAGCCCTTCGAGCTTTAGCGCCGTGTCGATGAGATTGGCCACTTCCTGATCTTCCGCCCGCGCCTGAACCAGCCCCGGCTCGCTCACCACCGCTTCAGAAAGCGAGGTTGGGTTGGCCGGATTATTGGGCACCAGTTTGCAAAGCCGGTCCACCTGCCCGTAGGGCATTTGCAGCACCCGGCCCACATCCCGCAGCACGGCGCGGGCCTGCAACGTCCCAAACGTGATGATCTGAGCGACCTGAGAGCGCCCATATTTCTCCTGCACGTAGCGGATCACCTCATCCCGCCGGTCTTGGCAGAAATCAATGTCGAAGTCTGGCATGGACACCCGCTCCGGGTTCAAAAACCGCTCAAACAGGAGCGAGAAGCGCATGGGGTCCAGATCGGTAATGGTGAGCGCCCAGGCCACCAGCGACCCAGCACCTGACCCCCTGCCCGGCCCCACCGGAATATCTTGCGCCTTGGCCCACTTAATGAAGTCCGCCACGATCAAAAAGTAGCCGGGGAATTTCATGCCTTCGATTATGGAAAGCTCAAACTCCAGCCGCTCGTCGTATTGTTCGCGGGTGTAGCCTTCCGCCAATTCATGGACTTCCAGCCGCGCTTTCAAACCCTCAACGGCCTGCCGCCGCAATTCCGCCGCCTCTGCTGCCAGCGGGTCTTCCCCTTTTCCATCGGTGAAAAACGGCAAAATGGGGTTCAGCTTGGGCACCCGAAAAGCGCAGCGGCGGGCGATGTTGACCGTATTGTCCAACGCCTCCGGCAGATCGGCAAAGAGCGCAGCCATTTCCGCAGAAGACTTCATATAATGGTCCGGCGTTAGCTTGCGCCGGTCCTCCTCCACCACCATACGCCCTTCCGCGATGCAAATCAGCGTGTCATGGGCGGTGTAGTCTTCCCGTTTGAGGAAGTAGACCTCATTAGTGGCCACCAGTGCCACATCATGGTCATAGGCCATCGCCACAAGCTGATCTTCAATGGAGCAGCTGTAGCCAGCATGACGCTGCAACTCGATATAGAGCCGGTCTTCAAACAACTCTTTCAGCGTGTGAAAGCGCCCGGTAGCGACGGACTGCTGATCGTCTGCCAAAGCCCTGTTGAGCGGCCCATGGGGACCGCCTGTGAGCGCAATTATTCCCTGACTGTATTCCTGCAATTGTGCTTTGGTGACGTGCGCCCGGCTGGTGGCAGCGCCATCCCCATAGGCCAGGCTCACCAAGCGAATGAGGTTCGCATACCCTTCTTCACTGACTGCCAAAAACACCATGATGGGCAACGCCCGCATGGCCTCTGTCGAACTCCCCATGCGCGCGGCAAGACCCGTCTCGGTCTTGGGCGGATCAAGGTCCACCTCCAACGTGCAACCAATAATCGGTTGCAGCCCCAGGCCGGCAGCTTTTTCCGAAAACTCCAAAGCCCCGAACAGGTTGGACGTATCGGTAACAGCCAGCGCCGGTTGCTCATCCTCCACCGCCGCGCCCATGAGCTTGGCCAGGGGCACGGCCCCTTCCAGCAGAGAATAAGCCGAATGGGCGTGCAGATGCACAAACGGCCGCGCACCAGCTGGCCTCGGCAAGGACGTTTGCAATGCCTTCGTCATTTCATCGCGTTTGGACATGGTGGGCTTTCGATGTTCTGTTCGCTTCCAATCTGCAGATGCAATGAGCTGGAAACAAGAAAGGGTTTGCCCCATCCACACATGCCGAGACATTCATCGAGCCTCGCCCCCCCCTCCTCATTACCGGGCTTGTCCCGGTAACCCATACCGCTGGACGTTTGTTGGTATGGCTTGCCGGGATGGAAGCAAGGCGGGCGACTTGCGGACCTCCGGTAATGAGGAAGAATGGAGGTTCTTTAACCCGTCACATCCACGATCTTCCCGCCATCAATCGTAACGATACGATCCATCTGTTTGGCCAAAGCATGATTATGGGTGGCCATCAGCGCGGCCAGACCGGTGGAGCGCACCAGGTCGGTCAGTGCCTCAAAAACCATGTCGGATGTGGCCGGGTCCAAATTGCCGGTGGGTTCATCCGCCAGCAACAGCCGGGGTTGGTTGGCCACAGCACGGGCGATCGCCACACGCTGTTGCTCCCCGCCAGATAGCTCCGAGGGCCGATGGGTGGCCCGGGCGGCGATCCCCATATGGGCCAGCAATTCATCTGCCCGTTGTTCAGCCAATGACCGCTCCGCGCCCGCAATCAAAAGGGGAAGGGTAATATTCTCCCGCGCGGAAAGTTCGGGCAAGAGGTGGTGGAATTGGTAGACGAAACCGATATCCACCCGCCGCATCCGCGTGCGGGCATCATCATTGAGGTCACCGCACTCCACACCGCCAATGGACAAACGCCCAGCCGTGGGTTTTTCCAGCAAGCCCGCCAGATGCAGCAAAGTAGATTTACCCGCACCGGAGGGCGCCACTAGCGCCACCAATTCCCCACGCCCAATGCTGAATTGCGCATCCTGCAAAACCGTCAGCGCGTGTTCGCCTTCACCATAGGTGCGGCGAATGCCAGCCATTTCGAGCACGGCCTCACTCATAGCGAAGCGCATCCACAGGATCGAGGCGCGCGGCCCGCCATGCGGGGAAGATTGTGGCCAGCAAAGAGAGCGTCAGGGAAAGAACGACCACCATCAAGGTCTCCCGCATTTCCAGTTCCGCAGGAACCTCGGAGAGAAAGCGCACGGTCTCATCCCAAATTGCGGAACCGCTCAACCAAGCGAAAAAGTCTTTGATGGCATTGATGTTCTGGCAAAACAAAATGCCCAAAATAAACCCGGCCAACGTGCCAAAAACGCCTATGCTGGAGCCGGTAATCAGGAAAATGCGCATAATGGAACCGCGCGTCGCCCCCATGGTGCGCAGGATGGCGATGTCCCCGCCCTTATCCTTCACCAGCATGAACAGGCCGGAAATAATGTTCAGCGCTGCCACCAGCAAAATAAGCGCCAAGATGAGAAACATAACAGTCCGCTCCACCTCAAGCGCTTGAAAGAACGACACATTCCGCTGCTTCCAATTGGTGATGTAAACGGGCCGGTCCGCCGCCGCTTCCATGGTGCCGATATAGGCCTCCACCGTGTCCGGATCGTCCACGAACACCTCAATGGCGCTGACCTTCTCTTCCAAATTGAAATAGAGCTGGGATTCCGCCAGCGGCATGAAGACGAAAATGCCGTCATATTCGCTCATGCCCATCTTGAAGATGGCCGTGACGGGATAGGCCTTCACACGGGGCGACACGCCAAAGGCGGTCTGGTTTCCGTCAGGGGTTATCAGCGTGATGTCATCGCCCAAACCAATGTTGAGACTGTTTGCCATGCCCACGCCAATGGCCACGCCCTCCCCATCGTCAAACCCGTCCAGGGTGCCCTCAACAATATTGGTGCCTACCGCCGGCAAACGCTTCACGTCCGCCTCTTTCATGCCGCGCACCCGCGCCCCGCTGCCGCCGCGACCGCCGGAGGCCAGCACTTCCCCTTCCACCAGCGGCAGGGCAAGCGTGACCCCATTTACGCCCTCAAGACGTTGAGCAACGGCATCATAATCGGTGAACTCCGAGTGTGCTGGCTGCACGATGATGTGGCCGTTTATGCCTAAAATGCGGTCCAGCAATTCGGTGCGAAAGCCATTCATCACGGCCATCACTACAATCAGCGTCATCACACCCAGCGTGATGCCAATGAAGGAGATGACCGAGATGACGGAGATAAAGGTCTCCTTGCGACGGCTGCCCAAATAGCGCCGCGCCAGCGTCCATTCATGGCGGGCAAAAGCGCCGGTCTTGCCGGGCAGCGCATCACGGATGGGTGTCGTGTCAGCCACCGTAGCGGGCCTCAGTTTGGGCCTGCCAGTCAGTCAGCAGATTAACGGCCGCTTCCAGCGTCAGCGTCTCGCGATTTCCCGTGGCGCGCTCTTTCAGTTCCACTTCGCCATTGTCCAATCCACGCGGCCCGACAATCAACTGCCAGGGCAGGCCAATCAAATCCGCCAGAGCAAACTTGCCCCCTGCCCGGCCATCAGTGTCATCATAAAGCACATCCATGCCTGCATTGGTGAGCTGGCCATAGAGGTTTTCGCACGCACTATCGGTGCGCTCATCGCCGCTGCGCAGGTTAATAAAACCCACATGGAAAGGCGCAACGGAAGCGGGCCAGATGATGCCATTATCGTCATGCCCGGCCTCAATGAGCGCGGCCACCAACCGGCTGGGGCCAATGCCGTATGAACCCATGTAAACGGGCACATCTTTCCCATCCGGCCCCGTCACCTTGGCTCCCATAGGTTCAGAATATTTCTGACCGAAATGGAAAATGTGGCCCACCTCAATGCCCCGGGCATTCATGCGGTCTGCCTCGGCCACTTCATTCCAAACGGCCTCATCATGCATCTCGTCAGTCCGGGCGTAGGACGCTGTCCATTGATCCATAATGCCCTTGATGGCCGCATCATCATCGTAGTCCACGCCCGCATCGGGCACAGAAAGTTTCATGTAGTCAGCGTGGCAGAAAACCTCGCTCTCCCCCGTATCCGCCAAAATGAGGAATTCGTGGGAGAGATCACCACCAATGGGCCCGGTATCCGCCTGCATGGGAATGGCCTTCACGCCCAGCCGGTCAAAAGTGCGCAAATAGGAGACAAACATGCGGTAGTAGGCGGCCCGCGACGCCGCCTCGTCCAGATCGAAAGAATAGGCATCTTTCATCAGGAATTCGCGCCCACGCATGACGCCAAATCGGGGGCGCACCTCATCGCGGAACTTCCACTGAATGTGGTAGAGATTAAGCGGCAAGTCTTTGTAAGACTTGACGTATGACCGGAAAATATCCGTAATCATCTCCTCATTGGTGGGACCGAAGAGCATGTCACGCTCCTGCCGGTCCTGAATGCGCAGCATCTCTTTGCCATAGTCATCATAGCGCCCGCTTTCGCGCCACAAATCAGCGCTTTGGATGGTGGGCATCAGGACTTCCACCGCCCCCGCCCGGTTTTGCTCCTCGCGGATAATCTGCTCCACTTTGCGAAGCACGTTCAGCCCCAGCGGCAGCCAGGAATATATGCCTGCCGATTGCTGCTTTATCATGCCCGCCCGCAGCATCAATTGATGGGAAATGATCTCCGCCTCACGGGGCGCTTCTTTCAATACGGGCAGGAAATAGCGGGAAAGACGCATGGAAGATTCAAGCCTTTAGGGGCGTCACTATTTAGATTCGACGCACGAATAATTTTCGCCACTCAAACCCCATTCCCGGTGCTTTCACAAGAGGGGCCTGATGGGCGCGCAGGGTGCCTCACCCCTCTTTAGGCACATCCAGACTGATCGTGTCTTGCAACTGTTCAATCTGTTCGTGGGTAAAGCGTGGCAGGGGCATATCCCCGGCCTCTTTGCGCCGGGCCACCTCTTCACCCACAGCCTCCGCAGTCTCACTGCTGGGTTTAGCATCGCGGGAAAGATAAATGGTCTGCGAGGGAAAGGCGAAGTCGGTGCCGCTTTCCTTCACCAAATCCATAATACGCAGGAGCAAATCTTCCTTGATCTCCAGAAAATGATCGTAACTGGTCGCCCGCACATAGGCGAACACCCAAATGTCTATGGAATGGGAATTCAGGTTCTCAAAGCGCACCCGTGCTGGCGTGTTGCTCACGTCCTGGTAGGAATAAAGCAGCTTGCGAACTTCCACGAGCAGAAAGCGAATCTGGTCGGGCGTGGTCTCGTAGCGCAGCGTGAGCCGGGTATCCAACTTGAACTCGTCCCGCAGGGTGTAATTTTCAATTTGTGACGCGGCAAAGGCCCCATTGGGAATGGTAACAATCGTGCGGTCCAAGGTTCGCAAACGGGTGGAGCGGATGCCGATGTCTTCCACCGTGCCCATCACATCCCCAAACTTACAAAAGTCCCCCACGCGCACCGGCTTATCCGCCACCACGGTGATGCTGCCCACCAGATTTTCAATGGTTTTTTGTGCCCCCAAAGCCAGCGCGATACCACCGATACCCAGCGCAGCAAGGCCAGTCGTCACATCCACGCCCAGCGTGTTGAGAATGGAAATCCCGATAACGGCAATGACCACCGTCTTCCCAATGCGCCGGGCCAGCATCACCATGGCCACGGAGCTGATCCGGTTGGTACGTGTCATCCCAAAGCGAACAGCATCCGCCAGACCGTCCACAATGCGAACACCCAGCCAACCCAAGGAAGCGAGGGATAGAATGACGGCGATCCAATTGATGTAGTCCCGCGCCACCACCTCAATACCCATGTAGATGACGCTGTAACGGTAGATGGAAACACCGATCACCACGCCCAGCGGCACAACGATGGAGCCCAAAACAGCGCGCCCCGGAATGTGCGCGCGGCTTTCCAGCGGCTTGCGCAAAAGGCTTGTGACAACCCGGCTAATCAAAATACCCAAAGCCAGCGAGGCAATCAGGGCCAAAACAATGGCCAGCCAGTGGCCCACGGGCACATTGGCAATCTTGCGATCCTTCAAAGCATCAGGAAGCAACTGGTTTAGGCGGCCCTCCTGCGTCACGCGCAGCAAAAAGTCATAGCGTGCGGGGCCATCATTGTGAAATAGCCAGATGACAGCACCCGCCTCATTCTGGCTTCTTTGCATGATGATGGGCTCCTGGCGATTGGACTGGTCCAGAACACCCACAACATCAACACCGGCGGCCTGATCGTCACCACTTTTCCCGTCCGGGCTATTGGATAGGCTGGTGGTTTCCAAAAAATACCCATCACGATCCAGCAATTGCTTCAACTGACGGGCGCGCAACTGACTGCGAAAGCGTCTGTCTTCCGGCTGGGTGTCGCTCATATCAAAAAACTGGGCGGCGCGATCGTAATTATCGTTGGAGATAGCGCGCAAATACCCCTCCACAGATGAGCGGGGCGTGCCCCGTCCAAACTCATCCTCAGGCGTTGTGGCAGCAGCGGGCGCAGGCGTGGCGGGTGCAAGTTGCGCAACGCTGATGGAACTTGGCAAAAGCCCCAAAGCGAAGAGGGCCACAGCAGCGAGCGCAAATCGGCGCAACAAAAGAGAGAGCATCGGTATTTCCAAACGAAACGGGCTGGCACGCCCCCGCGAATCCTGCGCCTTTATTGGCAAACAAACATGGCAGCGCAAGCGATGCCTGAAAAACTGTTCAACCCCTATCAGACGTCCGCGATGATGCTTTCACAGTAGCGCTTTTGGACACTTTGACCGGCGGCTCTTTCACAGGTTGCCTATCCTTGCGCGGCCTCGTCTTACGCCCCTCCAGAGTGGCCACCACACCGCGCAGGGCATGAATCTCCTGCAATGAGAGCCCTGCCTTGTGAAAAATATTGCGGAGGTTCTCCACCATGGTCGCGCGTTTGTGGGGTGGACGGAAATAGTTTTCCCGGTCCAGCACCCCCTCCAGATGGTCAAACAGGCCGTAAAGGTCCTCCTTGCTGGCCGGTTGGCTGGGCGGCGTGCTGATGGGCAAATTCTGTTCGTCAAAATTGAGCCACTCATAGCTCATCAACAAAACCGCTTGAGCAATGTTCAGGGAAGCGAAAGCAGGGTTGACGGGAAAGGTGATGATCTCATCGGCCAGCGCCACCTCCGCACTCTCCAGCCCCCAGCGTTCCCGCCCAAACAAAATGCCCGTGCGTTGACCATTCGCATGGCGGGCCCGCAAATTGGCAACGGCCTCCCGCGGGCCGCGCACCGGTTTCAGCATTTCCCGCTGCCGCGCCGTTGTAGCGTAAACAAAAACAAGGTCCGCCAGCGCGTCTTCCAGCGTTTCAAACACCTGAACGCCGTCGATAATGTGGTCCGCTTTGGCCGCGTTGGCCCGCGCCACCTCATTGGGCCAGCCATCACGCGGGTCCACCAAGCGCAGCTCGTCCAGGCCGAAATTGGCCATGGCGCGGGCGGTAGCACCAATATTTTCACCCAGTTGCGGGTTCACCAGCACAATCACCGGCCCGTCGCGCAGTAGTGGCTTGGTTTTGTCGGTGCCCGACATGGCGCATCTCCTGTTTCTCGGCTCCCTAGCATCGCCCACACACTTTGGAAACGCCGAGCCTAAACCGGTTTAGACCTGCGACTAATTTGCCTATTTCACCATGAGTGATATAGGGGCCGCAGCGCCCGCCAACCGGGTTTAAGCACGAATTTCCGAAAGAGAGAGCATGGCAAAGATCAAAGTAGAAAACCCGCTGGTGGAACTTGATGGCGACGAGATGACCCGCATCATCTGGCAGTTCATCAAGGACAAACTGATCCATCCCTATCTGGATATTGACCTGAAATATTACGACCTCGGCATTGAGGCGCGGGATGATACGGACGATCAGATCACCATCGATTCTGCTGAAGCCATCAAAAAATATGGCGCAGGCGTAAAATGCGCCACCATCACGCCGGATGAAGCCCGGGTGGAAGAATTCGGCCTCAAAAAAATGTGGCGCTCCCCCAACGGTACCATTCGCAACATTCTGGGCGGCGTGATCTTCCGCGAACCCATCATCATGCAAAACGTGCCCCGCCTCGTGCCCGGCTGGACCAAGCCCATCATCGTGGGCCGCCACGCCTTTGGAGACCAATACCGCGCCACCGACTTCCGCTTCCCCGGCAAGGGCAAGCTGACCATGAAATTCGTAGGTGAAGACGGCACCACGCAGGAATATGACATTTTCGATGCCCCGGCCTCCGGCGTGGCCATGGGCATGTACAATCTGGACGAAAGCATCCGAGACTTCGCCCGCGCTTCCATGAACTACGCTCTTCAGCGCGGTGTGCCCTGCTACCTCTCCACCAAAAACACCATCATGAAAGCCTATGACGGCCAGTTCAAAGACATCTTCCAGGAAGTCTTCGACGCCGAATTCAAGGACGCTTTCGATGAAAAGAAAATCTGGTACGAGCACCGCTTGATCGACGACATGGTGGCCGCAGCGCTGAAATGGAACGGCGGTTATGTCTGGGCTTGTAAAAACTACGATGGCGACGTGCAGTCCGACATCGTGGCCCAGGGCTTTGGCTCGCTGGGCCTCATGACCTCTGTGTTGATGACACCAAACGGCAAGACGGTGGAATCAGAAGCCGTCCACGGCACAGTAACCCGCCACTACCGCGCCCACCAGCGAGGCGAGGAAACCTCCACCAACTCCATCGCCTCCATCTTCGCCTGGACCCGTGGTCTCGCCCACCGCGCAAAGCTGGACGACAATGAGGAACTGGCAAAGTTTGCGGGTACGCTGGAACAGGTCTGCATTGACACCGTCGAAAGCGGTTTCATGACCAAAGACCTGGCCCTCCTCATAGGCCCCGACCAACCATGGCTCTCCACCACAGGCTTCCTGGATAAAGTGGATGAGAATTTGCAGAAAGCCATGAGTTAGAGCCTCCCGCATCCAATCAAACACAGAAGAGCATCACAACTCGCGTTTGAAATCAGCATTTTGTTGATCGAAAGGCAGCGAATTGTGATGCAGGTTGGGTGCAGCATGCTCTTAAAGGGTTTGTTTGCATTCACCCGCAGCGTGTCTAAAGCATCTCGCATTCCATATAAAACAGTGGAGCATCAAAAAATGCGTTCGAAAACAGCACCTTGCTGTTTGAGAGACAGCAATTTTTGATTCAGGTTGAATGCGCATTGCTCTAATGTAGGACACTCTAAGTTTGAGAAGACACAAGTATCCAACCTACTATTTCGTCATGCTCAGCCACCGTACCAAGGATCCGCAGACTTCCAATTCTGCTGAAATATCGTAGTTCCTTGGCACAGAGCCCAGGATGGCGAACCAAAACAAAAAAGGGCGGTCCCGTTTGGACCGCCCTTCTTTCGTTTGATTTTGCTAAAAAAGATCAACTCTTCAAAGGCACTTTCGGGACCGTGCCGCCCCCCTTGCGGGTCGGCTTATCGTCACCATCGTCCTTCTTCGGCGGCGCCTTCGTCGCCATTTTTTTGGCGGCCGCCTTCGTAGCACCCTTGCGCTTAGGTGTTGCTTCTTTTTTGGGCTTTACCGGTTTGTCTTCAATGGCTTCCAACTTAAGGGACGTTTCACCGTCCTTCTTCTGGACACCCACTTTCACCGTGCCGCCCTTTTTCAGCTTGCCGAACAGCACTTCATCAGCCAGCGGCTTCTTCACGTGTTCCTGGATCACACGACCCAGCGGGCGGGCGCCCATGCGGTCGTCATAGCCCTTCTCGGCGATCCACTTAACGGCCGCCGGTGTTAGGTCGAAAGTGACACCACGTTCGGAAAGCTGTGCCTCCAACTGCATGATGAATTTCTCCACCACTTTGTGAATGACGGAAGATTTCAACCCGGCAAACGGAATGACCGCATCGAGACGGTTGCGGAATTCCGGCGCAAACAAGCGATTGATGGCTTCCATGTCATCGCCCGTGCGCTTGGAAGAGCCAAAGCCGATGGCAGCTTTAGCCGCTTCAGCAGCACCCGCATTAGTCGTCATCACCAAGATGACGTTGCGGAAATCTACCTTTTTACCGTTATGGTCTGTCAGCTGGCCAGCATCCATCACCTGCAACAGAATGTTGAACAGATCGGGGTGAGCCTTTTCAATCTCATCCAGCAACAACACGCAATGGGGGTGTTGGTCCACACCGTCGGTGAGCAAGCCGCCTTGGTCGAAACCCACATAGCCAGGAGGTGCACCGATCAGTTTCGAAACCGTGTGCCGTTCCATATATTCCGACATGTCAAAGCGCAGCAGTTCCACACCCAGCGTATCTGCCAACTGTTTCACCACCTCGGTTTTACCCACGCCAGTGGGGCCGGAGAACAGATAAGACCCGATGGGCTTATTGGGTTCACGCAGGCCAGCCCGCGCCAGTTTGATGGAGGATGTCAGCGCTTCAATGGCCTTGTCCTGCCCATAGACCATGCGCTTCAACTGCTCGTTGAGGTTCTTGAGAATTTCCGCATCATCCTTGGAGACGGTTTTGGGCGGAATGCGCGCCATGGTGGCGATGGTCGCCTCAATTTCTGCGGTGCCAATGGTTTTCTTGCGCTTCTCAGCGGCCACCAACATCTGGCTCGCGCCGGTCTCATCCACCACATCAATGGCCTTGTCGGGCAGTTTGCGGTCGTTGATATAACGGTTCGACAATTCCACCGCCTGCACAATGGCATCGTCGGAATATTTCACCTTGTGGAAGTCCTCGAAATAGGGCTTCAGCCCTTTCATGATTTCAATAGCATCGGAAACCGACGGCTCATTGACATCGATTTTCTGGAACCGACGCACAAGCGCCCGGTCCTTTTCAAAGAACTGACGATATTCCTTATAGGTCGTGGAGCCGATGCAGCGGATTGTGCCGCCGGAAAGGGCGGGTTTCAGCAGGTTGGATGCATCCATGGCACCCCCGGATGTGGCCCCTGCCCCAATCACCGTGTGAATCTCATCGATGAACATAATCGCGCCAGGCGTGTCCTCGATTTCCTTCATCACCTGTTTCAGGCGCTCTTCAAAATCCCCGCGATAGCGCGTGCCGGCAAGCAGCGTGCCCATATCCAGCGAGAAAATGGTCGCGTCCAGCAGGACTTCCGGCACGTCCTTATCGACAATGCGCTTGGCCAAACCCTCGGCGATGGCCGTTTTGCCCACACCGGGGTCACCCACGTAGAGGGGGTTGTTCTTGGAACGGCGGCACAGCACCTGAATGGTACGGTTGACCTCTTCCGTGCGCCCGATGAGCGGGTCCACTTTCCCGTCCAGCGCTTTCTGGTTGAGGTTTACGCAATACGCTGCCAAAGCCTCGCCTTTTTTGGCGGCATCACCGCCCTCGCCATCGCCCATGTCGGTGTCCATCCCTTCCACGGGACGGCTTTCGGAAGCACCCGCCTTTTTTGCGATACCGTGGGAAATGAAGTTTACCGCGTCGTAGCGCGTCATATCCTGCTCCTGAAGGAAATAGGCGGCATGGCTTTCGCGCTCAGCAAAAATGGCCACCAAAACATTGGCACCCGTCACCTGTTCGCGACCGGAGGATTGTACGTGAATAACTGCCCGCTGAATCACCCGTTGAAACGCCGCGGTCGGCTTTGAGTCCTCATCGGAATCCCCAACGAGATTGGCCAATTCAGAATCGATATAGTCCCGCAACGCCTCGGAAAGCTGTTTCAGGTTCACATTGCAGGCGTTCAGCACGGAAACGGCATCATCATCCTCCACCAGCGCCAAAAGCAGATGCTCCAGCGTGGCATATTCCTGACTGCGATCATTGGCATATGTGAGCGCTTGATGCAGTGCCCGTTCCAGCGAATCGGTAAAACTTGGCAAAAGCTCTGTCCCTTTGTTTTCGTTCAGGCATGTTGCCCATCCGACGTTTGCGACTGATGTCGCTTATTTCTTTTCCATCACGCATTGCAGCGGATGCTGATTTTTACGCGCGTAATCCATCACCTGCGTCACCTTGGTTTCAGCGACTTCGTAGGTATAGACCCCGCATTCGCCCACACCGTTTTGATGCACATGCAACATCACTTGCGTAGCTTGTTCAATGTTCATTTGGAAAAAGCGCGCCAGCACTTCCACCACGAACTCCATGGGCGTGAAGTCATCATTGAGCAGGAGAACACGATAAAGACTTGGCTTCTTCACCCGTGGTTTGGTTTTGGTGATGACACCAATATCCGGGCCACCGCCGCGCTCATCATCACCCTTGCCAGCCATGGCACGGGTATCAAACAAGACAGGCTTGAAAGGAACCAAGGTATTCTCTTGTGGTGTGGATTTAGACAAATCGCTCATGTCTTGTCCTGATTGTCCAATTCGCAAATCATCTGTTCGGCCAATCCCTCATATAGGCCGCCATGGCCAAAGTTTAAGCCCTGCTCACTTTGTAACTCAACTGCGGCGAAAGGTGTTTTTTATGGCGAAGTGAACAGAAAAAATTGTGCCGCAATTTCAGTCACAAACGCGCCGTTCACAGGCCTTTGAACAAAAATCCCCGCCCCTGTTTAAGCCTTTGGCAACCACGTCAGTTTACGCCTGAGCCATGGCTGGATGGGCGCTAACACAGGCGCAGACCGCCAAAGAGTGTGTGTATCCCGGCGCGTATTCGCCGGCTCTTGAACAGGATTGTGTCGTGCGTATTGCTGCCGGACCGACTGCCCCCGCCCTTTCGCGGGTTTCCAAACCATGGACCATGCTGCGGGCTTTCTCCCTCATCGCTATCACGGCGCTGATGGCTGTGGCGCTCAATCTTGCCGTCGCCGGTGATGTGTCGGCGAAGAAGAAAAAAGCCAGCTACAAAAAGGCCAAGGTCACCAAGTCCTACAAGAAAAAGCGCAGCGTTAAGCGGCGGGTGCGCAAAACCCGCAAGGCACGACGTGCCCGTGGCAACCCCAAATACGCCGCCTATGTGATTGATGCGAAAACGGGCAAAGTGCTCCACTCGCGCAACGGCAACGCTCCGCGCTATCCCGCCTCGCTGACCAAAATGATGACGGTTTACTTGATGTTTGAAGATATCAAGGCCGGCAAAATAAAAAAATCAACGCGTATTAAAATGACCCGCTCCGGAGCAAGGCAAGTGCCTTCCAAACTGCACATGCGCCCCGGCCAAACCCTTTCCGTGGAACAAGCCATCATGGCTTTGATTACGAAATCGGCCAATGACGTGGCCACCGCCGTCGGCGATAACCTTTCCGGCTCCGAGGTCGCATTTGCTCGGCGCATGACGCGCACCGCGCGCCGTCTGGGCATGAAGAATACGACATTCAAAAATGCCAACGGCCTCACCGCCCGAGGGCAAATCACAACTGCTGCCGATATGGCACGCCTTGGTTTGGCCCTGCGCGAGCATTTTCCGCGCATGTACCGCTACTTCCAAACCCGCAGCTTCCGCTTCGGTAAGCGGCGCTATGGCAACCACAACAAACTGCTGGGCCGTGTGCGCGGCGTCGATGGCATAAAAACGGGCTATACCCGCGCCTCCGGCTTCAACCTTGTCTCTTCCGTATCCACCGGAAACCGGCGCATCGTGGCCGTCGTTATGGGCGGACGCACCGGCGCACGACGCAACGCCCAAATGAAGCGCCTCATCCGCGCCTATCTGCCCAAAGCGAGCCGTGGCGCCCAGCGGCGCCTGGTGGCCAGACCAAAAAGCGCAAGACAAAAGGCGGTGGCAGCCAATGGCGGCTTGAACACCCAAGCCGTGGCCAAAAAGGCCGCCAAATCCATCGCCTCGCGCATCAAGTCCGCCCATGGCAAACCGGCGAAAGTGACCAAGGCGGAGGAGAAAAAGGTGCGCAAGTCTCTTAAAGCTCTCAAAGCTGATACACGCCCCGTGCCGCAACTGCGCAAGACCTTGGATGCTGAAGTATCTCTCGACCGCCGTGTGGTGGCGAGCATTGCCAAGCCCACAGGTTTTCACATTCAAATTGCCGCCTCGGACGACCGCAGCAAAGCTGTCGCCATGCTGAAGCGGGTGCAAAGCAGAAACCGCAAATTGCTGGGCGCGCGGCAAATCTACACCCAGGAAGTGATGAAAAACGGTGCCACCCTCTACCGCGCCCGCTTCACCGGCTTCAGCTCAAAACGTTCTGCCGAACGGGCCTGCAAAGCCCTCAAACGCCAGCGCCTGGCGTGCCTGGCCCTAGCGGGCTGACCTTGCACCTTTCATCGGCGGGGGCCCGTGTTTGACGCCCCTGCCCTACTCAGAATTCCAACTTTGTATTGCGTATTGGAACTTCACGAATGACTACCCAGAAGAACATCCTTCGCTTCGTTGATCTTGGCGGCAAGAAAGGTCGAACCGCCGCTGTCGGGATGCGCGCTCTTCATCAAGCGGCGATGGGCCGCCCTGATCTCGGCGGCGGTGGCGCCCGAAGCAAGCCCCAGCACCTCATAGGCCTCCTCTTTGCCCATGGGGCCCGTGCTCGCCGCGCCAGCCTGCCCCGCACCAGCATCCGCCTCAGTGTCTTCACGCCAAGCGGGGTACCGGCGGTCAAGATACGCCTCTAGCAAGGCCAGCGATTCTGCATCATCGACGATCTCGCTGTAGAGATCGAAGAGATCATCCTTCTCCATGGCATCCAGCTCCGCCCCCTCATGGCGACCCGCAAGAACAATGCCATTCATGGCCCCCGTTTCATGGTCCAACTCCATCTCCAAAGCAGCGGAGCGCACATTGGAGTGTTGCGACCCTTCATTGGACCCAGACGGAGAGGTCAACCGACCCACCCCGGACCAGCGCCGCCACAGGGAAACAGCCCCCATGGCCACCATGCCAGCGGCCAAAAACTGCTTGGCGAAGAGCAATCCAACAGCCAGCACACCCAACCCCAAAACCGGGAACATCTTTAAGGCCGATGCCAGGGCCTTGGGCGGCAGAATGATGAACAATAAGCCCGCCAGCACCACCAAAATGGCGATTATGGAAAATCCACTCATTTAAGCTGCTCCAGCAACAAACGATCCGCCGATCCACCTGCCTTTTCCAGCGCCACACGGCCTCCGGCGGCATAGCGGGCAACGGCTTTCAGCAAATCAGCCAGTTTCGCCGCCGCGCCGGGGCCAAAGCGCATAAACGCGCCACCGGACAGCCGCGCAACTTCGCGAAACGCCAGTTCCGCCTGTCGGTCATGGCCTTCCAGAAACATGAAACAGGGCACCTTCAGCAGGCCCAGTTCTCCAGCCTTTTGACATAAAGCGTCCACCTGCTCTTCCATCGCGTCACCCACGTAGACCAAAGCGTCCACGCGGGAGCGCTGGCCGTTAAGTGGATTCTTTTTGGCAGCTTCCTTGCGCACATGGCTCAAAACCTTGCCAATTTGCGTCTGCCCGCCCCGGCAATCGATGCCTGACATGAGATCGCGCAGGGCGGCCGGCTTGTTGACCCAGCGGGAAGCGCGACACTCACCAAAGCCGCGAAAATAGACCAGCTGCACATCCAGCCCACCCGTCTTTTCCACCGCGCCAAACATCTCCGCCTGAATATGTTGCGCCTGATCCCAGGTGTGCTGACGGCTCATGGTGGCATCCATGGCAAAGACCAATCCACCATTGCCGGCCTCATTCTTCTTCAACCGCGAGGCCGCCTGCAGAAAGGCAGAAATATCGCCGCCGGAAGATGTTCCGGTTTTGGGGAGAGACGAACCAGTTTTTGAAAGATCGCGTGCCATGCCGCTATAATTGGCATGAATGACGACAGGCACAAGATGCCAACCCTGCGGCCTTGAGGCCAACAGGATGACAAAGCCTGTTAATCAGCGAGAACGCTAATCCGCAAAAATATCCGGCAGTTCCACCGGCTGATGGGCTTTCTCCAGCCATGTCTTGCGAGCCGAAGCCCGTTTGCGGCCCTGCTCATCAATGGGCAGACGCAAGGAGCGGATCAGTTTGCGCACTTCCTGACGGGCCGACAGGTGAGACATGGAGGGCGCACGGTCCAGACCGATGTGATCCAAATCATCGAGAGCCGTCAGACCCATGGGGAAATATTCGCGAAAGATCACCCGCTCGCTTATGCCATCGGCGGTACGAAAGCCCAGCCGCAGGGATAATTCCTTCACACAACCCATGAGGTTTTGCTGATTGCGGGAGGTGAGTGACGACAGGCGGTTGCGCACCACAATCCAGTCCAACAAACCATTATCTGCCGCCCGGCGCTGCCGGCGTGCCTCCCGCACCATGACGGCGTAATGGCTCACATCGGCAATTTCCAATGTCTTGGGGTCCACACGACCCAAGACATCAAAATCCACAAAGGAATCATTCATGGGTGTAACCAATGTGTCCGCCATGGAGTGGGAAAGGCGCATGAGGTAATTGTCTGACCCGGGGGTATCCACCACCACGAAATCGTGGCTGTGTTCCACCTCAGATACCGCGCGCACGAAGGACGAGAAATCCTCGCTTTGCGCTTCAATCATGCTGTCCAACCGCGCCGTATCAAAGCGGTAATGGTTGGGAATCTCCAAATCCAGCCCATTGGTCTGGGCCCAATTGCGGCGGTTTTGAACGTAGCGGGTAAGAGACTGCTGGCGCGTATCCAAATCAATGGTCGCCACTTTGAAGCCAGACTTCAGGAGCGACACCACAATATGCATGGAGGTGGTGGTCTTCCCCGACCCGCCCTTTTCATTACCGCAAACAATGACGTGCGCGTTGCGCTTCCGGCGCATACTGCCGTTGAAGCCATGAACGCTCCCCAAACTCCCCAGACTACCCATAGGGCAAACCCTTCACACTCAGCACACAGCCCCCTGTATGGCACGCGACCAAAAGAGGCTTGAAAGAACAAGTCCAACCCAGAACCTGCCATACTTGCCACCCAGAACACGCAGCTAACACCATACGCTTGTTACAGTTTTACAAAAGCACAAAATTTGAGACAATTCGCACTTACCCCCGCCGCAAACAGATTTTACGGTTAATTTGCGGTAGGTTAGCGCTAATTGAACGCTTGGACGAAGAAAGGGACAAGGCCACTTCCGGGGTGCCATCAATCGAGCACGGGGGAATAGGAATCCTGTCCTATAGTATCGGTCGGCACACTTGATTCGCGCGATAGTTGTAAGGTGCGACCTTTACAGTAACCCCAATTCGCTTAAGTCGGCCCGTAGGGCCGCCGGCATCGGCTCATCCCCTTCGTTCAGATCGAGCGGCGCGTCTTCCTGCTTCAGATAGCGCCAGCCCTGGAACGGCCGCTTAGGCTGCCATTGGGTGGGCACCAGTTTATCGTCCAGCATCAGCCGACACCGACGAATGCCTGCACGATCCGTGAACGGCTCGATGCCCACGAGCTTTTGCCGAGCCTGAATCTGGCCCTTGATGACCCAATAGATGGACCCACCATCCAGCAATTCGTCCATCCGCTTCGGCACCATCCTTGTTGTGTGAAAGCGAGGCCCTTTGTGGCCAACAGCCCGCAAGTGGCGCAGATGCTCCCGGTTCCAGCGCTTCAGGTCTTCAACCGACTCCGTACCCGCGGACAGCTTAATGAGGTTGAGGCTCATGCCGTTTCCGCCTCAGCTTGGACCGTCAAAGCGACCTGCCCATCCTGCGCCTGGTCGCTAACCGCGACGGCAAGACCGGAAACCACTCCCTTAAATGGGGCGATGACAGCGTGTTCCATTTTCATGGCCTCTACGGAGAATAGAATATCCCCCTCCTCCACCATGTCGCCATCTGCCACAGCTACCGCAATGATCTTGCCGTGCATGGGGACGCGGACAGTGCCGTCGCCAACTGATTTTTCTTCATCGGTGAGAGAATAGGAAGGTAACGAGAAGCGGTAATGGTGGCCTTCGTTTTGCAAATTAAATACAGGTTTGGCACCCGAATCATCGAGAAACACGCCCTCATCCCGCCTTACGGCTAGGGTAAAGGCTTCATCTTCGCCCTGCATTTGCAGACCATTGGGTCCGAAACGAAGCCGCACAGTTTCTAACACTCCATCAATCTCAAGTTGGTGCGCTATCTCCCGCCTTCCCACCAGCTGAAAACCATCCATCGCGGCAAATGGATCGTGGCTGATGGGAAAATCGTCCTCATCACCAAGCGCCAGCAACTGCTCCATGGCGAACGCCTTGATGGGGGTGGAAGGTTCTGGCCGCGTGGTGAGCCCTTCGCCCAGACGGTCAATCAAACCCGTATCAAAGCGCTCTTCTTGAAAAGCCTCCTGCGCCAACAGCGCCTGCAAGAAAGGAATATTGGTCGCCAAACCCGTAACGTTAGCGGTGGAGAGGGCCACCGACAGGTCTTTCATGGCCGCCATCCGGTCCGACCCATGAGCGATCACTTTTGCAATCATCGGATCATAATGGGGAGAGATGACATCGCCTGACCCCACCCCGCTATCCACGCGAATGCCTTCCGTCTCACCGTCTAGCAAGAGGTAGTCGTTCTCCCATTCCAGATCAAACGTATGGAGCGGCCCACTCGACGGCAAAAACCCGTTCGACGGGTCCTCTGCATAAAGCCGTGCTTCCATGGCATGGCCGGTAATGGACAACTCTTCCTGAGCCGAAGGCAGTGCCTCACCCGCTGCCACCAGCAACTGCCATTCCACCAAATCGACGCCCGTAATGGCCTCCGTCACCGGATGTTCCACCTGCAAGCGGGTATTCATTTCCATGAAGAAGAAGCCGTCTTCGGTGAGGCCATTGGAGCCATCGACGATGAACTCCACCGTCCCCGCCCCTTCATAGTTCACGGCGCGGGCCGCATCGCAGGCGGCTTTGCCCATGGCGGCGCGGACGGCGTCGGTCATACCCGGCGCTGGTGCTTCTTCGATGACTTTCTGGTGGCGGCGCTGCAGGGAACAATCGCGCTCGAACAGATGCACCACATTGCCATGGCTGTCGCCAAACACCTGAATTTCAATGTGGCGCGGGCTTTCTACGAACCGCTCAATCAGAACATCATCATTGCCAAACGCAGCCAGCGCCTCGCGCCGGGCCGCCTCCAGCGCTTCATCAAATTCTAGCGCGCGCGCCACCTTACGCATGCCCTTGCCGCCGCCCCCGGCCACGGCTTTGATGAGCACGGGATAGCCGATCTCATAGGCTTTACGCTTTAGAAAATCCGCGTTCTGATTGTCCCCATGATAGCCCGGCACCACCGGCACCCCGGCGTCCTGCATAATTTTCTTCGCCCGGTCTTTCAGCCCCATGGCACGGATGGCATCTGGCGGCGGGCCGACAAATTTGATACCCGCCTGCGCCACCTGTTCGGCAAACTCCGCGTTTTCGGACAGAAAACCGTAGCCGGGGTGGATGGAATCAGCCCCCGTGTTCTTGGCAACCGCCAAAATTCGGTCCATCCGCAAATAGGAATCGGCAGCTGCCGCTCCGCCCACATGGTGAGCTTCATCGGCCTCTCGCACATGGCGGGCGTTGACGTCCGCGTCAGAATAAATGGCAATCGTATAAATGCCCATGGCCTGGGCAGTGCGCATGATGCGACAAGCGATTTCGCCGCGATTGGCGATGAGAAGACGTTCTATCATGTCCTCACTTTACCGCGCCCCGTCTGGGCGGGGTAGCGGCAAATTTGCAGATCAACAGATCAGCAGGCCACCACGTTCACGGCCAGTCCGCCCTGGGAGGTCTCTTTATATTTTTCGTCCATATCGCGCCCCGTCTGGCGCATGGTTTCGATACAGGCATCCAGCGGCACGAAATGCTGGCCATCACCATGCAACGCCAGCGAGGCTGCCGTGACAGCCTTCACGGCACCCAGCGCATTGCGTTCAATACACGGCACCTGCACCAGTCCGCCCACAGGGTCGCAGGTCATGCCCAGATGGTGTTCCAGCGCGATCTCCGCCGCATTCTCCACCTGTTCCGGCGTACCACCCATAACGGCCGCCAGCCCCGCAGCTGCCATGGCGGCGGCAGATCCCACCTCCCCCTGACACCCCACTTCCGCCCCGGAAATAGAAGCATTGGTTTTGATAATCCCGCCAATGGCCGCCCCCGTCAGCAAAAAGTCCTCAATATGCTCTTAGCTCCCGCCCGGGTTAAATTTGAGATGGTATCT
>JBCCTO010000025.1:0-51186 GCA_039198355.1 Pseudomonadota bacterium
AGCTGGAAAGCTATCTCTTCACGCTCCTCAAGGCTGAGCTGGCCATAACACTGTCCCATCGCAAACACATCCTACAATGTGTTGCACTTCAAACGTGAGTCTACAGCCGATCAAGTCGGCGGATGACGATGTGAGTGAAAGAGTTGATCTGGGGAAAATCGTTGGGCGGGCATTTTTTGCTTTGCCTCACCGCCCCATCGGGCTAACCCTCAACTCCCATGGCGCGATTTGTTTTCATCACCGGCGGCGTGGTTTCCTCCCTTGGCAAAGGCCTTGCATCGGCAGCCCTCGGCGCACTTCTTCAGGCGCGGGGATATAAGGTCCGTCTGCGCAAGCTTGACCCCTATATCAACGTGGACCCCGGTACCATGTCTCCCTACCAGCACGGGGAGTGCTTTGTGACGGATGATGGTGCCGAGACGGACCTGGATCTTGGCCATTACGAACGGTTCACCGGCCGTCCGGCCAATCAGTCCGATAACATCACCACCGGGCGCATCTATCAGGACATTATCGCTAAGGAACGGCGGGGAGATTATTTGGGGGCCACCGTTCAGGTGATTCCCCATGTGACCAATGAAATCAAAAACTTCGTGCTGGACGGCAATGACGGCTATGATTTTGTCCTAGTGGAGATCGGCGGCACGGTGGGGGATATCGAAGGCCTGCCGTTTTTCGAATCCATTCGCCAATTGGGCAATGATCTGCCGCGCGGCGGATGCATTTATTTGCACTTGTCCTACATGCCCTTTATCGCAGCCGCGGGTGAGTTGAAGACGAAACCCACGCAACACTCCGTGAAAGAATTACGTTCTATCGGCATTCAGCCGGATATTCTGCTCGTGCGCGCTGACAGGGAAATCCCCCTTGAAGAGCGGCGCAAGCTGGCCCTGTTCTGCAATGTGCGGCCAGAGGCCGTCATTCAGGCGCTGGATGCCAAGTCCATATACGACGTGCCCATGGCCTACCACAGTGAAGGGCTAGATCAGCAGGTGCTGGACGCTTTTGGCATTGACCCGGCACCCAAGCCGCAAATGCGTGTTTGGGAAGAGATCAGCCACGCCATTCATAACCCGGAAGGGGAGGTGAATATCGCCATTGTGGGCAAATACACCATTCTCAAGGATGCCTATAAAAGCCTTATGGAGGCCTTGGTTCACGGTGGTATCGCCAATGATGTGAAGGTGAACCTGCATTGGGTGGAGGCAGAGGTTTTTGATACGGAAGACCCGGCTGAGGCGCTGGGGCATGTGGATGGTATTCTCGTGCCCGGCGGGTTTGGTGAGCGGGGGAGCAAGGGCAAAATTGCAGCGGCGGAGTTCGCCCGCACCCACAAAATTCCCTATTTTGGCATCTGCTTTGGCATGCAAATGGCCGTGGTCGAAGCTGCGCGCAACTTGGCGGGTATCGAAAAAGCATCGTCCAGCGAGTTTGGGCCAACCGATGAGCCGGTGGTGGGCCTTATGACCGAATGGCTGAAGGGTAACCAACTGGAGAAGCGGCAACAGGAGGGCGATTTGGGGGGGACCATGCGGCTCGGTTCCTACGTCTCCACCTTGGCCGAGGATTCCCTGATTGCTGAAATTTACAGCGATACTCAAATCGCGGAGCGCCACCGGCACCGCTTTGAGGTAAATGTTGACTATAAGGACCGGCTTGAAGAAGCGGGGCTCGTTTTCTCCGGCATGTCACCGGATGGGCTTTTGCCGGAAACGATAGAATACCCGCGCGAGGTGCATCCGTGGTTCGTGGGCGTGCAGTATCACCCGGAACTCAAAAGCCGCCCGTTCGAGCCGCATCCACTGTTTAAGAGCTTTGTGGAAGCGGCAAAGGTGCAGAGCCGTTTGGTTTAGTGTGCGAGGCGGGCTTCAGGTGCGTTAAACAACTTCCACGGCAATGAATTGAGGCTCTTCAACGTCTTGATCCGACTGCGGCTCACCGAGACAGTGATAACAGCTACAACCCATGGTATGGCTGTGTCCGCCACTACTGACGCTGGTGTCGGAAATTTGTGCGGCAGCGGACTGATAAACCCAACCCCACCCCCAGGTTTGGTGCCAGCTCAGGTTCCACCCCACATGCCAGGCCTGATGCCAGCCTGTGGTCCAGCCGAAGACCCAGGCCGTTGTGTACGTCCATGCGCCCACATATTCCCATTGGTCCACAAGGTCGCTGTAATAGCCATACCCATAATAGTAGCTTTGGCCCCCGGTGGAATCGACGTAGGCAAGCCAGCCCCAGCCGAGCGTCCAGCCCCATGTTTTGCCAGTGATCTGCCATGAGAAGACGAATTCATCGGGCGTGTATTCAACATACCAGCCTTGGTGCCACCCGTATGTCCACCCGTATGTCCAGCCAACATTCCAGCCATATTTCCAAATATAGGCATAGGTGTAGTTCCAGCCTGCCGTAACGCCGCCGGGAAGCACCGTTCCATCTTCTGACCCGTAGATATATTGGGCACCGGCAATATCGCCGGGTGCTAGGTCTGTCAGGAAATTGGGCAGAAAGGCGTTCATCAAAACGCCGGGGTCATTGGGGTGGTCCAAGCCCAACACGTGGCCGATTTCGTGCAAGGCCACTTTGTAGAGGTCAATGTCTGTGGATGTGAAGTTCTCGCCGCTGTCGAAGGTGACGGTGCTGCGGCTTACGCTTCCGGCCCCATTGGTGAACCATTGCGCCAAGCCCAGTGTGCCGTTGGGACCATCCATGAAGCCTTCGGTGAAATAGATATCCGACCCAAAGCGGGTGGTGGTGGCGTAGAAATCGACCGATAACAAAGAGTCCCAGCGGGCGATGGCATCAATGATGCCCTGTGCGTAGGAGAGCGTGGGATTGATGTAATAGTAGATGTCGTTTTGATAAAAACGATCACCGTGGAGGAGGTAAGAATTCATGGCTTTTCCCTGCTCGCCAGCCCGTTGCACCGTCTTCCTGCCCGAAAGACGGCGCGATCTTAAAGTTCACATGATTTCGAAAGTGCTTCTGTCAGGCTTTGACGGCGAAATCTGGGCGGCTGGGGGCCACAACTTGTGGCCATTGTGAACGGATTGTAAATCCGATGCCCGAAAATTCCAGGATTTAGGTTTGAGGGGCTAAAGACACGTTTCTGCCGCTTTGGGCGACCTTGCGGGCCATGTCCACGTTGAGCGTGCTGTGGAGCGCAGCGCGGATCGCGGGGGATTTCTTTTGGAGTTGGCGCAGGCTTGTTCCGTCCCAACTCACATAAGACCCACCCCCGTCTAGCCGCACCGTGGCGCTGGCGCTTTGGTTCAGAAAATAGCCCACTTCGCCGATGAAAGTGCCGGGCTCGATGCGAAAACTGTGTGCCCCTTTGGCGATCTCAATGCCGCCATCCATGACATAGTAGAGATCCTTCACCGGCACCCCTTCCGCAACCAGTGTGGTGGTCACACCCACCTGTTTGCGCGTGGCCAGCTTCATCAATTTGCGAAACTCGCCCGGGCGCATTGTGTCGAAGACGGTATAGAGCGCCTTGTCCGCTTCGCTCATGCCCAGCGTCGTGCGCTCCCAAGCCAATTGCACGATGATGAACAGGTTCGCCGCCCCCATGATGACGGACCAGATGAAGGCATCCCAAAGGGGTTCATCAAGGGCGAAATAGTAATAGCTGAGGTAGCAAAGCGTACCCATAAATATGAGCCCACGCAGGATGAGCTGGTCTTTGACGAGGAAGCCAGCCACGTAAAACACAGCGGCGATGTGAACGAGGATGGATGCGCCGATTGTGAAGTTCATTGCATGGTCCCGCCCCAACACCGTCATTGGCCGATTTAGTCGGCCAATCTTCCGCGTGTCTGGCGCAGCAATCTAGCGCAGAAGACCCGCCGATCAAGTCGGCGGGTGACGTAGTTGTGGGCGCGAGCGGAAAGATCCGAAGGGCTGTTAACTACACCCCGTCGTGCTTCCACACGTATCACACTTCATGCAGGTGCCATTCCGCAGCAGGGTGAAGTTGTGGCATTCGGGGCAGGCTTCGCCTTCGTAGCCTTTCATGCGGGCCATGGAGCGGCGTTCGTCTATGCTCATGGCCGGAACGGCCTGGCTTTCGCTCATGCTTTCCATGGCCTCTTCCTTGCGCAGGTCCCCTTCAGGAATAGAACCGGCGGGAATATCGCGGAGGAAGCTGGTTGCCGGTTCGGCCAAGCCTGCCGTTGCAGGTTCCGCCACGGCCAGCGCCAAAGCGGCATTGCCGTGAATGGCGGTGACGTTGCTCGCAGTGGTGCCACCGCCGGTGCCGCCGCCCGTGTTCAGTGATCCAGCGGGTTGGCCGGTGGGCACGATGGAGAGGTTGGCTCCCCGGGTGAGGCCAGACGAGACCACCTGAGCCTTGCCTTCCTGCACCCCCTTACCCAGCGCTGTGGAAGCAAAGTCGGAAGCATCCACATGGCCCAGATCGTGGCGGCCGGCGTAGGAGATGGCCAGTTCGCGGAACACATAGTCCAGAATGGACGTGGCGTTCTTGATGGCGTCATTGCCCATGACGATGCCGGCGGGCTCGAATTTGGTGAAGGTGAAGGCCTCCACATATTCTTCCAGTGGCACGCCATATTGCAGGCCGAGGGAAACGGCGATGGCGAAATTGTTCATCATGGCGCGGAAGGCAGCGCCTTCCTTGTGCATGTCGATGAAGATTTCGCCGATGCGGCCATCGTCAAACTCGCCCGTGCGCAGATAGACCTTGTGGCCGCCCACGACGGCTTTTTGGGTGTAGCCCTTGCGGCGGTTGGGGAGTTTTTCGCGCTTGCGCACTTCCACGACCTTTTCGACGATTTTTTCTACGATCTTTTCGGAGACCTGCGTGGCGCGGGCCGCCGCTGGGGCTTCGATGAGATTATCGAGGGCTTCATCATCGTCCTCGTCTTCCACCAGCGAGGCGTTGAGGGGCTGGGAGAGTTTGGAACCATCGCGGTAAAGGGCGTTGGCTTTCAGACCCAGTTTCCAAGACATCATGTAAGCCGCTGTGCAGTCTTCCACGGCTGCATCGTTGGGCATGTTGATGGTTTTGGAGATGGCGCCGGAGATGAAGGGTTGCGCCGCCGCCATCATCTTGATGTGGCTTTCCGTGGAGAGGGACCGCTTGCCAATGCGGCCGCAAGGCGTGGCGCAGTCGAAAACGGCCAGATGCTCGTCTTTGAGGCCCGGTGCGCCTTCCAGCGTCATGGCCCCGCAGCAATAGATGTTGGCGGCCTGAATTTCGTCCTTCTCAAAGCCCAACGCGGCCAGCATGTCGAAAGAGAAATCGTTCAACTGCTCGTCGGTGAAGCCGAGGGTTTCCTTGCAGAACGCTTCGCCCAGCGACCATTTGTTGAAGGCGAATTTGATGTCGAAGGCGGAGCCGAGACCGGCTTCCACGGCATCAATCTGCTCTTTGCCGAAGCCCTTGGCTTCCAGGGCGCCGTGGGAGATGGCGTTGGAGCCTTTGAGCGTACCGTGGCCCACCGCATAGGTGACCATGTGTTCAATCTGGTCTTCCGAGTAGCCGAGAGCATTCAGAGCTTCCGGCACGGCGCGGTTGATAATTTTGAAGTAGCCGCCACCGGCCAGTTTCTTGAATTTCACGAGCGCAAAGTCCGGCTCGATGCCCGTGGTATCACAATCCATCACGAGGCCGATGGTGCCTGTCGGGGCCACAACAGTGGCTTGCGCATTGCGAAAGCCGTGTTGTTCACCCTTCTCCACGGCGCGGTCCCAAGCGGCCTTGGCGTGGTCGGAGAGGCCGGCCCACAGGGCTTTGCCTTCCAGCGCCGCATGGTCCAGCGGCAGCGGGTTAATGGAGAGGCCTTCATACCCGTCCGCATTGCCGTGGGCGGCATTGCGGTGGTTGCGCATGACGCGGGCCATGTTTTCCGCATTGGGTGCGTAGCCGGGGAAGGGGCCTTGCTCCTTGGCCATTTCGGCGGAGGTTTCGTAGCACACGCCGGTCATGATGGCGGTGAGGGCGCCACATACGGCGCGGCCTTCGTCACTGTCATAGGGAATGCCAGCCGTCATCAGCAGGCCGCCGATATTGGCGTAGCCGAGGCCGGTGGTGCGGTAGTCATAGGATTGCTGGGCAATTTCCTTGGAGGGGAACTGCGCCATCAGCACGGAGATTTCCAGCACCATCATCCACAGGCGCGTGGCGTGCTCATAGGCTTCCACGTCGAAGCTCTTATCATCGCGGCGGAACTGCAACAGGTTGAGTGATGCCAGGTTACAGGCCGTATCGTCTAAGAACATGTATTCCGAACAGGGGTTGGACGCGCGGATGGGGCCAGCAGACGGGCAGGTGTGCCAATCATTCATGGTGGTGTTGAAGTGCAGGCCCGGGTCGGCGGACTGCCAGGCAGCATTGCCGATCTTGTCCCACAACTCCCGCGCTTTCACGGATTTTGTGACGCTACCGTCCTTGCGGGCGATCAAGTTCCACATGCCGTCTTCTTCTACGGCGCGCAAGAAGCCGTCCTTGATGGAAACGGAATTGTTGGAGTTTTGGCCGGAGACGGTGAGATAGGCATCGCTGTCCCAATCTGTGTTGTAGACGGGGAACTCAATGTCCGTGTAGCCCTGTTTGGCCAGTTGGATGACGCGGTAGATGTAGTTTTCCGGCACAGCATTTTTTTTCGCCGCCCGCACCTCGCGCTTGAGCACGGGGTTCATGTTGGGATCGAAACACTGGTCATCATCGCCTTCGCAGTTCACGCAGGCTTTCATGATGGCCGTCATGTGGCGGGAAACGAGCTTGGAACCGGTGACGATGGCCGCTACTTTCTGCTCTTCGCGCACTTTCCAGTCGATATATTCTTCAATATCCGGGTGGTCGATGTCCACCACCACCATTTTGGCAGCGCGGCGGGTGGTGCCGCCGGATTTGATGGCCCCAGCGGCGCGGTCACCAATTTTCAGGAAAGACATGAGGCCGGAGGATTTGCCGCCGCCCGAAAGAGGCTCGTTCTCGCCGCGGATATGGGAGAAGTTGGAGCCGGTGCCGGAGCCGTATTTGAACAGGCGCGCTTCGCGCACCCACAGGTCCATGATGCCGCCCTCATTGACGAGATCATCGCCCACGGATTGGATGAAGCAGGCGTGGGGCTGGGGGTGTTCGTAGGAAGATTTGGACTTGGTCAGTTTGCCGGTCTTATAGTCCACGTAAAAATGGCCTTGAGCCGGCCCATCAATACCGTAAGCCCAGTGCAGGCCCGTGTTGAACCATTGGGGGGAGTTGGGTGCCACTTTCTGGGTGGCCAGCATATAGCAAAGTTCATCATAATAGGCCTGCGCGTCTTCTTCCGTATCGAAATAGCCGCCTTTCCAGCCCCAATAGGTCCAAGTGCCCGCGAGGCGGTTGTAGACCTGCGTGGCAGACATTTCCGGCCCGTAACGCCCTTCTTCCGGCAGCTTTTTCAAAGCAGCTGTGTCTTCGACGGAACGCCACAGGAATGAGGGGACGTCGTTCTCTTCCACCTTTTTGAGAACAGCCGGCACACCAGCTTTGCGGAAATATTTCTGCGCGATAATGTCAGACGCCACCTGGCTGTACTGCTCCGGCACCTGGATATCTTCGAGCTTGAAGACGATGGAGCCATCGGGGTTCTTGATCTCACTGGTGGCACTGCGCATGGGCACGGTGTCGAAAGGAGATTTTCCGGCGGTGGTGTAGTGACGTTCGATGCGCATCAGTTCTGTCCCATGTTTTGGCGAAGGCCCGCAAGCACCCGCCGCAATTTTTCGCGGGTGGCGAAGCCGCCCGCAACCCTTGTGGCAACCGTGCAAGCGGCGCCGTTATTATTCTGCAAAAAGCGCCACCGGTCAGCCCGGTTCCCTCGCGCCATACGCTGCATATTGTATGCGCTGCGTTTTGTCATACTACATATAGTGTAGTCCACACACTTAATGAAGCGTTAACCGGCCGCAGCCCGCGTCCTCTTGGATGGCGCGAGCAAGACATAGCAGAACTGTGCCCATGCCTGCTGATTTTCGAAAATCCGCAGATGGAAAGCGCACAAAACCGGCTGTGAAACTTGCCCTACAAACTCCCATGCAGGAGGTTGCTGCCATACTTGGCTGACCCTCGGAAATTGAGCAATTTCCCCTAAATCGTCAACACACACAGAGGCTTTTCGCAGGCGTGCGTGGGATCCTCGAAGCGGTGTGAAATGATAATTTCGCACTCACAAAGACCCGCTTAAGCAGGGCGATTCACAGGCTTTTGGCGTGTTGTCGCGGGGGTGGAACCCACAGATTCTGGCTGTCAGAAAAAAAGATATTAATTTTCGCTTGACGGCAGGGTTTCCACAATCGACTCACAGGAGGGTGTTGAAACCACCACATATGGGGCCTGTAAGTAGCGTAGCCACCATATGTATCACTCACATGACGATTCTTCCTGACCGGTTGATTCCCTGTGGAAAAGCGCCGCCATCGGGTCGCTAGGGCTTCCATGGCTCTACCTTGCGTGAATGCCGCCATCTTGGCACGGTCGCGACATGAGAAAGATTTTGTCGCTTGTTTTGGGTGCCGGGCTGGCTTGCAGCGTCTTGCTGCCTGCACAGGCGGAGAGTTTTGAGGCCTATGTGAAAGGCTTGCGGGGGGTGGCTTTACAAGCCGGGATTGCGCCCGCCACGTATGACAGAGCCATGAGAGGCGTAACTGCCGACGCGCGCATTGATCGCTTCACACGCAAACAGCCGGAGCTGGTGAAACCCATTGGCGGATATATCACCCAACGCACGAAGGGTGCTTTGGCCAAGCGGGGCCGGGCAAAGGTAAAGCCCATCCGCCGCACGCTCAATGCCATAGGCAAGCGCTATGGCGCGGATCCCTATGTGGTGGCTGCCATCTGGGGCATGGAATCAGGCTATGGCGCGGGCATTGGCACGTCCAACGTTTTCCGCACGCTGGCCACACTGGGGTGGAAGCGGTATCGGGGCGATTTCTTTCAAAATGAGTTGCTGGATGCCCTCGTTATTATGGAGCGGGAGAGGCTGAAGCCGTCTCAGATGGTCTCTTCCTGGGCCGGGGCCATGGGGCAGACGCAATTCATCCCGTCCAGTTTTCGCAAGTTTGCGGTGGATCAAAACGGCGACGGCAAACGGGACCTTTGGGGCAATGTGGGAGATGCGCTGGGGTCCACGGCCAATTATTTGAAATCCAAGGGTTGGGTTACTGGCGAGCCGTGGGGCTATGCCGTCCGCTTACCCAAAAGCGTGGCGCGGGATGCGGTCACCAAAGATTGGGCCGCATGGGCGCGGGCCGGGGTGAAGGCGCGTAATGGCAAGGCATTCCCTAGGCGAGGCGAGGCCACGCTGTTCTTTCCAGCAGGGGCGGAAGGCCCGGCTTTCCTCATATCGCCCAATTATGAAGTGATCCGCGATTACAATTCATCCGACGCTTATTCCTTGTCTGTTGGAATGTTGGCTGACCAATTGCGCGGTGGACAGTATATCGCCATGGAATGGCCAACGGCCAAAACGCTTAACAAGGTCCAGCGGATGGAAGTGCAGAAGCGGCTGGCAGAAAAGGGCTATAACGTGCCCAACCGTACCGGGCGCATTATTAAAGGCGTGCGCAAGACGGTGCGGGACTTTCAGGCCAGTATTGGGGTAACCCCGGATGGCTATCCAGACGTGGCGCTCATTCGGCAGCTGCGGCAGTAGCGGCGTTGATACGCTTTAACTCCCGCACGACCAGCACAATCGTGATGGCGAACAGCACTGCTCCGAACCAGTAAAATGCACCGGGATTGTCCACAATGGCATCCGGCCCTGTGGAGCGGGCGAAAATGCTGGAGGCGAGTAGGGGGCCTATAATCAGTGCAAGGGTGTTTACCGAGGAGATCGTGCCCTGCAACAGGCCCTGTTCGTCTTCCGGCACGTTGCGGGACATGAGGGCTGTGAGTACCGGCCCGGCGCAGCCCCAGCCGATGATGTGGAACAGGATACCGGGGTAGAGCAACCATCCTGCCGTGACGAAGGGCAAAAGGACGAAGGCCGTGCAGGAGATGAGGTAGCCCCCCACCAGCACTTTCCATTCCCCAAAGGCGGGCACCACAACGCGCACAAGCCAGCCTTGGACAATGGCCATGCAAACACCCACCCATGCGAGCGAGTATCCTGCCTCCGCCACACCCCAATTGAACTGGGCTTCGGTCCACAGCACCCAGATGACCTGCAATCCATTCTGCGCGATGCCGGTTAGAATGAGGGCGGTCATGAGCAAGATCAGCGCATCATAGCGGCGAATATGGGCAAGGGCGGAAAACGGGTTTGCTTTGCTCCACGCGAGATTGCTGCGTTTAGTGAGGGGCAGGCTTTCGGGGAGATAGAAATAGCCAAAGGCTGCGTTGGCGAAAGAAAGGGCCCCGGCGAGCCAAAAGGCATAGCGCAGGTCATAGGCGCCCAGCACGCCGCCGATGAGTGGGCCTGCGATAAAGCCAATGCCGAAAGCCGCGCCCAGTAAGCCGAATGCCCCAGCGCGTTTTTCTGGCGGGGTGATGTCTGCAATATAAGCATTGGCGGTGGAGACGGTGGCGCTGAACAGGCCTGCCACCAGCCGCCCGATGACCATCCAGATCATGGAGGGGGCGAGAGCCAGTACCACATAGGATATGCCCAGCCCCAAAAGGGACAGCAAAATGACGGGGCGGCGTCCAAACTTGTCGGAAATCATGCCCATGGCGGGGCCGAAAGAGAATTGCACCAGCGCAAAGCCGGAGGTGAGCAAGCCATAAATCCATGCAGCATCGCCCACCGATGCGCCGGAAAGCTCCTTCACCAATTGGGGCAGGATGGGCCAAGCGAGGCCCACTCCCAGCATATCGATCACGACGGTGGCGATGATGATATAAAGGGGGGCTTTGCTTTGGGCGGCTTCGGGTACGGATTTCGGGGCGGAATGGGTCGTCTCGCTCATGCCATTTGTCCCCAGACCGGTCTGTTTTGCGCCAAATGGCGATGATGGAGAAAATCCGTTTCCCTTCGCCATCCACTTTGCAACCCGGTTTCTCAACCAAGGGCAGGGGGCTTCCTATCTTGTGTACAGGCCAACCGCAATGGCTGGACAAGACGGAGAAGCCCCGTGACCGACCTGAACACATGCAAAAGAGACAGCGCCAACGCTACGTCCAAGCTCGACGTGTTCCCCGCTTTTTTCAAGGTGAAGGACAAGCCGGTTGTTATCTTGGGTGGCGGTGATGAGGCTGCCGCAAAGTTGCGTCTGCTCTCCGAAACCTCTGCCAATCTGGAAGTTTATGCCGATGAACTGTCTGATGGGATGCAAAGGGCCATCGCCGTGGCTGATGCTACTCACCACGCCCGTGCTTATAAATTTGAAAATTTGGCCGATGCGGCGTTGGTTTTCACAGCGCAAGAAGATGAGGCGCTGGATCGCATGGCGGTTGAGGCGGCGCGTCTTGTTGGTGTGCCGGTCAATGCTGTGGATCGCCCGGAAATGTGCGATTTCATCACGCCTTCCATCGTGAACCGCGCACCGGTGGTTGTGGCTGTTTCCACCAATGGCACCGCGCCTGTGCTGGCGCGTCGATTGAAGGGCAGCATTGAGAAACTGCTTCACCCGCGCACCGGCGCGCTGGCCCGGTTTGCTGATGCCTTTCGCCCGGCTGTTTCCCGCACATTCCGTGACGGACGGGACCGGCGGCTGTTTTGGGAGCGGTTTTTTGATGGCAAGGCGGCATCCGCCGCGCTGGAAGGGGATATGGGCCAGGCCTGCGGCAAGGCCCGTGATCTGCTGGTTGCCGAAAAGCCAAAGGATGGTTTTGTCTCTTTGATTGGTGCTGGTCCCGGTGCGGAAGACCTGCTGACGATCCGCGCCCACCGCGTGCTGCAAAATGCTGACGTGGTGCTCCACGATGCGTTGGTGCCGCTGGAAATTGTGCGCCTTTCCCGTCGGGACGCGGAAATTATTCCTGTGGGCAAGCGCAAGGGCTGTCACTCCAAAAGTCAAAACGAGATCAACGCACTGATGGTGGAGAAGGCCCGTGAGGGGCTGACGGTAGTACGGCTGAAAGCCGGCGATCCCATGATCTTCGGTCGGGCTGGCGAGGAAATCGCAGCGCTGCGTGCCAATGATGTGGCTTATGAAGTGGTGCCGGGCGTGACGTCTGCGCTGGCCGGTGCTGCCGAAGCTGAAATTCCGCTGACCCTGCGGGGCACGGCATCCTCCGTCATCTTCACCACAGGACATGATTTGAACGGGGCCCATTTGCCCGATTGGGCGGAACTGGCGCTTTCTGGTGCCACCGTCACCGTCTTTATGGGCCGCACTGTAGCGCGGCAGACGGCTGAGCGGCTGCAATCTGCTGGTCTCTCCGCCGATACGCCGGTGGCGGTTTTGGAAAATGTGGGCCGCGCCGATGCCCGCCGTCTGGTGGGCACGTTGGCTGATCTTGCGGCCCTGAAGGAAGAAAAATCCACTCAAGCGGCTGCGCTCATCGTGATCGGTGAGGCTGTGGCTTCCATCAATCTGGCCAAATGTGAACGCCTTGGCCGCGAAACACACTCTTTCCCTTTGGAAAAAGGACTTGCAGCATGACCGCCCTCAAAAACCCCATTGCCTTCACTGCAAACCGCCTGCTGGATGGCGAAGTCGTTTGGCTTTCCGCCAATGGCCAATGGGTGGAAAGTGTAGAGGCCGCTTGGGCTATCCAAACCGCCGATGAGAAGGAGCGGGCTGAGGCGATGGCTGCCAAGGCTGATGCCGATAGTCATGTGGTGGAACCCTACACCATCGATGTTGCTGTGAGCGGCGGTTCCGTCTGGCCCACCAAAAACCGCGAAGTCATTCGCGCTAAAGGCCCCACCATTCGACTTGATCTGGGCAAACAGGCTCAAAATCAGGCCGTGGCGGCTTAGAGACACTGGAAATAACACCGTTATCCGCCGACTTGATCGGCGGATCATCCGAAGTCGCGGAGATAGGCCGATCAAGTCGGCGGATGACGGGTTTGAAAGAAAGAGACACCATGTATCGCTACGATGAATTTGATCGGGGTTTTGTGAAAGCCCGTGTGGACCAGTTCCGCGAACAGGTGGAACGGCGGGTTTCTGGCGAATTGTCAGAGGACAATTTCAAGCCAATCCGCTTACAAAACGGGGTCTATCTCCAGCTGCACGCCTACATGCTCCGCATCGCAGTGCCCTACGGCACGCTCAATTCTACACAGATGCGGATGCTGGCTCATATCGCGCGGAAATATGACCGCGGCTATGGGCACCTAACGACCCGGCAGAACATCCAGTTCAACTGGCCGAAGCTCTCGGACATTCCCGACATTCTCGAAGACCTCGCATCCGTCGAAATGCATGCGATCCAAACGTCCGGCAATTGCATACGGAACGTCACCGCCGATCACTTCGCCGGTGCGGCGGCCGATGAGGTTGCTGATCCACGCCACTACGCGGAAATTTTGCGCCAATGGTCTACGGTCCATCCCGAATTCCTCTATCTGCCCCGCAAGTTCAAAATTGCGGTGATTGCATCGCCTAATGACAGAGCAGCAATGCAGTTCCATGACATTGGGCTGGAAGTGCGCAAAAATGATGCGGGCGAATTGGGCCTACGCGTTTTTGTGGGAGGCGGTTTGGGCCGCACGCCCATGGTGGCCAAGGAAATCCGTTCGTTCCTGCAGGAAGCGGATTTGTTGTCCTATTGCGAAGCTATTTTACGGGTCTACAACTTGTCCGGTCGGCGGGACAACAAATACAAGGCCCGCATCAAAATTCTGGTCCATGAGACGGGACTGGAAGACTTCAAGGCGCAGGTGGAAGCGGAGTTTCAGCGCATTAAGGATGGCGTTTTGCAACTGCCCCGTGAAAGTGTGGAGGCCATCGAGGCTTATTTTGCCCCGCCTGCCTTCGAAACGCTGCCTGCGGTGAGCGAAACCCTGTCTGATGCTGTTTCCAAGAACGCTGCGTTCAATCGCTGGACCCGCCAAAACGTTCATCCCCACCGCAAGGATGGTTATGCCAGCCTCACCATCGCGCTGAAGGGCACGGGCGAAGCGCCGGGGGATGTGACGGCGGAGCAGATGGAGGTGATTGCCGATCTGGCGCAGCGCTACTCCTTTGACGAGCTGCGTTTCAGCCACGAGCAGAATGCGATCCTGCCTCATGTGAAGCAGGACGATCTGCCTGCCATTTATGATGTGTTGGTTGAGCACGGCTTGGCTGCACCCAATGCCGGGTTGATTACAGATATTATTGCCTGCCCGGGCCTCGACTACTGCGCCCTTGCCACGGCCCGTTCCATCCCTGTTGCCCAATCCATTTCCGAGCGCTTTGCGGACATGGATCGGCAGGAGGACATTGGCGCGTTGAAAGTGAAGATTTCGGGCTGCATCAATGCGTGTGGTCACCACCATGCGGGTCACATTGGCATTTTGGGTCTCGATAAGCGGGGCGAGGAGACCTATCAGGTCACGTTGGGTGGTTCTGGCGATGAACAGGCCGCTGTGGGTGAAATTGTCGGGCGCGGGTTTGCGGCTGATGAAATTACTGACGCAGTGGAGACGATTGTGAACATTTATCTGGAGCAGCGTGTTTCCGCTGAAGAGACATTCCTGGAGACCTACCGCCGCGTGGGTGCTGCGCCGTTCAAAGAAGGGCTTTACCCCGTGCAGGAGGCCGCGTGATGAGCACGCTTTTCAAAGATCGCAAGCCTGTTGATGACACTTGGGTCCATCTGGATGGCGAGCAGCCAATTCCCCAGGGCGCGGATGTTATCCTGCCTTTGGCGCGCTATATTGACGATCCGAAGCAGGTTTCGGGCCGAGTGGGTGTTTTTGTGGAAGCAGGCGAACAGATTGAAGCCTTGCGCGACCATATGGACGCCATCGACTTGATCGCCCTTGATTTTCCCACCTATGCCGACGGGCGTGCTTTTTCCAAAGCGCGCTTGCTGCGGGATGAGTGGGCATATGCGGGTGAAATTCGTGCTGTAGGCGATGTGCGCATCGACCAGGTTTTGTTCATGGAACGGTGTGGGTTCACCAGCCTTTTGGTGTCCCATCAGCCGACCATCGATTCTCTGCTGGCTGGGCAGGACCCGGGCATTTCGTTTTACTACCAACCGGCGGCTGAAAATGCGCCAGTGCCAATGGCCGCCGAGCAGACCGCGCGGCCTTGGTTGCGTCGGCGTTCGGTGTGAATACGTAAAATATCAAAAGGGGGTAATCGCACCCCCTAAGCCGCATATCGCAGCCAGATGGGCACATGGTCGGACGGTTTTTCCCAGTCCCGCACATGCACGTCGATTGAGCAGCCTTCGAAGTGGCGTGCAGCTTCGGGCGATAGCAGCAGATGGTCGATGCGTATGCCATGGCCCCGTTGCCATGCGCCGCCCTGATAGTCCCAAAACGTGTATGTGTCGTGGTCATCGGTGCCGGACCGCAAAGCCTCGGTGAAACCGAGGTTTTTAAGGGCTTCGAAACGGCTTCGGCTTTCGGTTCTAAAGAGCGCATCGCCCTCCCATACCGAGGGCGACCAGCAGTCCACATTCTGCGGGATGACATTGTAGTCGCCAGCTAAAATGAGCGGCTCCTCAAGAGCCAGCCGATCTTTGGCCCAGGCGTGCAGTCGCTCCATCCAGCGTAGCTTGTAGTCAAATTTGCGCGGATCATTCGGCGGATTGCCATTGGGCAGATAAATGGAGGCTACCCGCAAGACTGTGCCGTCAACGGAAAACACGCCTTCCATGAAGCGGGCCTGATCGTCTTCTTCGCCTTCGTTGCCAAGGCCATCGCGGGTGCCGGGCAGGCGGCGATTCACTTCATCAAAGGGCAGGCGGGAGAGGATGGCGACCCCGTTAAAGCCCTTCTGGCCGTGGGTTTCCACATTATAGCCCAGCGCTTCAATGGCCTCAGAAGGGAAAGCCTCGTCCACGGATTTAATTTCCTGCAAGCAGACAATGTCCGGTTTAGACTGTTTGAGCCATTTCACCAGCACATCGTGGCGGGCCTTGATGCCGTTAATGTTCCACGATGCGATTTTCATGGGAGGGGACCGATCAGCAGGCTACATGGAAAAGCTGGTGCCGCAGCCACAGCTTGCGGTGGCATTTGGATTGCGAATTTGAAAGCTCTGGCCCATCAGGTCGTCCACGAAATCCACGACGGAGCCGCCCATATACATAAGCGAGATGGGGTCGATAACCACTTTGGCCCCTTCGCCTTCCAGCACCAGATCATCATCCTGTTGCGCTTCGGTGAGGTCGAATTTGTACGAAAAACCGGAACAGCCTCCACCCTCTACGGAAACGCGCAGGGCCTCTTTTCCGGGCTCGGTGGACAGGATTTTAGCGATGCGTTTGGCAGCGGCGGTGGACAGCACGACCTCGCCTTCGGGCACCTGAATTTCAGCAGCTTCGGACATGACGAACTCCTTCTATGCTTTAATATTTAGGAAGCCCGGCAGGGCTGGTCAATTGGTTTGATTTGGCCACCGGGTCGCGGCGGGGTAACCGGTGGCATGGGAAATCGTGTTGCCGAATCAATTCCTTTTCAGCCCCTGGAAGGGAGGGCGCTTGCTCCCTATGCGGCCAAGCAGAGCCGTGGTCGGCTGCTGGCGGAGCCAAGCAGTCCAACACGTTCTGAGTTTCAGCGGGACCGGGATCGGATCATTCATTCCGATGCATTTCGGCGGCTCATGCACAAAACGCAGGTATTCGTTCACAATGCCAGCCCGGGATCCGAGCATGGGCGGGGCGACCATTTTCGCACAAGGCTGACCCACTCCATTGAAGTGGGCCAGATCGCCCGCGCCTTGGCCCGCGCTCTGCGGGCGGATGAGGATTTGGCGGAGGCGCTCGCGCTTGTTCACGATTTCGGCCACACGCCCTTTGGCCATGCGGGCGAGCGGGTGCTGGAGCGCAAGCTGGCGCAGTTTGGTGGGTTTGAGCACAACGCCCAATCCTTGCGCATCGTCACCCAGCTGGAGCGTCGCTATGCCTCTTTCGATGGTCTCAACCTGACGTGGGAAACGCTTGAAGGGCTCATCAAGCACAATGGTCCCATCACGGATCGGGATGGTGATGGGCTTGAAGGGCCGGTGCCCAAGGGCATTGCGGATTATAATCGGCGTCACGATTTGTGGCTGTGGTCATGGCCTTCGGTGGAGGCTCAGTGTGCGGCCATTGCAGACGACATTGCCTATGACAACCATGACTTGGACGATGGGCTGAGGGCAGGGTTGTTTACACTGGATGATGTTGCGCATCTGACTCTGACGGGGCGTTTGTTGGCGCAAGTGCGCGAAAAACATTCCGGGCTGGAATCGTCCCGCATGATCTACGAAGTGGTGCGGCGGCAGACTACGGCCATGGTGGAGGATGTTATCCGGGAGGCCAGTGGTCGGTTGACCCACGCGGCCCCTCGCAAAGCTGATGATGTACGCAGGCAAGACTATGCCATGGTGGCGTTCTCTCCTGAAATGGAAGCGCAAGAAAAAGAGGTGAAAGCCTTCTTGCTCACCGCCATGTATCGCAGCGAAGAGGTCATGCGGCCCGTCCGCGCGTCAGAGCAAATCGTGTCCGACCTGTTTGACCGATATTTGGAGGAGCCATCCGCCATGCCTCAGACGCAGGAGTGGTCCATGGATGGTTTGGATGTTGAGCAGCGCCATATCAAAGTGACGGACTACATCAGCGGCATGACCGACCGCTATGCCATCCTCGAACACCGTCGCTTGTTTGACGCTACACCGGCTTTGCGGTAACGCGGGCCACAATCTTTGCGGCAATGACGGCCGCCTATTTCATACGAAAACCGAACCCATGGCCCAGACCACCGCAAACGTGTTCGCTGACTTCGAGCAACGCATCAAATCAATTGTACAAGCCCTTGATATCGATGGTGTTCAAGGCGCTGATCTTTCGCGCCTGACCGTGGAGCCGCCCCGGGATGTGAGCCATGGCCATTTGGCCACCAATGCTGCCATGGTTCTGGCAAAACCGTTGAAGCAGAACCCGCGGGCATTGGCGGATATGCTGGTTTCGAAACTGTCGGGTGATGAGGATGTGGCCGAGGCTTCCGTGGCAGGGCCGGGTTTCATCAACATGCGGCTTAAGGCCGACGTGTGGGCGAACCGGTTGGCAGCCATCGTGGAAATGGGGACAAAATTCGGTAAGGGCACTACGGGCGATGGGGTGCCGGTGAATGTGGAATATGTTTCTGCAAACCCCACCGGCCCCATGCATGTGGGCCATTGCCGGGGTGCTGTTGTGGGCGATGCCCTCGCCAATCTGCTGGATTTTGCCGGGTTCGATGTGACCCGGGAATATTACACAAACGATGCTGGTGGGCAGATTGAAGTGCTGGCCCGTTCAGCATTCGTCCGGTATCGGGAGGCTTTGGGCGAGGACATTGAGGCAATTCCTGAAGGGCTATACCCCGGCGATTATCTGGTGCCGCTGGGAAAGCAGCTTGCTGAAGCCCATAGCGATGCACTTTTGAAGATGGATGACGCGGAATGGCTGCCCATCGTTAAAGACGCTTCCATCGATGCCATGATGAACCTTATCAAGGCCGATTTGGCCGCTCTGGGCGTGGAGCACGACGTGTTCTTCTCCGAGCGCAGCCTGCACGCCAAAAAGGGCGATTCCAGTGCCATTGGCGATGCCATCGCTCAGTTGCAGGATAAAGAACTTGTTTATACTGGCAAGCTGCCCAAGCCAAAGGGCGCGGCGGTGGAGGATTGGGAAGACCGGGAGCAATTGCTGTTCCGCTCCACCGATGTGGGGGACGATATGGACCGTGCCCTGGTGAAGTCCAACGGCGATTACACCTATTTTGCCGCTGATGTGGGCTACTTTCAGGACAAGTTCGACCGTGGCTTTAAGGAAATGATTTTTATCTTGGGAGCGGATCACGGTGGCTATGTGAAACGCATGGAAGCCTTGGGGCGGGCCATCTCTGGCGGCACGGCCAAGGTGACCATCCGGCTTTGCCAATTGGTGAAGCTGTTTCGGGATGGTGAGCCGGTGAAAATGTCCAAGCGGTCTGGCGATTTTGTCACCCTGCGGGATGTGGTGGACGAAGTGGGCCGTGATGCGGTGCGCTTTATGATGCTGTACCGCAAAAACGATGCCCCGCTGGATTTCGATTTTGCCAAGGTCACGGAGCAGTCCAAGGATAATCCAGTCTTCTATGTGCAATATGCCTTTGCCCGCTGCGCCAGTGTGTTTCGCAATGCGGCTAATGATATGCCGGGCCTTGATGTGTCGCAGGCCGCTCTTGCAGCGGCTGATATGACCCTGCTGGATGATGAAGGCGAGCAGGCGCTGGTGCGCAAAATGGCGGAGTTTCCGCGCATTGTGGACGCCGCTGCCCGCGCGCACGAGCCGCACCGGCTGGCATTTTACCTGTATGAACTGGCTAACGGGCTGCATTCACAGTGGAACCGGGGGCGTGATGTGCCTGCTTTACGGTTTATTCACCAAGAAAATGCACCCTTGACGCTGGCCAGACTGGCTCTTGTACAGGCCGTATCCACTACCCTCGCCTCAGGGCTTGGGATAATCGGCGTGGATGCGCCCGAGGAAATGCGTTAACCTTTTCACGCGCTGCCTCTAAACGACAGCATTACGGTGTCAATTTAGCCGTATTCGCTGGCAACAAGAACATGTCCGGCTGGTTTGGCGGTGCTTTTGCACGCGCCTTTTTGGGTGGGTGATTTCATGCGCTCTCGGTATCGATAGGTGTTGCAGTGTTCGAGTATCAAGACGACTTCCTTATGGCCCCACACCGTGATGGTGAGACGAGCATCGGCCTCTGTCAGGCCTCCCGCACCGCTGAAGACCCTTTATCGGCGCTGGCAGATTTAGTGGGAACAGGTGAAACGCTTCACCCGGCTGGGCAGTGTTCGTCGGTTGCGACAGTTGCGCCCCAAAGGAAGCCGGTTGCGCAGCCTGCCATCCGCATGGTGGATGACGCGCCCGCGCTGGAATTCGATCTGGAACAGGAACTGGCGCAGGCCTTTGAAAAGCAAATGGGTATTCATACCCAACTGCAGCCCGAAGCCACGCCGGTGCTGGTGCCGGAACCCGTGCCCGCGCCGAGCCCAGCGGAAATGCCAACGGAAATGACTGAGCCCGTGGCTGCTGCCGCTGCTGCAATCAGCTTTGATAATCTACCATTGGATAAACCTGCCGCCACAACGGCTTTTGATAAAGTTCTGTTGCGGGATACGGCTGCCACGCAGGCTGTTGAGACGGTTCTGCCCGAGCTTGAAGTGGAGCAAGCTCCAGTTCCGCAGCCTAGTTTTGCACCAACCCCCGAGATGGTGGATTTGGAGCGCGATTTGGATGATGACTTGGAAGCGGCTTTGGATGCCGAATTATCGCTGGAACTGGAAAAAGCCCTAGAAGAGGAAAGCGCCGCTGTTGCCGCGCCAATGCCGGTTGAACCAGAGCAAGCGCCCACAGCTGCTGTGAATAGCGAAGACATGGCGTCTATTTTGGCAGCCATGCCCCAAACTGAGGCCACCCCGATGGGCAGCGCGAGCGTTGCCAATATTTTTGGCGGCTTAAACCCGGCCCCTTCGCCCGCCATGGAACCCGCTTCGGCAGAAATGCAGCCCATGGATGATTTCCGACGGGAGTTGTCCCGCCTCATGGGCGGTGGTGCTGCTGCTGGTGAGGGTGCGGGATCAGCGGTGCATCAACCTGCCCCGATGCCCATGCCACAAGCACGATCTGGTGTTGCTGAAATGGTAGCGACTCCTCCCGTTTCAAGGGTGCCGGAAGAGGTTCAGCCGCTTGCATTGCCCGAGTTTGACCCCGCCGCCGTGCAAGATTTTGAGCTTCAGGCAGCCAATGGCGTGTCTGAGGTGGATGCATTTTTGGCAACGCAGGATTTGGGAGCACAGCCCCATTCTCAATCCCAGGATGTTGCGGTTGAGGCGTTCAACAATCATGGCGCATCGGTGCCGGTTTCAACAGTGCATCCAGAGGCAGTGGCTTCTGCCGCACCTGTGGTTGATCCGTTCTTTGATGACCCTGCTTACAGCGACCCTGCTGCCCAGCCCTCCCCATCTCATTTCGCGGATGAGGATTTGGAGGCTGACAATGATAATGGTCGCCGCAAAGGTATTTTTGCTGCCGCGGTGGTGGGGGCCATTGCCCTCATAGGTGGCGCTGCTGCAATCGGGCTGTCTTCGTTCGGCGGGGACGGTCCCGCGCCAGAAATTTTGGCTTCCAGCGAGCCGGTTAAGGTGAAGCCTGCTCAAGCTGGTGGGCAGGTGGTGCCCAATCAGGACCAGGCCGTCTTTCAGTCTGATGCGGACAAGCCTGCTAATCAGGCAACCCTCAATGAAAGCGCGGAAAAGCCTATCACGGTGGCGCTTAACAACGGTGCCAGTAAGAACGAGGATCGTATAACCACCGGTGATACGGGCGCGCCGGTCCAATCTCGCCGGGTTCGCACGGTGGTTGTTCGGCCCGATGGTACGATTGTGAGCAATTCAGCCGATCCAACGACGGTGACGAGCGCTGTGCCTGTGGAAACACCGACCCTGACGCTCCAACCCAGCGTTCCCCAGGCACAGCCCGTGCAGCCAGCTGCGCCAAGCACGGTGACTTATTCTGCGCCTCAGGCCGGTGATACGCCGGCCGCACCCCAGCCCCAGCAAGTGGCACGGTTGGAGACCGCGCCGGTGAAATTGGAAACAGTTCCCGTCAAGCCTGCTCCCGCACCAGTGCAGCCGCCTGTGGCCAAAAAGCCTGCGCCGAAGCCCGCTGCCCCAGCGCGCTCAGCCGCATCTGGATTGCCTTCGGTGTCCTCACCCTATGCTGTTCAGATCGCGTCTCAGCGTAGCCCTGATGCTGCCCAACGTTCCTATTCAACGCTTTCACGGCGCTATGCCAGTGTTTTGCGCGGCAAGGGCGTGGATATTCGGCGCGCCGTGATTGACGGCAAAGGCACATTCTACCGCGTTCGCATTCCTGCACAGACGCGGGGGGAAGCAAACACCCTTTGCCGCCGTCTGAAAGCCAGTGGTGGTTCTTGCTTTGTAACGCGCTAGGCCAAACGCATATTTTCTAAAGCCCCGTCCATTGGACGGGGCTTTTGCTTTTTTGAAACCGAACCGATGCTGGGTTTAAGGGGAGGCGGAGTGATGGACTGTAAAGCGCTCATTTGTGGGGTGGCCGGGCTGTCTTTGCTCGACGAAGAGATTGATTTCATCGCCCAGCACAGGCCGTGGGGCTTTATTCTGTTTGCCCGCAATGTGGATACACCCCAACAGGTGCTGGCGCTGACGCAGCAAATGCGAACGGCCAGTGGCCGTCAGACGGTGCCAATTTTTATCGATCAGGAGGGAGGGCGCGTTCAGCGTTTGCGGCCTCCCCACTGGCATTCCTACCCGGCAGCGCAGGTTTTGGGGCAGATTCATGAGCAGGACGAACAGGCAGGGCTGCGGGCTACATGGCTCGTTTCGCGGCTGCACGCTTTCGATCTTGGTGCTTTAGGCATTTATGCCGATTGTTTGCCGGTGTTAGATGTACCCGTGGCGGGCAGTCACAACGTCATCGGAGACCGCGCTTACGCAACAGCGCCTGATCTGGTTGCCAAATTGGGGCAAGCAGCTTGTGAAGGCGTGATGGCCGGTGGCGTTCAACCGGTTATCAAACATATTCCCGGCCATGGACGGGCCAAGGCGGACAGTCATCATGACCTGCCCGTGGTGGACACGGACCGCACAACACTGGAAGCCACCGATTTTGCACCCTTTGCCGCTTTGAACACCATTCCCATGGCTATGACCGCCCATGTGATCTACGCTGCCATTGATCCGAGCAATCCTGCCACCACTTCGCGCGTTGTGATGGATGAAATCGTGCGGGGCTACATGGCCTATGATGGTCTTGTGATGTGTGATGACATCACCATGGGTGCACTTTCTGGGGATTTAGCCAGTCGAACACGCGCCACGCTTAGCGCTGGTTGCGATATTGTGCTTCACTGCACGGGAAAGATGGACGAAATGGAGCAGGTGGCAGAGGCTGCCGTTCCACTGGAAGGCGCGGCGTTAGCGCGGGCTGAACGGGCTCTGCAAGGCATGGGGCCAAAACATGCAGACCAAAGCGTTGAGGCGGATTGTCGGGCTGAACTGGACGAAATTTTGAAACGCTATGCTCCAGCCCGGATGGCTGGGGGCGGAGCGGACCCCACCAAATATGGGCGCACCTAGAGCACAGCTCTCGCGCTTTATCAAAGGCGCATGATGATGGCAGCGGAAACAGAAGAAAGCGATGGTTCTGCCCCTATCGCAGCTGATCTATGGGCCAGCGCGGAGCCGGTGGACCGTGCTGTGAGCGATCCTGATTTCACAGTGGATGTGGAAGGGTATGAAGGGCCGCTTGATCTGTTGCTGGCTTTAGCACGCACCCAAAAAGTGGATTTGGCCAAGATTTCCATTCTTGAACTCTCCATCCAATATCTTTCCTTTGTGGAAGAAGCCCGGCGTCTGAGGCTGGAATTGGCGGCGGACTATCTGGTGATGGCGGCGTGGTTGGCCTACCTCAAATCCCGCCTGCTTCTCCCTGCGCCTGAAGATGATCCTGAACCCACAGGAGAGGAGATGGCGGCCCAACTGGCTTTTCGTTTGCAAAGGCTGGAAGCCATGCGCAATGCCGCCACGCAGTTGATGAACCGAAACCGGCTGGGGCGCGATATTTTTGCCCGGGGTGACCCAGAGCCGGTGGTGCTGGACCGTAAGCAACAGTACAGCGCCACTCTTTTTGACCTGCTGACCGCTTATGCGGCGCAGCGGCAGCGGCAATCCGTCAGTACTGTGACGATCGCCCAGCGTCACACCTGGTCTTTGACCGAAGCGCGGGAGATTCTCACGCGCCTTGTGGGTACGTTAAGCGACTGGACCCCGCTGGATGTCTTTCTTTCCCGCTATCTGGACGATGAGCGGGGCAGGGCGAGCGTCATCGCCAGTTCCTTCGCGGCGAGTCTGGAATTGGTGCGGGAGGGGCAATTGGAGATGCGCCAGGCTGGCACGTTTGAGCCGCTTTTGCTGCGGCAGCCCAAAAATCATCGGCTGAGCTAGGATAGAGCCATGGCACACAATGAAGCTGCAACCATTCTGCCCTTTCCCGGCGCAGTGCGAGAGGCGGAGGATGCGCCCGATACGCTGCACCTTGTGCGCATGGTGGAGGCCATGATTTTTGCTTCCAGTACGCCGGTGCTGCAAAAGGCTTTGGCAGCGCGGCTGCCGGAAGGCACAGACGTGAAAGCGTTGTTGGCGGAAGTGCGGGCGGCCTATGCCAATCGCGGGGTCAATCTGGTTCGGATTGGCGATGCGTGGGCTTTTCGCACCGCCGATGACCTGTCCTTCCTGTTACAGGCAGAGGCGGTGGAAACGCGTCGCCTATCAAAAGCGGCTTTGGAAGTCCTGGCCATCATCGCCTACCACCAGCCCGTCACACGGGCTGAGATCGAGGAGATCCGGGGTGTGGTGACCTCCAAGGGCACTCTCGACGTGCTGATGGAGACGGGCTGGGTACGCATGCGGGGGCGGCGCAAAACTCCGGGACGTCCGGTAACCTATGGGACGACGCCAGAGTTTCTGGATCATTTTGGACTGGAGCAGATTCGCGATTTACCCGGTTTGGATGAACTGAAAGGTTCCGGACTGCTACAAAGCCAGGTTCCCGCCAGCTTTGCGGTACCTGTGCCGACAGATGATGATGCTTTGCAGGAGGATGAGGACCCGTTCACATTGGATGATGTGGAAGAACTGGGCCTGCTGGTTCCCGGCGGTGCCGGCGACGAATAGCGTTTACCGTGTTCCCAAAAGGATAATGACTTCAAGCGCTGGAATGTGAACACATTCGGCCCATATGAAGGTCAGCGCGACGAAAGCATTGTTGCGGGGACGCGGGGCTTTGGTTAGGTTCGCTCTCAAACAAAAGCATTAGCCGCTTCACATGCGTGGTTTAGCGGTTCAGGGAGTAGATGTTATGGGTCAGATTGGTATTTGGCAAATTATTATCGTGGCCGTCATTATCGTGCTGTTGTTCGGTCGTGGCAAAATTTCCGATCTAATGGGCGATGTGGCGAAGGGCATTAATTCGTTCAAGAAAGGCTTGAACGAGAGTGATGACAAGCCCACTGCTGGCAAGCTGGAAGAAGGCAGTGAGAAGGTCATCGACGCAACGTCGGAAAAGACCAAAACCAGCTAAAGCTGTGTGGGGCATCTTCCTACCGGCCGTATAATTTCAAGTCTGGAGCGCGGTTTTGTTCGATATCGGCTGGACCGAAATGATGGTTGTCGCCGTGGTGGCGATCCTGTTCGTCGGCCCAAAAGAGCTGCCGGGCATGTTGCGCACCTTTGGCAAGATGGTGCGCAAGGTGCGTGGTTTGGCGGGAGACTTTCAACGCCAGTTTGATGATGCGTTGAAAGACGCGGAACTGGATGGGGTTCAGAAAGCCGTCAACGATGTGCGCAATTTGGACCCGAGCAAGCAGCTGCGCGATAAGCTCAACCCGCTCAAAGGCGATCTGGACAAGATTGAAGACGATTTGAATGATCGTCTCCCTGCTGAAGATGAAGAGGCCGCTTTGGCTGCGCAGAGCATGGGCGTCGCTCCGGAAGTGGAAGCACTTCGGAAAGTGCCACCGCCAGATAGTGGTCCCAATGCCGTGCCCGGTTTCGGGGGAGCTAAGGCCGCGGAGGACGCGGCTAATCCAGAGCCCGCGCTTGAGGTGAGCACAAAGGCCAAGTTGAAGACGACGCCGAAGAAAGCGGCGGCTAAAAAAGCCGCCGAGGAAGCCAAAGCCAAAGCTGCGCCCAAGAAAGCAACCGCGAAAAAGCCTGCTGCAAAGAAGCCTGCCGCAAAAAAGCCAGAGGCTGCTAAGGCATCAACGTCCAAAACGACGGCGAAAAAGCCCGCTGCAAAAAAACCTGCGGCTAAGAAGGCGCCCGCCAAAACACCAGCTAAGGCCGCGTCATGAGCGATACGGCTTTAGATACGAAAGTGGTTGATGCGGAGCAGGTAGAGATGGATGCCTCCGCCGCGCCGCTGGTGGAACACCTCATCGAATTGCGTCAACGCCTTATCAAAGCGCTCATCGCTGTGGCGATGGTGTTTGTGGTCGCCTTCATCTTTGCGGACCAGATTTTCCAGATTCTCGTCATCCCCTATGAGCAGGCGGCGGGGGAAGACCAGAAACTGCAACTGATCTTCACTGCGCCACAGGAATATTTCTTCGCCCAGCTGAAAATTGCGCTCTTCACAGCGCTCTTCGTTGCATTTCCCGTGATTGCCTCGCAAATCTATAAATTTGTGGCTCCGGGCCTGTACAAAAACGAAAGACAGGCCTTTTTGCCTTTCTTGGTGGCAACGCCCGTTCTGTTTTTCATGGGCGCGTCTCTCGTGTTTTTCGTGGTGATGCCGCTGGCTATGACCTTCTTCTTGTCCATGCAGCTGACCGGGCCGGATGTTACGACGACGATCGAACTGTTGCCGAAGGTGTCGGAATATCTCGGTCTTATAATGACGTTGATTTTCGCCTTTGGCCTTGTGTTCCAAATGCCCGTGGTCATCACCCTGCTAGCGCGGGCCGGGCTGGTGAGCGAAGCGGGGCTAAAGGCGAAGCGCAAATATGCCATTGTGCTCACGTTCGTCGCGGCTGCGGTCCTCACACCGCCAGACCCCGTGAGCCAGATCGGCCTTGCAGTGCCGACGCTGCTTCTCTACGAACTCTCCATCTACGCCACGCGACTCATCGAGCGGAAGCGGGCCGAGCGGGAAGCGGAACGCGACGCCGCCTGATCGGCCTTTCGCCCCGTTGCTGGCATTAGTTTTAGCTGGCGACAAAACTATGCACGATATTAAGTGGATACGGGAAAATCCTGAGGCTTTTGATGAGGCCATGGGTCGGCGGGGTCTCGGCCCTCAAGCTCCGAACCTCATCGCTTTGGATGAAAAGCGGCGGGCCCATGTCTCGGCGCTTCAAGAAGCGCAGGAGGAGCGTAATCGTGCGTCCAAGGCCATTGGCGCCGCCAAGGCAAAAGGCGATGAAGATGCGGCGCAGGCTGCCATTGCCGAAGTGGCCAAGCTGAAATCATTCCTGCAATCGGGTGATGAAACCGCCCGTGAGAATGATGCGGCTCTGACCGCCGCTCTTGAAGTCTTGCCCAATCTTCCATTTCCAGAAGTGCCAGATGGCGAAGATGAGGCGGACAATGTGTTGCTTCACGATTGGGGCACAGTGCCGGAATTTGAGTTTGAAGCCAAAGAGCATTGGCAGTTGGGCGAAGCGCTCGGGCAAATGGATTTTGATGCGGCGGCCAAACTGTCGGGCAGTCGCTTTGTGCTGCTTCATCAGCAATTGGCGCGCATGGAGCGGGCCATCGGCCAGTTCATGCTGAATGTCCATGTGGACGAGCATGGGTATGGTGAGGTGAGCCCGCCCGTGCTGGTGCGCGATGAGGCCATGTATGGCACGGGCAACCTGCCGAAATTTGCAGAGGACGCTTTTCTGACCACCGATGGCAAATGGCTTGTCCCCACAGCGGAAGTGCCGCTGACTAATTTGGTGCGGGAGAGCATTCTGGACCATGAGACACTGCCCCGCCGCTACACGGCGCTGACCCCCTGCTTCCGCTCGGAGGCTGGTTCAGCGGGTCGCGATACGCGGGGGATGTTGCGCCAGCACCAGTTTGCCAAGGTGGAGATGGTCTCCATCACCGATGCGGACAGTTCGCTGGATGAATTGGAGCGGATGCGGGGCTGTGCCGAAACTGTTTTGCAGAAATTGGAGCTTCCGTACAGAGTCGTTACACTCTGCACGGGGGACATGGGGTTCGGGTCGCGCAAGACCTATGACATTGAGGTGTGGCTGCCAGGGCAGAAGGCCTATCGTGAAATTTCATCTTGCAGCGTTTGCGGGGATTTTCAGGCCCGCCGCATGAATGCGCGTTATCGTTCGGGTGAGAAGCAGATTGATTATTGTCATACGCTCAACGGTTCTGGCGTGGCCGCGGGCCGGGCGCTGATTGCTGTAATGGAAAACTATCAAAATGAAGATGGCAGCATTCGTGTGCCGGAGGTTTTGCAGCCTTTCATGGGCGGCGTAACTGTGATCGGAGCAGCCTGATGCGTATTTTGCTCACCAATGATGATGGCATTAATGCGCCGGGTCTTGCTGTCTTGGAAAAGATCGCACGCAGCCTGTCCGATGATGTTTGGATTGTGGCTCCCGAGACAGACCAAAGCGGGCTTGCCCATTCGCTCACCCTTTCCCATCCGCTTCGGGCACGGGAGGTGCGGGAGCAGGCTTTTGCTGTGACTGGCACTCCGACGGATTGTGTGATTATGGGCGTGCGCCAGCTCGTGCCCGGTCCCATCGATTTGGTGCTTTCCGGGGTGAATGCGGGCCAGAACATTGGTGACTACATCACCTATAGCGGCACTGTGGCGGGTGCCATGGAAGGACGCTTGCTGGGCATTCCCTCCATTGCCCTGTCGCAAGCATTCAGTTTTGAAAGCCATCGCAAAGTGCCTTGGGAGACGGTGGAGACTCTCGCCCCTTCACTGCTGCAAGAGCTTGTGAAAGTGGAGTTCCCGAAGGACACACTTCTCAATGTGAATTTTCCGAACTGCGGACCGGACGATGTGGCTGGCAATATTGTTTGTGCCCAAGGTAAATTCGAACATGGCTTGGGCATTGGCCAGCGTGCTGATGGGCGCGGTTTGCCCTATTACTGGCTCGAATTTATCGGCGAACCGCCCACCCACCAGCCCGGTACGGATATTGAGGCTCTTGCCAATAATCAGGTGGCCATCACACCCGTGCGCATGGATATGACGGATCATGGTTTTATGGAGGCTTTGCAAACCCGTGTTGGTGAGATCGGGTGAGCAGTAGGGCTGGGGAAAATCTGGTCAGCCTGTTGTTGCGTTTGCGCGGCTATGGACTGGATGATCCCAAACTTTTTAAGGCCATTGAGGCGGCGCCCCACGACCGGTTTGTGCCGGTGATGCATTATGAAAAAGCGTGGCTGGACAGCGCTTTGCCCATTGCCTGCGGTCAAACCATGCCCTCGCCTGATTTGACAGCTCGTCTTGTCTCAGCCCTTGGCGCGCGGGAGAGCCATACGGTTTTGGAAATTGGGACGGGCAGCGGCTATCAAACGGCGTTACTGGCGCAATTTGCCAAGAAGGTCGTGACGCTCGACCGTTTCAAAACGCTTCTGCTCCACGCCCGCCAGCGCCATGAAGCGCTTGGGTTGACCAACATCACCTATCACCAACAGGATGGGCGCCCCGAAGGGGTGGGGCAGGGGCTTTATGACGGTATTTTGGTGGATAGCTGCTTCACCGCCATGCCCCGCGGGCTGCTGGAAATATTGGTGTCGGGCGGCGTGGTTATCTGCGCTTTGGGAGAGGCGGGTGCCGAGCAGATGGTGGTGCGGCTCACCAAAATTGGCAGTCGATTTGAGCGGGAAAATCTGTTTCCCGTGCGGCTGAACACGTTGCAAGAAGGCGTGGCCCAGGCCCTTTGAGAAAGCGTGAATGGTGAATCAGTCGTTTCGCTTAACGGCCAATTAAGGTTGATCGCCTTAACTGCCCGGACATTCCGTGTGTTGTCGTGGAAAAGTTTATGCGTTCCGATCTCACTGGCCGCCATGGCCGCGCGCTTTTGCGCGCATCTTCCCTTATATTCGTTACCGGCGTTCTGGCCGCGTGCAGCAATGATGCGACGCGGCTTGATGAGTTCATCACCGCCTCGACGAAGGTCAATGCTCAAAAACAGGGGCAGGTGGCTGTAGCCAAAAAGGCGAGCCAGGCTTACCCCGGTGATTTGACGGCCAAGGCTGCGCCTGTGGCTGGGGTGAGTGGGTCTGCCTTGGCCCCGGCGGTAAATGCATCCGCTTTGCCGTCTGCGAGCGGTTCCGTTTCGAAAGCGGCCAGTGTTGCGGCTGCACCGTCTGCCAGCACCACGGCCATTGCTGTGGCGGGGGCAGGGGGTGCCTCTTACGCGCCACCGGCGGCTTCGACCACCAATGCCAATGGCCAGCTTGTCCTGGCACCTCGGCCCAAAAACACCAATCCATTGCGCATGACGGGTTCAGCGCCTGCCAACACCGATAGCATGTCCACCGGCTCCGTGCGCAAAAGTGAGCCTGTTCAAAAGCCGGTGGGTTGGAAGAACGAGAAGGGCACATGGATTACGATTAAGGCGGGGGAGACGCTGTATAATGTTTCGCGGCGCTATGGCGTGCCGGTGAGCGCGATTATGGAAGCCAATGGCATCACCGATGCCCGCAGTGTTCAGGAAGGACAGCGGGTTCGTATTCCCAAGTACACATACAGCGAGGCAGCACCCGTTTCTGCGCCGGATAATGACCCAAACACCCGTGCCTCACGGGCCTCGCGCGGTATGCAAGGGCAGGCAAGGGGGCGCGTTGCAGTGCCCAAACAACGGGCGGAAAGACCAGTTGCGAAGGTAGAGGCCCCAACGCTGCCGAAGGCACAAAATGGTAGCACTTACACGGTGCAGCCGGGGGATACCCTCTATGCCATCGCTGGCAAGCACAATGTCAGCGTTGGTGCGTTGCGAGATGCCAACAATATTGCCGGTGACACGGTGCGCCTGGGACAGAAACTGACCATTCCCGGCTATGGCAACCGCACGGTTGTGGCTGGCAATACGGACCATCAGCAGATCACCGGGGCCATTCCCTCACCTAAAGCGAAGCCGAAAAACCGCAAGAATGTGGTGGTTCAATCCACCCGGCCGGTGGAAAAACCCAAAGCAACCGAACAGGTGGCGAAGGCGGGCAAGGTTTCGAAAAATGCGTTCCGTTGGCCCGCCGAGGGGCGGCTCGTTGGCAAGTTTGGCGATAAAATTCCCGGCGGCGTGAACGATGGGATCGATATTTCCTTGCCCATGGGCACGCCCATCAAGGCAGTGGAGAGCGGCACGGTCATCTATTCTGGTTCGGAATTGGAAGATTTTGGCAAACTCATCTTGCTTAGCCATGAGGGGGGCTGGGTCTCTGCCTATGCCCACGCCAGTGCGGCCATGGTGCGCCGGGGGCAAAAGGTGAAGCGCGGGCAGGTGATCGCTAAATCCGGCAAGACCGGCAATGCCACCACGCCAAAGCTGCATTTTGAGTTGCGCAAGGATTCCAACCCGGTCAACCCGCTGCGGCACTTGTCGAAGTAAGACGCTCCCCACTATGACGTCATAGGCCGGCTTGACCGGCCTATCTTGAAACGCCCCGCGAGATCCGCCGATTAAATCGGCGGATGACGTGCTGGCGCGTCTATCTCATCCCAGCTTTTTCCCCAAGCGCCCCGCCAAATCATTTACAAATTGCCAGGCCACGCGGCCGGAGCGGCTGCCTCTGGTGGTGGACCATTCCAGCGCGTCGGCGCGGACATCTTCTAGCGTCACGCCCAAGTGAAAGTGGTCGATATAGCCAGCCACCATGGCCAGATAATCGTCCTGGCTGCATTTGTGGAAACCCAGCCAGAGGCCGAAGCGGTCTGACAGGGAGACCTTTTCCTCCACCGCCTCGCTGGGGGAAATGGCTGTGGAGCGTTCGTTCTCGATCATGTCTCGGGGCATGAGGTGGCGGCGGTTGGATGTGGCATAGAAAATCACATTATCCGGGCGGCCTTCCACACCGCCATCCAGCGCCGCTTTCAGCGCTTTGTAGCTAGTATCGTCGTGGTCAAATGAAAGATCATCGCAAAACAAGATGAAACGGAAGGGGGCCGGGCGCAGCAGGGTTAGCAGATCCGGCATGGAATCGATGTCTTCCCGGTGAATTTCCACCAGTTTGAGTGGCGGTGCATCGGCTTCGCGCTCTCCGTTAACCGTAGCATGGGCGGCCTTGACGAGGGATGATTTACCCATGCCTCGCGCGCCCCACAGCAGGGCGTTATTGGCGGGCAGGCCGCCCGCAAAGCGGCGCGTGTTGTCCAACAAAATATCCCGCACACGATCAATGCCTTGGAGCAGCACCATTTCCACACGGTTGACCTGGGGCACCGGCTGCAAATGGCTGCGGCTGGCGTTCCAAACGAAAGCGTTGGCCGCATTCAGGTCCAACGCGAGCGTTTCAGCCGGCACAGCCCGCTCAAGCAAAACGGCGATGCGGTCCAGCTTTTCAGCCAGCGATGAGATGTCTTGTTCGTTCATGACACTCCCTCCTTCAATCGCGGGAGGAGCTATCACGGGTCGCAGCCCATGTGAATGTGGAGAGGCTGTATTTGACTGGGTGCCGGACGTTGCAAAGGGTGGTTAAAAACTTATATTCCGGCGCAAGTTAGGGTGCTTTTCTCGCAACCGTGCCTATTCCTGTATTTTGAAGGTTTCCCATGTTCATTACGCCTGCTTATGCCCAAACTGCCGGTGGGGCCGGTGGCTCTATTCTGGAACTGCTTTTCCCGCTGGTCTTGGTGGGTCTCATCATGTGGTTCTTGGTCATTCGCCCCCAGCGCCAGCAGCAAAAGGCGCGGGAGGAAATGCTCAGCAAGGTGAAGCGCAATGACACGGTCATCACCGGTGGTGGGATTTTGGGCAAGGTCACGAAAGTGGTGGATGATGCTGAAATTGAAATTCAGATCGCGCCGGACACCAAAGTGCGGCTGATCCGCTCCATGATCGCGGATGTGCGTGTGAAGGGCGAGCCGGTGAACGATAACGCCACCAAAAAGACGAAATAAACGGGCACTGCCCGCAGTAAGACTGCATTAACGCGCCTTTCAACTGCGAGTGCGAGCGAAGGAAACGCCCCATGCTGCATTTCACCCGCTGGAAAATTGCTTCCATCTTGATGGTGGTCCTGTTCGGAGCGCTGCTGGCGCTTCCAAACCTCATGTCTGACAATGCTTTGAAGGCTGCGCCGGACTGGTTGCCTTCCAGCAAAATCAATCTGGGTTTGGATTTGCAGGGCGGTGTTCATCTTCAAGTGAAGGTGGAACGGGACGACATCGTCAAAGAGCGGTTGGAAAATCTGGTGGGCGATGTTCGCCAGCTGATGCGGGACCGGGAGCAGGGACCCATTGGGTATCGCGGCATCTCCGGCACAGGCGAGAAGGTCACCCTTCGCCTTTTGAGTGCCGATGATGCGCCGCGAGCGAAGGAGCGTCTTGCGTCTTTGCTTGAACCTGTAACCTCCGGTGCTAGCCTTTTAGGCGGGCTGGGTATTGTTGAGGTGACAGAAAATGAAGTTTCTCCGGCGGTCTTGGAATATGTGCTAACCGCCGAGGGCATTGATGAGCGCCTGCGCTCCGCTGTGAGTCAGTCCATTGAGGTGATCCGTCGTCGCGTGGACGAGTTGGGCACGACGGAGCCCGTCATCCAACGCCAGGGCGTGGACCGTGTGATCGTGCAGGTCCCGGGTTTTGATGATCCCGAGCGGTTGAAAGATGTGATCGGTCAGACGGCGAAACTGTCTTTCCATGTGGTGGATGAGAGCATGAGTGTCACCGATGCACTTGCCAATCGCCCGCCCATTGGTGCTCGGGTTATTCCCACCTCTGAGCCTGAAAGTGGCGAGGCTAACGTTCTTATCCAATCCCGCGTATATATCCCTGGTGAAGACCTTGTGGACGCCCAGCAGGGGTTTGACGGGCAGACCAATGAGCCCATCGTTTCCTTCCGCTTTAATAACAAGGCAGCGGTGAAGTTTTGCCAGTTCTCGTCCACCAATATCGGGCGGCGTTTTGCCATTGTGCTGGATGACACGAGCATTTCTGCGCCGGTGATCCGCAGCGCCATATGTGGCGGCACGGGCCAGATTTCGGGCAGTTTCACGCCAGAATCGGCCAATGATCTCGCCGTTTTGATGCGTGCCGGTGCCTTGCCGGCCGAAATTACTTTTGTGGAAGAGCGCACGGTGGGTTCCTCACTCGGTGCCGATTCCATTGCCTCCGGCCAGTTTGCGGCTCAGGTGGCTGCTGTTTTGGTGGTTATCTTCATGTTGCTGGCATACGGCTTGCTGGGGGTTGTGGCCGTGGTTGCATTAGCCGCCAATATTGTGATGATTATGGGCCTGCTCTCGCTGCTGGGGGCCACGCTGACCCTGCCTGGTATTGCCGGTATCGTGCTCACCATGGGTATGGCGGTGGATGCCAACGTCTTGATCTATGAGCGCATTCGGGAAGAGTTCCGCAAGGGGCGTTCTCTGGTGCAGGCCATCGACACGGGCTTCCGTCAGGCCATGGCGACCATTTTGGATGCCAACATCACCACGCTCATCGCCGCTTTTATCCTGTTCTATCTCGGTTCCGGCCCTGTGAAGGGCTTCGCCGTCACACTGGCCATCGGTATAGTGACTTCTGTGTTCACGGCCTTCACGCTGACGCGCTTGATGATTGCGCTGTGGGTGAAGTGGAAGCGACCCAAGGAATTGCCACGCCGGTTCATTCAGCTGGTCAAGGAAGAGACTGGGCTTAAGTTCATGATCTACCGGAAACTCTCCTTCCCTCTTTCCAGCCTGTTATTGGTGGGGTCGCTGGCGCTGTTTGTCACCGTCAACCTGAACTACGGCATCGACTTTAAGGGCGGGACGACGGTGGAGTATCAGTCCAAAACCGGCCCTGCCGATCTGGCGGCGATTCGCAGCCGCTTGTCAGATCTCAATCTGGGTGATGTGCAGGTGATCGAATTTGGTGATCCGCGCGAGGTGCTGATCCGCATCGAAAGCCAGGGGGGCGGTGACAATGCGGAGCAGTCCGCTTTGGCCAAAGTGCGTGCGGCTATGGACGAAGATCATACATTCCGCCGCCAAGAGGTCGTGGGCCCGACGGTTTCCGGCGAATTGGCACGGGCGGGCACCATCGCTGTGATCGCCTCGCTGCTGGCGATCATGGTCTATATCTGGTTCCGCTTTGAGTGGCAGTTCGCTCTAGGCGCAGTGATGGCCACCATGCACGATGTGATTTTGACCATCGGCATGTTTGCACTGTTGCAAATAGAGTTTTCCCTCTCATCCATCGCGGCCATTCTCACCATTGTGGGTTACTCGTTGAACGATACGGTGGTCGTATATGACCGAATACGAGAGAATCTGCGCAAATATAAGAAAAAGCCCATTGCGGAGCTTCTGGACCTTTCCATCAACGACACGCTTTCACGAACAGTGCTCACCTCGGTGACCACGCTGTTGGCCTTGTTGGCGCTGTATTTCCTGGGTGGCGAAGTTTTGGCCGGGTTCACCTTTGCCATGATCTTCGGCATTTTGGTGGGTACCTATTCCTCGGTATTCATCGCTGCGCCAGTGCTCATGTTGTTCAACCTGCGCCCCGGTGCCTTGGATCGTGTGGATTCATCTCCCTATACGGGTCAGGAAGCGCAGGAAGTGCGCTAGGTGACGGACGCGCCCAACACGCAGAAGGATCTTTCCACGGGCGGTGGGGGGCTGCGCTTCAACGAGGCGCATTTTCCCGGTCGCGCCCCTGTGGATGCCTATGGCAATGGGGGCTTTCGTTTCGCCGATATGTCCCACCGCGGTAGCATTTTATGCCTGCCTTCAGGGATTTATGCTTGGGATGTTGCCACGCCGCAGGAAATCCGGCTGGATGCATTTTCGCGTGTAATGGCTGAACAAGGTCTTGAAATATTGCTGGTTGGAACTGGTAAGGATTTGCGGCCATTGCCGGAGAGCCTGCGTGAGAGCTTCCAAAAGAAGGGCATTCGGGCTGACCCCATGGGCACTGGGGCCGCTGCCCGCACCTTCAATGTGCTCCTGTCCGAAGGCCGTGCCGTGGGGGCGGCTCTGCTGGCCATAGACTAGAGCATTGCGCATTCAATCTGAATCAAGAATTGCTTTCTTTCAAACAGCAAGCTGCTGTTTTCGAATGCATTTTTGATGCTTCATTGTTCTTTATAGAATGCGAGACGCTTTAGTGGCTGAACCCAACGACGACCTTGCCATCTGCACCGCGCTTTTGCGGGAAGGATGGCGCGATATATATTTGGCCGATCTGCTGCTGCCCGATCGTTTGCGGCCCCTCGCCATCGCGCTCCACACGTTTCACAGTGAGCTTGTGAAAGCCTTGGCGCAAGTGCGTGAGCCCATGGCAGGAGAAGTGCGCCTGCAATGGTGGCGCGAGGTTTTGCAAGGGGAACGGGCCGCAGAAGCGGATGGAAATCCGGTGGCCAGACTGCTGTTGGCACAGCTTGAAGCGTTCGAACTGGATCATGGGTCTCTTATCGATAAATGCGATGCCCATGTGTTTGACCTTTATCAGGACCCCATGGCCGACCGCACCATGCTGGAGGGCTATTGCGGGGAAACCCGATCTGTTCTTCTGCAAATGCTGGCCATGGCCGCGGGCGCTGCACCGAAAGAAGCGTCTGACGCCAGTGGGCATGGCGGGGTGGCGCAAGGCATTTTATCCATTTGCTACAATATCGGCGCAACGCGCCAAGTGGGGCAGTGTTTTGTGCCCAAAGACCTGCTCTCCGCTTGCGGGATGAGCGTCGTGGAATTTCTGGTGGCTGACCAACATGCCACAGCCCCTGTGCTTTCTGGCTTGTTGGATTTGGCAGACGATCATCTTGGCAAAGCCATGGCCGCGCAAGCGGCTCTGCCCGATGCCATTAAACAGGTCTACCGGCCCCTCGCGCTGACCCGTTTGGGGCTAAGCCATGCACGCAAGCGAGGTTCAACTTTATTGACTGATCCGCGCCCCCCAAGCCTGTTGCGACGGCAATGGGCGCTTTGGCGCGGTTAGATTAAGGCTTTTGTAACTAAGCCAACCAAGGCTTCATTAACCGCAAACAACTATGATGGACCGCAGGGCGACGGGATGTCGGGGGACATGCCGGTTTACACATGCGGGCCGTTTTACGGCGCGGTTTATCAACCAAATCGCCCCAGCGGCGACCGTCAACGGAGAGAACGACCGTGGACAAGCCCATTGATGAGTGGTTGCGCCGTCTGCGCGGTATGGATGATGTGCGCATTATCGCCGCGTGGGAAGCCCGCGCCAAGGAAGATTTGAGTTGGACCCAAGAGCCCAATTTCCACGCTGCTGCCGCTGAGCGCATGAAGCAACTGGGCAATATGGGCATTGATTTGGATGACGATGTTCGGGTCACGCTGTGCCGCAAAGCCCAGTCCATCCTTAAACGCTTAAAGCACTACCTGCGGGAGACGCCAGAACTGTTCACCCCTATCGGCGAACATGCGCAGAAGCAGGATGCGTATTACGAGGAATATGGCACCCGCACGGCCCGCTATTACATGTTTGAACAAGGCATGATGGATGAGTTGGGCGATCGCACCTTGGGCAAGCCGCAAAAGCGTGATCTTTTGAAAGCTGGCTAGGCCACCGCGCTTCTTGGATTGTTTTAGCTTTTAAATGACTTCCATTTTGAGTGAAAGACCGCGCCAAACTCAAGCGGCTTGTGCTTCTTTCTTCATGGTCACTCGATCGTCGCCGAGCCAGGTTTCCACATCGGCCAGCGCACGGGATGTAATGGCCCGCTTCTTGGCCATGCCTTTGTCTTTCCCCCGCCAACGGCCCACATGGTCCGCTGGTTTTTGGATTTGTACAGGAGGGAACAGGCCAAAATTCACGTTCATGGGCTGGAAGGATTTTTTGCCCATCTCTTCTTCATAGGCGATGTGGCCCTTCGTAATATGATTCAACAGAGCGCCAAAAGCGGTTGTTTCAGGGGGCAAAACAGCCGTGCCGCCCCCCATCTCTTCCGCGAAAAATCTGCCGGTGAGCAGGCCGATGGCAGCTGATTCCACATAGCCTTCGCAACCGGTGATTTGACCGGCAAAGCGAATGTGGGGGCTGGACTTCAAGCGGAGCGTTTCATCCAGCAATTTGGGTGAATTGAGATAGGTATTGCGGTGTAGGCCACCCAGGCGCGCGAATTCCGCATTCTCCAACCCGGGAATCATGCGCAAAACCGCCGTCTGCGCGCCGTACTTCAGCTTCGTTTGAAAACCCACCATGTTGTAGAGCGTGCCTAGGGCGTTGTCCTGCCTCAGCTGCACCACGGCGTAGGGTTTTTCGTCAGGCTTATGCTGATTAGTGAGGCCCATAGGCTTCATGGGGCCGTGGCGCAAGGTTTCGCGGCCCCGCTCGGCCATGATTTCAATGGGCAGGCACCCGTCGAAATAGGGAACATTTTCCCACTGTTTGAACTCGGCCTTCTCACCCCCAATGAGCGCGTCGATAAACGCCTCATATTGATCCCGGTCCATGGGACAATTGAGATAGTCTCTCCCGGTGCCGCCGGGGCCCACTTTGTCATAGCGGGATTGGAACCATGCCACGTCGAGATCGATGGAATCGAAGTGGATTATGGGAGCTATGGCATCGAAAAAGGCCAGCGCATCTTGGCCGGTCTCTGCGGCTATGGAACCAGCCAGATCAGGGGCGGTGAGGGGGCCGGTGGCAATAATGGTGGGTCCATCATCTTCAGGCGGCAGGCCACGCACCTCTTGTCTGGAAATGGTGACAAGGGGATGGGCTTCCAACGCCGCTGTCACGCGATCTGAGAATTGGATGCGGTCCACCGCGAGGGCGCTGCCGGCAGGCACTTGCGAGGCATCGGCACAACCCATGATGAGCGAGCCAGCGCGGCGCATCTCTTCATGCAGCAGACCAACGGCATTGTTTTGCGCATCATCGGAGCGGAAAGAGTTGGAGCAGACCAATTCTGCCAGTCCGTCGCTCTGGTGAGCCTCCGTGCCGCGAACCGGGCGCATTTCGTGGAGCACAACCGGGATATTGCGGTTGGCCAGTTGCCAGGCAGCTTCTGAGCCAGCGAGGCCGCCGCCGATGATTTGGATAGGTCTTTGGGTCATGGCTTTGGTGTAACGCTGCTGCACCACCGGTTCAACTGTTTGCGATGCGGCCCTTTTTGCGGGCAATAAGCATTAACAGTTCCCTAACGCCTGTGGCACATAGCTGCCCTATGGATATGCAGATTCGCCCTTTGTTTTGCCTGATTGCTTGCATGGCGCTTGCCGCCTGCTCGGGCCGTACGGTGACCGGGTCCGTTGGTGAGAGGTCTTACGCTGCGCCCGCGTTTATTTCGGTCTGCTCCGGCTTCGGCTGTGAGTATAAAGACAGTGCAGGCTTTTCGCAGCGCGATTACGCGCGCTTGAAACGCATTATGGGTAAACCAAAAAATGCGGCGAGCGAGCGAAAACGTTTGGCTAAAGCCATTGCGGCCATGGAGCGGATGAGCTGGCGTAAGCTGCGCTATCACCGTGATGCACCACGGGCATATCAAAAACACCGTGGCCTGCGCGGGCAGATGGATTGTGTGGACGAATCGCTCAACACAACAGCCTATCTGACGTATTTGCAGCAGCGTGGCTTGATGAAGCACCACAAAGTCATTTCAAGCTACGCCGAGCGTGGCTTTTTGCTGGATGGGCGTTACCCGCATAAATCAGCCCGTATTCGGGAGAATGGTGGGCCAGACTGGGCTGTGGATTCCTGGTACAAGGCCGATGGTAAAGCGCCGATCATCATGCCCCTCGCTGCCTGGTACAAACAACGAAACAGTGCTGCTGACTACGGCACGGGTTGAGCCTTCGTTTCTCTACTCTTCAAGCCCACGCTCCCTCTTGAGAGCGTCTATCCGTGATGGAGCCGTTCCAAGTCTTTGGCGCCCACAATATTTGCCAAATGGCTTGCGCTGCTGAAACTAAAAGAGAGATGGCGCGGCAAACCAGTGCTGTTCAGCGAACGGCAATTTTCACTGTTTGACTGCGCAGTATTTCAGTTCTCAAAACGAAAACACCTGCCGCACGAGGGGTGCGGCAGGTGTTTCGACTGAAAGCACGCTTGGGAGGAGTGCGGCTTTCAAAGAGCAATGCGCTGTGGGAGGAGGATCAGCGCAGGCGCTCTATAGCAAGAGGAAATTAGAAAGTGATCTCCTCAATTTTCATTCTTTGGTTTAACCAAAGTGGCCTTAGGAGCCGCGCTTAATGGCACGACGGGCGATAAAGGGGATGTCGCCGCGGTTGATGCCGAGATCGCTCAGCTCGCGGTTGGACAGGCTGTTCAGCTCGTTGCGCGTCTGACGCACGCGGTTCCAGTTGCGAATGTTGTCGAAGAGATCCATTTTTTTGACTTTCCTGTTTTCCAGGAGATTGCCCTGGAAGTGAACTTACGAAACCCCTTGGCTTCGTGACGCTAATCTAGGTGATTGGTTGGGAATGACGAGGCCCACGGGCGCAAGTGAGCTTTGCGTTTTTTGCAAGGAACCCCATAGGATCGCCACATAGGTTAACGCTGTGCTGTCTGACTTCTATATTAGGCTTTTTATTTGAATAATTTCAATAGGTTAAGCGAATGATGATTCATCATGAGATGTGAATTGAGCGCGGGAATGTGTCATCGGAGATAACCCCCTGTTTACGCTACGTTGGCCTTTGCTGAATTTGCTATTCAGCCGCTTGCAAAGCATCGCCAGTGCCCGCCTCTTGCGCCTTTTTTGATTGCTTCGACTTCTTTTTAGCGGTGGCGCTTTTGGGTTTGGCAGTCTCAACCGGTCTACGGTCCAGCAATTCTTTTAGGAATTGGCCAGTGTAGGAGCGTGATTCTTCTACGATGTCTTCCGGCCGCCCTTCAGCCACCATTTCACCACCGCCATCGCCACCTTCCGGTCCCAAGTCCAGCACCCAATCGGCGGTTTTGATGACTTCAAGATTGTGTTCAATCACGGCTACGGTATTGCCGCCATCCACCAATTCATGCAGCACATCCAGCAGCTTCGCCACATCATGGAAGTGCAGGCCGGTGGTGGGTTCGTCCAAGATATAGAGTGTGCGACCGGTAGCTCTCTTGGAAAGCTCTTTGGAAAGTTTCACGCGCTGCGCTTCACCGCCTGAAAGGGTGGTGGCGGATTGGCCAACTTTCACATAGTCGAGCCCCACGCGCTTTAGCGTGGCCATTTTATCGCGGACGGACGGCACTGCATCGAAGAAATCGCAGGCTTCTTCCACGGTCATATCCAGCACATCAGCGATGGATTTGCCGCGGAAAGTGACTTCCAGCGTTTCACGGTTGTAGCGGGTGCCGTTGCAGACATCACAAGTGACGTAGACATCGGGCAAAAAGTGCATCTCAATTTTGATGACGCCATCCCCCTGACAGGCCTCGCAGCGCCCGCCTTTTACGTTAAAGGAAAAGCGCCCGGGCTGATAACCCCGCGCCTTTGCTTCTGGCAGGCCAGCAAACCATTCGCGGATGGGTGTGAAAGCGCCGGTATAGGTGGCCGGATTGGATCGGGGAGTGCGGCCAATGGGGGATTGGTCGATATCGATGATCTTATCGAGATGTTGCAGCCCTTCGATTTTTGCGTGGGGCGCGGGCAGGGCGCGGGCCTTGTTGATGTGGCGGGCCGCAGCTTTGTAGAGTGTTTCAATGAGGAACGTGGATTTTCCGCCCCCGGAAACGCCGGTAACAGCGGTAAACGTGCCCAGCGGGATGGTGCCGGTGACGTCTTTGAGATTGTTGCCCCGTGCGCCCACCACCTTGATTTGCCGCTTCTTGTCGATTTTGCGCCGTTCCGCCGGCACATCCACCGTGAGCGCACCGGAAAGATATTTGCCGGTGATCGAGTCCTTGGACTTCATGATTTGTTTGGGCGTGCCTTCGGCCACGATACGACCGCCGTGAATGCCCGCCTTGGGGCCAATGTCCACCACATGGTCTGCGGTGAGGATGGCGTCCTCATCATGCTCCACAACGATCACGGTGTTTCCCAGATCGCGCAGGTGGCGCAGGGTTTCCAGAAGCCGCGCATTGTCCCGCTGGTGGAGGCCGATGGACGGTTCATCGAGAACATAGAGCACGCCGGTGAGGCCAGAGCCGATTTGCGATGCCAGACGGATGCGTTGGCTCTCACCGCCAGAAAGGGTGCCGGAATTGCGGGAAAGGGTGAGATAATCCAGCCCCACATCATTGAGAAATTTCAGCCGCTCTCGAATTTCTTTCAGAATGCGAACGGCAATCTCATTTTGTTTTTCGTTGAGGTGGTTTGGAAGATCGGCAAACCAGGCATTGGCCTGTCTGATGGACATTTCCGCCACTTGGGAAATGTGCAGCCCGTTGATCTTAACCGCCAGCGCCTCTGGCTTCAGGCGATAGCCATTGCATGTCATGCAAGGCATGCGGGACATGTATTTTTCGATTTCTTCGCGCATCCACGCGCTGTCCGTCTCCTTCCAGCGCCGCTCTAGATTGCCGATGACCCCTTCAAAGGGCTTTGAGGTTTTATAGCTGCGCAGGCCGTCATCGTAGCGAAATTCGATGGACTTTCGGCCGGTGCCATACAAAACGGCGGTCTGGACATCCGCTGACAGATCATCCCATTTGTCCGTGAGCTTGAATTTGTAGACTTTACCCAGCGACGAAAGTGTTTGGGCGTAATAGGGGGAGGGGTTGGAGGATTTTGACCAGGGCGCGATGGCTCCTTTGTTGAGCGCCAAAGAACCATCCGGCACCACCAAATTTTCATCCATCTTTTGCTGACTGCCCAGCCCGTCACAGGCCGGGCACGCGCCGAAGGGGTTGTTGAAGGAAAACAGGCGGGGTTCGATTTCGGGAATCGTGAAGCCGGAAACGGGGCAGGCAAATTTTTCGGAGAAAATGAGCCGCTCGTGGGTTTCGTTCTTGGATTTATTCTTGGCCCCGCCAGCGGCGGTCTCAGCCTCCGGCAAAGGCTTATCCGCCAATTCTGCAACGGCCATGCCGTCGGTCAGCCGGAGCGCCGTCTCCATTGAGTCAGCCAGGCGGGTCTGCATGTCTTCGCGCACCAAGATGCGGTCCACCACCACATCGATGTCGTGTTTGAATTTCTTGTCCAGCGCAGGAACGTCTGCGATTTCGTAAAACTGGCCATCCACTTTGACCCGCTGGAACCCCTTTTTCATGAGCTCGGCAAATTCCTTTCGGTATTCGCCCTTGCGGCCCTGCACGATGGGGGCCAGCAGGTAGAGGCGGGAGCCTTCTTCCAGCGCCATTACCCGGTCCACCATCTGGCTAACCGTCTGGCTTTCAATGGGCAGGCCCGTGGTGGGGGAATAGGGCACACCCACGCGGGCAAAAAGCAGCCGCATATAATCATAAATTTCCGTCACCGTGCCGACGGTGGAGCGGGGGTTTTTGGACGTGGTCTTTTGCTCAATGGAAATGGCGGGGGAGAGGCCATCAATCTGGTCCACATCCGGTTTTTGCATCATTTCCAAAAACTGGCGTGCATAGGCCGAAAGGCTCTCCACATAGCGGCGCTGGCCCTCGGCATAAATTGTATCAAAGGCCAGGGAGGACTTCCCAGAACCGGACAGGCCTGTCATGACGATGAGGCTGTCGCGGGGCAGATCGATGTCCACGTTTTTGAGATTGTGCTCGCGGGCACCGCGCACGCTGATCTGCTTGTCGTCGGGCTTGGGGCGAGCGTTTGATTTACGAGAGGCCATGAGCGAGGTCCGCAATCATAAGGGGGTTTAATGAAAAGGGAGCGGTAGGTGATGCGTTCCCGTCATGGATTATTGGTTTTTGCGAATATGTCTCTTCAGGTATGATGAGCCCCGCCACACCGCGCAACAAATATCCTGTCGCACCAGTTTTTTGCACAGGGTACCGGCGTGGAGTTTGCCTTCGTTGCGCAGAACATATAAAGAACAAAATTAGGCCGAACAAGCCTGTGGAAAAAGAGCGTTTTCAGAGACGGTCGGGCGATTGTGCAGACTATGTTGGCGGCGAAAGCGGCGCTGTTTGAGCGTCTGCGCGTGTTTTGGGAGTAAGCGCCATGGCTGGTAGCGTGAATAAGGTGATTTTGGTGGGCAATCTGGGGGCCGACCCAGAGATTCGGCGCACGCAGGATGGGCGGCCCATTGCCAACATGTCCATTGCCACCACCGAGACGTGGCGGGACCGTAATTCCGGCGAGCGGCGGGAGAAGACCGAGTGGCACCGGGTGGTGTGTTTTTCCGAAGGGTTGAACAAAGTCATCGAGCAATATGTGAAAAAGGGTCAAACCGTTTACATTGAAGGCCAACTGCAAACGCGCAAATGGCAGGACCAGAACGGTAATGACCGGTGGACCACCGAAATCGTACTGCAAAACTTCAGCGGTGTGCTGCAAATGATCGGTGGTCGTGGGCAAGCCCCTGCGGGTGATGGCGCCTATGGTGGCGGTGATAGCTTTGGCGGCGGTGGCAATTACGGCGGTGGTGGCGGAGCCATCGGCGGGCCGTCTGGTGGCAGTCAAGGCGGTGGTATGGGCGGTGGTATGGGTGGCGGCCAGGGCGGTGGCTTCCCCTCCGGCGGTGATATGGACGATGATATTCCGTTTTAGGGCTTGGTTGGTCCAAGTGGTGCTGACGTGTTGATGGTCCCAAAGCTATCACGGCTTTTGTGTGTGCGCCTTTCTTCAGGGGTTCAAGAACCATAATGCGACAAGAGCTTTGTCTCACCGCGCTTGTGGTTCGGGACTATGACGAGGCCATTGCCTTTTATTGTGGCACGCTCGGTTTTGAGCTTGTGGAAGACACGGCCCAGCCAGAACAAAACAAACGCTGGGTCGTCGTTCGCCCGCCCGGTAGCCGTGACAGTGCTATCCTGCTTGCCCGCGCGGTGGGGGACCGGCAGGAAGCCTTTATCGGCAATCAAAGTGGCGGCCGGGTTTTCCTGTTCCTTGCCACGGATGATTTCGAGCGGGACTATGTCCGCTATCACGATGCGGGTATCAGGTTTGTGCGAGAGCCAAAAGACCAGCCTTATGGGCGTGTGGCTGTCTTTGAAGACCTTTATGGTACGCTGTGGGATTTGGTGGAATTTGTGAAAGACCACCCCATGGCGGTGGTCACGGACAAAAGCTGAGGGGCTTTCCACCCCTGCAAGCATCTCCATCTGAGATGAGAGTGCTCTCGCTTTATGCGCTTACGCTGTCGGGCCGACGGCCTTCGCTGCCCATGCCAAAAAGAGATGGTATGGCGTACGTTAGCGAGGCGGCTCATTGTAACAAGAGCGTTTCAAGCGGAGCGTGACGCGCTGTAAGCCCAAAATAAAAAAGGCCGCTCTCGAAAGCGGCCCTTCCTTAAACTTGGGGGATGGTAAATCTTATTTGATTTTGCCTTCCTTGAATTCCACGTGCTTTTTCGCGACGGGATCGTATTTCCGCTTCACCAGTTTGTCGGTCATGGTGCGAGAGTTCTTTTTGGTGACGTAGTAGAAACCGGTGTCCGCGGTCGAATTCAGTCTCACCTTAATGGTGGTTGCCTTAGCCATTGTCTTTTCCTTGAAACGATCGGGAAAGCGCTGCGCTCCACAGCTTAGCGGCGCGCGGCCAGATGGCCCGCTTTCGTTGACATGGTAACTAATCCAACCGGGCTGAATGTCAAGCGGGCGGGGTTTGGTTCAAATGAGATCGCGCAAAAATGTTTTGCCGCGCATGTGAAAAAAGGGCGCTTCATAGCCCGGTTTCAGCTCTGGATCGTCTTTTAGACGTTTTTGCAATTCGTCCAGCACGGTGACGGTGATGACGGGCAGCTCCAATTGTTTGGCCTCGCCGATGGTCATCCAGTGCAAATCTTGCAATTCACCGGAGGGGCCGGTCCCTTCTGGCAGGGTGTGGGCGATGTGGCTCGCCTTGGTGATGAAAAACCACGCATCAAAGCGGCGCGAGCGGCCCGGCGGCGTGATGGCGCGGGCGATCAAACGAAAGGGGGCGAGGGTGGGCGTAATGCCATGATCCGTAAAAGCCTGCCAGTCCCCGTGGCTGTCGTTGAAGCCATTGTTCTTTTCCCCAAGGAAAAGCCCCGCCTCTTCATAGGTCTCGCGGATTGCGGCAATGGCGAGCGCGCGGGCTCTTCGGGCGGTGGGCTTGCCGCGAAGGGTGGCAACGATGCGATCCTGAATGATGGGTTGTAATTCGCTACCTGCCTCCACGGAGCCGTCGTAACGATCCACCCGGCCACCGGGGAAAACGAAAAGGCCGGGCATGAATTTATGATTCTCGTGGCGGCGGCCCAAAAGCATCCGCACTTCAGACCCGCTATCATCGAGAATGATAACGGTAGAAGCATCCTTGGGCCGCATATTGGGGCTGCGTTTAGAGCCATCAAACACCGCAGCGCGGTCCATTTCATCCTTGCTCATGCCGCCTTTCAGGCGCTTATATTTGAGCGGGATGCCGTTTTCGTCTTCCGGTTCGTGTAGATCAGCCATGGTCTTTTCCATCCCCAAATCCAAACATGCGCAAGGCCCATTGCAGCCCCACCACGCCGCCTTTCACAGGCTGCATGATGGCCAGTGTCATGATTGTGGAAATGGGTATCCACAGGGCCAGATGCGTCCACAGGGATAAGGTGAAATTGGCTTCCAAAATCATAATGAAGGTCACGATCACATGGCCCACAATCATGATGGTGATGTAGGGCGGCAGGTCCTGCGCTTTTTCATAATGCAATTCCTCGCCGCAATTGGTGCAGACTGGGGCGACTTTGAGCCATTTGTTGAACAATCGCCCTTCACCGCAGCGCGGGCAGCGGCATTTCACGCCTTTCATGACGGCGGGCAGGATGGGCCGTTCCGCCGTGTCCTGTGTGGGGTGCAGGCCTTTTACTTTCGTATTTGAGGCATCGACGGACATCTTATCTCCTTTTGCCAAAACGGTTACTGCGTGGCGCCCGGCGGGGTCGACCGGATGGTGAGCCATTGCGGCTGCGTTTGCTGCGGGGCAGGGCGGTGTCTTCCCGCCCTTCGCTGACCATCTCAAAGCGCAGTGCCCCCGCCATGGGCGCAGCCTCCACCAGACGCACTTCAACCGGATCACCCATTTGGTAAATCAAACCGCTGTGCTCACCCGTCACCCGATGGGACACTTCATCATAGATATAGTAGTCATCACCAATTTGAGAAATGGGGATGAAACCGTCCGCGCCAGTATCCGACAGGGTGACAAACAGGCCCGCGCGGGTCACCCCATTGATGCGCCCGTGAAATTGCGCGCCGATCTTGTCGGTCATGTGGAGCGCTATGAGCCGGTCGATGGTTTGACGCTCGGCGAGCATGGCCCGGCGCTCGGTGCCAGAAATATCCTGCGCAATGGTCTCCAACTGCGCTTCTTCGGGCTGCGTAATTCCCCCATCGCCCAAATTGAGCGCTTTCACCAAAGCGCGATGGACGATCAAATCGGCGTAGCGGCGGATGGGGCTGGTGAAATGAGCGTATTTGCGCAGGTTCAGGCCAAAATGGCCTTCGTTGTGGGGGTTATATTCCGCCTGGCTTTGAGAACGCAGGATGACGGTGTTGACCAGCCCCGCGTGGTCGCTGCCTTCCACCTGCTGCAAAATTCGGTTGAACGTGTCCCCCTTGACCTGCCCGCCTTTGGCCAATGGAATGGCCAGCGTTTTGAGAAAATCGCGCAGGCTTTCCAGTTTGGACAGTGAGGGCACGTCGTGGATGCGGTAGATCAGGGGTTGTTTACGCTTTTCCAGGGTCTCGGCAGCGGCCACATTGGCCTGAATCATAAATTCTTCCACCAGTTTGTGGGCATCCAGTCGGGGTGGGACGATGACACGGTCCACGCGACTTTCTTCGTCCAGAACAATTTTTCGTTCCGGCATGTCCAGTTCCAGCGGCGCCCGATATTCGCGCCCCCGTTTGAGAACGGCATAGGCTTCCCAAAGGGGGCGCAGAACGGTGTCTAACCATGGCTCAGCGCGGGGCGCGTCGCGCCCGTCTATGGCGGCTTGGGCCTCTTCATAGGCGAGCCGCGCATGGCTTTTCATCATCACTCGATGGAACGTGTGACGCAGTTTGCGGCCATCGGCGGCAAAAGTCATGCGCGTGGCCATGGCCGGGCGGTCTTCGTTTTCGCGCAGGGAGCATAGATTATTGGAAATGCGCTCCGGCAGCATGGGCACTACCCGGTCGGGGAAATAAACGGAGTTGCCGCGCTTGCGTGCTTCATTATCCATGGGCGAGCCAGGGCGGACATAGGCGCTCACATCGGCGATGGCGACGGTGACGATGACACCCCCCTCATTGTCGCCAGAGGTATCTGGTTCCGCATAGATGGCATCATCATGGTCTTTGGCATCGGCTGGGTCGATGGTGATGAGGGGAACGTCCCGCCAATCCTCGCGGCCTTCAATGCCGACAGGTTGAATGGTTTCAGCCGCTTTCAAGACTTCGGCGGGAAACTTTGTCGGTATGCCGTGCTGGTGCAGGGCGATGAGCGAGATGGCTCTTTCAGAGCGGAAGTCGCCAATGACATTCTCAACCGCCGCTTGGCGCAGGCCGTGGGTATTGCGCCCAACGGTGGCCACTTCAACAAGATCGCCATCTTCCGCGCCGTTCAAGTTTTTTTCGTGAACCACGAGTTCATTTTGCTTGCGGTCGGTGGGTTCAATGCGCCCGGCAAACCCGTTTTCCGGCGCCTTATAGGCCCTAAAGATGCCTAGGATTGTGCCGCGGTTGCGGTCCAGCACTTTCATCACCCGCGCCTCAGCATATTTGGGTGATTTTTGGCTGATGCGCGCCAGCACGCGGTCATTTACGCCAGCGGCAGGTGTTTTGAAGCGTCCAGATTGGACGATGACGATTTTGGGCGCGGGCACTGTGTCGTCCCACTGCACGGGCTTCGCTAGCAGGCCACCGTCCCGGTCTCGACCGGTGATATCCAATACCGTGACCGGGGGCAGGGTGCCGGGTTCGACCAAACGCTTTCCGCGCTTTTCGATGAAGCCTTCGCCCTCCAGTTCTTTCAGCAGTGCCTTCAACTCTATTTTTTGTTGGCCTTTGAGGCCAAAAGCGCGGGCCAGTTCCCGTTTTCCGCTGCGTCCCGGATTGTCTTTGAGAAAATCCAGAACGGCTTGACGGTTCAGCATGGGGGCTGTTTTTTTGCGGATGGTTTTGGACACCTATTTCGCTGCCGCTGTCTTGGCGGGGGCTTTCTTGGCCGTGGTTTTTTTAGCGGCGGTTTTCTTGGCGGGGGCCTTCTTTTTTGCGGGTGCCTTTTTCTTCGCCGCAGGCTTTTTGCCCGTCTTTTCCGCGCGGGCTGCGATCAACTGCACGGCTTGTTCCATGTTTACGGCTTGGGGGTCCAGGTCTTTGGGCAAAGTTGCGTTGATCTTGCCGTGGTTGACATAGGGACCGAAGCGCCCGTCTTTCACGGCCACGGGGCCGCCCAGTTCCGGATGTTCGCCCAAGTCTTTTAGCGCGGCTGTACCGGCGCGGGGGCCACGTTTGGCCCCATCGGCAAGGGCAGCAACAGCGCGGTTCAGGCCAACGGTAAAGACCTCATCATCGCTTTCCAGCTTGCCGAATTTCTTGCCATGTTGGACAACCGGGCCGTAGCGGGCGAAACGGGCGGTGATGTCCTCGCCATCTTCCGGATGGGGTCCGACAACGCGGGGAAGCTCCAACAATTGCAGCGCTTTTTCGAAGTCCACCTCCGCCGGGTTCCAGCTTTTGGGAATGCCGGCATTTTTGGCCTCTTTTCCTTCTCCGCGCTGCACATAAGGGCCAAATCGGCCCACCATTAGCTTGACTTCTTCGCTGGAGTTCGGGTCCACGCCCAGCACTTTCGGACCGTCATTGGCAATATTGCGATTGCTCCAAGCCTTCTGCCCCCAGTTGGCGGGTAAATTTGCAATCGGGGTAGTTTGAGCAGCCAATAAACGCACCAAATTTGCCCACTTTCAGGCTCAATTGACCGCTGTCGCAGGAAGGGCATTGGCGGGGGTTGGACCCATCGCCCGGATCAGGAAAGGCGAGGGGGCCGAGGGCTTCGTTGAGATGTTCCAGCACTTCCGTAATGCGCAGGTCTTTGGTCTCGGCAATTTGTGCCGTGAAGTCCGTCCAGAAGTCGCGCAGAACGTCTTTATAGTTAAGGTCACCGGCGGAGATTTTGTCCAGCTTCTCTTCCAGCGAAGCGGTGAAATCATATTCCACGTAGCGGTTGAAATAGCTCTCTAGGAAGGACGTTACCAAACGCCCTTTGGCTTGGGGAATAATGCGCCTTTTGTTGATGACGATATATTCGCGGTCTTCCAGCGTCTTCAATGTGGAGGCGTAGGTGGAGGGGCGGCCAATGCCTAATTCCTCCATCTTTTTGATGAGAGAAGCCTCGGAATAGCGGGCCGGTGGTTCTGTGAAATGTTGTTTGGCTTCAATGCTCTCGCGTGAAACCTTCTCACCTTCTTTCAACGGCACGAGGCGCTTGTCCTCTTCGTCACCTTTCTTCTTATTGTCCTGATAGACGGACAGGAAACCGTCGAATTTCACCACCGAACCGTTGGCGCGAACGGTGGCTTTTGTGTCATTATGGGTGGCTAAAATTTCCGCAGCCGTGCGTTCGATTTTGGCCGAGGCCATTTGGCTGGCAACAGTGCGTTTCCAAATCAACTCGTAAAGGCGGCGTTGATCGTCGTCCAAGTGTTTGGCCATATCCTTGGGCAGACGGGCCAGGGATGTGGGTCGGACGGCTTCGTGGGCTTCCTGAGCATTTTTGGCTTTGGAAGCGTAGTGTCTGGCTTTTTCTGGCAGGTAGAGCGCGCCAAATTCTTCGCCGATCACCTTACGCGTGTCCTCAATGGCCTCAGGGGCCATCTGAACGCCGTCCGTTCGCATATAGGTGATGAGGCCCACCGTCTCGCCGCCCAAATCCATCCCTTCATACAGGCGCTGGGCCGTTTGCATGGTGCGGGAGGCGGAGAAGCCCAGTTTTGAGGAGGCTTCCTGCTGCAAGGTCGACGTGGTGAACGGCGCGTACGGATTGCGCGTGGTGGGCTTGGCATCCACGCTTTGGACGGTGAAAGCCGCCTTCATGAGCATGGATTTGATTGTGTTGGCCTGTTCTTCGTTTTTGACGGACAGCCTGTCCATTTTCTCACCATCATAGGAGGTGAGGCGGGCTTCAAAATCTGCACCATTTGCGTTTTTGAACGCTCCGAAAATGGACCAATATTCCTCCGGCTTAAAGCGCTCAATTTCGTTCTCACGCTCACAGACCAGGCGCAGACTTACGGATTGAACGCGGCCTGCCGACCGTGCGCCGGGCAATTTACGCCACAATACGGGGGACAGGTTAAAGCCCACGAGATAATCTAGCGCTCGGCGGGCAAGATAGGCATCCACCAAAGGCTCATCGATCTGCCTTGGTTGCTCCATGGCTTCCAAAATGGATTTCTTGGTGATGGCGTTGAA
>JBCCTO010000026.1:0-49723 GCA_039198355.1 Pseudomonadota bacterium
AACCGACCTCGATGCCCAATCCCCCAGCCAATTGAGGGCCATCGTCACACAATACAACAACCAGCCAAGAGCATGTATCAACTTCAAAACACCAAAAGAACAAAACCAAAACGTTGCACTTGCAACGTGAGTCCACAGGGGTTCTAAACTCTTCAGATCGCGTGCACCAAGTCGCTTCGGTTTGTTAACGGGGGCCTGTCGTGCAACAAACGAAGAGAAAGCTGGCTCTTTTGCGCAGTAGCAGAAGGAAAAAGCGAAATACGATCCCGTCATCAGCGTGCTGCTGACACCACGCATGCTGCGGGTGTTCTGAGGTTCGGTTCTGTTAAGTGTCATCATGGCCAATGTGCCGCCGCCATTGCGTAAGGGCTCTGGGGGATGCGCTTTCGTCGCCCAACAAGAGCCGCTCCACATGTTGGGCCATGTAGAGCCCGTAAGCTAGGCTGGACGTTTGCTGTGGATCCAAATTCGTTTTGTCGACCCCATTGGCCCGACCCACCGCATCGGCGATGACGGACCGCCAGGCGTTGATCCAATCCGCTAAGCGATTTCGCACATTTCCCTCCATACCATCAAAGTCGAAACTGGCAGCAATCAATTGGCACCCCCCCGGCCGATCCGGGTGATCGGACCATGCGATCCAATGCACCATAATAGCGTCAAGCTGCGCCAGCCCAGGCGGAACGGAGAATGCCGGTTGGGCCACCTCCACGCGAAACCTTTCCGCAATCGCGTCAATCACAGCGATCTGCAACGCTTCTTTGGAACCGAAATGGGCATTGAGTCCGCTTTTGGAGAGGTTGCACGACGCAGCAAGCCCGCCCAGCGTGAGCGCGTCAATACCTACAAGGCTCGCCTCATGCTGCGCCACTGATAGAATTTGCGCCCGGGTGCGCTGCGCTTTCGTTTCTTGCAATGTCCTGCCTCGTAACCCGGATTTCGCCACGGCGTCACCAACACTTTGAGCCAAGGGCGACACCCCCTTGTCAAGAAACGAAACAGGAGATAAAAAAGAACGATCGTTCTATTTAATGAGGTGCCCCATGCAGATTGCCATCGTTCTTTATTCCGGTTTCACCGCTTTGGACGCGCTTGGTCCCTATGAAGTTTTCAAAATGCTGCCGGATGTAGAATTGCGTTTTGTTTCCCACAAAACGGGCCCCGTGGCCACGGATCGGGGGATTTTGGTGGTGGGTGCCACCCATAGTTTTGCTGAAACCCCCGCACCGGATATTGTGTTGGTGCCCGGTTCGGAGGCGCACACAGCCGTTGCTGCCGCTGATGGAGAGCTGAAAGACTGGCTTCAGCAGGTGCATGCAACGACCCGTCTGACAACATCGGTCTGTTCCGGCGCGGTGGTTTTGGCCGCTGCTGGAATGCTCGAAAACCGTCCAGTCACATCCCATTGGGCCGCTTTTGATGCTTTGCGGCGGCTTGGCGCAAAACCAAGACCCAGTGAAAGGATTGTTCGCTCAGAGCGTGTTTGGACAGCGGCGGGCGTGTCAGCGGGGATTGATCTTGCCTTCACGATTGCGGAGGAAGTGGCCGGGCACGACACAGCCGAGCGCATTCAGCTGATGATCGAATACGACCCCCAGCCCCCTCAAAATGCCGGTCATATGGACAAAGCGCCGCCGGAAATTGCCAAAGCGGCCCGGGCGGAAATGGCCTACCTCTCACGCAACCCAAGCAACGTTATTGCGGTGAGCAAGCTGCTATGGCGGCAAGCTCTCGATAAGGCGCGCAAAACCATCCTGCGCACCGCCAAATCCCCATGAACACCAGGACCATATAGACGATGACGAGGGCGCTCGCATTTGCCCCGAGCGCCCCTACTGTCACTTTCAACCATGAAATGCGGGCCGCATTGTTCAGCACCCCGCAGATCAATGGCCTTACTCGAACGTTTTAATTTCAAACCGGTCAAAATAGACGATGTTGACCTGATTTCCGCCCCAGGAGCCGCCGAAAATGGCAGGCTTGCCTTTGGGGCGCAGCACGAGCACTTCGTCGGTGATGAAGGTGGATGGGGATTTATCGTTGGGTGTCCATCCGTTCAGTTCCAACCGAGCCGCCATTTTTCGGCCACGGCGTTGCAGGATCAAACGCCCGCCCTTGTCCTCCATCTGTTTAAGCACCTCATCCATGTTGAAGGCACGCGGGCAGCAGGACCCTGTGGCCACCCTCAAGCGAGCCTCTTTGTTTTTACCATTTTGTGTGGCCATGACCTGAATGAACATGCCGTTATTGGAGGTCCCAGACCGCCAGAGGCTTGCCACCACGGCATTCTTTTGGTCCGTGTAAAGGCCCACTTCCGCAATGGCTTTAGTGGATTGGGCAAATTCGGCTTTGAAATCCACTGCCATGTCGAAATCACCGCTCGGCAAGTCGCCGTTCCAGGTAAACACGTTGTTGGGCATTTTCTTGTTGCGGCCCAGATAGCTGAAGCCCGATGTTGCGGCCAGCAAAACCCCGTCCTCAACCACGTAGGATTCTGGGTCTGGGTTCACCACGGTCCAGCTTTCGCCAAGGCTCTCACCATCGAAATCATCGCTGGCAAAGCTCACGCCGGTGGGGGCAACGGGGGCGGAGACGGTTTGCACCAGCGCGCTCGCCAGCTGGTCCGCGTCCGCAGCTGCAATGTATTGGCCGCCGGTCTTCTCCGCCAAACAGGCGGCACCCGCCACTTGGCCGTCGCCATAGCCGAAACCGATCACATGGGCCGTAAAATCCTGCCCCTTCTGTTCCAGCTCATCGGCAAGGGCGCAGGGGTCGCCGCCGCAGGATTCTTCGCCGTCTGTCACAAGCACGACGGTGGCAGGCAACTCATCATACGCTGCCACTTCCGCCGCCATGCGCACGGCATCGGCAATGGGCGTTTCACCCAGCGGGCTCATATTGTCGACAGCGCGGGCGATAGCACCCCCCTGCCCTAAGGCCGGCTCCGCCACCACCTGCATATCGGAGCAGTCTTTACCCCGGCGATGGCCGTAGGCCACCAGACCGATTTCTGTATTGCCATCCAGCGTACCCATCACCTGACTGACGGCCTGCTTGGCAGAAGCCATGCGGCTGCGACCCTCAACCTTTTTGCGCATGGAGCCAGAGGAATCGAAAACCAGCATGATTTTATTGGTTGCCCCACTTTGCGCCTGGGCAGGCAGTAGGCCGGCCCCCAGCGTCATGGTGGACCCAACCAGCAGGCCTAAGGCCGCCTTGGTTATTCTACTCTTTCGGTTCATAGCTAAACTCCTCGTAACAGCGGGCCATTTCGGCTCCGGTTGAATGGTTCACGATCCCGCCATCTCACCATAAAATTTCCCACCGGGCATGTGACCGTCGGCACACCCGTAAACAGGGTGCCAAAGCCTTTGCCACCGGTCAAACACAACGCCATCCAAATTTCTTGACCCCGCGACCATTAGGACCACTGCGACGATTGCGCCCCGTGGGGTGGCTCCCTATAAGCCAACCTCACGCTATGGGATGCCTGTCAAAGAATGTCTGGAGACGATAAATGACTGTTATCGGGACGCCGAAGGAAAGCGCTGCGGATGAAAACCGCGTCGCCATGACGCCCCAGTCGGCCAAAGACCTGCAAAAATTGGGCTTTGAATGCCTGATCCAAAGCGGCGCGGGCACCCGCTCCCGCTTCAGCGACGCTGATTATGAAGTAGCGGGCGTGACGGTGGTTAAGACTGCCGCAGACCTTTGGAAAAAGGCCGACGTGGTCGCCAAAGTGCGCCCCATCACGGCGGCGGAAACAAAAAAGCTGCGCGCCCAGCAAACGGTCATTTCCTTTGTCTATCCCACAGACAACAAAAAGATCCTCACGGCAGCTGAGAAGGCCAACAGCACACTCATTGCCATAGACATGGTGCCCCGCATCTCTCGCGCGCAGAAGATGGATGCCCTCTCCTCCATGGCCAATATTGGCGGCTATCGCGCTGTTATTGAAGCGGGCAATGCCTTCGGCCGTTTCTTCACCGGTCAGATCACTGCCGCTGGTAAAGTGCCCCCCGCCAAGGTGCTCGTCATCGGCGCTGGCGTGGCAGGCCTCGCCGCCATCGGCACCGCACAATCACTGGGCGCTATCGTGCGCGCCTTTGATGTGCGCCCAGAGGTGGCTGAACAGATCGAATCCATGGGTGCGGAATTCCTTATGCTGGACTTTGAGGAATCCGGCTCCGGCGACGGCGGCTATGCGGCCCCGTCCTCTCCCGAATTCCGCGAAAAGCAGCTGGAGCTGTTCCGTGAACAAGCGTCCGATATCGACATCGTCATCACCACCGCCCTCATCCCGGGCCGCGATGCGCCAAAACTGTGGCTCAAGGATATGGTCGAGGCCATGAAGCCCGGCTCCGTGGTGGTGGACCTGGCTGCGGAACGAGGCGGCAACTGTGATCTCACCGTTAAGGACGAGAAGATCGAGACCGACAATGGCGTGACCATCATCGGCTACACCGATCTGGCCAGCCGCATGGCCACCCAGTCGTCCACGCTCTACGCCACCAACATCCGCCACATGATGGCAGACCTGACGCCCGAAAAAGACGGCGTCATCGTGCACAATATGGAAGACGATGTGATCCGGGGCGCTACGGTGGCCCATGCCGGAGAAATTACCTTCCCACCGCCACCGCCAAAGGTGCAGGCCATTGCCACAGCACCCAAAAAGGAAAAGCCTGCGGAACTGACAGCGGAGCAAATCAAGGCGCAGGAGGCTGAGGCTTTCAAGAAAGAGACGCGCAATCAAGTGACGCTGCTGGGCGTGGGCGCAGTACTTCTGCTGGCTGTGGGCTTGGTGGCTCCGGCCAGCTTCATGCAGCATTTTATCGTTTTCGTGCTGTCCGTATTCGTGGGCTTTCAAGTCATCTGGAACGTCTCCCACTCCCTGCACACGCCTCTGATGGCCGTCACCAATGCCATCTCGTCCATCATTATTCTGGGCGCGCTGATGCAGATCGGCTCCGGCTCATGGCTGGTGATCGTGCTGGCGGCTCTTTCGGTCTTTATGGCCGGTATCAATATTTTTGGCGGGTTCCTCGTCACACGGCGCATGCTCGCCATGTTCCAGAAGTCTTAGGAGGCCGTCATGGATTACGGTTTCACCACAGCGGCCTACGTCGTCGCCGCCATCCTCTTTATCTTGTCCTTGGGTGGGCTCTCCGGTCAGGAAAGCGCTAAACGGGCCGTCTGGTATGGCATTGCGGGCATGGCGCTGGCCGTCGTCGCCACGCTCATTGGTCCCGGCTCCGGCCTCTGGTTGCTTTCCATCGTGTTGATCGCGCTAGGCGGTGTGATCGGTTACCAACTGGCCAACCGGGTGGAAATGACCCAGATGCCGGAATTAGTAGCCGGGATGCACGCCCTCGTAGGCCTCGCCGCCGTCTTTGTGGGCTTTAACGCCCATTTGGAAATGAGCCGCGTGGCCGCCATGGCTGCTGCCGACAAGGAAACGCTGGAAGGGTTTGCAGCGCTGATCGCCAAGAAGGACTCGGTGGAGATCACCATCCTTCAAGTGGAAGTCTTCCTAGGCGTCTTCATCGGTGCCATTACCTTCACCGGCTCCGTCATCGCCTATGGCAAGCTCTCCGGCAAAGTGACCTCCGCAGCGGAAAAACTGCCCGGCGGGCACATGCTCAACGCTGGTGCCGCAGCCATCTCGCTGGTCGCCCTGTTCTGGTACATCGGCAGCGGCAGCATCCTGCCGCTCATCATTATGACCATCGCCGCCCTGTTCATCGGCTACCACCTTATCATGGGCATCGGCGGGGCAGACATGCCCGTCGTGGTCTCCATGCTGAATTCCTACTCAGGCTGGGCAGCGGCAGCCATCGGCTTTTCGTTGGGTAATGATCTTCTCATCGTGGTCGGCGCCCTGGTGGGCTCCTCCGGTGCCATCCTGTCCTACATCATGTGTAAGGCCATGAACCGCTCATTCATTTCAGTGATCCTCGGCGGCTTTGGCGGTACGTCCGGTCCGGCCATGGAAATTGATGGTGAGCAAGTGGCCACCAATGCGGATGCCGTGGCCGCTGCATTGGCCGATGCAGACAGCGTTATCATCGTACCCGGCTACGGCATGGCCGTGGCGCAGGCTCAGGGTTCCATTTCAGAACTCACCCGCCGCCTGCGTGCCGATGGCAAGAATGTGCGCTTCGCCATCCACCCGGTGGCAGGCCGCCTGCCCGGCCACATGAACGTGCTGCTGGCCGAAGCAAAAGTGCCTTACGACATCGTGCTGGAAATGGACGAAATCAACGAAGATTTCCCCGACACGGACGTGGTCATGGTGGTGGGCTCCAACGACATCGTGAACCCCGCTGCCCAGGACGATCCCAACTCCCCCATCGCAGGCATGCCCGTGCTGGAAGTATGGAAAGCAAAACAGGTCTTCGTGTCCAAACGCGGCGCGGGCACGGGCTATTCCGGCGTGGAAAACCCGCTTTTCTTCAAAGAAAACACGCGCATGTTCTACGGCGACGCCAAAGCGTCTGTGGACGATCTGCTGCGCCTGTTGGGTTAATCGAAACTGCCCTGACCCCAACATAAGGGCCGGGGCATCTATTTGGGCCGCAAGCCCATTCATGCTACCCGCTTGAATAGTGATTCAAACTGCATCGACCATTTCTTCACGAGGGAAATATCTATGACGTTCTTCAAATCCACCATCGTCCGCGTGGCAACCGTGTTTGCCTTTGTGCTGTCGTTCACAGCCTTCACCAATGCTCCCGCACAAGCGCAATCCGTCTGCAAAGGCTTGTCAAAAAGCGCTTGCACCTCCAATAGCCGGTGCTCCCATGTGGCTGCATTTACCCGCTCCGATGGTGCCCGGGTAAAAGCCTTCTGCCGCGCCAAGCCCGGTAGCGGCGCGAAGAAAACCGCTAAATCTTCCTCCAGCAAAAAGAAAGTGGCCACCAAAGCCTCTTCAAAAACTGCCAAAGCACCGGTGAAAAAGGCTTCTACCAAGAAGACCACCACCAAGAGGACCACCACAAAAAAGAGCACAACAAAAACGGTGGCAGCCAAGAAGAAGCCTGTGAAGAAAACCAAAAAGACCACGGCGAAAAAGCCTGCCAAAAAGAAAAAGAAGTCCACAGCAGGCACCAGCTAAGCTCTGGCTAAGCGATGTAAATTGGGGCTGTCAGAACCACTCTGACAGCCCTTTTTTGTGCCAAGGCCACGAATGCTGGACTTTCCTGCCCATGGCGGGCAGACAGGAGCCTGTTTTCGCTGACCATCGGCATAAGCGGTTGTGACCCAAGCACCAAAACTCCACTTCATCGCCAATCATTCTGATGATGCGCAATCCTGTTGCGAAGCTCTTATCAAGCAATATGGTCAGGCCAGCGAGAGCGAAGCCAGCGTGATCGTGGCGCTGGGGGGCGATGGGTTCATGCTGCAAACCCAGCTGCGCTTTATGGACTCCGGCAAGCCGGTTTATGGCATGAATAAGGGTACCGTCGGATTTCTGATGAACGAATTTCGTCTGGAAAACCTGCCGGAACGTATTTCTCACGCCACCAGCGCCAATATCCACCCCCTTAAAATGCAAGTGCGCACAGCAGATGGCTCCGTGCACCACTCCACCGCGTTCAACGAGGTGTCCCTGTTTCGCCAGTCGGCCCAGGCTGCGAGGCTGCGGGTGGAGATTGACGGTAAATCCCGCCTAGAAACCCTCATTTGTGATGGATTGATGGTAGCAACCCCTCAAGGCTCCACCGCCTACAACCTATCCGCCCACGGCCCAATCCTGCCCCTCAACGCCCCCCTCTTGGCGCTGACACCGGTAAGCCCCTTCCGTCCTCGCAACTGGCGGGGCGCTTTGCTGCCAAACCGCTCCAAAGTGCGCATTTCAGTGCTGGAAGCCGAAAAACGCCCCGTAAACGCAGTGGCAGACAACGCAGAGTTCAAATCCGCCGTTCAGGTGGACATTCACGAAGACCGTGACTCGGAGGGCGTGCTGTTCTTCGACCCCGAACACTCTTGGGAAGAACGCATCCTCGACGAACAGTTTCGATACTAGAACCTCCCGCATCCAATCCAAACCAAAGAGCATCACAAATCGCGTTTGAGATCAGCATTTTGCTGATCGAAAGGCAGCGAATTGTGATTCAGGTTGGGTGCTGCATGATCTAAGCTGCGGCGAGCAGCAACTGACGTTGATAAGTCTGCGATGCTTCCCAATGGGCCTCCCCGGCCATACGGCCCAGCAAGGCATAGGTGGCACCATCCACATGGCTGTCCCCCTCTGCTGCCACAAGCATGGCGGCGAGCACGTTGGCTTCATCCACTTCATCTTCAGCCACCAACCAAGCCTCAATGCCCGCTGCAAAGACGGCGTAAAGGCCGACAGGCAGTCCGGTCTTGCGAAATAGCGCTTCAAAGGCTGCCTTGCGCCCGCTTTCCAAGATTGAGCGAACACGGGGCGCAGACTGGCCAGAAAGCTGCGCAAAAGCCTGTTCGATCAATTCAAACTGCCCCGAAACCAACGCCCGAAGCAGCAAGCCCGGTGTCAGCTGTTCGGTGTTCAACAGGTGCGCCACATACCCTTCCAAATCATCGGTCTGCGCCTCTTCAGCAATGCGAACGCTGGCACGGTTCACCGCATCACAGGCCATATGCGCAAATGAAGGGCGGTCCTCTACACCCCAATCGCCGGCCCAAAGAGTGAGAACATTGGTGAGGCTTTGCACCAACGACTGCCGAGTCGCAGGGGGCAGATCATCTCGTTGAAGCAGAGCGTTGCGGACCGCTACATCGTCGCCAAAACGTGTTGCACAGTCCTGCAGCAGGCCATGGCCAATGGTAATGGCTTGGTTTTCAAGCAGGGCCAAAACGCCCGCTGCGGTGCCGCGCTCCACGATGGTACGGACACAATCGTCGTCGAGATCATACCGACGGGCGATAGCGGCTTCGATTTTAGCGCAATTGCGATTAAGCCCCGCCGCAAGGTCACCACAGTTTAGGCGTGGTGACACTGCGTAAATCGGTTCCGCCACAGCGCTCACATCTTCCAGAAAACCCCAAATGACACATTTGGGCAGATGCTCAGACGGTGCCAGCGCTTGCGCCAATGCAGCACGAACAAGCATGTCAGGGTCTTGAAGATAAAGGGTGAAAACCTGTTCCGTGGCTTTCAAATCATCGGCCGCTACGTACTGATGTACATACGCCTGGGCCAGCTTGCAGACAGCCGCAGACCGCTGAGTGGCCCCCGCTTGGGCGGACCACGCCATAAAACGCTCAACAAACATACTCAACTCAACTCCACACAACACACGCAACTGATACGCAACAAACACCAGCCCAAACTGCGGACTTGGCACAACACTATGGTGGATTGATTAACTAAAGGTTCACCATGAAACTTCAGTTTCTGCTAACCATAAGCCGTTGCAAAACCGGGAGAGATTTCAATGGCCGGTCTCTATTTTGACCAATTCCATGTGGGGCAAACCTTTGCCCATGAACTGCGAAAAACGCTGACGGAAGCGGACAATATGCTGTTCTCCACCATGACGCTGAACCCCCAACCTCTCCACATTGACCGTCATTTCAGCGAACAGACGGAATGGGGCCAGCCGCTCATGAACTCCCTGCTTACGCTGGGTCTAGTGATCGGTATTTCGGTGCAGGAAACCACAATGGGCACCACCATCGGTAATCTGGGCATGAGCGAGACCAGTTTTCCTCACCCGGTGTTTCAGGGTGATACTATTCATGTGGAAACGGAGGTGGCCGCCACCCGCGCCAGCCGCTCCAAGCCAGACCGGGGCATCGTGGATTTTGTCCACCGGGGTTATAATCAAAACGATGTGCTGGTGTGCCAGTGCCGCCGCCAAGCCATGATGCGGCGAAACCCGAACAGCGAGATAAATTAATGCGCTCCGCCCTTTTCGTGCCCGGCGACAGTGAACGGAAACTGGAAAAGGCCCTGTCCAGCGGCGCTGATGCACTTTTTATTGATTTGGAAGATTCCGTTGCACTGGAAAACAAACAAATCGCTCGTGAAATTGCAGCGGCCTTTTTGGATGAACAAAAAGACCAACCCAATTGCCCTGCCCTGCATGTGCGCATAAATGCGCTGGACACGGGTTTGACGGAAAATGATCTCGCCGCCATCGTGCCCCATGCGCCAACGGGCGTGGTGCTGCCAAAAGCGGAACATGGTGCCCATGTCACCCAATTAAGCGGCCTCATTGGTATGCATGAAAATGCAGCGCTTCTTAATGACGGTGACATTGCCATCACTGCCATCATCACAGAAACAGCCGCAGGGGTGCTCAATGTCGGCACCTACAACCGCGCATCATCTCGCCTGAATGCGGTCAGTTGGGGCGCGGAGGATTTGTCCGCCGATCTTGGCGCTCTGCGGCGTCGTGATGAAAACGGTCGTTATACGGACGTATTTCGTCATGCCCGGGTGCAAACGCTTTTGGGCGCAGTGGCGGCGGGCGTCCAACCCTTGGATACCGTCTACCCCGATTTTCGGGACGAAGATGGCTTCAAGAGTGAATGCCGCGAAGCGATGCTGGATGGGTTTACAGGAAAGATGGCCATTCACCCGGCGCAAGTGCCCATCATCAATGCCGTTTTCACGCCATCACTTGAAGACGTGGCCAAAGCTCAAGAAATTGTGGATGCCTTTGAGCAGGCTGGTAACCCAGGTGTGCTGGCCGTCAACGGCCAGATGCTGGACAAGCCCCATTTGAAAAAGGCGCTGCGCTTGTTGGAAAGGGCAAAGGCCTCTCCCAGAAAGTAAAAAGCCGCCCGCGCCAGTTGGTACGAACGGCTAATATCAGCATCTATAGGGCGTTTTAGGCCGCCTCAATTTTGCTCACTGCGGGCTTGCCGGAACGGGGATCAAGGTCAGTCTCAAACTTAACCTGCTGTCCTTCGCTCAAAGTGGACATGCCGCAGCGCTCAAGCGCGGTGGCGTGGACAAAGACGTCTTTGCCGCCTTCGCTGGGCTCGATAAAGCCGTAGCCCTTGGTCTCATTGTAGAATTTTACGGTGCCTGGAGTCATAGTAGTTGCTTTCGCTGGTCGTCTTGCAATTTGGTGCGAGATCAGCCCCGCACCTGTGGGGGTCGATGTCTGCGGATAGTCTGGAGCAAGGCCGCTTGAGGGCGGTAAAGCAGCAGGTCAGCGTCTAACGTCGATTAAAGAGAGGGTAGGCTCGGAATGTGTCGCTAACAAGACAATTCTCTCGGACAAAGCCGCGCGGGCCAGCACAACCCGACCTACAACACAACATTTAGAAACATTTAGCCCACAATCATGGCTTGCATTCTTATGCACGATGCCAAAACGGCCCAAAAGGCTCACTCACCGGGCCTCCCAAGCTCAAAAAGACTGTCGAGGGTCACATAGTCGCGGTAGCCCGCCCGCATGATGGGGTCGGCCTTCATCACATCAAAACGACCGGTATCGGTGACCATAGAATCATCCAGATACACACCCGTCACCTGCCCAAGCACAATATGATAAGCCGCCTTCTCGCCTGAAAGCGTCGTTGGGTTGATGATATCGAGGGTCTTGCACTCCAGCGCCGCTGGCGTACCGGCCACGCGGGGGCAAGACACGGTTTCGCCCCCCACCATGCCCACACCCGCTCGCTCAAACTCGTTTACGTCATAGGGAAAGCCGGCAGAAGAGACATTCATAGCGTCCTGCAGGGCGCGGCTTACGAAATTAAACGTAAACTCGCCCGTATCCCGCGCATTTGCTGCACTGTCTTTCATGCCCGCCGAAGCAAACATGATTATTTTTGGCATGTCCGACACGGCATTGAAGAAGGAGTATGGCGCGAGATTCGGGCGGCCCTCACTGTCCAGAGTTGAAATCCATCCAATCGGACGGGGCGCAACAATGGCCTTAAACGGATCATGGGCCAACCCGTGGTGCTCATCGGCCTTGTAAAACACGAAACGCTCTTAGGCTTGGCGCACTGAAAATACATCATCCAACGCAGGCCGGTCCCGGTCGGTCTTTGGCGCGTTGGAAGTGCCAATGTGCATCAAGCCAGCAATGCGCTCATCAGCACCAAGGCCCAGCAAAGGTTTGACCTCGTCGTTGTAGACAAACCAATTGGTCAGCCATTGGGCCTCAAAACCGTGGGCGTTGGCGGCGATGAGCATGTTCATGCAAACGGCACCAGCAGAAAGCTCCTGCTCCCAAACAGGAATTGCGGGGTGTTCAGCGGCCGTGCTGATGACGGCGACGAGACAGGGTGCATGCAAAATTTTAGCGGTGCGAGCTCTCTCTTTCGCCACGTCGTCCCCGTCGCCTAAAAAGTCGAGCAATTTAGTGTTGAGCTCTTCCCGCATTTCCATTGGCCACAGCTCCAACCGCCACGGAGCAAGTTTCCCGTGGTCCGGTACACGGGTTGCAATGCTAACAATATCTTTCAGCTGTTCCTCATTCGGCCCGGGCTCTTCCAACAACATGGACATGGTGGAGCGGCGGGTGCGCATATAGTCTGCAACGGCGGTCATCATATTTCTTCCTGCTGAATTTGAGCCCACCATACGCCCCATGAACGGTTTGTAAATTGCGCGACTTTGTCTTGAAAAACCCCCTTTCACGGGCGACAAGGCCGCATGTTGCGCACTGTTTTCCGCTTGCTGGTTGTTCTGATTTTGATGCCCCACCCGGTATGGGCGCAACAGCAAACAAATGCCTTCACCGCGACCACTGGCGCTGCTGAAAACGCCTTGATCCTGCAAGCGCGCCTCAGCGCCAATGGCCCCATCGTCCAGCAAGGTCTTGTATGGAGCGTGTTTGGGGAAACGCCGGGGACCGATGGGAAGCTGCCGCTCATCACCTCCAGCAAAGGCGGCGTCGTCAACCTCAACTTGCCCTCAGGCTCTTACCTCGTCCATGCCGCCATCGGGCGGGCAAGCGCCAGTAAGCGAGTTTTTGTCAGCAGTGCTGGCGGCACGGAGGAGTTTATCTTGGAAGCTGGAGGGCTTGAAATGCACGCCACCAGCGGTGGCCGTGATATACCCCCAAGGCGGCTGCGCTTTTCCGTTTACGAGCTAGAACAGGACGAAAACGGTGAGCGGGAATTGATTGCCCTCAACGTGGCGGCGGGCAAAGTCATTGCCCTGAACGCCGGCACGTATCATGTCCTTTCCAGATACGGCACCATCAACGCCACGGTACGCGCAGATCTAGTCGTCGAACCGGGAAAGCTCACCCGCGCCACACTGGAGCATCGCGGTGCGCCCGTCTCCATGCGCCTTGTCTCGCGAAGGGGCGGCCCGCCCCTGGCAAACACATCCTGGACCGTATTTACGGAAGACGGCGAACGGGTCTTTTCCAGCTCCTCCGTCTCCCCCTCTCTCGTGCTGGCGGAAGGCAGATATGAAGCCGTGGTAAAATTTGGCGATGAAGACCTTCGCCAGATCTTCAACATCATACCAGGCCGCATCCACCGCGTGGAGATACTGCTGGAAGAGGGTTAAAGCGTTTCACGCTTTGTCTGAAACGCTCTGATGGCGAAGAGCCACTCGGCAAGAGTTTGCCGCGCCCGCGCAGCGCAGGCCAGTAGGCCGACAGCGTGAGCGCAAAAATCTAAAGCGATCCCATCGCAGATGGACACGCTTTAGGCCGCCTTCGCAGCTTCCATTTTGCGGCGCAGGTCGGGCGCGATGGCCTCATCCGTCAGGGAAGCAATGGCCTCGTCCAACGTCATGGTTTTTTGGTGCTTGGAGCCAAGACGGCGGATACTCACCGTCCCCTCTTCCGCCTCTTTCATGCCTACGGCGATGATGGCAGGAACTTTCGCCAGCGAGTGCTCCCGCACCTTATAGTTGATCTTCTCATTGCGGAAATCGCTTTCCACCCGAAGACCCGCCGCTTTGAGTTTGGCCAACACCTGCTCCCCATAGGGATCAGCCTCGGACGTGATGGTGGCCACCACAGCCTGCACCGGGGCAATCCACAAGGGGAAGTGGCCAGCAAAGTGCTCAATCAAGATGCCGATATAGCGCTCCATGGAACCGCAAATAGCGCGGTGAACCATGACCGGTTCTTTCTTGTCGGAATTCTGGTCGATGTAGAACGCACCAAACCGGTCCGGCAGCGCAAAATCCACTTGTGTGGTGCCACACTGCCAGTCCCGCCCGATGGCATCGCGCAGCACATATTCAAACTTCGGTCCGTAGAAGGCGCCCTCGCCCGGGTTCATGGCCGTTTTGATACGCCCGTCCGACTCGCGCTCAATCTTTTCCAAAACCCGGCCCATAATCTCCTCGGCTCGGTCCCAACCCTCTTCAGAACCGACCCGTTTCTCAGGCCTCGTGGACAGTTTCACCACGATCTCTTCAAAACCAAAGTCCGCATAGGTGGAGAGGATAAGATCGTTGATCCGCAGACACTCCGCCTCCAATTGCTCCGGCGTGCAGAACACATGGGCATCATCCTGCGTAAACCCGCGCACACGCATCAAACCATGTAACGCACCCGAAGGTTCATATCGGTGGACATTGCCAAATTCCGCCATCCGCACGGGCAGTTCCCGGTAGGAGCGTAGTCCGTTTTTGAAGATTTGAACGTGACCGGGGCAATTCATGGGCTTGATGGCAAACTGCCGCTCATCTTCCGTCACCGTCGTGAACATGTTTTCACGATACCAGCCCCAGTGGCCAGACTGTTCCCAAAGGGCCTTGTCGAGAATTTGCGGTGCGTTCACCTCATCATAGCCGTGCTCTTCCAACCGACGGCGCATGTAGTTGACCAGCGCCTGAAACACTTTCCAGCCCTTGGCGTGCCAGAACACAACGCCCGGCCCCTCTTCCTGGAAATGGAACAGATCCATCTCCCGACCCAACTTCCGGTGGTCGCGCTTTTGCGCTTCTTCCAACATAAAGAGGTAATTTTTCAGCTGCTTCTCATCGGCCCATGCCGTGCCGTAAATGCGGCTCAACATACGATTGTCACTGTCGCCGCGCCAGTAGGCTCCGGCCACGCTCATCAGCTTGAACGCAGTACCCACATTTCCCGTGGAAGGACCGTGCGGCCCAAGGCACAGGTCCATCCATTCGCCCTGCTTGTAGATGTTCAGCGGCTGGTCGGCAGCAACCGCATCCACCAACTCAACCTTATATTCCTCGCCCTGCGCCTCAAAATGCGCCTTTGCGTCATCCCGGCTCCACACTTCTTTGGTGAAAGGCGCGTTGCGCTGGATGATTTCGCGCATTTTCTTTTCGATGACGGGCAGGTCTTCGGGCTTGAACGGCTCTTCCCGGTCAAAATCGTAGTAGAAACCGTTTTCAATCACCGGGCCGATGGTCACTTTCGTGTCCGGCCAAATTTCTTGAACCGCTTCCGCCAGCACATGGGCACAATCGTGGCGGATAAGCTCAAGCGCCTTTTCGTCCGTGCGGGTGACAATTTCGATTTTGCCCGAACTCTCCACCACAGCGCTCAGGTCTTTCAAGTCACCGTTGAGCGTGTAGGCCACTGATTTTTTTGCCAAAGATTTAGAAATGCCCTCGGCAATGTCGCGACCGGTCGTGCCCGGCATAAACTCGCGCACCGAACCGTCGGGAAATTCAAGGGAAAGGGGGGAAGCATTCATGATCGTCTCTCCATTATCCAGTCCCGCCAACAACACGGGTGGTCTCATTTGCGCGAGGCCATAGCAGCTTCTGAAAAAGCGTCAACCGCTGGTGGTATTTGCGTCAACGCGCCCGTCACCATCCTGCTCAGCCGTTAACAGAACCTTCGCAATTGCAACCATAGATTGCATTATCATCTGCAGTTTGGTCGCCACCCATGATGCTCTCCAATTTTCTCGCCCGACACGAAGAAAAGACTGCAGATAGCCATGTGCGTGATTTGCTGGGCCAGCGGGATTGGGGCCATGAACAGGCTGAATTTCTGGGGCATTTCCTCTCTTCCGCTTTCCAACCCATCGTGGCACCCGTGAGAGACCGGCTCGAAACCATAGGCTATGAAGCGTTTGTCCGCCCCAAAGCGGGGGAAGAAACCATCGCGGTGGAGGATTACTTTGCCGCCATGGAGCCGGACAATCAGGCCCATGTGGACGCGCTATGCCGCCACCTGCACAGCACCAACTTTCTGGCACAAAGCCCTCAAAACGCGCTGCTGTTCTGCAACATCGAAACCGCAGCCCTGGCGCAAAACCCGCACGAGTTGGAAAGCCTTCTCCACCAACTGCGGGCCATCGAAAAGCGAGGCTTGTTGCTCCACCGCCTGGCGCTCGAAATTGACCTCACGCCTGACCTGGACCCCGGCATCCTCTACACTTTCGTTGCCGCCATACAGCAAACCGGCGTGAAAACCGTGTTAGAAGGCTTTGATGCCGATGGGGCAAGCCTTGCCCGCGTTGTGCACATCCGCCCTGATGCGGTGAAATTCAATCGCTCATGGCTCAACGCGGACCTGAATGACCCCACCTACAGGGAAATGACCGCTCAAATGGTGGCTGGCATTGAAGCGCTGGGCGCTGTCGCCCATCAAGAGTTCATTGAAAGCGACGAAGAACTGAATTTCGCCCACGCGTGCGGCTTTCACCACCTGCAAGGCTATGCCATCGCAGCCCCCTCGCCGAATTTGGAATCGATCTCAATGGGTATGCCCAAGGCCTAGTCAGGAACGGGATCATGCCCATGACCGCCCGCCAGGCTTTTCCATGGGTTGCACCGGGCAACACGCTTCACCGTCAACCAACCACCCCGCAACAATCCGTGGCGAGCAATCGCTTCATAGCCATATTCAGAACAGGTGGGCACATAGCGGCAAGAATTACCGATAAAACCCGACAGTGTGAGCTGGTAGAACCGTATCAGCCCCACACCCAAAAGCCGCCCCGGCGTTTTGCGCCATGGGCCAGTGTAATTGCGCGAATATTGGCTAGGCAACTGTCTCGCTCGACATGGCTTCTTCCACGGCTTTCACCACGGCATCGAACGGCAACATGGTGGAAGCGTGCCTGGAGCGATATTCTTTAACAGGCTGCAAAAAAGACAGCGCTTCAAACCGGCCAGTGGGTGTTGGACCTTCTTCTTTAAGCATGGCTTTCAGTTCAGCCTGTCCCGTGCGCAAGTCTTCCAACGTGGCGCCGATTACATTTTCGGCCAAAATCGCCGCAGAGGCCTGCCCCAACGCACAGGCTTTCACGTCCTGCGCGTAGTCACTCACCTGTCCCCCGTCCACTTTGACGTCAACCGTCACGGTGGACCCGCAAAGTTTAGAGTGGGCTTTCGCAGAGCCATGGGGCGCGTCCAAGCGCCCAATCAAGCCAATATTACCCGCATAATCGAGAATTTTTGTGTTGTAGACATTATCGAGCGCCATGGCCCACTCCCTCTCACGAGCGCCCTCTTCCACTCTGAGCGCTCGCTCCCTATATTAGAAGGCAACTGGAGGTTTTCAAACGCTCAATCGTCGCGCAGGCTTGGATGCTGGTGCGCGGTGGGCTAAGCAAGCCGCCAACTTCAAAGGGTAACCCTCACACCTCCGCAAGCACTGGTTTGGCCTTCGCCGCATCAATGCCATTGTCCCAGAGTGAGACGCGTTTGCATGGTCTGACGGTTAAAAGTAAAAACCCGGTCGGCGGGTGGATAGACCCAGGGCCGACCTACGCTGATAAAAGCGCAACGCGGCACAGTCCGCCGGGGAATTTCCATGGACCAGATTGTCGATAAGTCGAACCTGTCCGTCGTACCGCTCAAAAAGAAGATCGACACCACCCGCCCGACCCGGGAAGAGGCGGAGGAAGCGGTGCGCACCCTGTTGCGCTGGACGGGAGATGACCCCAATCGCGAAGGCCTGTTGGACACCCCTTCCCGCGTCGTCAAAGCCTTCAGCGAGCTCTATTCCGGTTACGGGCAAGACCCTGCCGATGTGCTGGGCCGCACTTTTGAGGAGGTGGCTGGCTATAATGACATGGTGGTTGTGCGTGACATCCCCTTTTTCAGCCATTGCGAGCACCACATGGTGCCCATTATCGGCAAGGCCCATGTGGGTTATCTGCCCGATGGGCGCGTGCTTGGCCTGTCAAAAATTGCCCGCGTGGTGAATATTTTCGCCCACCGTCTGCAAACGCAGGAAAGCATGACGGCGCAAGTGTCTGATGCCATCCAATCCTCCCTCAACCCAAGAGGGGTTGCGGTGATGATTGAGGCGGAGCACATGTGCATGGCCATGCGCGGCATTCGCAAGCAGGGCTCCACAACCCTCACCACAGCCTTCACCGGGGCCTACAAGGACGAGCCCCAAGAGCAATTGCACTTCATGGCCCTCGCCCGCAACGGCGCACCGGACAAATGAGCCACAATTGCACTGACGAGACTCTGGAGTTTCGACCGCGCTACGATAGCGCTGGCCTGATTATGGCTGTGGTCACCGACAAAGCCACCGGCCAGCCCCTGATGGCAGCCTATATGAACGAGACATCGCTCACACTTACGCTGGACACTGGTGAAGCCCATTTTTACAGCCGGTCCCGGCAAGAAATCTGGCACAAGGGCGGCACATCTGGAAATGTGCTCGCCGTCACCGAAATGCGCATTGATTGCGATCAGGACGTACTTTGGGTAACCGCCATTCCACAAGGGCATGGCGCAGCCTGCCACACGGGTCGCAAATCCTGTTTTTACCGCTCAGTCCACCGTGAGCATGGCAAGACGGTCTTGAAGATGCAGGATGATGAGCGCCTGTTCGACCCCAGGGCCGTTTACGCAAAATAAGCCGCGTTTTGGCCCTTTCCTTGTCCCCGCACGTTGCTTTCATGGTTTGGTGATGGTTTCTCGTCAAATTTGAGACAAATCTGACCCATGGAACTGTTCCAAAGCGTGTTCAAAGCCGATGCACCATCGCCGAAGCCCTTCGTGTCCAATGCCCAATCTGGCGCGCGTGGACGGGGCTTAGCGTTGGCCCTCGGCGGCGGCGCGGCCCGGGGCTGGGCGCATATTGGGGTGCTGCGGGCGCTGGATGAGGCGGAGATTCCCATCAAGATGATTGCGGGTACCTCTATCGGCGCCCTTGTGGGGGGCTGTTATCTGGCAGGAAAACTGGATGACTTGGAGGAGTTTGCCCTGTCGCTCACCGCCCGCCGTATCATGGGCATGTTGGACTTCTCCCTGCGCGGGAAAGGCATCATTTCCGGCTACCGCCTGGCAGAACGTATGGCGGTGCATCTGGGCCATCTGACCATTCAAGATTTGCACCGCCCGCTTGTTTGCGTTGCCACAGAAATCGAAACGGGCCACGAAATCTGGCTCACCCAGGGCGATCTCACCCAGTCCATCCGCGCTTCTTACTCTTTGCCTGGCATTTTTGAACCGGTCACGCTGGGCAACCGTGTGTTGGTAGACGGGGCATTGGTGAACCCGGTACCCGTCTCGGTCTGTCGCGCTTTTGAAGCGGAAGCGGTAGTGGCGGTAACGCTCAGCGGTGCCTTTACCCGCGCCACCACAGTGCGCAAGGTGGACGGCACGTCAGGCAAACGCCTCAACCCCACAAAAACGCCGCCGCTTGCCCCTCAGACGCGGCCAGAACCTGCGCCACGCCTAACAAAGGCATTAGGTGTGACGGGGTCGATGGTGGAGGCCTTCAATATTATAACAGACCGCATTTCCCGCTCGCGCATGGCTGGCGACCCGCCCGACTATTGCTTAAACCCCCGCGTCAACACCATCGGCATGACGGAATTTCACCGCGCCAAAGACTGCATTGCCATTGGATATGAAACCACCAGACGAGAACTCCCTCGGCTTCAAGAACTAGCGGGCCTGGCGAAACCGGCCTAGCGGGTCGAACAAAGCAAAGGCGGCAATGCCGAATAGAAAGCCGCCAAGGTGAGCCTGCCACGCAATACCCGCATCACCAGCCTGCGCCACAATACCAGAATCAAACACGGCGGATGTGGCTAACCAGGCCAGCAAAAACGGCAGTGTTTTAGCATTTGTCAGCGTTCCCATCAGCGTCAGCCGGGGGGAAAGGTGGTTTTCCGGGCTTCCAAAGCGACCGTGAAACGCAAAACGCAAAGAAGCGCCAAGGCACGCTGAAATCGCCCCCGACGCACCAATCATCGGTATGGTCGGTTCGCCCTGTCCCAGCCAATAGCCAAACGCTCCGGCCGCAGCCCCGAAGGCAAAAAACACCAGAAACCGCAGCCAGCCGAGCCGCCGGGCCACCACTGTGCCAAAAATCAGGAAAAACAGGCTGTTTGACCCTGCATGGCCCCAATCCCCATGCAAAAAGGCATGGCTCACCGGCGACCAAAACGGCATGCCCCACAGGGGCAGCAGCGCCCAATCCATACTGTAGATGATGGGAATGAAGGAGAAGCGAACCGTCACCCAATGGGCCGCTTCCAGCGTCAGCACATAGCGCTCCACCCCGTGTATGGCGAGCCATGCGCCCACGAGGGCCAAGACGACACCCGGCACGTTGAAGGCAGGCGCAGACCGTTGCTGTATTTCTTCGTTTTCCATTCAAACCTTAACGCCAAACCGTTCCGACCCCCTAAATGGTCTTTAAGGGGCCAAAAAAAAGGCCCGGCATCCCTGCCAGGCCTCTTGGTCTTCCCACATCCCCGTCCCCCGACGGTTTGCAGGTCCAAGTATCAGTTATTGCAGGCTGTTTTGCTGGTTACAACCTGTAAGTGCTGGAGCAGAGAGCCGCTCCGTGGAGTGATTGTCTCGTGTCACGACCTGCCCCCAGGTGCAATGGAAACACCTTGTTAAGGTTAACTTGACCGCTAAAGACCGGACGACCCGTTGTCCCCAAACCATCAGTCCAAGCCCCTCGCTCAAAAAACGCCACTCTGGCACGGCTTCTGCACCGCAGAGGCAAATTGGTGGCCCGGATTCGTTTTTGTTTCAATTTGAAACAAAGATAAGCGGCCTGCCCCCTGCGCGACGAGGAGCGGCTTCAAAAGATGCGTCACCCCAAGACAAAAGAAATGTTGACCTATTGGAAAAACCGGTTCGAATTTGCAAACCAGGATCGAAATTCTAACGCTCGGCCCCTCTGGCCCGACCGATGCGACATCCAGCCTGCGGAGTGCAGTTCGCTCCTGTCGAGCATGTTTATTTTGCAAGTGGACCATGGCCGTTCAAACTACCGCCTTGCGGGAACAGAACTGTGTGCCCTGCATGGACGCGAATTAAAGCGGGAAGCGTTTGAAAAGCCCTTCGCACCGGAAGACCAATCCGCCGCCGCCAATTGGGTGGCTCACCTCGACCACGAACAAATTGTTGTTCTGCTGTGTTCCCGCGGCGAAAACAAATGGGGCGATGCAGTTTCCATGGAAACCCTCCTCTTGCCCCTCGCCCATAACGGGATCCAAAACGAGCGGGTCCTTGGCCTCACGGTGGCCCATAAGGCTCCAAATTGGATAAAGGCCCATCCAGTTGTGCAGCAAACCATTCAAAGCGTGCGGGTCATGAAACCATGGGAAGAGCACCTGCAACAGCATCAAGATACATTAACGATTACGCCGCCGCCGCTGGACAACGCAGACATTATTCCCCTGCCCGGTGTCCCTGAACGCATCTTTCCCAATACGCCCGAGCAAAACCCGCTTCTTCACGGCGAAGACCCCCACCTTTCTGTGGAGGAAATTACAGGTGCCTATGAACCAGCACGCATGGTTGGGCATTTGAAGATCATTGATGGGGGGCGGCAGTCGTAAAATGCCGACAAATCGTCGTAAACACTTCCTTGCCTGCTGATATTTCCTTAACCGTGCAGCCCTAAACTGGCGACAAATTCCCGTAAATTTGCCGCCAGAATGAGCGCCGGTGCCATGCAAGCTGCCCTAGATTTTGACGTGAGAACCGAACGGCGCGCCCATGAACGCCTTCCGGTGACCCTTTTGGGCCGTGCTCTCATGCCAAACGGCTTGGAAATTTCCTGCCAAGCCACGGATATTTCCCCTGGTGATGTGGGCCTCGTGGCCGCTTTTGCCCCCCGCCTGAACGACGAAATCGTTGTCTATCTGGACCATGTGGGCCGTCTTTCCGGCCATGTGGCGCGCGTTTACGAGGCGGGTTTCGCCCTCAAACTTGATGTCACGCCGCGCAAAAAAGAAAAACTGGAAGCACGGATTGAGTGGCTGCGCGCCCATGAGCATTTCGGCGTGGAAGACCAGCGCAGCCACAAACGCATGGAACCGCGCCAAGATAACACGCAAATAATTTTGCCCGATGGGCGCAAATACGATGTTGAAATCATTGATATTTCAATCTCCGGTGCCGCCGTCCAATCCACCGTGCGCCCAGCGATCGGCACCCGCCTTTCCGTTGCCGGCATGACCGGCATTGTCGTGCGCCACTTTACCGAAGGCATGGCCATCGAGTTTGACACGACCGCAGAGACGCTGCCCCTGATCTAAGGCGCTGTGTTCAATTGGCCACAGAAGTTAACGATACGGCTTCGGCGAATATTGGCGCTTGTCCCGCATCCAGCCCAGCCACCAAACTATGGTTAATGGGACTGGGGATGATCGATTCGAGTTTGAAATAAATTTGCCTCAAACTTAAATCAAACAAGCCAAAAATCTGTTTCAAAACAGAGCGTTGTTTCAAACGCGGCAGTAAAATCCATGTGTCAGTTTTCCCAGGTGGACGGGAGACAAGACACGATGACGAAAATCAAAACCCTCATCATGGCGGCAGCCATGCTAGGTGCCACGGCGGTCGGGACAACCGCGCAGGCATCTTATAATCACATGCAGACGGCGGGGCGCACGTCACAACCCATCGGGCACGCCTATTTCTGTCAGCAATTTCCCCAGGAATGTCAGGTGCGCAGCAGCAATCGCGCTGCACCAAAGCTCACACGCAAGCGCTGGGCGGACCTTGTGGAAATCAACGCCTACGCCAACACAGCCGTGGAGCCGGTGACGGATCAGGAGTATTATGGGGTTGAAGAGCACTGGACCTACCCCAAGAGCTTTGGCGACTGCGAAGATTATGTGCTTTTGAAGCGCTACATGCTCATGCAGCGCGGATGGCCACCCTCCGCTCTTCTCATCACCGTGGTGAAACAGCCCAATGGCGATGGCCATGCGGTTTTGACCGTGCGCACCAAGCGCGGTGACTACGTGTTGGACAATCTGGAAAGTAAGGTGAAGCCTTGGGCTGCAACACCTTATCGCTATCTCAAGCGCCAATCCGTATCCCACACCGGACGCTGGATAAGCATTATTGATGACCGCGCAAGGGTGGCCCGCTACTAGAGAGCAATGGAAATCGGCGGGCCGCAAGGCCTGCGGACAAGGATTGATCTGGTCTTGTCCCACTTCCCCGTCCCCACCAGGGCCAGATCAAGGAGAGGTCGGCATGGATTTCCATGTCGGCCTCTCTGCTTTTGCAGCAAGTCTTATTTATTGGGAGCCATAACTTGCGCTAAGGACGCGCCTTTCATGGCCCTTCTCGAATCTGATTAAACAAAAACGCGTTAGGGAATCGGCTTTAAATCCTTCGCGAAGCGTCGCGCATTCTCCACGTACTGGGCGGCGGAGGCTGTCAGAAATTGAGCCGTGGCCTCATCCACCGGTTTTACCACCTTCCCAGGCACACCCATGACAAGGGAATTATCTGGAATGGTCTTGCCCACGGGAATGAGCGCCCCCGCACCGATGATGCAGTTTTTGCCGATGGTGACACCATTCATGATGGTTGCTCCCATGCCCACCAAGCTGTTGTCTCCAATGGTGCAACCATGGAGCATGGCCTTATGCCCCACAGTGACATCCGCTCCGATGGTCAGCGGAAAACCCATATCCGTGTGAAGCACGGAGAGTTCCTGAATATTGCTGCGGGCGCCCACGGTGATCGGCTCATTATCGCCCCGGAGCACGGCTCCAAACCAGATATTGGCATCCTGATGGGCAATAATCTGCCCCATCACCTGCGCATCGGGCGCAATCCACACGGTTTCATGCAAGTTCGGCGTTTTATCGCCCAGCGCGTAAACGGTCATTGGCTAGATGTCTTCTTCTTCATCATCCTGGAGGTCAAACTCCAAAATGGCCATGTTAAACACCTGCATTCCCTCGCTATTGCCGTCGTCATCGTAGAGAACACCGAGAAACTCATCTTCTTTGTAAATCTCGGTTGAATCCGTTTTATTGCCGCGCTTGCGCACTTCCACATTGGCCCCGTTGAAGACAGATTTCATGTGCTCGCACATCTCGTCATAGGGCTGATCGGGCACTTCTTTGGTGAGGTTGTAGGAAAGCTCCCCCTCATCCTCATCCCGCTCCAAATGGGCGAAAAACGCTTGGCCGATGGCCACCAGCGCCTGATCGTCCTCTTCCGGGTGCTGGAGCACCATCAATTCGCGCGTGTTAAAAACCTTGCCGAGATATTCGGTGAGGGAATCAATTTCTGTTTGGGAAAACATAGTCTGTGCCGCAGTCTGATTAATGTGAACTAGCCGTCGGCCCGGGCGGGGTCGGCAAGAATTTGGTCCATGGTGCGTGAAGGTTGAGAGCACCCGGCCACGCCAACCACGCGGGCAGGCACCCCTGCTACAGTGGATTTGGGAGGCACAGGTTTCACCACAAGGGCACCGGCTGCAATGCGGGAGCATTGCCCAATTTCGATGTTCCCCAACACTTTTGCGCCGGAACCAATCAAAACCCCATTGGCCACTTTCGGGTGGCGGTCACCCGCCTCTTTGCCCGTGCCGCCCAGCGTTACTTCCTGCATGATGGAAACATTATCCCCCACCACTGCAGTTGCACCCACAACGATGCCGGTGGCGTGATCCATGAAGATACCGCGCCCAAAGCGGGCCTGGGGGTTGATGTCCGTCTGAAACGTCTGGCTCGATCGGCTTTGCAGGTAGAGCGCAAAATCCTTCTTGCCCTCATGCCACGCCCAATGGGCTAAGCGGTGGGTCTGAAGCGCGTGAAAGCCCTTGAAATAGAGGATTGGCTCCACAAACCGGGTGCAAGCCGGATCACGGTCATAAACAGCGGCAATGTCCACCCGCACAATTTCGGACCATTCGGGCCAAGCCTCCCGCATGTCGCGGAACATGCCCATAATCATATCGGCAGAAAATTCCGGCTGATGCAGGCGCTGGCAGATGCGCTGTATAATGGCATCCTCCAACGTTTTCTGGTTCAAAATAGTGCCGTAGATGAACCCGCTCATGTGCGGCTCAGCGTCGATAATCGCTTGCGCCTCTTGGCGCACCGCTTCCCAAACCGGGTCTAACGCGTGCAATTGAGAAGGCTTTATATTCTGGGCGGAGGAAGGGGCCATGGGGGACGCTCCTGTTCAGCGGTGCCATACCGGTGTGGCCGCGCATTGCATTGCGGCATGCCGCAACATAGGCCAACAGGAACCGGGCTTAAAGAGCCGCCGAGAATTTACCGTCACAGCTGTGTGAGGCAAAAACGAGCATGACAATAAAAACAAGCATCTCAGAAACCGTCGGCAGGCTCACTTTTGGCAACCCCAAGCGCCACAACGCCCTCACCCAAGAAGATTGGCTTGCCGTCCGCCCCTTGCTGGATGAGCTTGTGAGCGAGGGCGCGCGTGTAATCATCTTGTCTGGGGAAGGGCCATCCTTCTGCGCCGGAGCGGACATCAGCGAGTTTGGCACAGTGCGCAAGGATGCAGCTACCGCACGGGTGTACGAGGCCGCCAATGTGGACGCTTTCGCCGCCGTGCGGGCATGCCCTGTCCCCACCATTGCTGCCATCGACACCTATTGCTTGGGCGGCGGTTTCGGCCTGGCAGCGGCCTGTGACTTACGCCTAGCCACCCCGCGCGCCCAATTTGCCGTGCCGCCCGCAAAGCTTGGATTGGCCTACCCCGTCGAAGCCATCGGAGACATTGTGACGGCACTGGGCGAGCAAAATGCCAAAGCCATGTTATTCACCGCCCAGCGTCATAACGCGCAAAACATGAAGGAAAAGGGTTTTTTGCTGGAGCTGGTTCAGGAAGACGAACTCTTGGACCGCGCCCATAAACTTGCGCAAAAAGTTGCCAAGCTCGCCCCCCTCACCCATCGCGCCACCAAAGCCGCCATCGCAAAAACGCCCGAAGCCAAAACCATGGCCGACGCCACTTTTGAAAGCGCGGACTATGCGGAGGGACGTGCGGCGTTCAAAGAAAAGAGAAAGCCAGTTTTCGAAGGCCGCTAAAGCGAAACTTCGGTCAAAAAGCGGGAGACGGCGTCAACAAAGACATCGTTTTTATCCCCCGCCACCATGTGGCCCGCTTCGCTTACATCGGCCATGCGCGCATGGGGCACAGTTTGCAAAAACGCCTCGGCTGCCTCCACCGTCACCAATTCTGACTTGCCACCCCGGATTAGCAGAACCGGCACTTTGATCGCGGCAGCCGCTTGGTCAAGCTGACCATAGCCTTGTTCAGCACCGGTCATGATGTTTTGAGGACCGTTCACAAAAGCCGGGTCCCAATGCCAGTAGTAGCGACCGTCATCACGACGGCGCAGGTTTTTGCTCAACCCATCCAGTGATTTAGGCCTCTCCCGCCAAGGCAAATAGGCCGCGATGGCATCAGCGGCATCTTCCACCCGGGCAAAACCTTCGCTCATCTTATTGGCCATGAAACCCATAATGCGATCCACGCCAGAGCTTGCCATTTTGGGCACAATGTCCACCAATACGAGCGCGCAGAAGGGCACTTTTCTACCAGCATCCAGCGCCAAAGCATGGGCTGCAAGACCGCTCAGCCCCCCAAGAGACGCACCAATCAAAATCGGTGTAAAGCCTGTCCGCTCCTCCACCTGCGCCAACACGGCGCCCAAATCCTGCCCATAATCTTGAAACCGGTATTGCGCCGATGGCACCCAATCACTGTCCCCATGCCCCCGTGCGTCCACGGTGAATGCCATATGGCCCTGCTGCGCCAGTTTTTCAGCCCCGCCCTTCCACGAATGGCGCGTTTGCCCACCACCGTGCATGAGCACAACAGGCGGTTTCCCTGTGTCTTTTGTGGGCGCATAGCAAGTGGCCGCAAGCGCATTCCCCTCAACGCCCGTAAATTGCGTGATTGTATCGGTCATACGGGCTCTGACTTCTGCAAAAACTGCGCGACCGCCTCCTTAAACGAAACAGCACCCGTGGCCTTCATGTGATCCAGCCCCTCGATCGTAAATCCCTCCCCCTTGGGCAATAGCACTGCAAGATCGTGGGCGGAGCCACCTATTTCATCGTCGCTCCCCACGGCCACCAGCGTTGGTACTTGCACCGCGGCAACCGTCTCCGTCGTGATCTGCACTTGCGAAAGCCTGATGCAGGCGGCCAACGCAAACCGGTCGCTGCCCGTGGCATCCGCAAAGCGGCGGAAGGAGGCCGCATGGGCATTGAGGATTGTGGTCTGATCGTCGGCTTCCAAAGCCTGCGCCACACTTTCATAACCACCGCGCTGGCCAAAAATGTTGATTCCCATCCCTCCAAACACGGCACGCCGAACCCGGTCAGGATAAGTGGCAGACAGATAACAAGTGATGCGCGCGCCCATGGAATACCCCATCACGTCCACTTGCCCGAGCCCCAGCGCATCCAGCAGTTTCACCATATCAGCGGCAAAGATGTCCGGCCCATACTCATCAGGACTGTAGAATTTCTGCGAAGCCCCGTGACCCCGCATGTCAGGTGCGATCACCCGATACCCCATGCGCCGCAACATGCCAGCCCAAGACGTGCCGAGCCAGTTCACCTGAGCGGTGGACGCAAACCCGTGGATCAACAAAATCGCTTTTTCTGCCTCAACCATTTCCGTGGGAGGGAAATCGAAATAGGCCAGTTCCACCCCGTCCAAAGCAATGATTTTTTGCTGATCTGCCATGGCCAAGCCCTATTCCCTTTACGTCAATGGCAGTGTGCAAAAATTTTGGCCTTTGTGAAGCCACTAAAGCATCTCGCATTCCATACAAAACAGTGAAGCATCAAAAAATACGTTCAAAAACAACACCTTGCTGTTTGAGAGACAGCCGTTTTTGATTCAGGCTGAAAGCGCATGGCTCTAAACCTTCGTTCGCTTTTCAAAAGCGCCACAAGCGGGTAAACGAAACCAACATTATTTAACGCAGGAAGCACCATGGCCAAGGCTGTTATTCCCCATTTTCACAATGATGCAGGCGTGCCGCAAATCAAAGTGGGCGTGAAAGAGTTCATGTGCATTGGCGCTCGCGCCCCCTATGACCACCCCCACGTCTATTTAGACATGGGTGATGATGGCGAAAAAGTCTGCCCCTATTGTTCCACTCACTACGTTTATGACCCACTCTTGGCAGCGACCGAAACCGTGCCTGCAGGCTGTGTGTTGGAAGACGAAGCGGCATAGTCAGAGCCATTCATGTTTGCAGGAACAAACAGAGCATCGAAACCTGCGTTCGGGAACAGCATTTTGCTGTCTGCGAAACAGCCTGTTTCGATCCATTGTGAAACTGAATTGCTCTAGTGGCGGAGAGCGTCCGCAAACGCCGCATTATCGCCATCGCAGGGGCAGGCATTGCTGGCCTGACAGCGGCGCTGTTCTTAGAACGGGCGGGTTTCCGCGTTCAGGTTTTTGAGCAGGCCAAGAAAATGCAAGCTGAGGGAGCTGGCATTCAGTTGTCCCCCCAAGCCTTCAAAATTCTCGCTCAATTGGGCCTGGACCGGAGCCTGCGCATGGCCGGTCAAATGCCGGAGAGCATTGATATTCGCGCCGGAAAAACGGGCCACACGCTTGCCCGCTTTGAACTGGGCCGCGCCATATTGGAGCGGCATGATGGCCCTTATCTCGTCATCCATCGGTTAGACCTGGCCAATATCCTGCTCACGGCCTGTCAGGACCGGGAAGACATTGAAATCATCTACGATCACAAGATTGCCGATGTGGCCGCCCATGCCCATGGCGTGACCCTTCTGGCACAGACGGGCGGGCATTTTGAGGAATATCAGGCCTCCGCCCTCATTGGTGCTGATGGTGTGTGGTCCGCTCTTCGCCGTTTCGTCCATGAAGCCGCCCAACCGTCCTATACCGGCCGCATGGCATGGCGTGCCCTGTTTCAAATGGATGCTTTGCCGACGGACCTGCCCCGGGATAACACCGGACTGTGGATTGGGCCGGATGCGCACCTGGTCCATTACCCCATCCGTCAGGCACGCATCATGAATGTGGTGGCCATTACCAACATGCCCTTCGACGAGGGTGCACCACCCAAGCGCTGGCAAAGGGACAGTCCCGGCACGCCGCGAGAGGATGCCTTTGCCGATTGGCACAGTGATGTGCGCGATGTAATCTTTGCCAAAGCCAAATGGGGGGGCTGGCCCATCTATTCGGTGGACAAAGCCGGACGGTGCGCCAACGGCCCGCTCTGCCTTATCGGCGATGCTGCCCACGCCATGGAACCTTACGCTGCCCAAGGCGGGGCTTGCGCCATAGAAGACGCCGCCCAACTGACTCTCCTATGCAAAGATATGCGCAAAGACCTGCCCCAGGCCTTTTCAACCTTCTGCAGAATGCGCCGCAAGCGCGTGAACCGTATCCTAAAGCTGGCCCGGCAGAACCGAGCCATCTATCACATGGCTCCGCCCCTTTCCTGGGCACGCAACATAGGCATGTATTTCGCCTCACAATCCGCTCTGCAAAAGCGCATGGATTGGCTTTACGGTTGGGAAGTTGAACTCCCCAAACCGCCCATAGATCTGACGGCCAAGGTTATGCGGGCAGTTGGGAGTAAGACTCCGAGCTAATTCAAGATTTCCCTCATTACCGGGCTTGTCCCGGTAATCCATTCCGCTGGTTTGGGCCTATTGGTATGGATTGCCGGGACAAGCCCGGCAATGAGGAAACTTAGGTTTCTTGCTATAGCTGCACTGCCTATCAGTGAGCAGCTTCACTCCCGAAACATCGTAGACCAAATGGCCAGCCCGACCACCAGCAACATGGCACAAGCCATGGCGACATTGATGGCCCGCTGGGTCTTGGGCGGCAAATTGAGTTCATTCACCGTCACCCCCGCCGTCAGCCACAGAATGTGGATGGGTATCCAGATGGCATTTAATATCACAAATTTCAGCAGGATTTCGGCCACCAGATTGCCCGGCAGAATAGGGAAGTTGGAAAACACAAACGTGCCCACGGCATAGGCTTTCGGATTGATGACCTGCAACGCAATCCCACCCCAGAAGCCGGGCGTTGAAGCGTTTTCAATAAAAGCAATCTTCGACCCCGCCAAAGCGATTCTAAGGGCGAGATAAATCAGATAAGCCATTGAAAGAAAAGTGAATACCAGCCGCAGGTTCTCATTGGCCAAAAACAACGCCGCCAAACCCGTCGCCGCTGCAAGCATGACCATGTTGGACCCAAAAAACAGGCCAATCCCATAAGCCCAGCCTTGCTTCATCCCAAAAGCAGACCCCGTCCCCGCCAACGAAAGCACGCCGGGGCCAGGAGTTAGCAAAAGCAAAAACAAGGATGTGGCAAAGACCAGCATAGCGCTGCCTTCATCAGTCCTTCGGCAAATTCAGCCGCAAATGCAAATCCTTCAACTGCGGCTTGTCCACCGCGCTGGGTGCGCCCATGAGCAGGTCTTTGGCCTGCTGGTTCATGGGGAACATGGTGATTTCGCGCAGGTTTTTGGTGCCGCAGAGCAGCATGACGATGCGGTCCACACCAGCAGCCATGCCGCCGTGGGGCGGAGCGCCATATTGGAAGGCGCGGTAGAGGCCACCGAACCGCTCTTCCACCGTCTGCTGGTCCAGCCCGGTCACCTCAAACGCTTTTACCATGGTGTCCGGCAAGTGGTTGCGGATACCGCCGGATGCGATCTCATAGCCGTTGCAGACCATGTCATATTGCATGGCATCAATGGTGAGCGGGTCTTCATTGTCCAGTGCATCAATCCCGCCCTTTGGCATGGAGAATGGGTTATGGCCAAACTCCACTGTCTTGCTGTCCTCATCCCACTCGTAGAAGGGGAAATCTACAATCCAGCAAAAGGCGAAGCGGTTTTCGTCGATCAGACCAGCCTCTTCCCCTGCCTTAGTGCGAGCGGCACCAGCAAAAGAAGCAAATTTGGCAGGATCGCCAGCGGCGAAGAACACCGCATCACCAATTTCCGCACCGATTTGCTGGCGCAAAGCCTCGGTACGCTCCGGCCCGATATTCTTGGCGATGGGGCCAGCAGCCTCCATGTCGCCATTGGCCTCGCGCCAGAAAATATAGCCCATGCCGGGCTGACCCTCACCCTGCGCCCATGAATTCATGCGGTCGCAATGTTTGCGGCTGCCCGCGCCCCTCACAGGAATGGCCCAGACCTGATGCTTTTCATCCGCATCCAAAATGCCAGCAAACACTTTGAACCCAGAACCGCGGAAATGCTCGGAGACATCCTGCATTTCGATAGGATTGCGCAGGTCCGGCTTGTCGGAGCCATATTTGCGGATGGCTTCGCGGTAAGGAATGCGCGGCCAGTCTTTATCAACGCTCTTCCCCTTGGCAAAAGCCTCAAACACTTCGGTGATGACCGGCTCCATGGTGGAGAGCACGTCTTCCTGCTCCACAAAGCTCATTTCCAGATCAAGCTGGTAGAACTCGCCGGGCAAACGGTCCGCCCGGGGATCTTCATCGCGGAAACAGGGCGCAATCTGGAAATAACGGTCGAAACCGCTCATCATAATCAGCTGTTTATATTGCTGGGGAGCCTGCGGCAGGGCGTAAAATTCGCCGGGGTGCAGCCGGCTGGGCACCAAAAAGTCCCGCGCGCCCTCGGGCGAAGAAGCGGTGAGGATGGGTGTTGAAAATTCGAAAAAGCCACGTTCGGTCATGCGCGTGCGCATGTCGGCAATGATGGCTTGCCGGGTCATGATATTGTTGTGCAGCGTTTCCCGGCGCAGATCGAGGAAGCGGTATTTCAACCGAACATCTTCGGGGTATTCCAGCTCACCGAACACGGGAAGCGGCAATTCGAGCGCCTTGGACAGCACTTCGATTTCCCGGGCATAGACTTCGATTTCGCCTGTCGGCAGATCGGGGTTCACCGTGTCTTCGGAGCGGGCCTTCACGTCCCCGTCAATGCGGATGACCCATTCGGAACGGACGGCCTCGGCCGTGCTGAAACCGGCAGAATCTGGGTCCACCACTATCTGCGTGATGCCGTAGTGGTCGCGCAAATCAATGAACAGCACACCGCCATGGTCCCGAACCCGATGAACCCAGCCGGAGAGACGGGTTTTGGTGCCCACGTCGCCCGCGCGGAGGGCTGCACAAGTGTGGCTGCGATAGCGATGCATGATAGCGGTCCTGTCAGAAACGGGCGGGCCAAGTGGCCGGTTTATTGGCCCAAATGGGTGGATTTTTCGCCAACCCAAACCCTTGAAATGTTGCGCTGCCTTTGGCCATGGCAAGGGTCCAAAGTCAAGGTATGGCGCAATACCGGTTTGAGAGTTTGAAGACCAAGTGCATCCAAGTAGCCGATGCGTGGCTAATAGCCCATCGACACGCCAAATAGCCCTTCAACAACCTGCGCAAAAGGCCGCCAAGCGCTCACACCAAGGGCCCAAACTTGGTAGAAAGAGCAGAAATCGCATCAAAAAGACCGATATTTTGCGCACTTTCAGCCCTAACGCGCCCACTCATCACAATTCGTTTGGTGCAGGCGCCAATTGAAGCCTATAACGGCCCATGAAAATTATTACGACGACCGCCGAACTAGCACAGGTCTGCCGCCGGTTTGCAGACCATACTTACGTGACGGTGGACACGGAGTTTCTGCGCGAAACCACCTTCTGGCCCATCCTCTGCCTCATACAAATTGCCGGGCCGGAAGATGAATGCATCGTGGACCCCATGGCGGAGGACATGGACCTCGGCCCCTTTTTCGACCTCATGGCAGATGAGCGGGTGGTGAAAGTTTTTCACGCCGCCCGGCAGGATGTGGAAATCATCTACAATCTTGGCAATCTCATCCCAAAACCGCTGTTTGATACGCAGGTGGCCGCCATGGTGTGCGGTTATGGGGACAGCATCGCCTACAATATGCTGGTCAACCGCATCACCGGCAACCACATCGACAAAACCTCTCGCTTTACGGACTGGTCGAAACGCCCCCTCACCAACCGCCAGCTGGAATATGCGCTGGCGGACGTGACCCACCTGCGTGAGGTCTATCAAAACCTCAAAGCCGATCTGGAAAAGCAAAAGCGCAAATCATGGGTGGATGAAGAGATGGACATTCTCACCAACCCGGAAACCTATGATTTACCGGTAGAAAAGGCGTGGACCCGCCTAAAAATGCGCGTGCGCAAGCCACGGGACTTGGCGGTGATGAAGGCCGTTGCCCAATGGCGTGAGGAAGAGGCCCGGGAGCGGGATATTCCCCGCGGCAGGGTCATTAAAGACGATGCCATATACGAAATCGCCCAACAGCATCCTAAAGATACCAAGGGGCTATCCCGCCTACGCGCTCTTCCACGAGGTTTTGAAAACTCCCGCCATGCGGAAGGCCTGCTGGAGGCGGTCGCTGACGCAATGGCCATGGACGAGGGTGATCTTCCCAAAGTGCCCCGCCCCACCCGGTCGCCGGAAGGCACCGGCGCGGCCACAGAATTGCTCAAAGTGCTTCTTAAAACGGTGGCGGAGCGCCATGGTGTTGCGGCCAAAGTCATCGCCAATGCCGATGATCTGGAAAAAATCGCTGCCGACGACAACGCCGATGTGGCGGCTCTCCACGGCTGGCGGCTAAAACTGTTTGGCCGCCAGGCCTTGGAGCTCAAAAAAGGTGATATTGCCCTCGGCTTCGAGGACAAGAAAGTGCAAATTATCGAGTTAGAATAGCGCTCAAGGCTCGCCACAAGACACCGCAGCATGATGAATGAAGATGTCATCCTCCTCCATGGTCTTGGCCGATCATCCCGTTCCCTCTTGCTCATGCAAACCGCGCTGGAACGCGCCGGTTACACCGTCCACAATGCTTCCTACCCTTCCCGAGATTTCCGCATCGAAGAACTGGTGGTGCGCACTGTGCCTGCCCGCTTTGCAGCCTGTAGCGGCAAGAAGGTTCATTTTGTAACCCATTCCATGGGTGGCATTCTCGTGCGGGCCTGGCTTGCCGAAACCCAGCCGGAGCGTCTGGGCCGCATCGTCATGCTGGCACCCCCCAACAAGGGCACGGCAGTGGTCGATGCCTTTGAAGGCCTAAAGGCTTTTGGCTGGTTTACGGGGAAGGCTGGCCTGCAATTGGGAACCACCAAAGACAGCCTACCCTTTGCCCTGCCGGGCATGACAGCGGAAACCGGCATTATTGCTGGCAGCAGTTCGTGGAACCCCATCGGCCACGCTGTGCTCACAGAGGCCCATGATGGGACGGTAAGCGTGGAAAGCACGAAGGTTGAGGGCATGAAAGATCACATCATCCTGCCGGTGGGCCATTCCTTTATGATGAACAATCCGCTGGTCATGGCCCAAGTCATGGCGTTTTTGCAGCGCGGTCACTTCGACCGCGGTCTTACCCTGCCGGAGGCCATCAAGCGTATTGCCGGGCTGTAAAGCCAGCGGGTGGCGGTAGAGGCGATTTCTACTGCGCACCGTCGCGAACGCAAAACCACTCGTCTGAATTTTGCAGGAAGTGGCACTGGGCTTTTCCCATTTTGCGTCGGTCGGCCAGTTGGCCATTCACGGTGAATTCAAGCCCCTCTGCATTGGTGAGCACGACCCGGTTGCCGTTTTCCCAATTCATCAAGGTCATCTGCTGCTCTTCTTCAAATCCCACCCGCTCAATGCAAGTGGCCTCACTGAGCGTTTCAGTGCCCCGCCCATAACTGCACACCCGCTCGATCGGGCAACTCCCGGCGTTTTGCTGTTTGCCAGCAATGCAAAGCCTTGTGTACGGCTTGCAGTCTTCCAAAGGCTTGAAAGCTGAAAGCGGCTCATCGGGATTGCAATAGGCCGTCACGCGCCAGTCTTCGCTGGGCGCTGCGGCTTGGGTTGAGAGGTGCCGCCCATCGCATTTGGTGTAAAGCGATGCCGCCCGGCCATTTTCATATTCCAACACCAAATACCGGCCACCAAGCGCCTGTTGCAGGCGGAAGAGTCGGCGGTAGGGTTCACTTTCCTCCGCCCGGCATATGGCACTTATTTCAACGATGGCGTTACGCTGGGCAATATCATCAATGCTGGGCAATATCATCAATGATGCAAGCGCCACCCTCGGTGTCATAGCCCCCCAAAAACCAACCCGGTTTGGTTTCATCCATGGGGGCTTTGCTGAATATGGTGAGATATTCGCCCTTCACCCGCTGATTTTCCGGCAGGCCACAATTTTGCAAGTCCGACTGCCATTGCCCTTCCAAACCGGTGGGAAGGGATTGGGCCTGAACCGTTCCGATTGAAAGAAGTAATGCGATTAAGGGTAAGCAGAAAAGTAATCGAAACATGGGGCGACCTCCATTTGCTGTGGCACCCAAAAACGCCTCAGCCTTCGCCCCTCGCTTACAATTTAGCTTACAGGGTCAGTTTGTCACCCGGCAACGCAATAGACTTTAGAACTTGCTGCCATCGGCATGCTTGGCATCCACCCAACGCACAGTGCCGGTGGAGGAGCGCATGACGACCGTATGAGTCATGATGGACTCATCGGTAGCGAAACGCACACCCTTAAGCATATTGCCATCCGTCACGCCCGTGGCTGCAAACAAGACGTCGCCTGCCGCCATGTCTTCCATAAAGTACGCGCGGTCTGGATCCGTAATGCCCATGCGTGCAGCACGGTCTTTCTTCTCTTGCGTGTCGAGGATCAGCCGCCCCTGCATCTGCCCACCGGTGCAGCGCAGGGCGGCCGCTGCTAAAACGCCCTCCGGCGCACCACCAATGCCCATATAAAGATCAATCCCCGTCACATTCGGGTCCGTGGTGTGGATGATCCCAGCCACATCCCCATCGCCAATCAGACGGATGGAAGCGCCAGCGGAACGGATCTCTTCGATCAAATCAGCATGGCGGGTGCGATCCATGACACAGGTGGAAACGTCGGAAACCTTGCAGCCCTTCGCTTTAGCCACAGACTTCAAGTTATCCGTAGCAGAAGCGTCAATATCAATGATCCCCTCGGGAAAGCCCGGCCCAATGGCAATCTTGTCCATGTAAACGTCGGGCGCATAGAGCAGCTTGCCCCGCTCTGCGATGGCGATGACGGCCAGTGAATTGGGCTGGTTTTTGGCGCAGATGGTCGTGCCTTCCAGCGGGTCCAGCGCAATGTCCACTTCCGGACCACCCATGCCCACCTCTTCGCCGATATAGAGCATGGGCGCTTCATCCCGCTCCCCTTCACCGATGACGATACGACCGGAAATGGGCAGATTGTTGAGTTCAGACCGCATGGCATCCACCGCCACCTGGTCCGCCTTTTTCTCGTCCCCTTTGCCACGCTCGCGCGCTGCGGCCACGGCAGCAGCTTCCACCACGCGGGCCAGCTCCATGGTCAACATACGATCCAGCGTGCCCGATGGGGCGGTCTTGTTCAGTTCCATGGGGCTTCTCCCTCGTCGTGAATTTTTTCGGTCTAGGCCAGCTTTTCGATGCGGATCATCTGAGCCTCGCCCACCAGACGGCCATCCCCCGCCACCTGTTGAAGCGCTTTGCGAATGGCATCCTCGGTCGTCTCATGGGTAATCATAATGAGCGGCGCTTCCGCACCACCCCCAGCACGGCGCTTGCCCCTTTGCACGATGGATTCCAGCGAAATGCCCTGCTCCGCCATGCGCGTGGCGATGGAGGCCATGGTGCCCGGCTCGTCCACCACCGAAAGGCGAATAAAATAGCCCCCCGCATGGGCGCTCATGGCGGACCTCTCGTGGGGGGCAAGCTGCACCGCAGGTTTGCCAAGCGCCGGACCGTGCTGGTGGCCCGGACGGGCCTTGGCAATATCGCAAATATCACCCGCCACAGCGGAAGCCGTCGCATCCCCGCCCGCGCCAGGGCCAGACATCATCAAGGAGCCCACCACATCGGCTTCCAGCGCCACCGCATTGGTGACGCCGCCAATCTCCGCAATGGCAGAGCCCAGCGGCACCATGGCGGGATGGACCCGACTTTCCACACCATTGGCCGTGCGCGTGGCAACGCCCAAGAGCTTGATGCGATAGCCAAGCTCTGCCGCCGCCTCAATGTCCTCAATGGTGATCTTCGTGATGCCTTCCAGATAGATGCTATCGGGCGCAATCTGCGTGCCAAAGGCAAGGCTGGTGAGGATGGCCAATTTGTGGGCGGTATCGTTGCCCTCTATATCGAAAGTGGGGTCCGCCTCCGCATAGCCCTGGGCCTGCGCGTCCGCGAGGCATTCTTCAAACGAAATGCCGTCACTTTCCATGCGGGTGAGAATGTAATTGCAGGTCCCGTTCAAAATACCGAACACGCGGCTGACACTATTGGCGCTCAGGGATTCCCGCATCACTTTAATGATGGGAATGCCGCCTGCCACAGCCGCCTCATAATTGAGCAAAAGACCGTTGGCCTCCGCCTTTTCAGCCAGCGCCACACCATGTTTGGCCAGAAGGGCTTTGTTGGCCGTCACCACATGCTTCCCAGCGTCCAGCGCTGCCATGCATGCGGAGAGGGCTGGGTCATCCTCGCCCCCCATAAGCTCGACGAAAACGTCAATGTCGCCACTAACGGCCAGCTCGGCAGGGTCATCAAACCAAGTGTAGGCCGACTGATCGAAGCCCCGGTCTTTATCCTTGGTACGGGCATTGATGCCCGTAATAGTAATGCCGCGCCCACAGCGCTCAGCCAGTTCCTCCGCCTTGCTTTCCACCGCTTGAATGAGCGCTGCACCCACCGTGCCGAGCCCGGCAATGCCGAGGCGGAGGGAATTGGAGGAATGGGAATCGCTCATGGGGGCAGGTCCGATGACGGGGCTTATGGGGTGAGGGAATGGACCTTTTGTCACGCAAAGACAACAGGCCCCGCGCGAGTTTGATGCTCAGTATTGCCGGGATTCAATGTCTGCCAATCGACGACGCTTCTGCTCCTCCGCCAATCGTCGAAGAGCCTCAACCTCGGCGCGATAAGCAGCCTCTTCATTCGTCGCCTGTTGGGCCTGCGCCTGGGCCGGTTGCGCGTCTCGAGCCAATTGCTGTTTGGCGGCGGCGGTTTCAGCCTTGGTCAACTGCGCCGTCTCCCCCCTCGGTACGTCATTGATATTGGGAATCTGACCGGTATCGGACCCGCGCCCCGGTATCAGCGGAGGCTGGGACAAAACGAAATCCGGCGAGGAATTCACGCAACCCCAAAGCAGGACGGGCATGAGTAATGGAATGAAAAAGCGACAAGCCATGGTGCCCCATGCCATGCCGCTCAATTCAGGTCAAAATGAAGGCGCTTCAGGCGCTATTTCATAGCCTGCTTCAGGTCGGTGATAAGATCGTCCGCATCCTCAAGCCCCACCGACAGGCGGATCACATCGGGTCCCGCACCAGCCGCAGTTTGCTGACTTTCATCCAACTGGCGGTGCGTGGTGGAGGCTGGGTGAATGACCAGCGAGCGTGTGTCACCGATATTGGCCAAGTGAGAGAAAATTTCCACGTTGGAAACCAGATCAACACCGGCCTGATAGCCGCCCTCCAACCCAAAGGTGAACACAGCGCCCGCTCCCTTGGGCATATATTGTTGTTGCAGATGATGGTGGGGATCATCTTCAAGGCCTGCATAAGACACCCAAGCCACTTTCTCATGGCCCTTCAAAAACTCCGCCACTTTCATGGCATTGGTGCTATGGCGGTCCATCCGCAGGCCCAGCGTTTCAATGCCGGTGAGAATTTGGAAAGCGTTGAAGGGTGAAATGGCCGGACCAAGATCCCGCAGACCCAAAACGCGGCAGGCGATGGCAAAGGCGAAATTGCCGAAGGTTTCAGCCAGAACCATATCGTTGTACTCAGGCCGTGGCTCGGAAAGCAGCGGATAACGGTCGTTTTTTGTCCAGTCGAACGTGCCACCATCCACGATAATGCCACCCATGGAATTACCATGGCCACCGAGGAACTTCGTCAGCGACTCAACCACAATATCAGCGCCATGCTCGATGGGACGGCACAGATAGGGCGTGGCCATAGTGTTATCGACAACCAGCGGAATGTGATGCTTGCGCGCCACTTCAGCGATGCCATTAATGTCCATCACCACACCGCCCGGGTTGGCAAGGCTTTCGATGAAAATGACTTTCGTCTTGTCGGTGATCTGCGCTTCAAAGTCCGCAGGCGTGAGGCCCTCCGCCCATTTCACATTCCAGTTGAAAGACTGAAAGCTTTGGCCAAACTGGTTGATGGACCCGCCATAGAGTTTTTTGGCAGCGATGAATTCATCCCCGGGCTGCATCAGCGTGTGCATCACCAGAAGCTGCGCCGCATGGCCGGAGGCCACCGCCAACGCCGCCGTGCCCCCTTCCAGGGCCGCCACCCGCTCTTCCAGAACCGCCGTCGTGGGGTTGGTGATGCGCGTGTAAATGTTGCCAAAGGCCTGCAAGCCAAACAGCGCAGCCGCGTGGTCCACATCATCAAACACGAAAGATGCGGTTTGATAGATGGGCGTTACCCGCGCGCCGGTGGCGGGGTCAGGCTGGGAGCCAGCATGGATGGCCAGCGTGTCAAAACCGGGTTCACGGTTGCTCATGGGAAATCTCCAGGTCGTTCGATCGGACAAATTGGGCTGCGCCGTATTCACCACGCTCCGCCGCGAAGGTCAAAGGCAGATCGTGTTGATCGTCGCCGTGAAAGAAAACGGTTTTGCGTTAACAAGCGCTGACGGGCGCGATCATTGCGTTTTGTCCTCTCCCAGCCCGAAATGCTGATAGCCTTTGGCCAAAACCGGCTTCTTTGACGAGATGGTGCGACGATTAAATCCGGTCCAACCAATCTCCCCGCAAAGACGCGCGTATTCTATCTTCGGGCATCGGTTTTGAATGACTGTAATCCCCGCCATTTCCAGCGCTGCTGCAATGGCATCATCCCGAATGCCCAATTGCAACCAGACCACTTTCGGCAGTTCCGGCATCTGGATGATTTCGTGCACAATACCCGGCAGCGCTTCCGCCCTCCGAAACATATCCACCATATCCACCGGTCCCGGAAGGTCAGCCAAATGAGCAAAGGTCATGGCCCCAGCAATAGGCTTGCCCGCATGGCCCGGATTGATGGGATAAATCTCATACCCCTTCGCCTTCATATACTGGGCCACAAAAAACGAAGGCCGGTTTTCGTTCGCGCTGGCCCCGATGATGGCAATGGATTTGACGGATTTCAGGACGCTACGGATATGTACGTCCGAATAAGCATCATGCTCACTCATCCCGCCGTTCCGCCCTATTCATCCCGCCATTCCGGCGTGCGATCCTCAAGAAACGCGCCAATCCCCTCTTCCGCGTCCCGCGCCAACAGGTTTTCGGTCATCACACCGGCTGTGTAGGCATAGGCCTCCGCCAGACCCATTTCCGCCTGCCTGTAGAAAGCTTGCTTACCTGTTTTCAGCGTCATGGCCGACTTCTTGGCGATGTTGCGGGCGTATTGCAGCGTAATCCGCTCCAGATATTCCACCGGCACCACCCGGTTCACCAACCCGATTTCTCGCGCATGGCTAGGCGTGATGGCTTCGCCCGTGAGCAACATTTCCATAGCATGTTTGGGAGCGACCGTCCGCGAAAGCGCCACCATGGGGGTGGAGCAAAACAGGCCGATATGCACGCCGGGCGTACAAAACGTGGCATCTTCCGATGCGATGGCGAGATCGCAGGAGGCAACCAACTGGCACCCCGCAGCGGTCGCCAGCCCGTTCACTTCCGCAATCACTGGCTTGGGATGGCTGACGATGGCCTTCATCATAGCAGCACAGTCTTCCATCAGTTTTTGGAAGTAGGCCCGGCCCTTATCCTCATCCTCTCGGTGCGGCGTCATCTCCTTCAGATCATGGCCCGCGCAAAAAAGATGCCCGTTGGCAGCAATCACGATGACCCGCACATCGCCATTTTGCGCCGCCTCATCCAGTGCTCCATGCAGCGTCGCAATCATTGCTTCGCTAAGCGTATTGGCAGGTGGATTGTTCAACACTAGCCGCAACACACCACCCTCATGATGCTGCGCCACTACAAGCCCATCACCCAAATTTTCTGGCGTCCTGATTTTGAGAATTTCAGCCATACCGTTCAGCCCGATTGATATTTTCAAGCGGAGTAGATTGTAGCACAGTCCGGAGCAAGCTAAAGCCACATGAATGCACCCAATGACTAAGCCTGTCCTCACCGCCGACGAACTCAACATCTACATTGCCGAGGTCTATCCGCAAATTATGGAGCAATATCCCGGTTACAACGTCGATCTTGTAGAACCGAACCATGTGATCGTGCGCATGGAAACCGATGAAAACCACCTGCGCGCTGGCAACACAATCTCTGGCCCTACCCTGTTTGCGCTGGCGGATATGGGCGGTTACGCCTGCGTGCTTTCGCATATCGGGAGGCAAGCGCTTGCCGTCACCACCAATCTTAACATCAACTTCATGCGCAAAGCAGAAGCCGGTGTGCTGGTGGCCGACAACCGCATTTTGAAACTGGGCAAGCGGCTGATGGTGTTCGACACCACCATCACAGCCAACGGAAATGACGACATCATCGCCCACGCCACCGGCACCTACGCCATTCCACCGCGCTAATTTGCACGGTATCATGATACCTATTTTTCAAAACACTGATTTTGCTTTGTTTTTCAGGACACATACGCGTTGACGTTCCTTAAACCCTTTTCTATACACCCACCCAACCGGCCCATGGTCTTCAACGGGCCTCTGTTTTGTGCGGGTCGCCGCACTTTGCAGAAAGTTACAACACAAAAATTGGGTTCAAACTCATGAAAACCTTTTCGCAGAAGCCTGCGGAAGTGGAGAAAAAATGGATCGTGATCGACGCTGACGGCGTCGTCCCCGGCCGTCTCGCTTCCTTCGTGGCAAACCGCCTGCGCGGTAAGCATAAGCCCACCTTCACCCCCCATGTGGACGATGGCGACCACGTCATTATCGTGAACGCCGACAAAGTGGCTTTCACGGGTAACAAATATTCCCAGAAGAAATATTATTGGCACACCGGCCACCCCGGCGGCATCAAGGAACGCACGGCCAAGGCCCTGCTGGAAGGCCGCTTTCCCGAGCGTGTGATGCAAAAAGCCGTTGAGCGCATGATGCCCGGCGGCCCCCTCTCCCGCCGCCAAATGAAAAATCTGCATGTTTACGCTGGTCCTGGCCACAAACATGAGGCCCAGCAGCCCGAGACCATCGACATGGCCGCGCTGAATGCCAAGAACAAAAGGAATGGCTAATCATGGCTGAGATCAATTCCCTGCAAGACCTGGGCAATGCCATGGGCAACACCCCTGCTGCGGATACGCCCGCCGCTGGCACTGACGCCCCCATGAATGCCCCGTCCGATGCCCCCGTTTATGAGCGTAAAGTGGACGAGCACGGCCGCGCGTACGCCACCGGCAAGCGTAAAGACGCCATCGCCCGCGTATGGCTGAAGCCCGGTGCCGGCCGCATCATCATCCAAGGCAACGTCAAAAAGCGCGAAGTTGCCAAGAAGAACCGCCGCGAAAACACCAAGGCTACCAAAGAGCGCGACTTCGCGGATTACTTCGCCCGCCCCGTGCTGCAAATGGTTGTGAAACAGCCGCTCGTCGCCACAGGCCGCGAAACGCAGTTCGACATTGTCGCCACGGTGGCCGGTGGGGGTCTGTCCGGTCAGGCCGGTGCCCTGCGCCACGGCATGTCCAAAGCGCTTACCTATTTCGAGCCCGAGCTGCGCGGCACGCTGAAAGCGGGTGGCTTCCTCACCCGCGACTCGCGCGTTGTGGAACGTAAAAAATACGGCCGCGCCAAAGCCCGCCGCTCCTTCCAGTTCTCCAAGCGTTAATCCACGCTTATTCGAACAGGCATATGAAGGGGCGGTTCATCGGAACCGCCCCTTTTTTGTTTGGTTAAGTGAGGCACCCGCAACCTCCCACTCGAGGGGAGGTCGAAACAACTTGTTGTTTCGGTTGGGGGCTGGATCTGAGTTTTGCTTAATACAGCCGGCCCCCCACCCGGATCGCTACGCTCTACGACCTCCCCTCAAGGGGGAGGTGAAGCCAGACGACACACCGCAGGAATCATTCCCATGGATAAAGCCTTCACCGCCAACACTCTCAACGAACTGGCCGCTGACCCCACTTACGCAGGCGCACTTTCTTTCGCCCGGCGCAAATTTACTAAAGACGTAGGCGGGGCAGATGCCGTCGTCTGGGGCATTCCGCTGGATACGGCCACGTCCAACCGGCCCGGCACCCGCTTCGGTCCTCGGGGTATTCGGGCCGCTTCCGTCACCACCGATAATGACCCGCAATATCCGTTCGGGGATTTCATTTTCGATAAAATGTCGGTCTGCGATTATGGCGACTGCGCTTTCTATTACGGCATGCAGGCCAAGGTGCCGGAGGCCATCGAAGAAGAAGCCGCCAAAATCCTCAATGCCGCCTCCAACCCCTATCTCCTCTCACTCGGCGGAGACCACTTCGTCACCCTGCCCCTGCTGCGCGCGCACCACAAAAAGCACGGGCCGCTGGCGCTCGTGCAGTTTGATGCCCACCAGGACACCTGGGAAGACCAGGAAGGCGCGGTGGACCATGGCACGTTCATCACCACCGCCGTGCGCGAGGAACTGATCGACCCGGACCAGTCCATCCAAATCGGCATTCGCACCCATGCGCCACAGGACTGCGGGATTGAAATCATCGACGCGCTCACGGCGCACACCATGACCACCGAAGAAATCGCCAAGCGCATCTACGGGCGCACTGGCGGCACCAATGTCTACCTCACCTTCGACATCGACTGCCTCGACCCCGCCTATGCGCCCGGTACCGGCACCCCCGTCTCCGGCGGTTTTTCCACGGCCTGGGCGCTGCTCATGCTACGGCACTTGAAAAACCTGCAAGTGGTGGGGTCGGACGTGGTGGAAGTCTCCCCCTCCTACGACCACGCCGAAGTCACCGCGCTGGCAGGGGCCACCATCGCCATGTATATGCTGGGCAATCTTTGGGAACGAACGCGTTAGCGTTGCCGACGCGGGACCTGACTCCTCGCCTTTTCCCTTACCCCAGCACTCGTCATAGGCCGACTTGATCGCCCTATCTCTCAAGATAAAAAAGATCCGCCGATCAAGTCGGCGGATGACGTGGCAAGCGACATTGAAAGACAACACCATGGCCCCCAAAATTTACGTTGATGGTGAACACGGCACCACCGGCCTGCAAATCCTAACCCGGCTGAAAGGCCGCGAGGATATCACCCTCCTCTCCATGCCCCATGAAGAGCGGCGCAATCCGGACAAGCGGCGGGAACTGCTGCGGGAGGCGGATATTGCCATCCTCTGCCTGCCCGATGATGCCTCACGGGAAGCGGCGCAGATGGTGGCCGATGTGGACACCCGCCTCATCGACGCCTCCACCGCCCACCGCACGAACCCGGACTGGGTCTATGGCTTCAAGGAGTTGGACCCGGACCATGCGGCGAACATTGCCAAGGCGAAATATGTGTCCAACCCAGGCTGTTACCCCACAGGGGCCATCGCCCTGCTGCGCCCGCTGGTGAAAGCTGGCATTTTGCCCAAGGACGTGCCCGTCACCATCAACGCCGTCTCCGGCTATACCGGCGGCGGAAAGGGGCTGATTGCCCAAATGGCAAACGCGGATGCGGCGGACGCCATCACCGCGCCGCTCTTTGCCTACGCACTGGGCCTCACCCACAAGCACCAGCCGGAAATCCAAAAATATGCCGGCCTCACCACCACGCCCCTGTTCACCCCGGCAGTGGGCAACTTTCCCCAGGGCATGGTGGTGCAGACACCCTTCCATGTGAGCCAGCTGACCGGGGCCACCCGCGCCGACGTCCACAAGGCGCTGTCCGACTACTACGACAGCGACCACGTCCGCGTCGTCCCCATGGACGAGAGCGACGCCCTCCCCCGCATCGACGCCACCGCCATGGCCGACAAAGACACCATGGACCTCCATGTGTTTGGCAACGACAAACACATCAACCTGATCGCTGTGCTGGATAATCTGGGCAAAGGTGCCAGCGGGGCTTGCGTGCAGGCGATGGATTTGATGCTGAGTGAGACATAAATCGGCAAACGCCAATGGACCCCTCGCGCACCATGCGGGGGGTTTTCACTGCCTATCATCCACCGCACCAGCGTGCGCGATGGGAACAGATGGAGCATCCGCCTTCGCCGATACATTTTTATTATTTAGACGGAAGCCGATGCTCCATCCCGGCGACTGCACCTGCCAAGTTCCTTTGATGACGTGCTGCCGCGCGGGGCGAAAAGGCCCGCGCCCCAAGGCACGAACCCGTTCAAAATCTCGCAACGACATGGCCCGCCAGGGTTTCCCCCGGACCCAAGGCGCGCCAAACATCAGCACCGGAAGGCCCACGGACGGGTCGTCTGAAGCGTGTCGTGTTCTGTGGCGCGTCCCGCTTCTACTTCTCCAAGCCATGAACCGCGCAATAGGCGCATCCCATGGCTCCGACAAAACAAGACCCACTGTAAGGGGCCGAACGGCACAGCCTCCACAGCGAAACGCTGCCTTCAACCACGCTTTTCAAACCACTTTTGTTTGAGCAAACACAACCAGCTCCTCACAAAGGCCGCAGCTCTTGGCCCCGGACTTCCACCTATGGGGAGATACTTAAGGCGCTTCTTGTTTCATAAAAAAAGCGCCATGAGATGCGCAGCCTTCGCGCAATTCATGGCACCTGTTCAACAAGATACGCCGAAGGATAGCGGCGCTCCGGAGGGGACCAACCAGCCCCGCAAACCGAAAACCGACACTCCCGAGCCAAATGGATGGTTGAGCCCCACCAGCCGTTCCCACCGGGGATGTGAGGGGAGTATGGGGGTGGGGGAAAGGGCGGGGATAAATTCACCCGAAGGGTAGAGACAACGAGTGTCAATCCTCCCAAGGTTCATCCGTACTCATGCCAATCGCAGGTGGCTGATATCTAGCTTGACGATGTAGATGAATATTGATTCTCGCAGAAACCACAGCGATTGAACTTGAAATCGAAAAAGGCATCGAAAGCGCAGTTTGTTCTATTAAATTCGTGCCCCAAACATTAATTGCCGGATCCCATTCCGCACTACTTACAAGATTTTCTGCAGCCTCTTCATAACCCCATTCATCATCTTTATTGCGTGAAACCACCCATCGATCTCGTAAGGCATAATCGATGCGCGCAATGGGCTTGCCGCCCCCCTGATAGGCGCGCGGTTTAGTGCTTCCCCAGTCGCCGTATATGATTTTTTCTTGATTGAATCTCGCCGAAACAGAGTTGAATAAAGACCTGTTCCCAATAGGTATTGATACAACGCCCTCAAAATTGGAGAACTCCCTGGGAAAAGAAGCGCTTGAAATTATAACTGCCGCTCGATCGAAAATTCTGAATATTTCATGAGTGTATTGAGTATAAATCGCCTCTTGCAACAACGGATCAGGGAACCAGCCAAAATCAATCAGAAACGCCGGATCGCCAAATTCGCTTTCCGCAAGTGCGTCCCAAACACCATTATCAATTCCAGCTGTATTGTCAGTGATAGTCAGCAAAACCCCTCTTCCAAGCAAAATTGCGCGCTCGATTTGATGTTGAAGGCTTACAGCGGATACGCCACAAAGTTCGATTGCTGGAATGGCGTTTTCAAACTGAGCTATAAACTCAAAGTAATTTCGGCGACCATCATTATCTTCTAAAATGCGAAGAAACTGAGCTTGTGCGGGTTTTTCCACATCCTGGGGACGGTAGTAGCGATCAACGCCAAGAAAGAACGGACGGTCTGGATAAGTAGAGAGAATTTTCTCCACACCCTTCTCCAAGGTGTACGAGGAAACCCATGGAGCCAATAAAAAGTGTGGAAAAATTTCATCTTTATCGAAATTCGGAAGCTCAGCGACTGCCCGAAATTCGGCGGGTTTAAAGCCAAGCGTCGGAATATACTGACAGTCAAATATATTTCTTAGCATCTCAGAGGCCGAGCCTTATCTTCATAGCGTCTTTCGACACCCCAAATCTTTCGGCAAGATTTATCACTTCATCTTCGGCCATATCTTCCATATCTGATACGAAGGGCTCAATCAAACGACTGGGCATGATAAGTTCAGCAGCAAGTTTGTTAGCCTCTACCTCTTGTTGATTGCTGAGATGCGAACGATATAAAATATCATCAGTCAACTTAGACCCTATCAAATTTCGATGCAGCAAAAAGTGGGCGATCTCATGGGCAAGAGTAAACCTTTGACGACTTTTTTTATCATGGCGATTTACTCGTATTTGAAAATTGCCATCTTCGTTTCTCTCAATAGAACCCGAAACACCTGGCGGCATAGTAGATGAAAATACTTGAATGCCCAGCTCTCGAGCGAGGCCGCCCAATTTGACAGGATACTCGTCAGAGAATCTGTCGACGATAACGCTGTCCTCTGGTCGCAGTCTCTTTTTCAAAAATCGACCCGACATTATTCATCTCCTCCTTCATTTGGATCGTACTGAATCTCTCCATAAATAGCTTCGGCGGCAGTCTTTTGAACGGTCTCAACTGTTAAAGTGTGCAACTTGCCACCAGGACTCGACAACTTTGCCACTAAGACCTCAACTTGCTCAGAGCAACTAGTAGCCAGTTTGCCGCCCTCCTCAAGCGATGAGTTGACCGCATTACTCGCAATTGTTCCGGCTTTGCTCTCAATCGAGGCAAATCCGTAGACGGCGAGAATCGCAGCGAACACTCCAAACAAAGTCATGATAATTGCGATACACGCAAGCAGCACGCCCACAAACTCGTTGAAGTTAAAAACAGAGTTCATGCCTTGAGTGGCAACCGTTGCCGAGAACGCATATGCCGTGAGAATGGAGCCACAGATAAGACCCAGGATAGTGCTTCCAACGATCAAAATTAATATGTAAGCGCCCCTCATATGAAATCCTTCAATGCGTTTTCTTGGCTATTCTGCCGTAACAATATAATTTGCTCTCCAACATAGCCTATCCACCCCACCCAATCTCAACACCCAGCACCCCCGCAAGCCCATCAATCCGCCGCTGCAACCGCTCCCCCTCAAACGCCGCCAGCCCCTCCGGCACGCGCACGGCGTACCCCTCACCTTCCTCCACAAATTCCACCTGCGGCAATACCCCCGGCATGGCGGCTGAGAAGAGGTAGGCCACTCTGAACAGCGCCCCCAGCAATTTCGCCCGATAGGCCACGTCATCGTCGGCTATGGCTCGGATTTCCGGGGCGAAGTCATCGTTGACCAGGCCTTCGTGGCGGTAATAGCTGGCGAGAGCCAGATAGGCGCGGCCGGGGTGGTCTACGCCGACGAAATTGGCGTTGGAGATGAGGTTGAGGGCCTGGTCGCCGCGATAGTCCGGGTGGCTGCGCCAGGTCACGTCGGCCAACAGGCAGGCGGCGGTTCGGTGGCGGCGGTCGGCCCGCTTTTCCTTGATGCCGAAGGTTTTGAACGCCGCGCCGGTCCACTTCACCAATTCGCGGGCATGGGCGGGGGAGCGGGCACGCAGCACGGCCATTTCTTCTGCGGCCGTGATGAGCGGGTCGGCCTTTTTCACCTTGTCGGGCAGCAGGGAATAGAGATAGCCCTCCCGCACGCCCAGCGCGGAAAAGACGATCTTGTCGGGCTTCATGATGGTGATGATTTCCCGCAGCAGCGCCGCCCCATAGGGCAGCAGCGCCCGGCGGCTGGAGGAGACGGATTCGATGCCCCGCACCGCCGCGCCATGGGGTTTCATGAGCCGCGAGCACAGCTTTTTGGCCTCATCGGCGGAAATTTCGTAGTGATGCATCACATGCAGTGGGTAGTTGTTGCGCGCCATGTGCAGTCGGCCCATGGCCCGCCAGGTTCCCCCCACCGCATAAAACGTGCCGCCTTTGGCGCTAGAAAGCACCGCATTGCCCTTCAGCGTCTTTTTCACGATGCCCTTGGCCACGGCCACATCATTGCCGCTCTCGTCCTGCAGGCGCAGACCGCCGAGCGGCAAGGTCACGCCCTTGCCCTTGGCGGTTTTATCAAGGGCATGAAACTCCACCGATCCACCGCCCAAGTCGCCCGAAATACCGTCAGGATCGGTAAACCCGCAGACTACGCCAAGCGCGGCATAGCGGGCTTCCTCCGGCCCCGTCAGCACATGGATCTTGCGAGACATGATCTTTTGTGCGCGCTTGATGAAATCCGGCCCGTTTTCCGCCTCCCGCGCGGCGGCGGTGGCCAGAATGAACACATCATCCGCCCCAGCCTGGGCGGCCAACGCTTTGAAACGGGTGAGCGCCGCCAGCGTGCGCTCCACCGCCTCATCATTCAACCGCCCCGTCTGGGCGAGGCCCGCGCCGAGGCCGCAAAGAATTTTCTCGTTGAACAGGGGCGTGGGGGAGCGGGAGAGGCCCTCATAGACCACCAACCGCACGGAGTTGGACCCGATATCCACAATGCCCACCGGGACCAGTTTGCGCAGGCGCCCTTGGGCCCGCAGGATGGATTTAAGCGTTCGTGCCATCAGGCGGCGTCTTCTTTCGGGAGCTTTTCGTCTGCTTTGGGGTTGAGAATTGCCTTTGGCGCGTTTTTCTTCAAGCTCGCCCCCCGGCCCGAAAGAGATGGGTTATTCATAAAGTAATCCTGCGCGCTGAAGGGC
>JBCCTO010000027.1:0-48057 GCA_039198355.1 Pseudomonadota bacterium
AAATGTCTGGGGTCAGGTCCGGTGGATCATACATCGGCGCTTCATCACTTAAATCATCCACCTCTAAATCCGGCATGGAACAAAGGATGTCTTCCATCCGTTCGAGGTCTTTGAAAAGATCATCAATAAGGTTCGGACTCTGTCCTAGGTGGTCCGCCATAGCAATTTTGGCCAAGCAAAAAATGCGTAATAGCCGCTGTCTTTTGCGAAGAAAACGACGAAAGGCGCTGATTCAGCGAACACTGCTTCTTCGCCGCTTCGACTCGACCTTTGCCAGTTCGAGACCCCTCCACCAAGCCAAAACAATTTTCGCAAAGCAGAATGTGCGGGCTTAAACGGCGACTGCCGCAGGCGTATTTTGCTGCACTGCAAGCGCTGCTCCAAAGCTTTCCCCGATGCCGATCAAAACCGGGTCATCTGTACCGATGATTGCGGCGCCTTCGGTTAGTTGGGTCAGAGTGCCGTGCCAGGTGCGCATGTTGGGTCGGGATATGTTGGCGGCCAGCATCACTGGTATCTCACCGCTTAAATTCTCGCCCAACAGTTTTTCTTGAATGCCACAGGCCGTGCGTCCACCCATGTAGAACATGGTCGTGGTTTTTGGGTCCGCCAGCGCCCGCCAGTCCAATTCCGGCAGCGCGCCTTTGCGGGAATGGCCGGTCACATAACGCACAGACTGGGCGTGGTCCCGGTGGGTCAGCGAAACATTCATCTGCGCAGCCAGCGCCGAAGCGGCTGTAATGCCCGGCACGATGGAAACGGGAATGCCATGACTTTCCAGCGCCGCAATTTCTTCACCCGCCCGGCCAAACACTACCGGATCGCCTGACTTCAGACGCACCACATTGCGCCCCTCTTTAGCCAAGCGCAGCATAGTTGCGTTAATGTCGTCTTGTTTACAGGATTCGCACCCACCCCGCTTACCCACCAGCATGCGCTTTGCTTCGCGGCGGGCCAGTTCCAACACATCATCGGAGACAAGATCGTCAAACAGGATAACGTCGGCGGCCTGGAGGGTGCGCACGGCCTTGAGCGTCAGCAGTTCCGCATCGCCCGGGCCAGCTCCCACCAGTGTCACCTTCCCACCACCCACTTGGGTCTGTTCAAACAGGCCGTCATCATTGGCAATTTCGCCGGAGAAGGCCCGGTCCACAAATCGCTCCCAAAAGGCCCGACGGGGCGCGCCCATGGCATGGCGCTCATTGACTTTCGGGCGGATGCTCTGGGCCAGTTTGGCCCAACCCGTTAGCGTGGCGGGAAGAAGGGTTTCAATACGGCGGCGAATGGCTTGGCCCAAAATCGGCGCTGCCCCATCCGTGGAAATGGCGATGACAGCAGGCGAGCGGTTCACGATGGAGCCGAACTGAAACTCACAAAAAGCGGGCATGTCGATCACGTTGACAGGCACGCCAGCCGCTTTGCCCGCGCAAAGGAACGCCTTTGCCTCCCCCTCGCTTTCCGCATCAGCCACGGCGATGGCGTGGTGGTTAAAAATATCAGCAGACCAGGGGCGGTTATGGACAACGAAATGGTCCGGCTTGCCCGCAATGATGGCTTCAAATTCCGGGTCCAGTTCTTCCGCATAAACGTGGACAATAGCACCCGTTGCCGCCAGCAATTCGCCCTTCCAGGCGGCTGCATCGCTGCCCCCGGCCAGAAGCACCGTGCGCCCTTCCAGTTTGTGGAACACCGGCAGTGTCGCCAAGGCTTCCATGCGCTCAGGGCGTTTGCGAACCCGTTTAGGCTTGTTCACCAAGGCGATCTTATTCGGCAGCGATTGCACTGGCTTCCACATGGTGTGCCCCCATTTTATCAAGCATGTCGTTGATTTCTGCGCGGCAGGAGCCGCAATTGGTGCCCGCGTTACAAGCGGACCCCACCGCGTCCGCCGTCGTGGCGCCGGCGTGAATGCACGCTGCAATTTGGTTGATGCCCACGCCGTTGCAGGCGCAAACGATAGCGCCCTTATCGGGCGCGTCCGCCGGAGGACGACCGGCGACAATAAAGTGCCTTTGGAAAAGCGAATGCTGTTTGGAAAGTTGTTCCACAGCCCAGGCCCGGGCCACGGGCACAGGCGTTGGGGCGGTAAACATCGCCCCCAGCAGGCTCTCCCCGTCAAACCAAGCAGACGAGCCATGTCCATCGACGGTCGTCACGCTGAGGCTGTCTTCACCGTCCAACAAAGCGGGCAGTGGCCCTTCGCAGGCAAATTCCGTCCGCCATCCCCCTTCGCACCGCCCGATGGCCCAATAGGGCAAGGCCGATATGTCCGGGCGCTCCCGGGTAACCGCAAACCCATAGGTGGCCGGACGATAAGCGGCCACCATAACGCCCACATTCTTGGAAGCTGGTTGGCCGGAAAACGGGTCAGTCACGGGCGGTACGAGCGCATCAATGCGCCCTTTGGCGGCAAAGGCGCTGGTCCAGTGCATGGGCACAAAAACGCTGCCTTGCGCCTGCTTTTGGGTCAAAAGCGCACGAACAATCACCTGCCCGTAGGGTGAGGTCACGGTGACCAGTTCTGCGTCTTGAATGTCCAAACGGCTGGCATCCGTGGGGTGAATTTCGCAATAGGGTTCCGCCATATGGGCAGAAAGGCGGGGCGCGCGGCCGGTGCGGGTCATCGTATGCCAATGGTCGCGAATACGACCGGTATTGAGCGTGAGTGGGAAAGCGCCGTCCACTACGCGGGGCGCTGGAGAGGAGACGGGTACAAACTGCGCCTTACCATCGGGCTTATAGAAATTGCCGTGCCCAAAAAAGCGTTCTTTCACAGTGCCATCGGCCCGCGCTGGCCAGCGGAAGGGCTCCATGGTCTCATAGGCATCGTGCGATGTGTCGGACCATGCGCCGATGTCAAAATCCCGTGTCCCGTTATTTTCAAAGGCGGACAGTCGCGCGTGTTCAGCAAAAATCTCGGCAGGGGTTTCATATGAAAACCCGTCATAGCCCATGCGCTGTGCCACCTGAGCCAATTGCCACCAATCGGCCTTGGCTTCACCCGGGACCGCCATGAAGGGGCGCTGGCGAGAAATGCGGCGCTCTGAATTGGTCACCGTCCCATCTTTTTCTCCCCAGCCGAGGGCGGGCAAGATCACATCTGCAAAGGCCAACGTATCTGTGTTGTGCACCACGTCGGACACCACGACAAAAGGACAGTCTTTCAACGCTTGGGCGACACCATCAGCGTTGGGCAGGGATACGGCGGGATTGGTACCCATGATCCAAATGGCTTTGACGCGCCCGTCGGCCACGGCATCGAACATATCCACTGCCTTCAGGCCGGGCTGCGCGGCAATATTCTCCATGCCCCAGAAGCGGGCTACGCGGTCCACACCGTCGGGTGCAAAATCCATATGGGCGGCCAATTGATTGGCCAAACCACCCACTTCACGCCCCCCCATGGCATTGGGTTGTCCGGTGATGGAAAACGGCCCCATGCCAGCTTTGCCAATGCGCCCGGTGGCCAGATGGCAGTTCAAAATGGCGTTGACCTTATCGGTGCCGCCCACCGACTGGTTCACACCCTGGCTGTAGACCGTCACCGTGTTTTCGGTGGCGGCGAACAGAGCAAGAAACTTGGCGGTCTCAGCGTAGGAAAGACCCGTATCACCCCCATCTGCGCGGGCCTTGGTTAGGGCTTCTGCAAATCCGTTGGTGTGGAAGGCCAGCCAATCCTGTTTCAGATGGCCCCCATCGGCCAGATGCACCAGCAATTGGTTGAACAGCGCTGTATCGCCGTCCGCAGCAATGGCCAAATGCAGATCGGCAATATCGCAGGTGGCCGTTCGGCGGGGGTCAATAACCACCACTTTCATGTGGGGCCGCGCCTTTTTGGCGGCCGCAATGCGTTGGTAGATCACCGGGTGACACCAGGCGAGGTTGGAACCCACAAGAACTAGCAAGTCCGCCTCTTCCAGATCCTCATAAGTGCCGGGCACGGTGTCGGTGCCAAAAGCCCGCTTGTGGCCCACCACGGAGGAGGCCATGCACAGGCGTGAATTGGTGTCGATATTGGCGGAGCCGAAAGCACCCTTCATCAATTTATTGGCGACGTAATAGTCTTCCGTCAAAATCTGACCGGAAACGTAAAAAGCCACCGCATCCGGCCCATGTTCGCGGATGACAGCACCAAACTGGTCCGCCACGGCATCCAGCGCCACGTCCCAGTGAACCCGTTCACCATCGATGGATGGATAGAGAAGCCGTTCCTCGGGGCCGGTGGTTTCACCAAGAGCCGATCCTTTGGAACACAAGCGACCGTAATTGGCAGGGTGAGCCCCATCCCCTTCGATAGTGGTCTCCCCCCGGGCATGGGAAGCCAGCACGCCACACCCGACACCGCAATAGGGGCAAGTGGTGCGCACCGCTTCCATCGTTACGCTCCCGTAAGGGCGGGCAAAGTGGCCACGTCCAGCATGAGCGTTTCGCCATCCACGCGCATGGGGAAGGTTTGCACCTGCCCTTCATCGGCCCCTTGAGCCTGGCCCGTATCCAGCGCGATCACCCAATTGTGGAGCGGACAGGTGACGCAGCCATCATGGATGATGCCCTGACTAAGGGGCCCGTTTTTGTGGGGGCAACGGTCTTCCAGCGCAAAGATATTGTCGTCGGAGGTGCGAAAGATCGCCAGTTTCAAATCCCCTATAATGACCCGGCGGGAGCCCAGGCGGGGAATATCGTTCAACTGCCCAATGGCAACCCAATTTCCAGCCATCACATTCATTCCGCCGCCTCCAGTTGGAGAACATTCATGGGGTTAAATTCGTGCTTATCGGCACCGGAGACACGCTCCGCCCACGGGTCCACCTGGGCAAATTTCTGGCTGAAGACGAAAGCATCAAAGTAGCGCTTGCGTGCCACGTCATCATCCATGATCTGGCGGCGAATTTCGTCCAGCCCGATGCGCTTGGCCCATTTATAGATGCGCTCCAGATAGTGACCTTGCTCCCGATACATCTGCGTGAGCGCCACCACGTGCTCGAGGGCAGCGTCTTCCGTGGTCACCTGCCCCAGCACTTCCGTGCCCTTGATGTCGAGACCGGCCGCGCCCGCGAAATGGATTTCAAAACCCGCTTCCGTGCAGATAATGCCCACGTCTTTACAGGTGGCCTCCGCACAATTTCGCGGACAGCCGGAGACGGCCATCTTCACCTTGGCCGGGGTCCAGGACCCCCACATGAATTTTTCGATGCGGATGCCAAGGCCGGTGGAATCCTGCGTGCCGAAGCGGCACCAATTGGTCCCAACGCAGGTCTTCACCGTGCGCAAACCCTTGGCATAGGCCTGACCGGACACGAACCCGGCATCGCCGAGATCGGCCCAAACGGCGGGCAGGTCATCTTTTTCAATGCCCAGAAGGTCAATGCGCTGACCACCCGTTACTTTCACGGCGGGGATGTCAAACTTGTCCACCACATCGGCAATGGCCCGAAGCTCGGAAGATGACGTCATGCCACCCCACATGCGGGGCACGACGGAATAGGTGCCGTCTTTTTGAATATTGGCGTGGGCGCGCTCGTTTATGAAGCGGGACTGGTAGTCATCCGCGTATTCATCAGGCCAATCGGCCACGAGGTAGTAGTTGAGTGCCGGGCGGCACTTGGCGCAGCCATTGGAGGTGGTCCACTCCAATTCCTGCATCACATCGGGGATGGTTTTAATGCCCTTCGCCTTAATGAGACGGCGCACGTCGTCATGGCTCAAATCCGTACAGCCGCACATGGGTTTCACCGCATTGGGGTCGTAGGAATCCCCCAGCGTGATGGCCATAAGCTGTTCCACCAGCCCTGTGCAGGTGCCGCAGGAAGATGACGCTTTGGTGTGGGCCCGCACATCATCCAGATCGGTCAGACCCTTGCTGGTGATGGCATTGGTGATGGTTGATTTACAAACGCCGTTACAGCCGCAGATTTCTGCATCATCCGGCAAGGCTGCAACGGCCGCCATAGGGTCCAGCGGGGCACCCCCCTGAAACGACTGGCCGAAAATGAGCGTTTCGCGCATTTCGGAAATATCCGTGCCCTTTTTGAGCATGTCGAAGAACCACGGCCCGTCGGAGGTTTCGCCGTAGAGCACAGCGCCGACGATGCGGTCTTCCTCAAGCACCAGCCGTTTGTAGATGCCCGCCTGGGCATCCCGCAGCACAATTTCTTCACGATTTTCAGCTTCGGCAAAATCGCCCGCAGAATAGAGGTCCACGCCCGTTACTTTCAGCTTGGTGGCGGTGACGGAGCCTTCGTAAACGCTCTCTCCTTCCAGCAAATTGTCCGCGATGGTCTTGGCCATTTCATAAAGCGGAGCCACAAGACCGTAGCATTGGCCCCGGTGCTGCACGCATTCGCCCAGCGCAAAAATAGTTGGGTCAGAGGTGCGCATATCGTCGGAAACAACGATGCCACGCTCCGTCTCCAGCCCCACCGCCTTGGCCAGATCCACAGCCGGGCGAATGCCCACGGCCATGCAGACAATATCAGCGGGAAGCTGCGTCCCATCATCCAGCAATACGCCGGTGACGGCACCATCACTGCCGGTAATTTCCTTGGTGTTAGACCCGGTGAAAACCTTTATATCCCGGTCCACAAAGGCTTTTTCCAGCAAGTGACCGGCGGCGGCATCCAGCTGCCGCTCCATCAATGTGGGCGCCAGGTGGATAACGCTCACATCCAAACCCTGCATCTTGAGACCAGCCGCCGCTTCCAGCCCCAACAAACCGCCACCGATGACCACAGCGTGCTGCTTGGTGTTGGAAGCCTCAATCATGCGCTCCACATCGTCCAGATCACGATAGGTGAGCACGCCCTCCAGATCATGCCCCGGCAGGGGAATGATGATTGGGGAGGAACCGGTGGCGATGACCAGATCATCGTACTCAGCGGTAATGCCATTCACCGAGGTGACGGTCTTCGCCTCTCGGTCGATGGTCTCCACCCGCGCAGATTTATGCAGCGTGATGCCGTGGGTGGCATACCAGTCGTCATCATGGGTGAGGATATCCTCATAGGTCTTCTCGCCCGACAACACAGGGGAGAGCATGAGGCGGTTGTAGTTTACCCGCGGTTCGGCGTTAAAGATGGTGATGTCGAACCGGTTGGGATCGGCTTCCAGCACATATTCCAACATGCGCCCAGGTGCCATGCCATTGCCCACGACAACGAGTTTGCGTTTCGATGCGCTCATTCGGCTGCCTCCAATTTGCTGTTTTGACGGGCAATACGCGCAGCCCGTTTGGCGGCAATGCCGGCCAATTGTTCTTCGCTGGGGTCGGCCCCGCCCTCATAGGCTTCCAGGAAGTCCAAAAGTTCTTCGCGGTAGGCGTAGTAGTCCGGGTGATCGAGCAGCGCGGCCCGGGAGCGGGGGCGCGGCAGGTCCACATCCATGATGTTACCGATACGGGCGTTGGGGCCGTTGGACATCATCACCACACGGTCGGCCAACAGGATCGCCTCGTCCACATCGTGGGTCACGCAGATGGCGGTAACCTTGGTCTTGGTCCACACATCCATCAGCACGTCCTGCAATTCCCAGCGGGTGAGGGAATCCAGCATCCCGAAGGGTTCATCAAGCAGCAGCAGCTTGGGGGAGAGGGCAAAGGCGCGGGCAATGCCCACGCGCTGCTTCATACCGTTGGAGAGATCAGCCGCGCCACGATGCATGGCATCGCCCAGCCCCACCTTGTCGAGATAATACTCAACGATGTCGGACCGCTCGGACTTGGACGCTGTGGGATACACCCGGTCCACACCCAGCATCACATTGTCATAGGCCGTCATCCACGGCAGCAAGGAGGGTGCCTGAAACACCACGGCCCGGTCAGGACCGGCGGCATCCACCTCGGACCCATCCAGCACCACACCGCCAGAAGTAATCGGGTTCAACCCCGCCACCATGGACAGCACGGTGGACTTCCCGCAACCGGAATGGCCGATGAGGGTGATGAATTCCCCCTTATCCATTTTCATTTCCAGCCCGTCCACCACGGTCAGCGGCCCCTTGGGCGTGGGATAGACCTTGGTGAGATTGGCCAGTTCCAAATAGCGGTTCTCGATGGGCGAGTGGGCCGCATCCGTATAGGCTTTGGGAAGCTCGGGCCCCTTTTTATATTCGGGATGAAGCGGCACGACGTTGGGCAGTTCGATGGACTGTTCAGAAGCGGCCCGGCGCTCTGCCCCAACGTCGATCAAATATTGTGTCACCGCACCCCGCAGGCGCATGAACTCCTCATCGCTGTTCATCTGCCCCCGGTCGCGGGGGCGGGGAATATCCACCTTAAAGTCAGGGCCAAAGGTGGCTGCCGGAGCGGGTGTCAGCGGAATGATCCGGTCCGCCAGCAAGATGGCCTCATCCACATCATTGGTGATGAGAATGATGGTCTTCTTTTCCTTTTGGGAAATATCCGCAAATTCATCCTGCAATTTTGCGCGCGTCAGCGCATCCAGCGCGGAAAGGGGCTCGTCCATCAGCAGCACTTCCGGCTGCATGGCCAGCGCCCGGGCCACGGCCACCCGCTGGCGCATGCCACCGGAAAGCTCCGCAGGCTTACGATCCCGGGCGGGGGTGAGACCCACCATATCGATATAACGGTCCACGATTTCGGACCGTTCATCACCCGACTTCTTGCGATGCACTTCATCCACCGCAAGGCGCACATTTCCTTCCACCGAAAGCCAAGGCATCAGCGAGTAGGATTGGAACACCACACCCCGTTCGGGGCTAGGACCGGTCACCTCATCGCCCTTGAACAGGATCGTGCCGTCATCGGGTGAGATCAGGCCGGCAAGCATGGAGATCAGCGTGGTCTTGCCTGCCCCAGAAAAACCCACGATGGCAACAAACTCGCCGTCTTCGATGGTCAGGTTCAAATCCGTCAGCACATCGGTGCGGTCGGTGCCCTCGCCATAATGTTTGGCGAGGTTTTCGATGGAAAGAATGCTCATGGTCCGCCCCTATCGGTTGGCCGAGAAGGTGAAGGCCTGTTGCAGGGTGAACATCACCCGGTCCAGCAGGAAGCCGATGATCCCGATGGTCAGCACAGCCACCATGATTTTGGCCAGCGACTGGGAGGAGCCGTTTTGGAATTCATCCCAAACAAATTTCCCAAGGCCAGGGTTCTGGGCCAGCATTTCAGCGGCGATCAGCACCATCCAGCCCACACCCAGCGACAGGCGAAGGCCCGTGAAGATGAGCGGCAGGGAGGACGGCAGGACCAGCTTGGTGATGGTTTTCCACGTGGGCAGACGCAGCACACGACCCACATTCATCAGGTCTTTATCGACGGAAGCCACGCCCAGCGCCGTGTTGATGAGGGTGGGCCACATGGAGCAGAGCGTCACCGTCACAGCGGAGATGAGCAGCGCCTTGGGCATCCATTCCCACGGGGTCACATAGGTGGCCGAGACGATCATGGTCACGATGGGCAACCATGCCAGGGGCGACACGGGCTTAAAGATTTGGATGAGCGGGTTGATGGCTCCGGAAAACGTCTTTGACAGGCCGGAGGCAATGCCCAGTGGCACAGCGATCAGTGTGGCAAACCCAAAGCCCAGCGCCACCGTGAAGAGCGAGGTGACAATCTGGTCAATGTAGGTGGGCTTGCCTGTATAGGTACGATACTTGGGCTCTTTACCGTCGGCAATGCGCTTTTCATTGCGGGCTTCCTGACGCTCATAAAACGCATCCGCCTTGTCCCGCTCCCGCTGGTGGTCCGCCCACAGATTGCCCACTTGCTGCCAAACTTGCGCGGGGCCAGGGACGGCGCCCAATGAGGTTTGCACTTTTGGCGCAAGCCAGGCCCAGGCGGCCAGGAAGATCATAATACCCAGCAGGGGAATAACGAGCACACGCTTCAGTTCGGTAAGCTGCTCTTTGATGTTGTCGCCGGCGGCAATCTTCAAAAGTGGCGTGACCCAGGCCAGGCCCAGCGCTTCCAGCCATGAAGAGGCCCGATTGATGGCGGCGAAGGCGCGCTCGCGCCGGGAGATCATGCCGGCGGGAACCGCCGCGTCCGATACATTGGCCATGGTTTCAACCTTAGTTCAGATATGTTTTGAAAATGGGATTGGGTTTGCGCCCGGCAGGCACGGATCACGCAGGGGGCACCACATGATCCGCTTGTCTTGGCCAGCCAGGCGCAAAGGTCGGGGTTAGTTGGAGACCACTTCCGAGCCTTTGACGGTCTCACCGGATTTCAAACCAATGGTGAGGCTGTCGATATATGCATTGGGCTTGCGGGCATCGTAGCCAATGCCATCGATAATATCGGCTGCTGGCGTGGGAGCCTTGTAGCCATCGCTATCCCATGGGAAGTCCGCTTCTGCGGCATTGCCATCTTCCACCACCATGCGGGCGGCTTTCAGATAAATACCGGGCAGGTAAACGGATTTGGCGGTTTCAGCGTACCACTCATCGGACTTCGGCTCAGCAATCTGACCCCAACGGCGCATTTGCGTGAGATACCAGATGGCATCGGAATAGAAAGGATAGGTGGCGTAGTAGCGGTAGAACACGTTGAAGTCCGGCACAGGTCGTTTGTCGCCTTTTTCATATTCAAACGTGCCGGTCATGGAGTTGGCGATCACTTCCGCATCCGCTCCCACATATTCGGAGCGCGCCAGGATTTCCACGGCTTCCATGCGGTTGGCGTTATCGTTTTCATCCAGCCACTTGGCGGCGCGGATCAGCGCTTTGGTGAGGGCCAGCGTGGTGTTGGGGTTCTTTTCGGTGAACTCTTTGGTGAGCCCGAACACTTTCTCCGGGTTGTTCTTCCAGATTTCATAGTCGGTAATCACGGGCACACCGATGCCTTTGAACACGGCCTGCTGGTTCCACGGTTCACCAACGCAGTAGCCATAGATGGTTCCGGCTTCCAAAGTCGCGGGCATTTGGGGCGGCGGCGTCACAGAAAGCAGCGCTTCACCCATGATCTGGCCGGAAACATCCGTTGGCGAATAGAAACCGGGATGAATGCCGCCAGAAGCCAACCAGTAACGCAGCTCATAATTGTGGGTGGAGACGGGGAAAACCATGCCCATGTTGAAAGGCTTCCCCTCGGAGATGAACTTGTCCACCACGGGCTTTAGCGCACTCGCCTGGATTGGGTGAACGGGCTTGCCGTCAGCACCTTGGGGAATATTCGGCTTCATCATCTCCCAGATCTCGTTGGAAACGGTAATGCCGTTGCCGTTCAAATCCATGGAGAAGGGCGTCACGATGTGGGCCTTGGTGCCGTAGCCAATGGTGGCAGCCAGGGGCTGGCCAGCCAGCATGTGGGCTCCGTCAAGCTCACCGGTGATGACGCGGTCCAAAAGCACTTTCCAGTTGGCTTGAGGTTCCAGCGTCACAAACAGACCTTCATCTTCAAAATAGCCTTTTCATAGGCAATCGCGAGGGGGGCCATATCGGTGAGCTTGATGAAGCCCAGTTTCAACTCGTCCTTCTCCACTTCCAGTTCGGCAAGGGCAGGCCAAGCCAGGACGGAAGAAAGGGCGACCGTGAGGGCGGTCTTTATCATCAATGAACGCATAAGAGATTTCCTGCATGGGCGATGGCCGGATCATGGGAGGAGGAAGACCCGACCATCGCAACTGAAGTTGATCTGTACCCATGCAAGAGGAGACTGCGGGAGCACCACGGAACGCCAGCCGAGGAAGCTGACAACGGCGAAGCTATGCGGACTGTTCCGCCCCCGTCTTCTGCTGAATCAGACGCGGCGTGTTGCCGAAAATGCAACAGGCTGATTGACCAAATGGTCAAATTCGACCCGCACCTGAGGGTTTTGTAGCAAAAAAGGGGCAGACGCCTTGCCCCCTCAAGCCAATGGCGAAAGGATGAAAATCACGGCAAACGGCGAGAAAACTCCAATGAAACAACGCTCAATCGGATTAAACGGCCCCAAAGTCAGCGCCCTTGGCTATGGCGCCATGTCGTTTTCCAACTTTTACGGCCCGGCCACAGATGAAGGCTCCATGGCCATTCTTGATGCCTGCCTTGAAAACGGCATCACCCATGTGGATACGGCTAATGTCTATGGTATGGGCCGCTCGGAAACGGTGATTGGAACGTGGATAAAACGCCGCGGCGGCGAAAATCCGTTCACCATTGCCACGAAAGTCGGCATCACGGACGACCCGGACCAACGCCTCAACAATGATCCAACCCATATGCGGGAATCACTGGAAGCCAGTCTCAAGCGCCTGGATGTGGAGGCTGTGGACCTTTACTACGTCCACCGCCGCGACACCCGTTTTGAGATCGAAGAGGTGACGCAGACCATGGCGCAGTTCGTCAAAGAGGGAAAAGTGAAGGCCATTGGCTTTTCAGAAATCGCCCCCTCATCCCTGCGCCGCGCCCATGCCGTCCACCCCATTGCCGCGGTGCAATCGGAGTATTCCCTCGCCACCCGTTCACCAGAGATGGGTTTGGTGCAGACCTGCGCGGAATTGGGGACCACGCTGATCGCCTTCTCACCCGTGGGCCGCGCCTTCCTGACCGATCGGCCTCATAATCTTGAGGCGGTTCAAGACATGCCGTTTTTGAAGACCAACCCCCGTTTCATGGAACCCAACATCTCCCGCAATTTGGAAATGAACGCAAAGTTCCGGGCGCTGGCTGCCGACAAAGGTGTAGCCACCGCCTCGCTGGCCATTGCCTGGGTGCTGCATCAGGGTGAACACATTCTCCCCATACCCGGCACCCGCCATGCGGAACATTTGCAGGAATTGGTGGCAGGCGCACAGATATCATTGACGCAACAAGATGTGGCCGACATTGAGCGCGTCTTGCCCATCGGCTGGACCCATGGAGACCGCTATTCCGAGGCCCAATGGAAGGGGCCGGAGCGCTATTGTTAGCCCCCGGCTCCAAGCCCCGTTTTTACAGGCCGAAGAATTTGGGTATTGAAAGCCCATCGCACACCGTTCCATTGTCGGGCACCAATCTTGGCGTTTGCGCTCCCGTTTTAACGGTAAACGGCAATCGTCCGAACCAGTAAAGGCGAAAGGCGGGTTTTCTGCATGACATTGAAAAAACCCAAAATTCGCACCATGGAGCAATTGTCCGCCACCATCGGCGTCTCCCGCCCCACGCTGTCGAAATATTTTCAGGACCCGGAGACCGTCAGCAAGAGCAGCCGCTCCCGTATCCAAACAGCCTTGGACACGGTGGATTATGTGCCCAATTATTTTGCCACCAATCTCAACCGCAAATCCACCGGCGTTGTGGGCATTGTTGTCCCCTATCTCACCGATCCGTTTTTTGCCGAAATCGCCCGCACGGTTGAAACGCGCTGCATTGAGGAGGGCCTCGCCCCCACCCTGTTTAGCGCCCATGGCCGGGTGGATCAGGAGAATGAAATCCTCGACACCCTCCGCTCCATGAATGCCAAGGGCGTTTTGCTAGCCCCGCTGGGCCGCAGTTCCAACCGCAGCCGCATTGAGCGTTTCACGGACGATATTCCCACCGTTCTGTTCGACAGTAATATCGATGATGTGGGGGCAGCCTTTGTGGGCTCGGACAATTTCCAGTCCGTCCCGGCCATGGTCCACTATCTGGCTGACGGCGGCGAGCCCCCCTGTTTGTTTGAAATGAAACCGGTGAACCCCAACGCCAATAAGCGCCGCGCAGCTTACATCAAAGCCATGGAAGACGCAGGCCATGAACCGAAGATCATCCGCATTGAAGGCGATGGCTGGGATTTTGAGCAGATTGGCTATGAGCAGGGCAAAAAAGCCATCCAATCGGGCAGCCTACCGTCAAACACCATTTTTTGCAGCAATGACCGGCTGGCCATTGGCTTTATTGCCGCCGCCTACGAGCTGGGCCACACGGTGGGCCGAGAGGGGGCTACGTTTCGTGTGGCAGGCCATGACGATCACCCCTTTTCCCGCTTCACCTGCCCGGCCCTCACCACCATGGCGCAGGACTATAAAAACATCGCCAGCCACAGCGTGGGGACGTTGGTTCATATGATCGAAAACGGGGGACCGCAGGGGCCGCGCGAGGAAGTGCTTTTTGAAGGCACGCTCATCAAACGCGCTTCGGCGTAACCTTACCCCCGTATCCTGAGGTTATCAGGATCATAAAGCCCAAAAGCGGTGTGTTTTGCTGCGACAAGGCCAATCGCCGTCTGCACCTCTAAGCCCCCTTCGGCATCCGCAGCACCGGGGTCCACAAAGCCAAAGGCAAGGTTTTTGCCCACGCGATGGCCCCAGTCTGCAGAGGTCACCGTGCCAACCACGTTGCCATGGGCAAGTATGCTGTCGCCGGGATGGGCGGGGGCACCATCGCTCTCCACTTCCAACGCCACGAACCGCCGCCGGTCTTCATCTTTCATAGCCTCAAGCGCCTGTTTGCCCACATAATCCTTATCCCAGCGCACGAAGCGATGGAGGCCCGATTCCAGCGGGTTGAACTCCGTAATCAAATCAGCCTTCCAATGGCGATAGCCCTTCTCCATGCGCATGGATTCCGTTGCATGGGCACCAAAGGGTTTGATGTTGAACGCCTGCCCCGCCGCCCAGAGCGTCTCATAGGCCAGTTTCAATTGTTCGTTGGGGATATGGAGTTCAAAAGCCAATTCGCCAGAAAAGGAGACCGCCATGGCCACCGCTTCCGCATTGCCGATAAACACGCGCTGGCAGGTGAGCCACGCAAACGCTTCTTTCGACCAATCCGTGCGCGGTGCGGCGGCAGTTAGCACATGGCGGGATTTCGGCCCAGCGAGCACCAAAATGGTGTGCGTATTGGTGAGGCTTTCGATGCGAATATCGCTATCGGCGGGCAAATGGTCCCGTAGCCAATCCATATCGTGATATTCTGAAGCGGCGGCTGACCCATACCAGACGGTTTCATCGTCCAGATTAGCCAGCGTCGCTTCGCCTTTCACATTGCCCTGATGGTTGAGCAGATAGGCCAGTCCCACCTTGCCTGCTTTGCGCGGGATACGACTACAGGAAAGTCTATCCAGCCAGTCATGCACCCCTGTGCCGGTGATCTGGAAGCGGTTGAAGCCGGAGACTTCCATAATGCCCACATGATTCTGCACATGGGCCACCTCAGCAGCCACCACGTCAAACGTCTCGTTAAAGCGGAAGGAATGGTGCTCGGTAAACTCAGGCGAAGGCTTGTAATACAGCGCCCGCTCCCACCCGTTCACCGTGCCGAATTCCGCCCCCAGTCCCGCCAACCGGTCGGTGAGCGGCGTGGTCTTCATGGGCCGCCCGGCGGGGCGGTGTTCGTGGGGCATGTGGAAGCGAAATTCGTTTTGATAATCTTCGATGGCCTTCAACGCAGTGTATTCCACATTGGCATAACGGGTGAAGCGGCGCGGATCCAGGCACCATGTGTCATAGCACGCCTCCCCATGGGCAATGATCTGCGCCAGCAGCCAGCCGTGCCCCCCGCCCTCGCCCAACCCGGCCCGCAGGCCCGTGATGCAATAGGCATGGCGCTTGCCCGGAATACGCCCCACCAGCGGCAGTCCATCGGGCGTATAGGTGATGGGCCCATTCACTACAGAATGGATGCCCGCCGTCTCCAAACAAGGCAGTCGCCGGGTGGCGCCTTCCATCACATCCACCACCCGGTCCAGATCATCGGGGCAGAGCGCATTGGTGAAATTGGGGTCGATACCGTCCAGCCCCCATGTCTTGCAGTCCTGTTCATAGAAGCCGATCAGCAGACCGTCTTTTTCTGCCCGCTGGTAGAAATCATCCGTGGGGCAGCGCAGCAGCGGCACGCGAAAATCATCGCCCCGCTCAGCCTTCACCGCCTGTATTTCCGGCAACGGACCCGTGAGCATATATTGATGCTCCATGGAGGCCACGGCATGCTCCACCCCCATCATGGCCCCAATTTCATTGCAGCGATAACCGCCCGCATTCACCACGCTTTCGCAAGCAATATCGCCCTTGTCGGTGTGAACGATCCATGTCCCATCCGGCTTTTCCGTAAGCCCTGTGACGGGCGTAAAGCGATGGACTTCCGCCCCCGCCTTGCGTGCCCGCCGCGCCAACGCTTGGCACAATTGCGCTGGGTCAATGTCCCCATCCATGGGGTCCCACAGGGCGCCCAGCAGATTATCGGTGGAAATGAGCGGATGACGACGCTGCGCCTCCTGCGCATCCACCACCTCGAAATCCGCCCCCATGCCCTTCGCCATGGAGACGAAATGGTGATAGCCGTCCAGATGGTCCTGCGTGGAAGCCAGCCGCAGCCCGCCCGTGCCATGGTGATAGTTGATGGGATAATCCGGGTCGTTGGCCAGTTCCTGATAGAGATTGATGGAGTGCGTCTTCAGCCCCACCATGGTCTGATTGCCGCCGAAGTTGGTCACCTGCGCCGCCGAATGCCATGTGGTGCCGGAGGTCAGTTCATCCCGCTCCAACAACATGCAATCGGTTATGCCTTCTTGTGTAAGGTGATAGAGCGCAGAACATCCGGCAATGCCACCGCCGATCACCACCACCTGCGTGTGCGTTTTCATGGCTCATCCTTCCCTTGATGTGCTCCCGCCATGGACGGCCCCTGCGTCACTTTTGAGTAAATTTCAGGCGCACGCAATGCCAATTATGACTCCTATTTGTTCCTATTATGTTCTAATAAAATCGGAGTTTCGCGTAATCATTGCCAGGGCTTCTTCCACCTATGGATCACAGGGATTTCCAATACCTCTATCTGGACTTCGACAGCTTCTTCGCCACAGCAGAACAGCACTTTAACCCTGCCCTGCGGGAACAGCCTGTGGGTGTCATTCCTCTGGATTCCCCCCATACCGGCTGCATCGCCGTCAGCCGGGAAGCCAAGGCAAGGGGCGTGAAATTTGGGGATCGGATAGAAGACGGGCGCAAAAAAGTGCCTGACATGGTGTTCGTCGTGGCCCGGCCCGATGCCTATGTGCGCCTCCACAACCGTATTCTCGAAGTCGTGGAGACCTGTCTGCCCATCGCAGAGGTCCGCTCCATTGATGAATTGGTCTGCACGCTTTTGCCATCGGAGGCCCGGCAAGCGGAAGACATTGCACGGCGCATAAAACAAGCTCTCGCAAGAGAGTTCAGCCCCGTGCTCACCTGCTCCATCGGCATTGCCAAAAGCGAACTCTTGGCCAAAATCGCCGCTGAAATGCAAAAGCCCAACGGCCTCGTCCCCCTGCCCATGGCAGATGTTGCCCAGCGGCTCCACAATTTGAAATTGAAAGACATTCCCGGCGTTTCCACCGGCATCGAAAAGCGCTTGGCCAAAGCGGGCGTGCACGATTTCGCGGGGCTTTGGGCGCTTGGCCCCAAACAGGCCCGTGCCCTGTGGGGCAGTATTGAGGGCGAACGGTTTTGGAACGGGTTGCACGGCCACCGGGTGGAAAGACCCGAAACACAAAAGCGCATGTTTGGCCACAGTCGCATGTTGCCCTTCGACTGGCGCACCCATGAAAAAATGGCCATTTGCGCCCGCCAACTCACCCTCAGCGCCGGGCGACGCCTGCGCCGGGCGGGCATGCGTGCCACAAAACTGACTTTAAGCGTGCGCGGCGTGCGCAGTCTTAGCGATCGCAGCAAGAACACCGCAGCCCTGCGCTGGAGCCGTGAATGCACCTTTCCCGCCGCCCGCGACGACCACACTTTCCTTGAAGCTCTTACAGAAGCGCTGGAAGAAGGCCGGCGGGAAGCCCGGTTCAAGCCACGATCCACCAGCGTCATTCTGCATGGTCTGGTGGGCACAGATGAGGTGCAAAGCGACCTTTTCACCTTCCAACAGAACCAAACGTGCCAAGCCCCATCCCGCCATAAATGGGAATTGCTCAGCGATACTATGGACCGCCTGCGCGCGACCCACGGCCCTGCGGCGGTCTCCTTGGGTCCAAAACAGGACATTCCCGGCGGCTATTTGGGCGCAAAAATTGCCTTTGGGCGCATCCCGAAACTGGAAGACTTCAGCGAAGCCCAAAGCGAAGACGGGGCCACCCATTTTTGCACCCATTAAAGAACGAAACTGTTGAGCAACCCCTTCTCCCTCACCCCAGCAAGAAGTCGGGGATGACGTGCCTCTTTCAATGGGGCTAACGTGGGCGGAAAAACAGTTTGGGAGGGGAAATCATGGTCGACAAAGTCGTGCGGCTGGAAGACGCCATTGCCACCATTGCCACGGGAGACACCGTTTGTGTCGCGGGTTTTGTGGGGATCGGCACGCCGGAATGTCTGCTGCGTGGGTTGCAGGACCGCTTCAGCGCCCATCAAATGCCGCGCGACCTGTCGTTGCTTTTTGCCGCTGCCCCGGGAGACGGGAAAGACGCCGGGCTGAACCGGCTCGCCATGCCGGGCCTCATCAAGCGGGCCATTGGCGGCCACTGGTCCCTCGTGCCCAAACTGGGTGCCATGGCCATGCGCAATGAAATTCAGGCCTATAACCTGCCGCTGGGCTGCATTTCCCAACTGTACCGGGACATTGCGGCGGGAAAGCCCGGCATGTTTTCTAAAGTGGGCCTGCACACCTTCGTGGACCCCCGCCAGGGCGGTGGGGCCATCAATGCGGAAACCACCGAGCCGCTTGTGGAACTGAAAGATTTGGCCGGCGAGGAGTGGCTGTTCTACCACGCCATCCCCGTGGATGTGGCGCTCATCCGTGGCACCACGGCGGACCGGCTGGGCAATATCACCATGGAGCGCGAGGCGCTCACCCTCGACATGCTGCCCATCGCCATGGCCGCCAAAAACTCCGGCGGTCTTGTCATCGCCCAGGTGGAGCGCATCGCCGCCGCAGGCTCTCTTGACCCCAAAGCGGTGGCCGTGCCGGGCAATCTGGTGGACTGCATCGTCGTTTCCGAGCGCGACGAGCACATGCAAACCTTCGCCACCGCCTATAACCACGCCTTTTCCGGCCGCATGAAAGCGGACGTGGCAGAGGTACGCCCCATGGCGCTGGACCAGCGCAAAATCATCGCCCGCCGCGCGGCCATGGAATTGCCGGTGAACGGTGTCGTCAATTTGGGGATCGGCATGCCGGAAGGCGTGTCCGCCGTGGCGAACGAAGAGAACGTCATCAACACCATCACGCTGACCACAGAGGCCGGGATTCTTGGGGGCGTACCCCAATCGGGCCTCGATTTCGGCGCCGCCATCAACGCCGATGCAGTGATCCAAACCAACCAGCAATTTGATTTCTACGATGGCGGCGGGCTGGATTTGGCCTGCCTCGGCATGGCGGAGGCGGACGCGCAGGGGAATGTGAACGTCTCCCGCTTCAAGGACCGTTTCGCGGGTGCGGGCGGTTTCATCAACATTTCCCAAAATGCCCGCAAAGTCATTTTCGTGGGCACCTTCACCGCAGGCGGTCTGAAAGTGGCCATCGAAGACGGCAAGATGCGCATCGTCTCCGAGGGCCGCAACCGCAAGCTCATCGAACAGGTGGAGCAAATCACCTTCAATGGTGCCTATGGGGCGCAACAGGGCCAGGAAGTGCTTTACGTGACGGAGCGCTGCGTCTTCCGTCTGGTAGAAGGCGGTTTGCGGCTAGAAGAAGTGGCGCCCGGCATCGACATGGAGCCGGACATTCTCGACCAGATGGATTTCAAACCCATCATCGATAGTCCCAAACTGATGGATGCCTGCATTTTTGAAGACCGCCCCATGGGCCTGCGCAAACGCCTGCTGGATATCCCCCTCACCGACCGCCTCTATTTTGATGCAGAGCAAAACATTGTCTTCGCCAATCTCTCCGGCCTGCATATCGACAATGATGAAGAGCTAGACGCTTTTTCCAAGGGTCTGAACACGTTCTTCCAGGCCCTGCCGGGCAAGGTGAACCTCGTCTCCAACTATGACGGCATTTCCATCGCGCCTAAAATGGCAACGAAATTTGCCAATGTGGCGGGCCAGTTGGAGTATGACTATTACCTCACCGCCACTCGCTACACGACCTCCGCCTTCATGCGCCAAAAGCTAGGGCAGGATTTGAAAAACCGCTCCATCCAGCCCCACATTTTCGAAAACCGCAGGGAGGCGGCGGACTATGTATTGAAGTCAAAAGCAGGCGAAGATTAGGCTTTATCTCGTCCCCAGTCGGCCCCCTGCATTTCTGACAGGCGCGAAATGGTCCGCTGAAATTCGAAGGCTTCGGTGCCGTGGGTGACGGGGTAAAGCCCGTCCGGCGGCGCTTCCGCTTCCACGATGAGACGGTTGCCCGCCTCATAAAGCGTATCCACCAGCGCGATGAACCGCTTCACCGCATTGCGGTCCCCATGTTCCATGATGGGCACGGCTTCCAAGAACAATGTGTGGAAACGGGCAGTGATGGCGAGATAATCCCCCGCGCCCAAGGGCTGTTTGCAAAGGCGGGCAAAATCCGTGCGCAGTAAGCCACCGCAGGTACGCTCAAAGGCCAGTTGGCGACCGGCCTGTTCCACAACAGCGGGCTCAATGGGAGAGGTGCCCACCATTTGCTGCCACAGAGCGTTAAACCGCCCATGACAGTCATCACCGATCATATAGACCGGGCTGCCCGCTAAGATGGACATGCGGTGGTCCTTATCGGACACCAATTCAATGACATCCATGCGGGTTTTAACCAAGTCAATGAAGGGCAGGAAAAAAGAGCGGTTCAGGCCGTCCTTATAGAGCAGGTCCGGGGCCACATTGGAGGTGGCCACCACCGTCACCCCCCGCTCAAACAGGCTGGTGAACAGGCGCGCCAGAATCATAGCATCGGCCACATCGGTGACCGCGAATTCATCAAAACAGAGGAGTTGCGCTTCGCTGGCCAATTCATCTGCAAGCGGCGGGATTGGGTCAGCGGAGCGGGCTTTCGCCGTCTTCTGCACCTTTCGCCAAGCGTGAATGCGCCCATGAACATCCTGCATAAAGGCGTGAAAGTGCACCCGTCGGCGGGGTTGCGTGGGCGCTAGGGCGTAAAACAGATCCATCAGCATGGATTTGCCGCGCCCCACCCCGCCCCACAGATAAAGGCCCACCGGGCCAGCGGAGACCAGTTTTTTCTTCCCAAACAACCAGCCCAACGCGCTCTTTTTATTGGCGATGCTTGGACTGCGCAATTGGTGCAACAGATCGTCCAGCGCAGCGATTGTGGCACTTTGGGTAGGATCAGCTATGAGCTGACCCATATCGATGCGCTGCTGAACCTGTTCGGCAACCGTAGAGGGCTTATCGGTCACGGCAGACCCGTTTCAAACGGTGGAATTCACACACAAACTGTGACCGGGGCTTGCGCCGCCGTAAAGCCGCTATCGACTAAAGGTGATGGATCCGCCCGCATTCACGGAGCCATTGTAACGCTCTTCCCCCGTGCGGCTGAGGGACGCCAATGTCTGGCCGCTATTGCTCACCAGCACGACTTGGTTGCCCTTCACATCCCACGCGGCCACGTCCTTAATGCCCGTTGCACCGCAACCCCTCGGCGCGGCGCGAAACCCGCCCGACCATTTGGTCAACGCCAGAAAGAGCTGGCAATTGGCGGCACCGGTGCTCACCGTCCAAGCGCCCACCAGGGCCTGCCGGGTCACAGGCTGGCCGCTGGACTCTGCAGAAGCCACTTGCACAGGCTCCGGCTTGGGTGCTGCGGGCACAGGTTCCGGTGCAGGCAGTTCGGTTGATTGTGGCGGCGGAGTGGGCTCACGGGTGACTGGCGCCAATTGCCCTTCTTTAACGGAAGGCTGGGGCGCCGGTTGTAGCGGCGCGGGCTGGGGCTGCTGCACGGCCACCTGTCCTTGGGAGAAGGGTGAAGTGCGGGTGCAGCCACTCACCATGACCGCACCGGCCAGCAAAACCAAAGCCACTTTGGCCAAGCCACCGCCTTTACATGCAGTGCCACCAGTCATTTTAGAAATCACATGGGTCACAGGTTTGCCCCTCGCTTTTACTCATAATACACGCGAGGTTTGTGGTCCAAACACCCATCACCCGCGCCACATACCGCCCGCTAACCATAAAGCAAGCGCGGTAGTTTTGTCTCGTTAAGGTAAACGAGAGTGTAATATGGCCAAATTTAGATGAAAGGGCGAGTCGCGGTCACCAAAGGCGCCATTATCTTTCACCTTTGGTTAACGCTAGTAACAGCAAGGGCGCTGTTATTTCTTTATGCCCAGATAAGCCTGATCGCCCCACAGCTTTTTCACGCCCCGATCTCGACCACACGCGCGCCGATAATAGGTGTAACGAATGGGGTTCTTGGAAGCGTAGTTTTGGTGATAGTTCTCCGCCTCGGTGAAAGGCTGAGCCATCACAACATCCGTGGCAAACGCCTTGCCCAGCGATGCGCTGGCCGCTTTTTTGGACTTTTGGGCCGTTTCCAGCTGTTTACCATCCAGCGCGTAAACGGCGGTTGTGTAAGAGCCGCCCCGGTCGCAAAACTGCCCACCCGCATCCGTTGGGTCCACCGAGCGCCAAAACATATCCAGCAATTGGGCATAGCTCACCTTGGTGCTGTCATAGGTAATGCGCACCACTTCCCGGTGGCCAAACTTGGTGTGGTTTTTATACGTGGGGTTTGCATTGGTGCCCCCCGTGTAGCCGGAGACCACATCGGTCACGCCCTCTACTTTTTCAAAATCCTTTTCAATGCACCAAAAGCAGCCACCGGCGAAAATGGCTTGTTCCTGGGCGGCATGGGCAACGGGCGCGGCAAACATGGTGCCTGTGGCGAGCAAGGCAGCAGCAGCACGCAGCGCAATGCGAGAAGAGTGACGGGCCATGGCGAAGTCCTTTTCTAGTCGTATCTTTCACATTTGAAACGCAGAACCATCCCGATCCGGTTCCAGGCGTGACCAATTATGGGTTGACCCAGCACTAAGGCGCGTTTGTGGGGAATACCTCACACCTTTCCTCACCTTTCAGTGAGCAACGCCCCCGAGATGCCACTAAAAGGTGACGCGAAGCGACATTTTTGGCCTTGCTCTCTTCCAAAGGGTGCAACAAAAACGACGGCACGTCCCATGCGGTCATTTTGAACCTTTCCAAAGAGGTTGCAAAATGGCAACATGTCCCGGAACAGAACGGAGCCTCTGTCGCATACCATGTCTGAAACACTCCCGTCCGCAGGCGCCGTCAAACCGCGTCCCCTCTCGCCGCACCTTTCCATCTATAAACCCATCCCGACGATGGTCATGTCCATCATGCATCGCATCACGGGGTCGGCGCTTTATTTCGGCACCATTTTGGTGGCTTGGTGGCTGCTGGCTGCCGCTTCCGGCCCAGAGGCCTATGCCACGGCCAGTTGGGTCTTCGGCTCTTTAATTGGGCGTCTCATCCTGTTTGCCTACACGTTCGCCCTCATGCAGCACATGCTGGGGGGCATGAAACATCTGGTGCAAGACACAGGCAAGGCGCTGGAAAAGACCCTCACCACCAAAATGGCCATCGCCCAGCCGGTGGTGGCGTTTGTGCTCACCGTCCTCATCTGGATCGTCGGCTACGCCGCGCAAATGAGCTAGGGGAGAGTTTTCATGACCATGCAAAACGATATGCGCACGCCCCTTTCCCGCGTTCGGGGCCTCGGCTCCGCTAAAGAAGGCACAGAGCATTTCTGGCGGCAGCGCCTCACAGCCATCGCCAACATACCCCTCATCGGGTTTTTCATCTGGGTGTTGATTGTGCTCAACGGCGCTTCTTATCAGGAAGTGGTGGCCTATCTCGCCAAGCCCTGGGTTGCGATCATTATGCTCATGGTGCTCGGCTCGGCTTTCTATCATATGAAACTTGGCATGCAGGTTGTTATTGAAGACTACGTGCATGGGGTGAACGGCAAATTGCTGCTTATCGCCAACACATTCTTTGCCATCGCCATGGCCGCCATTTGCGGCTTCGCGTTGCTGAAACTTGCTTTTGGAGGCTGACCTTTTGGCTACTGCTACGAACGGTTCGGAAAAAATGAACGGCTCCCACGGTTTGAAAGGGGCTTATGAATTCATCGACCACACGGTGGATGTGTGTGTTGTCGGCGCTGGCGGCGCTGGCCTGCGCGCCACGCTGGGTGCTGCCCAGGCCGGTTTGAAAACCGCCTGCATCACCAAGGTTTTCCCCACCCGTTCCCACACCGTGGCCGCCCAAGGCGGCGTGGCCGCATCGCTGGGCAATATGGGCAAGGACACCTGGCAGTGGCACATGTATGACACGGTTAAAGGCTCCGACTGGCTGGGCGACCAGGACGCTATTGAATATCTGTGCCGCGAGGCCCCCAAAGCCGTTTATGAGCTTGACCATTTCGGCGTACCGTTCAGCCGCACGGAAGAGGGCAAAATCTACCAGCGGCCCTTTGGCGGCATGACCACCGAATATGGTGAAGGCCCGCCCGCCCAGCGCACCTGCGCCGCGGCAGACCGTACCGGCCACGCCATGCTGCACACGCTTTATGGCCAGAGCCTAAAATACGACGCGGAATTCTACATCGAATATTTCGCCATCGACCTAATCATGGAAGATGGTGCCTGCCGGGGCGTGGTCGCCATGGATATGGCCACGGGCGAAATGCACCGCTTCCGCGCTCACAAAGTGATTTTGGCCACAGGCGGCTATGGCCGCGCCTATTTCTCCTGCACCTCCGCCCACACCTGCACGGGTGATGGTAACGCCATGGTGCTGCGGGCCGGTCTACCCTTGCAGGATATGGAATTCGTGCAATTCCACCCCACCGGCATCTATGGGGCAGGTTGTTTGATTACCGAGGGCTCACGGGGCGAAGGCGGCTATCTCGTCAACTCCGAAGGTGAGCGATTCATGGAGCGCTATGCACCCTCCGCAAAAGACCTGGCATCCCGCGATGTGGTATCCCGCTCCATGACCATGGAAATCCGCGAAGGCCGGGGCGTTGGCACCAAGGGTGACCATATTTACCTGCATCTGGACCATCTGGATGCGGAACTTTTGGCCGAACGCCTGCCCGGTATTTCCGAATCCGCCAAGATTTTCGCGGGCGTGGACGTTACCAAAGAGCCTATCCCCGTCATTCCGACGGTCCACTATAATATGGGCGGCATTCCCACCAACTACCACGGTGAAGTGCTCACCAAGGTGGACGGTAATCCGGACCATGTGGTGCCCGGCCTTATGGCTGTGGGGGAAGCGGCCTGTGTGTCCGTCCACGGGGCCAACCGTCTGGGTTCCAACTCACTCATCGACCTCGTGGTGTTCGGCCGCGCGGCTGGCATGCGCTGCGAAGCCACCGTGCAGCCCGGCTCCGCCCACGCGCCGCTGCCCGCCGATGCGGGCGAGAACGCTCTGGCCCGTCTGGACAAATTCCGCCACGCCGATGGCGGCACGCCGACAGCACGACTGCGCGATGACATGCAAGAAGCTATGCAGTCCAACTGCGCCGTCTTCCGCACCAGCGAAATTCTCGATGAAGGCCATGAGAAAATCCACAAAGTCTGGGGCGGGTCCGACGACATTTCCGTGCAGGATCGCGGCCTCATCTGGAACACAGACCTCATCGAAACGCTGGAATATGACAACCTCATCGCCCAGGCGGTGGTGACCATGGACAGCGCCCAAAACCGCAAGGAAAGCCGCGGTGCCCACGCCCATGAGGACTTCCCCGAGCGCGACGACAAAAACTGGATGCACCACACCCTGGCTTACGCAGACGTGGAGAACAAAAAAATCCGTCTCGATGACCGCCCGGTGCATACGTACACCATGTCCAACGAGGTGAGCTACATTAAGCCAAAGGCGCGGGTTTATTAAAACCCGTGTCCCGGCTTGGTCATAACAGCGCTGGGAAGGGCGGATCTATGTATGCTGTGGTGTTTGACCTCGACACCCAAATCCTCAGCGAAGTTTATGACGGCAATTCGCCCAACAACGCTTATTCAGACATCCGCCGCTACCTAACCGCCCGCGGTTTTGAGTGGATGCAGGGCAGCACTTATTTCGGTGATGATACGATCAATGCGGTGAACTGCGTAACAACCGTGCAAAAAATGGCGAAGAAATTTCCATGGTTTACGCCAGCGGTGCGCGATATTCGTATGCTGCGCATTGAGGAAAACAATGACATGGCAGGCGCCATCGTCATGGATGATGATTGAGTGGAAAACACATTGGACGTCGGCGTCACCACAGTGTGACTGCCCGTGAGGAACAGTCGCACTTAGGATCGGTTCTGTGAGTATCAATCACAGGAACCCAATCTTATGCGTAAACTCTTTCTCACCACCTTCTTTGCCCTGACCACCTTCGTCGCGCCCCTCAACACGGCCCGCGCCGATGGCCACACAAAAATTGAAAATGGTTGGATCACGGCGCAAAGCCCTAGCGATGTGGCCTCCACCGTTAAACGCCTCACTGCCGCCATCGAAAAAGCCGGTGCTACTTTATCTGCCGTCGTGGACCATCAGGCGGGCGCGAAGAAGGCCGGTCTTGAAATGGCTCCAGCAACACTGGTCATTTTCGGCAATCCCAAACTGGGTACGCCCATCATGAAATCCAGCCCCATGGCGGCCCATGATTTGCCCATCCGTGTGCTGGTATGGTCTGACAATGGCACCACAAAACTGGCGGCCCTGGCTCCGGAAACCTTCAAAGCCCGCCACGGCGTCACCGCCGATGAAGCGCTGAAGAAAATGGGCGGCGCGCTCGATAATTTTATGGGCGCGGCCATCAAGCCATAATTGAGCCGCGCATAAAAAAGGCCCCCTGCGTTGTTGCGCAGGGGGCCTTTTTGAAGCTGAAACTGAATCCTATTCCTCTTCGCCAAGAAACGTCATCAGGAAGCGGAACAGGTTGATGAAGTCGAGATAGAGATCGACCGCGCCATTTAAAGCGAGCGCATGCAGCTTATCCTCGGTCAGATCGCTGCGATAAGCATCGCGGATCATCTGCGTGTCATAGGCCGTAAAGCCCGCAAAAACGATCACGCCCACCGCGCTGATGGTAAATTGCAGCATGTCCGAGGGCCAAATAATATTGGCGATGATGGCCACAAGCAGGCCAAAAAATCCCATCCACAAAAAGCAGCCCCAGCCGGAAAGGTCTTTTCGCGTGGTGTACCCGAAGAGGGACAGGCACCCAAAAGTGGCTGCGGTGACGAAAAACACGCGGGTGATACTACTATCCGTGTAACAAAAGGCCAAAGTGGCAAACGAAACGCCGATCAAGGCTGCTACAATCATATAGACAATCATGGAGGGCACGAAGTCGAGATTGCGAAACACGCCTCCGGCAAAAAGAAGGACGGCCAGCGGTCCAAAGCAAATGACATAGCTGACGGGCGTCAAATAAAGCCATACCCCCCAAGGCGTCAGATATTCCGTGTCATTGAGCGCAAGAGCCACGCCCGCCTCTGAAACAGCAGCCTGTGATAAATCGGTAGTCACAGCTGAATGGTAGGTGAAAAAAGCCATAATGGCCGTCACGACAAGGCCCAGCATCATGTAATTATAGACATTCAACATGAACCGGCGCAGGCCCTCGTCCAGGCTCATGCCCCAACTGCTGGACCCCGCAACAGTCTGCATGCCTCGATGTAGGCCGGGGGAGATCATGCCGCCCATGGGCACTTTTTGCCCCCAATAGGGGTTGGCAGCCGCCCGTTCTTCCGGGCTAAGGCCCCGCACACCAAAAGATTTCGCTCGTTTCATAAGATCGCCCCGCTTTTCTTGGGAGCGCAAGCTGACAAGAAAATATTGCCCAGCGATGATTTTTATTAGTTAATATTCCACACCCAGGTTTTTTCACAGTATTTTTGCAGAAATAAAGCAAATCGCTCTTCAACGATGCTGTGAAAGCGCGCCCCAAAGTTTGATTTTACGGCCCCCCGCATTTGCCCCTAGCGGCCTAATGCGACCATGGTTACGCTTGCGCTCTCCCATGCGCAGGGCTAATTATCACTCAAAATTGCATCGTGCATGGGAGTCTGCGCGTGGTCGAACTCAGCCTGCCTAAAAACTCGCGTATTGAAGACGGTAAAGTATGGACCAAGATCGCGTCCGACACACCGCTTTCATCCGATAAGGCAACCCGAGAATTCAAGATTTACCGTTGGTCGCCAGATGATGAGGGCAATCCCCGCATCGACACCTATACGGTGAACACCGATGATTGCGGCCCCATGGTGCTGGATGCGTTGATCTGGATTAAATCCAACATCGACCCCACGCTCACCTTCCGCCGCTCCTGCCGCGAAGGCATTTGCGGCTCTTGCGCCATGAACATCGACGGCACCAACACTTTGGCCTGCACCAAAGGCATGGATGAAGTGTCCGGGGCCATCAAAATCTACCCCCTGCCCCACATGCCGGTGGTGAAAGACCTTGTGCCGGACCTGACCAATTTCTACGCCCAGCACCGCTCCATTGAACCCTATCTCAAGACCGTCACGCCCAAGCCGGAAAAAGAATGGCGTCAGTCTCCGGATGATCGCGAAAAGCTGGATGGCCTGTACGAGTGTATTCTATGCGCCTGCTGTTCCACCTCCTGCCCCTCCTACTGGTGGAATGGCGATCGCTATTTGGGGCCGGCAACCCTGCTACAAGCTTATCGCTGGCTCATTGATAGCCGGGATGAAGCGACAGGCGAACGCCTGGACAATCTGGAAGATCCGTTCCGTCTCTACCGCTGCCACACCATCATGAACTGCGCCCAAGCCTGTCCCAAGGGTTTGAACCCCGCCAAGGCCATCGCAGAAATCAAAAAGATGATGGTGGAACGGCGGGTCTAGGGCACAGTCCATAATGGAATTGATGATAAACGCCCTTCGGGCTGGGCTATGAACCGCACACCAAGCCTGCCCCAAGGGTCTGAAATCAATCAAGGCCATCGCAGAAATCAAAAAGATGATAGTAGAACGGCGGGATTGATCGATTTTGATACGCGGACCATCGCCCCCTCCATGGATGGGTCGGTGGTGGCGCAAATCGACACTCGCCTCGAAAATCTAATACGCGATGAGCCGGTCATCATCCCATGGGCCATTGAATCGGGCAGCAGGGCGTGGGGGTTCCCCTCGCCCGACAGCGATTATGATTGCCGTTTTATCTATGTGCGCCCACTGCGCCACATGACAGCCCTTTTCCCAAAACGCGATGTCATTGAAACCCCTTTAGACGCTGTTTTGGATGTGGGCGGCTGGGAGCTATCGAAAGCCCTCCGTCTCTTGCTCAAGGGCAACGCCGTCATTTTGGAATGGCTCACATCGCCCATCATCTATCGCGGCAATTCAGACTTTCAGAAGGCCGCGCTGGCCTTGACGCACGAAGTCGTAAACCGTTCTGCCATGCAGCATCACTACCGACGACTAGCCCTTTCCATGCGCGCCCGGGTTGCTGGGGAAAATGCGCAACTGCCGCTTAAAAAACTCTTCTATATCCTGCGCCCTCTGGTGGCGCTCAAATGGCTGGACGAAAATCCCACGGCCCGCTTCCCACCCATGCACTTTCAGACATTGCTTGACGGTGTTGAACTGGACGAAGTCCTGCGCGGTGACATTGGCATGCTGGTCAAAGCCAAGGCTGAAACCCGGGAATTGGGAAACGGCAAGGTGCCGCCCACCATTGCTTCCTTTATTGACGATGGCTTCAAACAGTTTGATGGCAAAGCCGGTCGTCTGGGCCCGCCGTCTGCGTCAGATGTGGCTATGGTTGAGGGATTTCATCAAACCTGGCTACACCGTTTGCAGCCAATAAGCTGAACCTTCCACCTTCAAAGCGTTCCCCTATGCCAGCGCTAACAGCCTTGTCGGCGTTGCCTCGCCCTTCAAGGGGTGGTGGCCAAGGTCTTGCCAGTCTTGGTCGTGCTGCCCAAGCATGGCAAAAATTTCGCCCGTAATCACCACATCAAGGTTCTTCTCTTTAGCGAAGGTTTCCACCCGTGCGGCGCGGTTCACCGGGGGGCCGATAACCGTGAACTCCAGGCGGTTTTCATCGCCAACAGCGGCCACCAGCACAGGACCGCAGGCCATGGCGCAGACGATGGAATAGGAGGGATTGTCCTTGCCCAGCTTTTGACCACTGCCTGCAACGATGGCTTTGGCGCACGCCACAGCCTGAACTGCCGCTTCATCCAACGAGCATTTCAGGCCAAAGGAACACATGACCCCGTCGCCAATAAATTTATCCACCACACCACCATGGTCGGTGACGGTCTTGGTCACAGCTGCACGGTAATGGGTCAGCAGGGCTGCCGTTTCGGCTGGTCCCAGGCGTTCAGAAAGGCCGGTAAAATCGCGCATATCCACAAACAGGATCACCGCATCCCGCTCCTCGCCCCGCCGCAATCGTTCCAGATCACCATCATCCAGCGCCTCCGTAAGCTCCCGGGGCAAAAAGCGATTGCGGTCGTGCAAGGCCTCGGTCTCCGTCGCAATGCGCTCCATCAGACGGCGGGACCGCCAGATCGCCACGCCCACAATGGTGGCCAGCACAGCAAACATGACCATGCGCACCATATTGGGGGGCAGACTGTAGAGGCCCACAATTTCGGCAATGAAATCATCTGAGACCGTCTCCGTTTGTCCGCCCACCAAAATCAGCGCCAGCGTGCCTGAAAGCAAAAGCACGGACACGGTGGTGTGAATCAGCAACCGATACCGCAGGACCTGAAGGACAAGAACGATGGCCACCATCAAGATCAGCGGGCTGGCCAAGGCAAACAGGGCATTGGCGTGGGGCGCATTGATATTGGCGTAGATGTTCAGCAAAACCAAAACCACTTCAAAGAGCGCAAAACCCAAGCCCCATGCGGGCCTGTATCGGCGGGACCGTGAAATGAGCAGGGACAGGACGCCCAGCATAAAATAGCTCGCAGTCACCCCAAGGGCCACGTGGAGGGCGTGCCCCCGGAGGGCTTGTATCTCTGGAGGCAACTGCAGCAGCACAGCCGCCACGGTTAAAAACAGGGTGGCGGATACAAACATCCGCGCAAGGCCAATCAAAGCTTCCGCCCGGGCATCTGATTCCGCCATCAAACGGGAGGCGAGTGTGGAATGGGTTTCCAGGGGAGCCATGGGGGCGCGCCTCGTTGAACCTGCTGTTGCAAAAGCCATATTAAGGCAAGATTGGGAGCGCCACCAACAGGACCGCAGGGGCCGCCTCGCAAAAAAGACAGCAAGCAACCACCAATATGGGGATCAGTATGCTCGACCAGATCAAACAATTTTTCAGCGGTGAACAATCCCCGGTGGAAGCGGATGCGCCAGCACTGGACAAAAACCTCGCCGCCGCCGTGCTCATGGTCCACGTCATCGCCGCCGATGGGGAAATCAAGCCGGAGGAAGACGCCCGCCTCCATGCCATTTTGGAAGAGCATTATGCCGTCTCCTCCGCCCAAGCCGACGCGCTTGCCGCAGAGGCCCGAGAGCGACAGGCGCAGGCCATCGATCTCTACGCCTTCACCAGCCTGCTCAAACAGCAAATGAACGAAGAGGAGCGGCTCGCTCTTGTGGAGGACCTGTGGGAGATGGTCTATGCCGACGGCACCGTCCACGAGTTTGAAGATAACGTGGTGTGGCGCACGGCAGAACTGCTGGGGGTTTTGGGCCGGGACCGGATGGCCCTGAAACAGCGCGTATTAGCGCGGCGCGAGGGCGCATAGGCCTATCTTGCACCGTCAGGCACAGGGCGGCATATAAGAACCATGCCTGTCCGACAAAAACCCGCTATTCTCATTATCTTACATCAGGAAACCTCCACACCCGGGCGTGTGGGGCAGCGGCTGGTGCAACGGGGTTTTGATTTGGACATTCGCCGCCCGCCTCTGGGCGACCAATTGCCTGAAACCCTCGACGAACACGCCGGTGCCGTCATGTTCGGCGGACCCATGAGCGCCAATGACCCGGAAGAATTTGTGAAACGGGAAACGGATTGGCTGGCGGTGCCCCTGCGCGAAAACCGCCCCTTTTTGGGCATCTGTCTGGGTGCGCAAAAACTGGTCCGCCATCTGGGTGGCAAGGTGGAGTTTCACCCGGAAGGCCAGGTTGAAGTGGGCTATTATCCGCTTTACCCCACACCGGAGGGCGAGGCCCTGCTGGACTGGCCCCCTATGATTTACCAATGGCATCGGGAAGGCTTCGATTTACCCCATGGCGCGACCCTGCTGGCCCGGGGTGAGACCTATCCCAACCAAGCCTTCCGCTATGGGGAACGCGCCTTCGGTGTCCAATTCCATACGGAGTTAACACTGGCGATGATGTGCCGCTGGTCCGTCAAAGGGGCCGAACGCATGTCCCTTCCCGGCGCACAAAACCGCAAGCAACATCTCGAAGGCCGACTGCTGCACGATGCACCTGTAAGTCAGTGGCTGGATGATTTTCTGGACCTTTGGATCGGCACCGCCGCCAATCCGGTAGAACTGCGCACCCCCGCACCACTGCTGAAATCGGCTTAGTGCAAATCCATATCTTTACGTCGTCATCCTTGGGCTCCGACCCAACGATCTGCAATATCGTCCTCCCGTCGAAGGGTGCGTTGGCGCGCGAAAGCTGTCAACCAACACAGTCATCCAATGCACTAGCAAGTCTGCGGATCCTCGGCACGGTGGCCGAGGATGACGATCATATTTCTAAGTCGAGACCAACTCTTTAGCGCGCCTGCGCGTGGTACTCTTTATTAGGGTGCATATCGGTGGCGCTGGCCACGCGGTTGGTCATGCTGAAGAACGCGGCCACCGACGCAATGTCCCAAATGGCACGGTCACTCCAGCCAGCATCCCGCAAGTCCTGCCGATCGCTCTCCACGATCATTTCCGGCGCCCGGGTGAGTTTGTCGGCAAAATCCAGCATGGCCCGTTCATCAGCGGGCAGGTTCGCCACCCGGTGGTTCATCACCATCAACTCTCCCAATCGCGGATCACCCGACAACTGGCGCACGGCAGCCCCGTGGGCAGTGAGGCAGTAGAAACATTTGTTTACGGAAGAGACCACCACAGCGATCATCTCCCGCTGCAATTTAGTGAGCTGCGAGTCCCCCAACATCAGATCGTTATACATGTCCGTAAACGCCCGCAGCTTGGTTTCGTTGAACGAATAGGCCTTCAACACGTTGGGCACCATGCCCAGTTTCTCTTCGCACAGGGCAAAATAGGCCTCGGTTTTCTCAGAAATCGGCGTTTCACGATCAATTTTAAGAGCAATGGCTGCTTTTTCTTGCATAAACCCCATCCATTTGTTTGCCTGATATTGTCCGGCCCACAGTCTCACAAGGTCGCCCCCCATGGCCAGCCCACTCGACCCCGCCATCGCCGATGCCCTCAAAAAAGCCATCGCGACCTTGCCTCAATCCCGACAAAAACCGATCAACGCTTTTGCCAAGCGGCTTCTGGCCTCGGCCCCGGCTGAAGATGTCACCGGTGTTGATACGGCTGTCCTCGCCCATGCCGTAGATACTGGCGAAAAGGCTTTTAAGGGCAATCAAAACGTTTCGGTGGAGGCCACGGATACGCAAAACCCCCACACAATTGTTGCGCTCACCATGGGCAACCGCCCTTTCATTGTGGACTCCACGCTGGCACAGATCACCCATCAGGGATTGGACATTCACCTCGTGGCCCATCCCATCATTGAGGAAAAATCGGTGATGGTGGTGATCGCCGGCGGTACCGATGCAGACGAGCGCGAGCGCCTCGAAAAGCAATTGACCCATATTCAACAGCAGATCGTTTTGGTGACCGATGACTGGAAACCCATGCTGTTGCGGCTGGAAAAAGCCATCATCAACTTTCGCGTCACCCCACCGCCCCTGCCCAGCCAGACCATTGCCGAAAGCGTGCAGTTTCTTGAATGGCTGTCGGACAATAATTTCACCCTGCTGGGCATGCGCGATTACATTTACAAAGGCACCCGCAAATCCGGCAAATTGGAACCGGTAGCGGACACGGCCCTGGGCGTTTTGCGCGATGAAGAGATGGTGCTGATGACGCGCGGCGGCAAACCTGTAACCTTGACGCCGGAAATTCGAAGTTTTCTGTTCTCAGAAGACCCCCTCATCATCACCAAAGCCAATGTGCGCTCACTGGTCCACCGCCGCAATCACCTGGATTATATTGGGGTGAAGCGTTACACAGCCGATGGTAAGCTGGAGGGCGAATTGATCGTGGTGGGCCTGTTCACCTCCACGGCCTATACAAAGTCCGTCCTTTCCATCCCGCTTTTGCGCCACAAGGCCCACGCCGTGTTGGAACAGGTTGAAGCGGACCCTCGAAGCCATTCCGGCAAGGCGCTTATCAACATTCTGGAAACCTGGCCCCGGGATGAGTTGTTCCAGCTGGATACGGATATGCTGGCCCGCTTTGCCCAAAGCGCCGCCAAACTGGAGGAGCGGCCCCGCATTCGCGTCCTGGCCCGCGTGGATAAATTCGACCGCTTTGTTTCAGTTCTCACCTATGTGCCCCGGGACCGCTATGACACCAGCGTGCGCCAGCAAATGGGTGCCCATTTAGAAAAAGCCTATGACGGCTATCTCTCCGCCTTCTTCCCCACCTTTTTGGAAAACGGCCTCACCCGCGTGCAATTCATCATCGGGCGCACCGGCGGCAAAACGCCTGAAGTGGACCAAAGTGACTTGGAAGACGCTGTCACCCGCATCACGCGAACCTGGGAAGACCGTTTTGAGATGGCCGCGGCCCGCAAATTGGGTCACAGCTTTTCCCTCGCCTACAAGGAAAAGGTGGCCCCGGAGCAGGCTGGCTATGATGTGGAACAATTGGAGGATTTGGAAAATGCAGGCCAGATCGGCCTTGATTTTTACGCCTCCGACAAAGGGCATGACAGCCATCTTCACCTGAAACTGTTCCATTTGGAGAGCGCCGTTCCCCTGTCGCGCCGCGTGCCTTTGCTGGAAAATATGGGGTTTCACGTCATTGAAGAATCCACCTTTGATGTGATGCGGGCGGACGGCAAAGCCGTGTTCATCCACGACATGGTTTTGGAAAATGACGGGATGGACACCGAGGCCCTGGACGAATTGGAGCCGCGCCTGCGCGATACCATTCAAGCCGTCTGGCAAGGCCATTGCGATGATGATGCCTTTAACGGCCTTGTCCTGACCGCTGGCCTCACATGGCCCATGGCCGCCGTTTTTCGCGCCTATGCCCGTTATCTGCGCCAATTGCGCAGCCGCTTCACGGCCACCAGCATGGCCCGCACGCTCATGCGGTTTGATGGCATCACCAAAACACTGGCTGAACTCTTTGAGGCCCGTTTTGACCCGGCCACAAAGGGGAGAGAGGCAAAAGAGGAAAAACACAACAGCGCCATTATGGAAGCCCTCAACCATGTGGCTTCGTCCGATGATGACCGCATTCTGCGCAATTTTGCCAACCTCATCACCGCCACCCTGCGCACCAATTTCTATGCTCCCATTTTGACGGGCGAGGGTCTGGAGGATACGCCCGCTCCGGTACTGGCCTTCAAAACAGACCCGGGTGCCATAGCAATTGCCCCCCAGCCTGTCCCCTATCGGGAAATCTTCGTGTCTTCTCCAAGGGTGGAGGGCCTGCACCTGCGTTTTGGCCCGGTGGCCCGGGGTGGTCTACGCTGGTCCGACCGATTGCAGGACTATCGCACGGAAGTGCTGGGGTTGGTGAAAGCCCAGCAGGTCAAAAACGCCGTCATCGTGCCCGTGGGCTCCAAAGGCGGTTTCGTGCCCAAACAATTGCCCTCCGGCGATGACCGCAACGCATGGTTTGAGGAGGGCCGCGCGGCCTACAAGATTTTCATCTCTTCCCTGCTGTCAGTGACCGATAATCTGGAGGGCACGAAGGTCGTGCCCCCCAAGGGCATTGTGCGCCACGATGGAGACGACCCCTATTTCGTCGTGGCCGCCGACAAAGGCACCTCCACCTTCTCTGATACGGCCAATGCCATCAGCCAGGACTATGATTTCTGGCTCGATGATGCCTTCGCCTCCGGCGGCAGCGCAGGCTATGACCATAAGAAAATGGGCATCACCGCAAAGGGCGGCTGGGAAGCGGTCAAACGCCATTTCCGTGAGATGAACCGCGATATTCAATCCGAACCTTTCACCGCCGCCGGGGTGGGGGATATGTCCGGCGATGTGTTCGGCAACGGCATGTTGCTTTCCCGTCAGACCCGCCTCATCGCCGCCTTCGATCACCGGGATATTTTCATCGATCCCGAACCGGATGTGGAAGTGTCCTACAAGGAACGCCAGCGCCTGTTCAAAAAAGACCGGTCCAGCTGGCAGGACTATGATGGGGATAAGATTTCCACGGGCGGCGGCGTTTTTTCCCGCAATGCCAAATCCATCACGCTGACCAAAGCCGCGGCGGAGGCCATTGGGCTGGAAGCGGGCGACCACACAGCCCAAACCATCCTAAGCGCTATTTTGAAAGCCGACGTGGACTTGCTCTGGTTCGGCGGCATCGGCACCTATATTCGCGCCAGCCATGAATCCGATGCCGACGCGGATGATCGCGGCAATGATGCCATCCGCATCACTGCCAAACAATTGCGCTGCAAGGTCATCGGCGAAGGGGCCAATCTGGGCCTCACCCACCCGGCGCGTATCGAGTTCAACCAGCGCGGCGGGCGCTGCAATTCCGACGCCATCGACAATTCCGCCGGAGTGAACTCCTCCGACGTGGAAGTGAACATCAAAATCGCACTGGCGGCAGCCATGAAAAGCGGCAGGCTCTCCCGCAAACGCCGCGATACATTGTTGGAGAGCATGACGGACAGCGTGGCCGACCTGGTGCTGCGCAACAATTATCTGCAAACGCTGGCCATTTCGCTCACCCAATTGCGGGGCATGGAGGATTTCGGCCACCAGCAGCGCCTCATGCAAAATCTCGAAGCCCGCGACCTGTTGGACCGCGCGGTGGAAGACCTGCCCGATGACGGCACCATGGCCGAACGGCAGACGGCGGGCGAACCGCTCACGCGCGCGGAAATCGGCGTTCTTTTGGCCTACGCCAAAATCGTGGCGCTGGATGATTTGGTGGCCTCTGATGTCCCCGATGATGCCTATCTGGAAGACCTGCTGTTCGATTACTTCCCGCAAAAAATGCGCAAACCCTACGCCAAGCAGATCAGCAGCCATCGCCTGCGGCGGGAAATCATCGCCACCGTGCTAGCCAACTCCATGATTAATCGCGGTGGCCCCACTTTTATCGCCCGGGTATCGGACCGCACCGGTGCGCCCATGGCAGAAATCGCCCGCGCCTATGTGACCGTCCGCGATGCTTTCGATTTGCCCGCCATCAACAGCGCCATTGACGCGCTGGACACGAAAATCGACGGCGACCTGCAATTGGGCCTCTATAAAACGGTGCAAGGACGGGTGATTTCCCAGACCGTGTGGTTTGTGCGCTACGGGGATTACTCCAAGGGTATTGGCAAAGTGGCGGGGGATTACGCCAAGGCCGTCAGCACACTCATGCCCAAACTGCCTGATCTTGTGCCTGACTTTTTGGCAAAACGCATGGTGGAGGATGCGCAGCGCTATGAACAGGGCGGTGTTCCCGCCGATCTGGCACAAACCTTAGCGCGCCTGCCCATTGCCGGGCTCATTCCCGATATCCTTTTTGCTGCGCAACAAACGGGCAAACCACTTATGGAGGCGGCCAAGGCCTTTTTTGCCATCACCGACACGTTCCGCATTGGCCGTACGGTTCAGGCCGCCATGGGCATTGAAACTAACGACTATTATGACGGTCTCGCGTTAGATCGAGCCCTGCAAAGCCTGCATCAGGCGCGGCGCGATATTGTCATCGACGCGCTGAAAACCCGCGCCACAAAATCCGCTGGCCCAGCGCAAAACTGGCTCGATAAAAACCAAGAAGCCGTCAGCCGTACCCGTGCTCAAATGGCTGATATTGTTGCGTCCGATCAGGCCAGCGTAAGCCGTCTCACGGTGGCCGCCAATGTGCTGGCGGATTTAGCCAGAGGATAGAAACGGGGTAATTCTAGGCCTTCACCATGTGCGCCACCTGTTGCACGGCCAGCGCGTACCCGTTCACCCCGCAGCCCGCGATGATGCCATCGGCCCGGCTGGACACGTAAGAATGGTGACGGAACGCTTCCCGCTTGTGGATATTGGAGATGTGAACCTCCAGCACAATCCCATCGAATGCGTTGAGCGCATCCAGAATGGCCACCGACGTGTGGGAATAGGCCCCCGGATTGATGATGATGGCGGCAGACTTTTCCCGCGCTTCATGGATGCGATCCACCAGCGCCCCTTCATGGTTTGACTGGAAAGCCTCCAACGCCATGCCCGCGTCACTGGCCAGTTTGGCACAACGGGCCTCCACATCGGCTAGCGTGTCATAGCCATAGATTTCCGGCTGGCGCTTGCCCAACAGGTTCAGATTAGGACCGTTGAGAAGGGTGATATGGGTCGTCATGGGATTTGTCCTGCGGCATCTGTCCTTCTCACAAACAGGCTTGCCCCTTTCAAATCAAGTCAAAATCAGGCGCATGGACGCTGCGAATTTATCCCCCCGGCGAAAACCGGCTGCATTTTGAAGAAAACGTAGCCGGAGTTTTCCCCATGAGCGAACAAACGCCCAATCTCGATCTGCCCTACATCATGGCCGGGCAGGCTCAAAAACATGTCACCCACAACGAGGCCATCCGCACGCTGGACGCAGTGGTGCAAATTTCCGTGTCCTCCCGTGCCATGGCAGAACCAGACGCCAACCCGGCAGAAGGCGATCGCTATCTTGTCCCAGCCGGAGCCACGGGCGACTTTTCAGGGCAGGACCATGCCCTTGCCGCTTATCAGGATGAGGGATGGATTTTTCGCCAACCCCAAAACGGCTGGTTGGCCTGGGTTGAGGATGAAAACCTGTTGGCGGTCTTTGACGGCACCGCATGGTCCGTGGCCAGCTCCGACGGCACGGCCACCGATCAACTCGGCATCAACGCGACGGCGGACACCACCAACCGCCTCACCGTTAAAAGCGACGGCGTGTTGCTTACCCATGATGATGTAACACCCGGCAATGGCGATATGCGCCAAAGCCTCAACAAAGCCAGCCCAGGCAACACCACCTCCGTCCTGTTCCAGTCCGCCTATTCCGGCCGTGCGGAAATGGGGCTGGCCGGGCAGGATGATTTTTCCATCAAAGTCTCCGCCGATGGTGGCACCTGGACGGAAGCGCTGCGGGTGGACGGGGCCATCGGCACCGTCACCCTGCCCCATACACCAGGCTTTGCCTCGGGCCTGCCCGCAGGAGGCGTAAGCGGTGACGTGCTCACCAAAACCGGGCCCGGCATGAGCGATGCCGCATGGTCAACCGTTCCGGCCCAACCTGCGGTGGATGCACAAACCCGCCACCTCTATGAAAATGATCTGGGCACGCTCCCAACGCGCGCTGCCGCCACGGCCGTGAATACCGGCGTGGTACGCCAGACCGACGGCACTTGGCTTGCGCCTGCCGGTGCATCGTGCAGTTTCGATCTGACTATCCCTGCTAACGCGGACAATCTTTATATGGATGTGCCGCTCACAGACGGCGAACCGATATTGGCCACGGTGGACCAAATTGAAAACGGCACCACACTATCAAACGGTCAACTGACGCTGGCCCGTGAACGCAATCGCATGATAATGCGCCAAATCACGCCCCTGCCCAACGCCGACACATTTCGCATCCGCATCGACAACACCACAGGCGTCGCCCCCGTGCAATTCACCGCGCCGGGCCTGGGGCAGGGCGAACCCATGACGGTGCCGCAAGATGCGCCCGTTGCAAGCCTGTGGAACAGGGCAAGCGACAGGGCTAACGGGGTACGCAATCTCTTTTCCCTGGAGACCATCGAAAACCTTTCGGGCCCATCCCCACTTCGGCAAGGGGAAGACCTCATGCTTCCCGAAAATGGCACATGCCGCCTCACTGTTGATCTGCAAGATTTCGGTCACACGGACGAGCCATGGACACTGATTTTCCACGCCAGCACACCGCTGCGCAACGCAAACGCGGTGGCCGTTGATGATAACGGCGCCACCATCATGAGCATGCGGTGGCACGATCTCGATCAGGGCTGGCAAATGTTAAGCGGCGAAACCGTCGCCACGGCTTCCAGCGCAATGCTCAATCTGGAATTGGACAACAGCACAGGGGGTGACGTACTCACCGCAGATTGCACCCTTTCCCGCTTCTGGCTGGGGCGTGATACCACCACACCGCCAGCGCTAATCACCCTGCCTGGCGTGGTCCACGACACGCTGGCCCAGCACGGAACCCTCACCATCCATGTGGATGAGACGGGCCGGGATGGGGCGAGCGGCACAACCGCTGACCCGGTCTCTACGGTGGAAGAGGCGCTGGCCTTGGGCGCAGGCACTATTTTGCTCAAACGCGGCCAGACCCACCGCAGCGGTGGCCTCACCCTTGAGCACAGCCTCACCATAGCGCCATGGGGCGGCGCTCTCGGTCTTGCGGACAACCATAATCCCAGCCTGCTTTTCTCCATGGCGCTGGATGAAGCAAGCCTCACATCCCTTGCTGATAACGTCTTTTATTTTCCCATATCCCAAAATCCCGGTGGCGTTTGGGAAACTGGCGCAGATCAAGCAACGCGCATGGGTGTGGCACCACCGGAGGACGGTCTTGTCATCATGGCCGACACCGAAGCATCGGTTGCTCAAAATCCCGGCTCATGGTGGCACGGTGACGGCTCCCAGGGGGTAGGCCTCTATCTTCACCCCTATGACAGCACCATTTCGGGCAAGACGTTTGAAGTGCCCACGGTCCACACCGGCATTGCAGCCCAAGATGCAGCGCAACTCACCCTGCGGGGGCTTCAACTGGGTTTTGCCGCCCATCACCTTTTGCAGGCGGGCAATATGGTTTTGACCACCAGCCATTGCCGCTTCCACGGGGCTGGCACCGGCCATGCGCTGCATCTCACCGGCAGCACGCTCTGGAATGACACCGCCAGTCGCATGGAGGATGCCTTCGCCTCTGGCATGGAAAGCGATGGGCCGTGCCACGCCCTGTGCAGCGGCTCCCGCTTCATTCAAAACGGGCGCAACGGAGCAACATTTTCAGGAGACGGCAATAAGGTGTGTCTCCTGTCCACAGAAGCCAGCGACAATGGCAGCGATGGCATTTTGATCGACGGTACGGGGGAAGCGCGCCTTGATTGCGTAACAGCTACCCAAAACGGTAAGGAAGGGCTTCATGCTGCCTTGAGCGGCGCAGGCGCAGACCTCATCATTGCGCTTAACCGGTGCAATGCCCAATCCACCACTCTGCTCACCGACAATCCGCCTCGCATGGTGGCGAAGGTGAACGATCACAAAAGCCCATTGGCAATGGGATGCATGGGACAGGTGGATGGGCTTACAGTCTCCGGCGATGCTCAAGCCCATGGCCTTTCCATCGCCACCGGCATCAGCACGGTCGCAGGTGCTCGCTTGGCGGGGCTGGCCAAGGGCGTGACCCTCACCAGCGGCATGCTCACGCTCAAAGACAGCGCGATTACGCGCTGTGCTTTGGGTGTTGAGCGTTTGGGGGGCGAGCTGACACTTAGCGCCGACAACCCCATCAATCTGCACGCCAATACCACGCCAAGCCAGGGTGTTGACGAGACCACCTTGGAGACCACGCTGAACATCCCCACGCTTTAGAGCATGCCGCACCCAACCTGAATCACAATTCGCTGCCTTTCGATCAGCAAAATGCTGATCTCGAACGCGATTTGTGATGCTCTTGTGTTTTTGATTGGGTGCGGAAGGCTCTACAGCGTGTCTCGTTTAATCGGAGCCATGAATTGCGCCAAGGCCGCGCATTTCATGGCACTTCCTGGATTTGTTTAATCGCGAAGCGCTTTTGGCAAACAGACAAACAACAGGCGGTGTGACTTGACATGCAACACTGCCTGCACCAACTGCTCTCCCAGATGTGGCCGTCACCGGCCGTCCGCACCCATCAGGCCATCGCGATGCGCCAACTTGCTACCACCCTTGTGGACCATCCCTGGTTTGACCGTTTCATCATCGGTCTCATCGTGTTCAACGCCATCATTTTGGGCATGGAAACCATTCCAAGCGTGATGGGCGCCTTTGGGCCGGTTTTGCTGGCCATTGATACGGTCATCCTGGCCATTTTCGTCATCGAGATCGCGTTGCGGCTGGTGGCGGATTTCAAGGGCTTTTTCCGCAATCCTTGGCGGCTATTTGACCTTTCCATTGTCACACTGGCCCTCTTGCCCGCCACGGGCGCCCTGTCAGCCCTACGTGCCTTCCGCATCTTGCGTGTTTTACGGCTTATTTCATCTGTGCCCGCCATGCGCCGCGTGGTGACGGGCTTGCTCTCAGCCCTGCCGGGCATGGGGTCCATCGTATTGCTGCTTGGGTTGATCTTTTACGTCTTCGCCGTCATCTGCACCAAAATGTTTGGCCAGGACTTTCCGGATTGGTTCGGCTCCCTGGGCGAATCTTCCTACACGCTTTTCCAAATCATGACGTTGGAAAGCTGGTCCATGGGCATTGTGCGCCCGGTTATGGATAAATATCCCTTGGCCTGGCTGCTCTTTGTACCTTTCATCATCGCCACAGCATTTACCGTTCTCAACCTGTTCATCGGTGTCATCGTGGATGCCATGCAATCCGAGCACGAGGCTGAGGCCCGCGCCGAGCGTGATACATTGATGAGTGAGACGGAAATGATCCTCACGGAAGTGCGCGCCCTGCGGGCGGAGGTGGCGGAATTGAAAGCGGCTAAACCCTAGCGCGATTTTGCCACTGCGCCGGACGGAAGGGCCGAAGGACCATGGGGTCCGGCCTCCGGCGGGGCATCAGCGCCGGAAATAAATTCCCCCAGGGCCGAAAACCCTTCCACCCTTTCGCACAAAACCTTGAGTATAATCAGCATGGGCACCGCAATAATGACCCCCGCTGCGCCCCAGATGAAACCCCAAAACGAGATCGCAATCAAAATCACCACCGTGTTGAGGGAGAAGCGGCGCCCCAGGATCGTCGGTGTCAAAAACTGGCCCTCCTGCATGGTCACAAACACATAAACCCCGGGGACAGCCAGTGCCGCCCCCAATGTGGGAAAGCTGATAATGGCGACGCATGCGCTGGCAACAATCCCCATCACAGCGCCGATATAGGGCAAAAAGTTAAGCAGGGCTGCCAATACGCCCCAAAGCAAGGCATTGGGCATGCCCAGCGCCCAAAATGACAGGCCAATAATCAAACCCAGGCAGGAATTAATGAGTGTGACCGTCAGCAGATAGCGCGAAACATCCCGCTCCACCTCCATTGCCACGGCAAGCGCTTTCTTCTTGTCCGAAAGGCGAGGCAGCACCCGCACCACTTTTCGGAAAAACAAGTCCCGCGAAATGGCCAAAAAAAAGGCCAGCACGAGGGTGAGCAAAACGGTGGCCGCCGTGGAGGCCACATCGTTTGCCGCCCGTGCCACCAGACTGGGTTGCTTCACCACAACTTCTTGAGGCTCCGCAGTACCATCACCAGTGATGTTATCAACATTCTGTTCAATCCTATCGATGGACTCCATGGGTTGCACCACATCGCGCAATTGCAGCTTCAGTTCACTCGCCACGCTTGGCGCACTGGCAATGAGATTGGAGAGCGGGGTCACCAGCGTCATGGTAGCGCCCACTAAAAGCCCGGCCACGGCCAGCATAATGAGGGATGTGGAAACAACAGCCGGAATTTTGATTTTTTGCCCAAGCTTGATGATGGGGCTGATGACGAGGGCCAAAACCACGGCAAAGGCTAGGGGCAGGAAGAGGGATTTTCCGTAGTAGAGCGCCATACATACCGCGATAATAGCGAGAAGGCAGATCGAGATGCGCGTACCGCCGGACAATATAACGGGCTGCCGGTCTGCAGGGGCGACGCGGGGTAAAGGCGCTTCAAACGTGCCTGTGCCAAGGCCACGACCTTGCTCTGAATTGTCCCGTATAGAGTATTGGGTATCGGGCATGGCTGGTTTCCATCGACACTATTGATGAAGTTGGCACTCCATTGGCTTCATCCATCACGTGTATTCGTAACGCTACGCCTCTGACTTTGTTGCATTGAAAAGGTGCCTGCCGGAGGGGAACCCTTTAAAAGCCATGCCGTTTTTTACTCTCAACCAATGTTTTTTACGTCGGCTGCGCCCGGCTTGAGGGGTAAGCGATCATGACGAACACCCTATTTCCTGAAGACGGACTGCCCGAGAGGCCTGGGCCAAAAGGGCACTATGCTGCCGCCCCGTCTCAAATTCCCATCAGAGGCCTTCGGGAAGTGTTCTGGCGAGTTCTATCAGAGTTTTCACAAGACCGGGTCATGTTGGTGGCGGCAGGGATCACCTACTATTTACTGCTTGCCTTGGTGCCAAGCCTTACAGCCCTCGTGTCCATCTTCAGTTTCTTTGCAGACCCTGCAACCATTGGTGTTCAAGTCCAGCAACTTAATGCCATCATTCCAGGCGGTGCCATTGACATTATCGACGAGCAATTGACCCGCCTGACGAGCCAGGATGAGACGGCTTTGGGCTTTGCCTTCATCCTCTCCCTCACCATTGCCCTTTGGAGTACAAATGCAGGCATCAAAGCGCTGTTTGACGGCATGAATGTTGCCTATAATGAACATGAAGACCGCAGCTTTATGAAATTGACGGCCGTATCGCTCAGTTTCACGTTGATCCTCATCGTGTCGGCCATCACCGCTGTGAGTGTTATGATCGTCCTTCCCGTCGTTTTTGCTTTTGTGGGCATGGATGAAGGAACGGAATGGCTGGTGCAGATGATAGGCTTCGGTCTTCTCATTGGCCTTGTGAGCCTGTTTCTGGCCCTGCTCTACCGGTGGGGGCCAAGCCGCGACCCTGTTTTGTGGCGCTGGATTACCCCCGGCAGCATTTTTGCTACCGTTACCATTATCGCAGCCTCGGTGGGATTTTCCTTCTACGTCGCCAATTTTGGCTCCTACAACGCCACCTATGGGTCCCTGGGCGCGATCATCGGTTTTATGACGTGGATCTGGATTTGCACCACGCTTATCCTGTTGGGCGCAGAGATCAATTCAGAGCTGGAAGCCCAGACGAAACTGGATACGACAAAAGGGGAGGACCAAAGTCTGCCCAAAAACGGGGATGAACAATCGCAGCGGCAAGCAAAAACAGAAGCTGTATCCCCTTCCGGGCAGTCGACGGAAAGCCCACACCAGAGCCATGGGCAGCAGGGTACAAATTGGGGTATCGCAGCCTTAGCTTTGCCAGTGGCAGCGTCCCTGGCATGGCTTGCCATCAAGGAACGACGCTGAAGGGAGGCTTTTATGCTGCCTCTTTCATCAAACGGGCTACAGCGCGCATATCAAAGGGTTTTGACAGCACCGGCGCTTCTGGCGCGTTATCCGCTCGCAAGGCGGCAGCACCCCGGGCGGTGACGAAGCAAAACGGAATATCCAGCTCTTTAAGCTTGCGCGCCACGGGCTTGCTGGTGCCGTCTTTCAAATTGTAGTCCAAAACCGCAAAATCGGGCCGGACAATTTCCAACAGGGAGACGGCTTTTTCGCAGGAAAAGGCTTTGCCCACCACTTCGCAGTCAGCTTCCTGAAACTGCAATTCCATGTCGAGGGCAATCAATGGATCGTCTTCCACCAAGAGAATTTGCTGATGAGTTTTCATATCGGTCACCCTTGTCCAGCCTCCCTTGTTCAGCCCCCCGTCAAGTCTTGTTGACGAAATACGACAACGCGCCATGCGTTCCCCTAAAACATTAAAATTGTTCAAGTTTTCGCCGTTCCCCTAACAAATGCTTAACAGCAAGCGCTGTGAAGAGACTACCCTTAGGGGCGAAAGCCAATTTTACCATTTGAAATGATAAAGGGCTGCATGTTCCGGGGGGGGGGGGAGAACATGCAGCCCTGAGGGAAGCTGACTATTGAGGGAGAGTGTCAGCCAACTTACAACTGGTAAAATCAAACTGCTGCTGCGTGGGGGGTAGAGGAGAAGCAGTCGTTGTAAGTGCTTATGAAACACATCACATCGGAAACAGTTCCCGTCATTTTTTGATTTTTATTTTCAATTATTTCAGTAACTTAGACAGTTTCTGGGTGAGGGCTTCAAAAAAATGGCGCCGCCCATGCTATTTGCGGCATGAAATTGCCGGAACCGTCGCAAATTTCTTTGCAAATCCCGGATTGTCGTTGGACCATTCTTCCCCTCAGACGGGAGAAGAATATGGGAAAACATACTAACATTAGAGCAGCACGAGCTCTGGACGATGTGCGCAACCCCATTGAGCGCGCGCGGGGCTTGGGTAACGACCATTACATCAGCCCCCAGACCTTTGAGCAGGAAAAGCAGGCCGCTTTATTCGGCACATGGGCCGGCATTGGCTTTGGCAAAGATGTGCCGGAGCCGGGCGATGCAAAGCCGGTGAACTTTCTAGGGCAACCGCTCCTCATCGTGCGTGACCGTGCCGGCACGGTGCGCGTGTTTCACAACGTGTGTCGCCATCGGGGGATGATTCTGGTGGAGGAAGCCCGCAAGATCACCGGCGCCATACGCTGCGCCTACCATTCCTGGTGCTATGGGCTGGACGGTCAGTTGCGCTCTACGCCCCATGTGGGCGGGCCGGGTCAAAACACCCATCATGCCGTGGACAGGGAGGAGCTTGGCCTTTTGGAGGTGCGCAGCCGCGTGTGGCGCGACGTGATTTTTGTCAACATGGATGGCGAGGCCGATGAATTCGACACGGCAACGGCCACACTTCAAGAACGCTGGAAGGAATTCGACAAGCCCATGGTCCCCGGCGGCGCCACATCCTCCTTCAAGCTGGATGTCAATTGCAATTGGAAATTGGCGGTGGAGAATTATTGCGAAAGCTATCACCTGCCCTGGGTGCACCCCGGCCTCAATTCCTATTCCCGACTGGAGGACCACTATCATATTGAAGCACCGGATCAGTTTTCCGGACAGGGCACGCTGGTTTACCGCCAATTGAAAGATGAAGCGGGCACCCACTTCCCCGATTTCAACGATCTTGGTGAGTTCTGGAATACGGGGGCGGAATATATCTCCCTCTTCCCCAACGTCCTGTTCGGCGTCCACCGGGACCACGCCTATGCCATTTTGCTGGAACCATTGGCACTGGACCGCACCCGCGAACACGTGGAAATTTACTACCCCGCCGCCATGGAGAACACGCCGGAGCGGGAAGCGCTAAAGGCGCGCAATGCCGAGCTTTGGAAGGGCGTGTTTGAAGAGGACATCTTCGTGGTGGAGGGCATGCAAAAGGGTCGCCACAGCAATCAGTTCGATGGCGGTCGCTTCTCGCCTGTAATGGATAACCCCACCCACCTGTTCCACGCATGGGTGGCCCAAAGATTATCAGAAAAAATGGCCAAGGCCGGTGAGTAATCTGGATGTTGCCCTGCTGGCGGCCCATGAGCGCAACGATAAGCAAGCTCTTGTGCGCCTCTACAGGGAAGCCGCGCGGCAGCATGGGGATGATGAAGACCGCGCCGCCTTCTATCTCACCCACGCTTATATATTTGCGCTGGACTGCGGCGCGCCGGAGGCAGAGGTGTTAAACCGGCAATTGGCCGAACAGGGCCGGGAGGTCTTACAAACCTTCTGAAAGCGCAAAATGCGTTGACTCTGGCCTTTCCTCATATATATATCCGATCCAGACTTGGCGTGGGGTGACCCGCGCCTATTTTGCTTTTGCAAATCGGTCCTCACCCCAGCACGGCTGGACAATATCAACGACTGGAAAAAAGGTGCCTGTTGTTCCCACCGGAGCGGCAAGGCACGGCTTGAACATGAAGGGAAAAACAATGTTCGCAGTCTTCAAAACCGGCGGGAAGCAATATTCCGTCAAAGCCGACGATCAACTCCGCGTAGAAAAACTGCCCGGCGAAGTGGGCGACATGGTTGAATTTTCTGAAGTCCTCATGGTGGGCAACACCGTGGGCGCTCCCGTGGTGGAAGGTGCCATGGTTACCGCCGAAATCGTGGAACAGGGCCGGGCCCGCAAGGTCATCGCTTTCAAAAAGCGCCGTCGTCAAAATTCCCGCCGCACCATCGGCCACCGCCAGCACTTCACCCTGCTGCAAATTTCCGAGATCCTGACGGATGGCAAGAAGGCTTCCAAGAAGTCGCAAGGGTTGGGCGCTGCCAAAGCCGCCGCCAAGGCTGCAAAAGC
>JBCCTO010000028.1:0-47467 GCA_039198355.1 Pseudomonadota bacterium
TGTGGTTGTCTTTCGTTTCAATGGTTAGGTTCGCACCACCATCAAAACGGGTAACCAAGGTCTCCTTCAAGAGACCCGCCGCTGCCTTCTCAGTCCTCTGAAAAGGTAGCGGTGTCAGATTAAGTCGAGTCTTCTACAGTTCAATTTGATCTGACAACCGCATGGTCTGCGCGAGATCACGGGCAAGGATTTTGCGGTTGAGAGCATGTTTGCGGCGGAGCGCATCCATCTTTTCCTGTAGAATGCGCCGCTCTTTCAAATGCGCTGTCACCAAATCATCACGCTGTTGCTGATCGCGTTTGGCCGCGTCCCATGCCTCGCGTTCGTTTTGGTCTTTGATTGCATTGGCCCGGCCCGACACACGATCCCAAAGTCCGGCAAGGCCATTGCGCAAGCTTCGGGCACGGTCGCGTGATTCTTGCTGCCACCGTTCTTTCTGTTTGGCCTTGAGTGTTTGACGCTCTTTGCGTTGCGCCTCTTTCATCGCCTGCTTTTGTTGATCAAGCGGGGCCATCTCGCGTGTGTGGTGTTCATCGACCCGATCGATGTAGCGATGGATATGATCAGTGACTTTTTCGGCAATCGCTGATCGAGTCTGATCTGTTGATTGCAGGTCTTGCGGATCACCCAATCGGGCGGCGACCTCTTTGGTCTTGATGTTCAGCATGCGCGGGACTGAGAACACTTCGCCATGGATATCCATAGCCACGAACCCGCGCCTGTCACCCCGGCATAGGAAATAGCCCCTGTCTTCCAAGGCATGCTGAAAGGCGCGTTTGCTGTCGGAGTGTTTCCATGCCTCCTGGAAGCTCTGTTTGATTTCTCTGGGATCAAGACCCAACCGTTTGGCCTGTTGCCATTCATCCAGTGTGAAGTTGAGTGGTGACTTGCCACCGTCACGCCGCAGGCCGTTGGGCAACTCCCAACTATGATCAAGAAACAGCTCTCGGGACAACGTCATGAGACGGTTTTTGAAGTGCGGCAGGTTGATGGCGCGCATCGTATCGGCATCAATGCGTGACCACACCGCATGGGCATGACGGCGGCCTTGCTTTTCGTGGAAGATCACTGCATGGGGCTGTCCATCTAAACCAACCGTTTTCTCGGCGCGCTCAATCGCATTCAGTAAGTCTTGTTCAGAAGCATCCTGGTCCTTGGGCGGACTCACCGAGAGCGAGAACATGAATTGCTCGCACTTGGTGCTTTTGGATATGGCATGGGCTTCCTGCAAGGCTTCATGCAGATCACGCCCGACGAAGCCGCGCAGCTCATGGATCGTGACATGATCATTCTCATGAGTATTCATCAGATGATCGGCAAGATTGATCGCACCAGCCCGTTGAGACCCGACGAGAATCATGACGAACCTCCGTCACGGCAATCGCGATCAGGATCGGGCGCCGAGGCTCGTGTGAAGGATTGCGATAGGCTTTCGTTCAACCCATCGAGATCAATCTGAAAGCCAAGTGCCTTCATCAGCAGCAGACGCATCACGGCAATGTCTTCGCAGGCCGTCTTGATCGCTGCGGGCGCGTCATAATCCCATTCCAACAGACCACTCTCGGCGGCATCCGCTAACCGTTGCACAGTCTCGGCGATGCGTGATGACCCGAGACAGGCCAACACTTCAGCTAAAGCTTGATGGTCTTTGATCGGTGTTCGCGCCGCCCGTGAGCGCCGCTTGGCACCATCGGCAAACAAGATGCCCTTGATGTATGTGCCGACGGCAATCTCGCCCGCACGGCGTTGCAACTCGCGCCGTTCATCATCGGTCAAACGAATGCCGAAAGTCTGAGTCTGGGGCTTGTTCCGAACCGCACTCATGGTCGCAGCCCTCGCGGAGATGGCGGCTTCTGTTCGGACAAGAGATTAGGTATATCGTCTTGTTGAAGGGTCGCGTCCCATTCCTCTAAAGTCTCGAAGACAGAGTTCGGAATTTCTCCCGCTCTCTCCGCCATAGCAATTTTTGCAAAGCAAAAAATGCGGAATAGCCGTAGTCGTTTGCCAAGCAAACGACGAGAAGCGCTCATTTAGTATACCCTGCTTCCTTGCTGCTCAGGCTACGCCTGCGCATGTTCGGACTCTCCGCCACAGCCATGCTCCGAAGCCAACGGTGAGAAGCGCTCAGACCGCCCTCGCAGTCTCGCCCTAAACCCTGACCAGCTTGCCCAAGCGCTCTCAACCCTTTGTTAACCCAATAAAAAGCCAATCTTTGCGGCAAGGTTTTGTTAACCCGATTGCAAGGGCACATTTCTAACCTCCCAGCAGCATCGCGCTGTAGGCGCAAGGCCGGGGATGTCTGGAAATGGTGGTTTATTCAGCAAGTGGTTTGACGCGTTTCACCATAATGGGCGTAGCAGCACTGGCCCTTTCAGCCTGTGGCAGTGCGGATTCCATTGACCGGGCTGTGCCCTTGGCCGATCGGGGGCATATCAATAACAAGACCAAATTTTCTCAGGCCGCCTATGGTGTTGCTGCCAGCCCGCGCGTGACCACCTCGCGCCATGTGCGCAAGGGTGGGGGGCGCAGGCAGATCGGCAAGCCCTATAAGATTAAAGGCAAATGGTATTATCCCAAGGAAGAACCGGGTTATGACCGTAAGGGACAGGCCTCCTGGTATGGCCCAAACTTCCATGGCCGCTTGACGGCCAATGGGGAGGTTTACGACCAATTCGCGCTCACTGCCGCCCATCCCACATTTCCCCTCCCCAGTTATGCGCGGGTGACGAATTTGGCCAATGGGCGTTCCATAGTGGTGCGTGTTAATGATCGCGGGCCTTATCACGCAAAGCGCATTATTGACCTGTCTGCAAAAGCCTCAGAGCTTCTGGGCTATCAGCACAAAGGGGTCGCTGATGTTCGCGTGCAATATATCAAGCAAGCGCCGCTCCATGGGCAGGACCACCGCTTTCTCATGGCTTCGTTCCGCAGCGGTAGCAGCGATAACAAGCCTCTCTATGCCAGCGACCGCCGCAGTCCTGCGCCCAACGATGGTAACTATGATCGTATGAGCGTGGGGTCGGTGAAAAAGGCATCAAGCGAGGACAAAGATCCGTTCCTAAAAGAGTTGGACGCGATTAAAGCCAACAAGGATACCGGTTCCACACTGGCCCGCCGTCTCAAAGGTCAATTTATTTTGAGCGGGGCTTCAAGCCCATAATTGCAGGAACTTTCCCGCCGCCATTTGCTTGATGAAACATCATGGTGCCTTTACCCTATGGTAGGGGGGCGGACATGGTGTGGCACAGACCGGGCACGGGACTGAATATGAAATCAACATCGTTTGCAAAAACCATCGCGGCCTTCGCCTTTGCATGTTTCGCGGTCGCCCTCGCTCATGCGCAGGGCTTTCAGACCAAGGCTAAGCAGGCCATCGTCATGGATTTTGAAAGCGGCTCCGTGCTCTTTCAAAAGAATGCCGACCAGGCCATGCCGCCGGCCTCCATGGCGAAGTTGATGACCATGGAAGTGGTTTTCGACGCCATCAAACGCGGTCAGTTGGGCTTCGATTCCACCTTCACCATTTCGCAGGATGTTTGGCGGCGGGGCGGGGCCAATTCCGGTGGCTCCACCATGTTTGCCAAACTCAATGATGATATACGTCTGGAGGATCTGATCCGCGGCGTGATTGTGCAATCCGGCAATGATGCAGCCATGGCCATTGCCGAGGGCATGGCGGGGTCTGAATTTGGCTTCGCCGCGCTCATGAATAGCCGCGCCCGTAAAATTGGCTTGGAGAACTCCAATTTCACCAATGCCACCGGCCTGCCAGACCCGGAACAGCGGGTAACGGCCCGCGACTTGGCCTATTTGGCCCGCCATCTCATCCGCACCTATCCCGAGCTCTACAAAATCTACAGCGAGCCGGAATTTACGTGGAACAAGGTGCGGCAGCGCAACCGCAACCCGCTTCTTGGCAAGGTGGACGGAGCAGATGGCTTGAAGACCGGGTATACGGAGGCCTCCGGATACGGCCTTGTGGGTTCCGCTGTGCGGGATGGCCGGCGGGTGATTATGGTGATGAATGGCCTCTCCTCAGTGCGCGAACGCTCGTCGGAGGCTGTAAAAATGATGCGCTGGGCCAGCCGCGCGTTCCAAGCGGTGCAGCTGTTTGAAGAAAATGAAATCGTGGGTGAGGCCACTCTTTATGGGGGCGCGCGCTCCGGTGTGCCTTTGAAAGCCCGTGGCGCATTGAAAATCTTTATTCCGGTAGGCTTTCGGGATCGGTTGAAGGCCGACATCGTGTTTGAGGGTCCCATTAAGGCACCTGTCTCACAAGGGGATAAAGTGGCGAAGCTGCAAGTGCTGATTGACAATAAGGTGACGCAGGAGACGGACCTTTATGCCGCCGAAGATGTGCCACAAGGCACGATTACGCAGCGTGCTACGGACGCGATGCAAGAGCTCATCATCGGATTGTTTCGCTTCGAGACGTCCGAATAAGGATCTCTTACAGGTTGTGAGCGGAAGGCGGGTGTGACAGTCAGGGAGACTGACACACGACGGGGCAGTCATGAGCGGCCATTTCATTACATTTGAAGGCGGGGAGGGGGCTGGGAAATCCACCCAGATTGAACGCCTTGCCACGCGCCTGCGGGGGGATGGCCATGCTGTCCTCGTCACCCGGGAACCCGGCGGCAGCCCGGGTGCCGAAGCGGTGCGTCATGTGGTGCTTTCTGGCGCGGCGGAGCCGTTTGGTACAGACTTGGAAGCGATTTTGTTCGCCGCCGCCAGGGCGGATAACGTGGCGACCATCATCAAACCCGCGCTGGAGCAGGGGCAGGTCGTTCTTTGTGACCGGTTTATGGATTCAAGCCGCGTTTATCAGGGGGTTTCCGGCGGCGTTGACCGGGATTTCATTTTGGGCATGGAGCGTGCTGTTACCGAGGGCGCTCGGCCCGGCCTGACTTTGATATTTGATATTGACCCGGAGCTTGGCCTCAAACGGGCGGCAAAAACCTGGAAGGGGCAGGGGCCGGACCGGTTTGAAAAGGAATCGCTCAAGCAGCAGAAAGCCCGTCGTCAGGGTTTTTTGGATATTGCGCGACAAGAGCCCCAGCGTTGCATCGTGATTGATGCCAGCGCCGACCTGGATACCGTCAGCAAAGCGGTGGATGATGCCTTGGACGCCTTCATGGAGAAGGCTGGGGCAGAATTGGCATGATGGAGGCGGAAGAACGCATTATTGTGGACCGCATGGAGGGTGTGCCCCTGCCAGCGGAAACCACCACCATCTTGGGTCATAGGGGACCCGTGGCCCAGCTGACACAGGCCTATGCCAGCGGACGCATGCACCATGGCTGGCTGCTGGCGGGACAGCGCGGCATTGGAAAGTCCGCCACAGCTTTTGCCCTGGCACGGCACATTCTTTCTCATCCAGACCTGTCCCAGGCGCCCGATCATTTTGAACCACACACCATTCATCAAAGCGTAGAGGCGCAGATTGCCAATGGGGCACACCCCAATGTGCTCCACCTTGCCCGCCCTTGGGATGCGAAGGCGAAACGCTTCAAAACCAAACTGACGGTGGACGAAATACGCCAGATGCACAGGTTTTTCGGTCTCACCGCTGGGGCAGGGGGGTGGCGCATATGCATTGTGGATGCCGCTGATGATCTCAACCCCAATTCGGCCAACGCCTTGCTCAAAATGCTTGAGGAACCGCCCAAGCGTACCATTATCTTTGTGATTACCCATGTGGTGGGGGGCCTTTTGCCCACCATCCGCTCACGCTGTCAGGTGCTCAATTTCAAACCCTTGAGCGCCGAGCACATCGACACCATCATGGGCGGGTTCAATCTTCCTGGAGACACCGCGAACCGCGCTCGAGCGGCCTTGCTGGCTGATGGTTCGGTGCGTAAGGCGATACAATTGGTGCAAGGTGGTGCTTTGGAACCCTATTCAGCTTTTGAACACCTGATGCAGACGCGGGCCACCGGCACGGCTAAGGAGTGGTTGGTGGCCCATAAAATTGCAGAGCAATTGTCGGGGGCAGGGCGGGAGGAAACTTTCCGCTTGTTCATGGACTTAGCCATGGGATGGATTGGCCAACAGGTGCGCAATGCACCCGCCGCCACGGCCACCACGCTTGCGGGCTGGGCGGAGGTGTGGGACAAGGCAACCCGTTCTCTCACCCTTGCCGAAGCATTCAATCTGGACAAAAAACAGGTCATTCTGAGCCTGTTTGAGACCTTGTTCGAGCGGCATAAATAATAAGCGAAATGGCTTTCAGCCATGCCTATATCCATTCAATGACTAAGAAACCCGCCTACTACATTACCACCGCCATCAGCTATCCCAACGGTGAACCCCATCTGGGACATGCCTATGAATTGGTGGCCAGTGATGCGCTAGCCCGCTTCAAACGGCTGGACGGCTATGATGTCTTTTTCCTCACCGGGACGGATGAGCACGGGCAAAAAATGGTGAAAACGGCGCGGGAAGCGGGCATTGACGTGCGCGATCTGGCCGATCGGAATGCGGCGCGTTTTCAGGAAATGGCGACACTGCTCAACGCCTCGCAGGATGACTTCATCCGCACTAGTGAAGCCCGGCACCACGAGAGCTGTCAGGCCATTTGGAAGCGCATGGCGGCCAATGAAACCGACGGTAAGCCCGATATTTACAAAGACAGCTACGCTGGCTGGTATTCGGTGCGCGACGAAGCCTATTACGCCGAAAGCGAGACTGAACTTCGTGAAGACGGCACCCGCGTGGGCCCACAGGGCACGGAGGTGGAATGGATTGAGGAGGAAAGCTATTTCTTCCGCCTGTCCGCTTATCAGGACCGTTTGCTGGCCTTGTACGAGGAAAATCCCGATCTGATCGGCCCCTCCCACCGCCGCAATGAAGTGGTGAGTTTCGTGAAATCCGGGCTGCGGGACCTATCCATTTCCCGCACAACATTTGACTGGGGCGTAAAAGTGCCGGGCGATGAAGCCCATGTCATGTATGTGTGGGTGGATGCTCTGACCAATTACATTACGGCCCTCGGCTTCCCCGACCAGAATGCGCAGAACTGGTATCGCTGGCCCGCCGACCTGCATGTAATTGGTAAGGACATTATCCGCTTCCACGCTGTCTATTGGCCAGCCTTTCTCATGTCCGCAGGATTGCCTGTGCCCAAGCGCGTGTTTGGACACGGTTTCTTGCAGGTGGATGGGGACAAGATGTCCAAATCCGTGGGCAACGTGGTGGGCCCATTTAGCGAGGCCGCGCTCTATGGCGTCGATGCCTTGCGGTTCTTCCTGCTGAGGGAAGTGCCGTTTGGGCAGGATGGAAACTATACCCATGAGGCCGTTGTAAATCGCATCAATGCCGATTTGGCCAATGATTTGGGTAATCTCGCCCAGCGCTCCCTATCCATGGTGTTCAAAAATTGTGAGGGCCGTTTGGCACCGCCGCAAAATATAACGGACGACGACCAGGCCATCCTCACCATGGCCGCTGAAGCGCTGGACGAAGCCCGCGCTGCGGTGGACCGGCAGCAGATTCACAATGCGTTGGCTGCGGTGTGGAATGTGGTGGGTGAAGCCAACAAGTATTTCGCGGGGCAAGAACCCTGGGCGCTGAAGAAGACTGATCCAGAGCGCATGGCCACCGTTTTGAATGTGACGGCTGAAGTGGTGCGGCGCGTGGCCATCATGGCGCAACCCGCCATGCCGGAAAACTGCAATCGTCTGCTGGATCAAATGGCCGTGCCCGCCGATGCGCGCCAATTTGCCGATCTCAACACGCCCCCGGCAGCCCGTGTGATTGAAAAGCCGGAAGGCATTTTCCCCCGTTTTGTGGAGCCGGAGAATGGCTGACCCCGAAACGGGCAATGGCCCCATGCTCGTGGACAGCCACTGCCATTTGGACTTTCCAGACTTTGGCGTAGAGCTGAACCATGTGGTGCAACAAGCGCGCGATCGGGGCGTGGGCCGCATGGTCACCATCTGCACGCGCATTCGCAAGTTCGATCAAGTGCGGTCGGTTGCGGGGCGCTTTGAAGACGTGTTCTGCTCCGTGGGCACCCATCCTCACAATGCTGATGAGGAATTGGATTTTTCTGCCGACGACATCGCGGCGCTCACCGATGATCCCAAAGTGGTGGCCATTGGCGAAGCGGGTTTGGATTACCACTATGACAAATTATCCCGTGCCGGTCAAGCCCAGGGGTTTCGCACCCATATTGAAGCGGCCCGGCGCACGGGCCTGCCCCTCGTCATCCATGCCCGCAACGCCGATGATGACATGATGGCCATCTTGCGCGAAGAAATGAGGGCAGGGGCCTTTTCTGCCGTGTTGCACTGTTTTTCATCCGGTCGTGGTCTCGCCGAATGTGGCATTGAGCTTGGGCTTTACGTGTCTTTTTCCGGCATCCTGACCTTCAAAAACAGCCAGGAGCTGCGTGATATTGCCCGGGATATGCCAAAGGACAGGGTGCTTGTGGAGACCGATGCTCCCTATTTGGCCCCAACGCCCAACCGGGGCAAACGCAACGAACCGGCCTTTGTGACCCACACGGCAGACGTTCTCGCCGAAACCTGGGGCATAAGCCGCGAAGAAACCTGGGCGCAAACCACGCAAAATTTCTTCCACCTGTTCCCAAAAGTGCCGAAAGTTCTCCCTGCCCATGAGTGATACAGGCAGCCTCATGCGCTTTACCATTCTCGGCTGCGGCTCGTCGCCCGGTGTTCCGCGCATTGGGGGGGATTGGGGAAATTGTGACCCGACAAACCCCAAAAATCGCCGCCGCCGCGCCGCCCTTTTGGTGCAGCGTATCGGACGGGACGGCGTCACCACAATCGTTGTGGATACGGGCCCCGACTTTCGGGAACAAATGATTGCAGCCAATGTGGGCGTGGCGGATGCCGTGCTCTACACGCATTCCCATGCCGACCACATTCATGGCATCGACGATCTGCGTTCTTTCGTCATCAACAGCCGTCACCGGGTTAAAATCTGGTGTGATGAGGTCACCAGCAAACGGCTCCATGAGGCCTTTGGCTACTGTTTCGAAACGCCGGAAGGCTCCGGCTACCCGCCGATTTTGCGGGAAAACCGCATCGAAGCCGGTCAAGAATTGGTGATTGAAGGGCAGGGTGGTCCTATTTCGGTGATGCCGTTTGAACAGCAACACGGCGCCATCATTTCCCTTGGCTTTCGCTTTGGGAAACTGGCCTATAGCAGCGATGTGAGCCATTTGGATGAGCGCAGCCTGCCCCATCTGAATGATCTCGACGTGTGGATTGTGGATGCTCTGCAATATCGCGAGCATCCCAGCCATCTTAGCCTGGCTCAAAGCCTTGGTTGGATTGAACGACTGGCCCCGAAACGCGCGGTGCTCACCCATATGCACACGCCGTTGGACTATGACACGGTTATGCGTGAAACGCCCGATCACGTCACCCCGGCTTATGATGGCATGGTGATTGAGCTGGAAGTGTGATGGGACAAGTCCAGTCTTGCTCCTGTGCAAGTCGCTAGAGCTTATCCATGACACGCAAGCTCCACATCATCACTCTCGTTATTGTCTTGTGGTTTGCCGGTTTGTTGGCAGGCGCGCAATTTGCAAAAATCTCGGTGTTCTTGCCGGAGTTGAAGGCTCTTTATCCAGACCATAGCGGTCAAACGGCCTGGCTTTTGACCTTAGTGAGCGTTGTGGGGGCCGTCCTCGGGGGCGTTTCAGCAGGCCTTGCCAACCGTCTAGGCTTGCGCCCGGTGCTTCTGCTCTCCCTCGTTCTAGGTGGGCTGCTCTCCCTGTGGCAAGCGAGTGTTCCGGGTTATGGCGTCATGGCCATTTCCCGTGTGTTGGAAGGGGGCACCCATTTAGGCATCGTGGTCACCGCGCCAGCCCTTATGGCAGAGGTGAGCTCACCGCGGTGGCGCGGGGCATCCATGGCCCTATGGGGCACGTTTTTTGGCGTTTCCTTTGCGCTTATGGCTTGGTTTGGCATTCCAGCTTCCGTCAGCACGGGCGTGGACGGCATCTTCCTGCTTCATGGCGCAGCCATGCTAATGACAGCGTTGGTCCTGTTTGTGTTGACCAGAAATTTTCGTGCAATGGAGCGTGAAAGCACCTTGTCGGGCCCATTGCCTCCATCTGCGCTTTCCATCCTTCAAAACATTCGCGTCTTTTGGCCTGCCTTGGGATGGTTGTTTTACACCACGCTCTTTCTCAGCCTGCTGACCATCCTACCCACTGGCTTGCCGGAAATTCAGCGCGCACAAGTGACCACTGTCATGTCGCTGGTGGGCATTGGCACAGGCTTACTCCTGTTGCCCATTCTTCTGCTGCGCCTAAGGGCAACCAGCGTGGTGATTGGCGCTTTTGGGCTGGCCAGCGTGATGAACTTTGCAGCGCCCATGCTCAATCTGACGCTTTTTGCGGTTGGTCTTTTTGCCATCCTGGGCCTTGTGCAAAGCGGAACTTTTGCAGCCGTGGCCCAACTCAACACATCCACGCACATGCGGACTCTGGGTTTCGGATTGATGGCGCAAACGGGTAACTTAGGCAATTTGCTGGGCACACCAGTCTTGCTGGAAGTGCAGGATCAGTTCGGACCAACCCCCATGCTCATCACATCCGCATCGCTCTATGCCGTCGGTTTCCTGATTTTGTGGTTCCTTATCAGGCGCGTGTAGAGATATCATTATCAAAAATACTCCATAATATATCTTATGCGACTTTTGGGTCTGTGGGTTTTAAGGCGCTATTTTCTCCCTCACAGTGGTTTGCTATGGTGCGGATATGAATAGAAGACGTTTCTTGCAAGCTGTTGCGGCGATCACCGCCTTGCCTGCCCTCCCCACCTTGACGCCTCGACCGTTGGCAGTGGCTTCGCCGGCGGCGGCGGTCGTTCCGGCGCAAGCGCGGTCTTGGGCAATATATATGTCCGCGCTGCATGGGAATGCACACCAAAGACGTTGCAGAACCTGCTACACATCCCAGCCCGTGACGCGGACAGGTATGTCGCCCAGCTGCTTGCTGAAGGGGCCATCAAAGGGCACCCGATGGTCCAGCAATCGGTCTCGCAACTGACGCAGAGCGATCGTGGCAGCGTTTTAGACAGACTCAAAAAACGCTTTGAGATGAAGCGTGAGCAAGGACAAAGCCAAGCCCTCCAAACAGATGATCCGGTAAGATCTGAAACGACGCTCGAAAGTGATGCAATTGAGGCGAAGGTCGATATGGATGAAGACAGTACGGATAGCGCATCAAGCGAGGAAACATTGCCCGTTGAGCCGGACAAGAAATACGTTGTCGAACAATCACCAGTTTCCGATAGTGGTGACCAAGCAACCCACGCAAACCCACCGAAGTAGATAGGCGGTCAATCACCCTGCCCCCGGCTCACACGCGCCAGGCGTTGATAGCCTCGTCTGACATGGCGTCCAGCTGTTCCACAGCGAGTGCATAATTCTCGCTCACCATTTTATCGAACTTCTTCCAATCTAACATGCTCACACCGCGTATGCGTGGCTGGAAAAGCAGGTCAACGCGGTCACGCATGCCCCTTTGGCGGTTCATGGCAGTGATAAATGTGGCCGTCAGCAACGTGGCGGGCAGCGTTGGTAACTTATAGCGGCGTTTCTTGCGGCTGCGAAAACGGTCGAAAAACAGCGCCCAGTGGCCTGGGGGCTGCTCAAGATCATAACTGGCCGCGTAGTCAGACATCAAATCCACGCCGATAACGCGGCTGGCACCCAATTTGCGCATCACATCAACTGGAAAGTTGTTGAAGCTGCCGCCATCATATAAAACATCGCCATTCATGAGCCGCGGCGGAAAAAGGCCGGGTATGGCAAAGCTGGCCATTACCGCTTCCACAAAATTACCGCGCGTGAGCACCATTTCCTGGCGCTTGGAATAATTGGACGTCACCGTGAAAAACGTCTTCCAGGTATCCTCGAGATCAATATCGCCCGCCGTCATCCCGTCCGATACGGTCTTGGTAATCCAATAGGCGCGCCTGCCCTTCAGCAGAGAAATGATGGGTACAGGGTTGTAGTCCCCCGTAATGTTTCCAACGGGCGACTCACGAAAGACATAGCGGGCGGATTTCACCATCTCGTCGCCCAAAATGTCCGTGGCAATCCATGTGCTCATGATGGCGCCTGCACTCGTGCCGCCCACATAATCCACCTCTATGCCCCGTTCGTGCAGCGCTTTGGTAATGCCGATATGGGCTAAACCCCGCGCGCCCCCGCCTGAAAGCACTAAGCCAATCGCCCTGCCCGCCAAGATGCGCCCAAGGCGTTGGTAGTCTTTGTCTAAGTTCGGCCGGATGTGAAAATGACGGTCCACATTGCGGGTGTTCAGCCATTTTGCGGTGCCGCTGGGCGTTTTCTTGGGTTTGGGATGGAGCAAAACCAGGGTGCGACGGGCTTGCGGTGCCGCATCATCGCTTTGCCAAATAGCCTGCTCCAATTCTGTGATTTCCGGCCCCATGCCGCTGTCCGCGTCCGCAACGAGAAGAATTTCATCAGCGTGGTGGACAGCAGTTTTACACCAGTCCACCTGGTCACTGTCGGCTACAAAAAACACGGCATCATTTTGTAGCTCCCTTTGGGCCAACCAGCGGGAAAGGTCTCCCCGGGGCTGCACAATGTCGGGCTTATCGAGACTCGGAAATTTGCCCAAAACATCTGCCGTGAAAACTGCATCCACATGGGCGCTGTGAGTTTTACGTGCTTCGATGAGACGATCCACAAAAGGATGAAGGGGCGTGCCCCCCAGGCCGATCACGGCAATGGTGACGGGAGCTTCTACGGTGGTTTCCGCCGCTTCTGAGCGTCGAAAGCGGTTGATGATCTGTTTTGTAATGGTGATGGCCATGCCCGGAAACTGGGCAAGGGAGGCTTGCAGCGTTTCATAAGACATGCGCGCCACAACACTGTTGCGCACTGCAATAACCGTGGCGGACCGGGGTTCTTCTGTAAAAATTGCCAGTTCGCCAACGGTCTCCCCACGCCCGATTTCACCGAGTACAAGCTGGTTGCCGCTGTTCAAGTCTTTGATGGCCCGCAACCGCCCTGACAACACAAAATAGAGATCGTCCGCCTGAGCGCCCTGCTCTATCAGCGTTTCATTGGCGAAAACCTCGCGATAGTCGCAGTGGCTTTCCACGTAATCACTGAACGCGGCATCGTTGATGCCAAAATATTCCTGCAGGCAAGTGCGCAAAAGCCCTGCGTGTTTTTCGGCATTTTCCGCCTTCAATTCTTCCGACAAAGTGTAAAGTGCCTCTGAGAAAACGGGACCCGCACTATGGCATGGCAGGCCCGCTCGTCCAATGCATTTGGCCATATCGGCCACAAAATGGCGAAAGACACACGATGGATTGCTATATCGACCCTGAAAAACACCGTTTTCGTGTTTTTCGAGACCTGCCCCGCCATGAACCGGCAGACATGCTCAATTTGGTGCGTTTGCGAGAGAAGGCGTCTTATGAAGACGGGCGTGAAGCCACAGGGGCGGAAGCCTACAAAGCCTATGGCACCGAATCCGCCCCTATTTTTTCCGCGGTTGGTGGGACAATCCTATGGTCAGGCGACCCGCAATTTATGGTTATCGGTCCAGAACAGGAAATCTGGCATATTGCCTTCATCGCGCGCTATCCCAGTGCTCAGGCATTCCTGGATATGGTCTACAACCGCGACTATCAGGCGATTGTTTTTCACCGCCAAGCGGCCGTTGAAACATCGCGTCTTATTCGCATGGCCCCGCGGCCCGTTGATGGCTCCTTTGGCTGATAGGATTTCAACCCCTTTTTAAGAGCCTGAGCATACTCTATTGATCGAATCACCGGCTTTACGCTAGTGATCCACAGCGCCATGGCGCACGCCGCTTTAGCTCAGCTGGTAGAGCATCGCATTCGTAATGCGGAGGTCAGGTGTTCAAGTCACCTAAGCGGCACCAACTCTGTTGTTGCTAAATAGATTAGTACTGCGTCCGTTATAGTGCATGTTAGGTTTATTCTAGCAAGGCGATCGTTTCCAGCTATCGCTTATAGTCGTGCCCCTCCTCCTCGCAGACCTTTTGCCCTAAACCCTTGGCGGCATTAACTGTGCAGAGGCTTGTCCTCTTTTCAGCCCCATTTTGCCCTCTATACTGTGGCGGGGGCGCGATGCTGTAGTGGCAAATGGGGGGACTATGTTCCTGCGCGAGAAAAAGGTGGGCAAGGCTGCCTATGTGCAGCTTGTTCAAAGCATTAGGACGTCCCAGGGCCCGCGCAGCAAGGTGGTGGCATCGCTGGGGCGCTCTGACGATCCAAAAACACAGTTGACTTTACAACGGCTGGCAGAACGCTCCGCCAGTATTTCGGGCTTGGATTTGGCCGATCAAGCGCCCCTAGCGTATTCAAGTGATTCTCAAAGCGGCGGGCGTGGATGGCCGTCTGGGCTTGAAGTGCCCAAAAAGGTCAATCAAAGAGCTCTGCAGCGGCTCATTATGGAGCGGGCCCTCATTAAGTCAGGGCTGGCAGGCCATGGTGTGCGACTGTTCCACAACGATGATAGTGGGATGGCATCTAGCCATGCTGAAGCAGTTTCTGTCGTGGCAAACGCAGTGGCAGCGGCCACATTCGGCTGCGGTGACACGCTGTGCGATGTAGACTTTGCGAACATGCCTCATGTTGAAAATCTTCCCACTGCACTGGCCACCGTCTTAACACGAGGTAACAGCGAGAATGATCGGCTTTGCGTGCACATTGGGCGCAGCACTGGCAGCAAAGAGGGCTACAATCTGTTTGGCCACAGCATATTTGCGGTGGCAGTGAACGGGCATGGGCGCCTGCTCATGTGCGTCCACTGGCCAGACTTTGCTGATCTCGTAGACATGATCGCCAAGCATGTGGAGACCATGCTGTACGCCATGCCGGGCCGGCGATTGATCTTGCACCTTGACCCCAGCGTCTTTGAGGCCGAGCGTTTAGTTGCGCTCAAGCGTGCCGTTTTGGCCATTCACGCATCCCATGTGCAATTCATCACCCCACTCCACGAGCCTTCGCGGCTAATGTCAGTCATACCCGAACAGATATTTGAGCAGAGGCCCGAGATGCCCCCCATCGAAGACGTGAAGGATTTGCGCTATCTGCGTCTGCCTGACAGTTCTTTGGTTTCTTCCGAGCAAGCCGCGCGGCAATTGCGTATGGACACGTTGGACACTTGGGAAAGCGGTGGTGATGTTGAGACCCGCAAACGCGACCTCATCCGCAAGCGGCTGGAAATGTCCGGCGAGTGGGACGGTACGACACTTTTGATGACCAATAGCCGACATGAGCGCAAAACCATTGCCCATACCTATTTGATGGCTTTGAAAGCACGGGCTTTTCTGGAGCAGATGAGTCGAATTGGTCAGGTAATCTTCCAACACAGCAATTTGCCAAGAGAGGCAAATGCGTTGATAGATAAACTCATGGCCTTAGGGCTTTTGGGGCGCGCAGCGTTGAGCGACGCGATGGGGCACCGCTCTATGGACAGCTCACTTTTATCCGCCCTTGGCCAGGTCTGCGCCCTTCATTTGGGGCAGGGCCGATATATCCTGACGGGCAATACTGAAGCATGTGCCGTTTTGAGTGAGGTGTTTGACCTCACCGCAGAAGATTTGCACCGTCTCTCCAGCTTAAAAAACACTCTTGCAATAGGCGCGCCTTAACGGCCCCAGCCCCATCGTTGACTAAAGGACGAACTCCATGGCGAAAAAAGCAACTGCAAAAGCCGCTCCGCCCACGCGCTATGTGCATATTGGTTTTCCCAAAAGCGCATCCACATCGCTGCAAAATTTCTATTTTCCAAAGCATGACCAAATCTATCACATGGGCAACGGCTATGAAGGCCGGGGCAATGCCTATGTGGACGAGGATGTGGAGATGGTCTGCGAGGTGGACATTCGCTACAAGCGCGAATGCCTGTGGGACCCGGAATTGAGCGCCGCTCGGTTGGCTCCGCATTTTGAATATGCCGTGGACGAGGGATACAAAGCCGTTGGCATCTCTTCAGAATTCTTCTGTTTCCCGCTCAGCAACGAGGTGGACACGGCTGAAAAGGCACGACGGTTGAAGCGTGTGATGGGGGATGGTGCCAAAGCCATCATCATCATCCGCGAGCAATACAGCCTGCTCAAGTCACTCTATAAAGAGATGCTGAAGGGCGGCTACCCCGGCACCTATCGCAAATTCCTGGAATATACATTGCTCTATCAGGTGCGCAGCTGGTGCTATGATTTTTGTTTCGACATTCTCTACGACCTCTATGCGAAGGAGTTTGGCGAGGAAAATGTCTGCATGGTGCCGTTTGAGGTTTTGAAGCAAGACAATGCAGTTTTCCTCAAGCGCATCTCCGACGCGCTGGGGATCGACCACTCCATTTCTGAGCTTAAGAGTGTGAATGAGGCCAAAGCCTCCCTTGGTTTTTATGAGCAGTTGCGCCGCTACAATGAACGCTTCCCCCATGAGTTTGGGTCAGCCTTTTATGAGCCGTTTTCCATGAACCGCATGCGGGCCTATTTTCACAATGAGTTACAATTGGCCGTGCCCCACGACCGGCTGGCGGATGATTTTATGCGAATGCCCATTAACCAGGCTGCGGAGAAGTTCACTGGCATGTCGCCCCTCGCGGATATTGATCTGCGTGTGCCCAAGGGCCTTAAGGAACAGCTTGATGCCATTTACGGCCCCTCCAACCAGCGTCTGAATGAGCGGCTAGGTGATGACATGGCGAAACTGGGCTATTTTATGGGATGAGATACGGTGTTCCAGCAGCCGGGTTGATCCTAAGCCTCTTCCCCTTGGGCGCCAGCGACGGCGCTTTTACGAAAGCAGAAACCAATCGCGCGGTCGTTAAGCGTTTTGCGCAGGATTACTGCCAAGAACCGCTATTGCGCCCTCCCTCGACCGGTGGAAATCTGCTAGCTCGTCACCAGTTTCGAACACCTCCACAGCGCCGTGGGGGCCGTGCCGGCCAGGGGCGAAAGGCGGTTTGGGATATTGGTAATGGCCGACAGGTACATTTAACACGCCTGCGCACCCCACGCGGACCACTCACCTTTGTTGATTTGTTCTCAAGCAGCGGTCAGCCACTACCACGGTTGAGGGCTGTGGTCTCGGGCAGGTGTCGCATTCTTGGTGGCCGGGAGGTAATTTATACGGACGCTACATCTCAGCCCTCGTATATCGAGCACCTAGACCAAGATCTAAGACCAACGGGCAAGCAACTTGCCGTCAATCCCCCCACGCCAAAGGGCCAACACAGGCAATGCGTGAAAGTTGGGGTGCTCGATAATGGTGTGAATTATACACTCCCGACATTGCGAGATAAGATGGCCTTCGACCGGTCCGGCACCATGCTTGGTCTGGATGTTTGGGAAAATGACCGGCAGCCCTTCGATTATGGGTATAATGCCAAAGCCCACAATCCCATGCGGTCTGCCTTCAACCCCAATCGCCACGGCACGATGGTGGCCAGCGTGGTGGCGCAATATGGACCCGCCAATACGTGCATAGTGCCGGTTCGATACCCGCCTTTTGACCGGGGCGATGCGGTGCAGCGCGCCATTGCCTATTTTGCAAAGCATGATGTGCGCATCGTTTCCGTCCAGTCAGGCCGGACCGCGCCATGGCCTTCCTTTCGTCAGGCCATGAAGGACAACCCGCAAATTCTGTTCGTCGTGGCAGCAGGTAACAGCGGAACTGACCTAGCCCAGCGGCCATTTTATCCCGCCAGTTACACACTGGACAATATGCTGGTCGTGGAAGGGCTGGACGGGCAAGGCAAACCCTGGCGACGCAGTAATCGTAAATCCACCGGCCCCGTCGTGGCGGTGCAGGCCACCGATGTTCCAGTGACCCTATTTAACGGCCAGCAGCGCGCCTTGTCCGGCACCAGCTTTGCTGCCCCAAAAGTTGCGGGTTTTGCGGCCAAACTGATGGTCGGGGTGCCCACGACAGGCCGCACATTGTTGCAAAAGGTCAAAGCCGCTGCGGAAGGTTCCCAAGGGCACATTCTGTCCGAAAGCACGTTGAAATCAGGCGAGTAACGTGCCTCGCTCTGATTGGGCACAAAAAGTTTCATGAAATGCGTAGTGTGGCCACCATCCATGACTCAAATCAAATAGGACATGGCGTATAGCCTCTTAAGGCCAACCGAAAACACCAAGGCAGCAAAGAGGCGGGCCAACACTCGGGCCTGGGTTTGATAAGCGCCCATTTCGATACATAATTCGCGCGCATAGTACCTACTGCCGAAAGTAGACGTTTTCTGAGCAGCTCATCCTATGGATAGCGATCGCCGACAGAAACTAAGTGGCTGGCACTTAGGGCTAAGTCCGATGGAAATGCGTCGCCGAAAGAAAAGGCGGCCCAAAGGCCGCCCTCCCGGATGTCATGTGAAGTTGGATTAGGAAATATACCAGCCGTAGAACCAATCATAGTGCCAGCCATAGCCCCAATCGTAGTCGAGTACCCATCCGTACGACCATGACCATCCATAGGTCCAAGCCCAACCATATGTCCAAGCCCAGCCGTAAGACCATGACCAACCGTAAGACCAAGTGTAGTCCCAGCCGTAGTACCAGCCCCAGCCGTAATACCAGCCGCCCCAGCCCCAAGCCCAGCCGTAATCGAGATACCAGCCATAATCCCAGCCGTAGTCCCAACCGTAATCATAGACCCATCCGTAGCCGATGGCCCAGCCGTAATCCAAGGCCCAGCCATAATCATAATCCCAGCCAACCGTCCATCCATAGGTGTAGTACCACCCATAGTCCCAGCCGACATACCAACCATAATTCCACATAGGTTTCTCCTTACCCTCTCAACAAGCTACTGCTTCGTGTATAGGAGCGCACCAACTCCCTGTGACAGAATAGCATAGGTGGCTGAGTTGGAAAGTGATGGCAAAAGCAATACTGCTGTCTGATTTTTCTCAACGATTTCATATATTAAGACGCCAACATTTTACAAAAAGTCGCGGCAAACCCTTGCTCGCCACTTCGCAATCCCACGTCACCAGATTCGGACCGCGCGAGAGTTTTGCGCAGGACAATTGAAATCATATGGCCGCATATCAATACGACGGGTCAATAAAGCTTGGATATATAGGTGGGTTGTTAAGCGGAAGCCCAAGTGAGTGCGTTTACAACTTAAGTCAATCGTTTGTGTGCTTCCGTCATCAGTGTGACAGTGTGAAATTCCGTATCCAAGAAGCTTATTCTTGGCACCCGGCAAACGTTCTTGCGCAAAAAAATGGCCCGGTAAGCCGGGCCATTCTCGATACGGTATCGGGACAAGTCTAGGACAGACTTAGCTTTTTGCCTACGTCAAATACCAGCCAAAGTCCCAGCCAAAGTACCAGCCGAAATCCCAGCCCCAGCCGACATACCAGGTATAGGCCCAGCCGACCGCCCAAGCGGTTGTGACGGTCCAACCGAGAGCCCAACCAACGTACCAGCCGCCCCAGCCCCAGGCCCAGCCATAATACCAGTCAATTGCCCAACTACTGGCGACTGCCCAGCCCACGGTCCAACCGAGTGTCCAACCGTAATCGAGATGCCAGCCGTAGCCCCAGCCGTAATACCATCCATAATTCCACATAACTCTCTCCGCAAAATTTGTGTCTGAACAGATTGCTCAAACTTGTCTGCGCCCCCGCAGATCTAAACGTTAGCGGATTCCTAATGGCGCACTCTTGTTGGCAAGGTGTACAATGGAGGTCTTATTTTAATCACATTATCAATGGCTTGAAGGGAGGAAAGCGGCATACGTAGTGCCAAACCGCCCAACCACAACAAAAAACGGCCCCATTTGGGGCCGTTTCTGCAACACGTTTTTGTGAGGGCTTGGCTTACCAGCCGTAGGACCAGCCCACATGCCAGCCGACGGTCCAGCCGTAGTCCCAGCCACCGAGGGTCCAGCCCAAGCTCCACCCGTAGTCCCAGCTGGTGGTTTGTGCCCAGCCCCAGCCCCAGCCGAGATACCAGCCCCAGCCACTGCTTTGCCAGCCGTACACGTAGTCATAATCCCAACCGGTGACTTGGGAATAGCCGTAGGTCCACCCATAGTTCCAGCCGGAGTTATAGTACCAACCCTGGCCCCAACCGTAATACCAACCATATGTCCACATTGGATCATTCCTTCTCTAAGCAACGCCCCCGTTGCGGATGTTTTCGGCTCCTGTGAGCCAGTGACTGCACTTTGACAGACCCGTAAACCGGGTGTGGTGCACAATCGCACACTGCAAAATATCAACTGAATGGACGCTGAACGGCTTGTTGCGCGGGGTTCAGGCGACTATCGATGGGCTTTGCTTCCAGAAATCCGCACGACATGACAGGCATCTTCATTCTCGCGCTAGCCTACGTCATAAGTCATTTTTACCGGGCGTTTCTCGCGGTCTTGTCGCCTGCCCTCTCTACCGATTTGGGCATGACGCCTGCTGACCTGTCCAACGCCTTGGGCGCGTGGTTTGCGGCGTTCGCGCTCAGCCAGTTTTTGGTGGGCACTTTATTGGACAGAATTGGTCCGAAATGGACGTCCGCCGGTCTTTTTGCCCTTTTTGGCGCGGGTGGCAGTGTTTTGTTTGCGCAAGCGCAAAGCCCACTCACCGTCACCATAGCCATGGTGATGTTGGGTATCGGGTGCTCGCCCATCCTCATGGCCTCTGTTTACATTTTCAAACGGTCCTTTAGCCCGTCGCGCTTTGCCATGCTCACATCCTTGAACATTGCGGTGGGCTTGGCGGGCAATATTTTAGGCACCACCCCATTGGCCCACGCCATGGAAGTGGTTGGATGGCGCGGTGTTCTTTTGGTCTTAAGCGCAACCACGGTGGTTCTGTCGCTCTTGATTGTCGTTTTGGTCAAAGACCCCCCGAAGGCGCAACAGGCTGGCAGAGGGTCATATTGGGATGTCATTCGCATCCGCAGCCTTTGGCTGATTCTGCCTCTGATCTTTTTCAATTACGCCGTTGCGGGTGGGTTGAGAGGCGTGTGGACAGGCCCTTATTTCAACCTTGTCCATGGCCTGGACACAGCAGCCATCGGCCAAGCGACCTTCTACATGGCGCTGGCCATGGTTATGGGCAGCGTTGTTTATGGACCGCTGGATCAGCTGTTCAAAACCAGAAAATGGATTGTTGTTGGAGGTGGGCTCGCGGTTGCAGGCACCCTTTGGCTTTGGACTTTTAATCCCGCCATCACACCAAACCTTGCCATCGCAGCTTTGGTGAGTGTGGGTATATTTGCCATGTCTTTTGCTGTGCTCATGGCCCATGCAACGGCCAGTATTCCAGACCATTTGACCGGTCGTGGAGTAACACTCATCAACTTTTTCAATATGGGGGGCGTGGGCATCATGCAGTGGGTCACCGCTGCTGTTTATGACAACCGGCAAATCGTGGCCGACCCGCTCATGGGATTTCAGGCCGTATTTTTGACCTACGCTCTGTTTTTTACAGCAGCACTGGCCCTGTATCTTTTCTCAAAAGACGCCCCACCCGCGTCAAAGTCTTGACCCGCATAGTTTCTTCCAGCCAAAGCCAAGCCACAAAATGCGAAACTGGACCAAGCTTTAGCGATAACGGCAGAAAGCTTTTAGTGAAGGGGAGATTTCCTAACGTTTGTTTTGTGGGGCCGCGACCAACTTAGACGCTGGGTACAGGGCAAATAAACTGAGACAAACAACGAGTAGTATGGACATGCTGCAATCCATTGGGCCGGCACGAGTGTTAAACCCGAAAAAGCCACGCTACGCTCGGCCAAAACGCAACGTCACCGACATGCTCCCAATAGTTTCATAATTCACAGGTGCGACAAAAGTTGCAAGCCAGGCGAAAAAAAAGCCGGATCGCGAGATCCGGCTTCTCCGTTCGTAATGAATGATCGCTTACAGCGAGTAGTACATGTCAAATTCCACAGGGTGTGGCGTGTGCTCGTAGCGGATGTTCTCTTCCTCTTTCAGCTCGATATAGGCCTCGATCTGATCGGCGGTGAACACGCCACCTTCCAGCAGGTAAGCATGGTCCTTACGGCAAGCCTCAATGGCTTCACGCAGGGAACCGCACACGGTGGGGATGCGCTTGAGCTGCTTGGGTGGCAGGTCATAGAGGTCTTTATCCATGGGATCGCCAGGGTGAATCTTGTTCTTGATGCCGTCCAGGCCAGCCATCAGCATGGCAGCAAAAGCCAGATAAGGGTTTGCCATGGGGTCGGGGAAGCGCACTTCCATCCGCTTGCCCTTAGGCGATGCCACATGTGGAATACGGCAGGAAGCGGAGCGGTTCTTGGCGGAGTAAGCCAAGAGAACAGGAGCTTCATAACCCGGCACCAGACGCTTGTAGGAGTTGGTGGAAGGGTTGGTGAACATGTTCAGCGACTTGGCGTGTTTGATGATGCCGCCAATATAGAACAGGCAGGTCTCGGAAAGACCGGCATATTCATCACCCGCAAACAGCGGCTCACCGTCTTTCCAGATGGACTGGTGAACGTGCATGCCGGTGCCGTTGTCGCCAAAGACTGGCTTGGGCATGAAGGTTGCCGTCTTGCCGTAGGCGTGGGCCACGTTCTGCACCGCATATTTATAAAGCTGCACTTCGTCAGCCTTGCGGGTCAGCGTGTTGAAGATCATGGATAGTTCGTGCTGGGCAGCAGCCACCTCGTGGTGATGCTTCTCAACTTCCACGCCCATTTTACCCAAAACCGTCAGCATTTCGGAGCGGACGTCCTGCGCGCTGTCCACAGGGTTTACGGGAAAATAGCCGCCCTTTGTGCGCGGGCGGTGGCCCATATTGCCGGTCTCATATTCCGTGCCGGTATTGGTGGGCAGTTCATCCGAATCCAGCACAAAGCCCGTGTTGTAGGGGTCGGAGTTGAAACGCACATCGTCAAAAACGAAGAATTCTGGCTCAGGGCCAAAGTAAGCTGTGTCACCAAAGCCGCCTGACTTGATGTAAGCCTCAGCCCGCTTGGCCGTCATGCGTGGGTCACGGGCATAGCCTTCGCCCGTGTCGGGCTCCAGAATATCGCAGAAAATGGCCATGGTGGAGTGCGCGTAAAACGGGTCCATATAGGCCGTCTCAGGATCAGGCATCAGCACCATGTCTGATTCATTGATCGCCTTCCAACCGGCGATGGAGGAGCCATCAAACATGGCACCATCTGCAAACAGGTCTTCATCCACTTGGCTCTGGTGCAGCGTGACGTGTTGCATCTTCCCGCGCGGGTCGGTGAAGCGCAGGTCGAGATATTCAACATTCTCGTCCTTAACTTTTTTCAGCAGATCGCTTGCAGTTGTCATGGGTATCCTTCCTGACGTTTTTTGGATAATTGCCGCTCTCGGCCACGCAATACATAGGCTTTGGGCGGATTGAGGGAGGGCGACCCAATAGTTGGGAGGAGCCGCCCAAAACTCTGGTTTTAGACGGCCTCAGCGCCGGTTTCCCCGGTGCGGATGCGAACGGTTTGTTCAATGGATGAGACAAAAATTTTGCCATCCCCAATGCGACCCGTTTCGGCGGCCTTGCGAATGGCTTCCACAGCGCTGTCCACTTGATCGTCGTTGAGAATGATCTCGATTTTCACCTTAGGCAGAAAATCAATGACATATTCTGCGCCCCGATAAAGCTCCGTATGTCCTTTCTGACGGCCAAATCCTTTGGCCTCCAACACTGTGATGCCTTGCAAGCCCACCTCTTGCAGCGCTTCTTTCACTTCATCCAACTTAAAGGGTTTGATGATGGCTTCGATCTTTTTCACGGAACCCAATTCCTCCTTGCACGGTTACCTCGGCAAACCGCTCATCTTCTGTGCAGCTAAAAACTGGACAGGCTGCTTTCTTGCTCGGGTGGATGCACGATCCATGCCAAATGATTAACGCAGACAAGAAACGCGCAAGAATCTTGATTTTGATAGAAAATTGGTCAGTTTTCTGCCTCCGAAGCGTCCTTAGCGTCCCGAAACTCACTTAAATATGCCTAAAAATGCAGCATTTCGCTCAAAAGAGGGGCAGGAAGAGAATTTTATCTGAACGCAGAAGTGGGCGCACGAATAGGCGAGCCGCCAACGCACTCAGCGTTTGCGTCGCAATCGCTTGACACTTATCGAGATCGAATGCGCCTAGCTCCAGTTCGCTATCGCGAATTGGAGTTGAACCTCTCGACATTTGTTGCGCAAAAGTCTGTCGGTTCGACGTCGTTCGCAAGGCGAAGCGACTTGGTGCCCCCACCCGGACTTGAACCGGGACGCCCGTAAGGGCTACAGATTTTAAGTCTGCTGCGTATACCAATTTCGCCATGGGGGCAGGCTGGTGACAGCGCATTACGCTTTAAGGCCATTTGGGCGAGACTTCAAAAGGAAACTGAATGGAAGCCCCTACCCCGGCCCAAAACACTGACATTGTGACCGCTGGCATGCTCGTCATTGGAGACGAAATTCTCAGTGGGCGCACGAAGGATCAAAACATCGGCTTTGTGGCCGACTATCTGACCAATCTAGGCATTGATCTTAAAGAAGTGCGCATCGTGGCCGATGAACACGCCGACATTGTTGAAGCGGTGAACGCTCTGCGCCACCGTTACACCTATGTCTTCACCTCCGGTGGCATTGGCCCAACCCATGATGACATTACGGCGGAGGCCATTTCCCAAGCCTTTGGCGTGCCCTGCACCCACCACCCCCAAGCCATGAAAGATATGGGCGAATATTACGCCGCCCGAAATCTGGAATTTACCGAATCCCGAAAGCGCATGGCCCGTACACCGGAAGGCGCACAGCTGATCGATAATCCCATTTCGCGCGCGCCGGGCATTCGCATGGAAAACGTCCACATCATGGCCGGTGTGCCCAAGATCATGCAGGCCATGATGGATGCCATCGCGCCTACGCTGAAAGGCGGCCGCAAAATTATCTCCAAAGCTGTGGATTCAAACCACGGCGAAGGGGATGTGGGCGGTCCCCTCACCCAGATCCAAGCAGATTATCCCGACACAATGATCGGCTCCTACCCCCGCTATGACGATGGCCGCTACACCACGCAACTGGTCATTCGCGGGCGGGACGAAGCCGCCGTGCAGGCCGCCACCGAAGCGGTCCAAGCCATGGTCAGGCAGCTGGATGCGACGAAGGCATCGGGCTGAGAAATTTGAAAAGGCTAGACCGCCTCAAGCGGCTTGCGCGTTGCAAAACCGCCCCCTATGCCCTTCCGACACGAATTTAAGACCGGTAGAGCACGCCCATGGCCAGTCAAACAAAAGCCTTTCCCGTAAGCTGGGACCAGTTTCACCGCGATTGCAAAGCGCTCGCCTGGCGCCTGGCCGGGCCAGGGCAAGACGGGGCAATTTGGACATCCATCGTGGCCATCACGCGCGGTGGCCTTGTGCCTGCGGCCATCATCGCCCGAGAATTGGGCATTCGCACCATCGAAACGGTCTGCATCGCCTCTTACCACGAGTACAAGGACCAAGGGGAGTTGGAGGTCATCAAAGGCATTACCGACGAAATGGCCGAAGCCGATGGCGGGCGCGGCGTGTTGGTGATCGATGATCTCACCGACACCGGGGCGACTGCAAAGAAAGTGCGCGAAATGCTGCCCAACTGCCACATCGCCACCGTCTACGCCAAGCCCACCGGGGTGCCCATGGCGGATACATTTGTGACCGAAGTAAGCCAGGACACCTGGATCTATTTCCCGTGGGATATGGAGATGTCTTACGTGGAACCCATTTCCAATAAAAAGGACGGCTAGCATGACGATCGAGCGCTTTCACACCAATGACCGCATGAGCCAAATGATCATTCACGGCGACACGGTCTATCTCGCAGGCCAAGTGGCGCAGACGGCGAAAGGCGGCACGGTGGCCGAACAAACCAGTGCCATTCTTGCCCAAATTGACGCGCTTTTGGCAGAAGCGGGCACCGACAAATCCAAAGCCCTGAGCGCCACCATATGGCTCAACACCATGGATGACTTTGCCGAAATGAATGGGGTTTGGGACGCTTGGGTGCCCAAAGGCCAGGCTCCCTGCCGCGCCTGTGTGGAAAGCCCGAAACTTGCAAGTCCGGATTTTACCGTTGAAATTGGTCTCATCGCCGCGCGTTAAAACAAGGCTCGTTTTCATCAGGCTGAATAATTGAGACCTCTCCAACATCAGGCTTCGTTTTTCAGTCCCACCCCTTGGTGCCACATTGGCAGGCATAGTAGCTGAAGGGGCAAGCATTGGCGAAGCGGGTGATGCTGCCAGACAAAAATTGCCCATAATCGCCCCATGAAAAACGTTGAGAACATCCCTTTTACAACCAAGCGCACCATTGGGGCACGGGCGCGCATTGGGTGTGTGGTTCTTGCCAGCGATTACACGGTGGAGCACGAATTCAACACGGTTCTACACCGCCCAGAACTGGAGGGCGTTGCACTTTATTGCGCCCGCATTGCCAATTCGCCGGACATCACCCCAGCTTCCCTAAAAGCCATGGGGCCCCGTCTGATGGAGACGGCTAGTCGTATCCTTCCCGGCGATCACCTGGACGCCCTCGCCTATGGGTGCACATCAGCATCCACCGTTTTGGGCGACGGGCATGTCAATCAACTTCTGCAATTGGCAAAGCCAAGCGCCAGACCCACAAACCCCGTGACTGCCATGGTCACGGCCATGCAGGCCCTCCGCGCAAACCGCATAGCCGTGCTCACGCCCTACCGACAGGATGTGAACGTTCATATTGCCAATGCTCTTACAGCATATGGATTCGAGATCACCACATTCGGTTCCTTCAACGAAGAATCGGACATAACGGTCTCTGCCATAAGCATCGACAGTATTGCAGCAGCCATTGAAATGCTCTTGGCGGAAAGCCCTGCGGAAGCCGTTTTTGTCTCTTGCACCTCACTTCATTTGATCCATGCCATAGCGGCGCTGGAAGCACAGTTTGATGTGCCCGTCACGTCCTCAAACCACGCCATGATCTGGCACTGCTTACGGCTGGCGGGCGTTACCGACACCCTCCCTGATTTTGGTTCTTTGTACACTTTGTAATTCCTCTCCCTCGTGAATACGTAGCATAGAAAAAAGAACATAACAAGAACAATTTTCACTTGTTAAGATAGTTGAGGCCGCGTACCTCTATGGTCGAGTAACCCGAGCAATCCGAATCGTCTTTCTATAGGGCACACCATGTCAGACTTGTTTTCCCAGTCCCCTGCCCCAGAAGCCCCATCCAAGCCGGCAAAGAAGCCTGTTGCAAAGGCTGCGCGGGCAGCTTCGGGTCCGAAAGATGGGGATTATAACGCCTCAGATATTGAGGTTCTTGAGGGTCTTGAGCCGGTGCGTCGCAGGCCGGGCATGTATATTGGCGGGACGGACAGCAAGGCGCTGCATCATCTATTTGCCGAGGTGATAGACAACTCCATGGACGAAGCCGTTGCTGGCCATGCGTCTTGGATTGAGGTGGAATTTGATGCGGATGGTTTTTTGACCGTCACCGACAATGGTCGCGGCATTCCCGTGGATCCTCACCCCAAATTCAAGGATAAATCGGCGCTGGAAGTCATCATGACCACGCTACACGCGGGCGGTAAGTTTGATGGTAAAGCCTATGAAACCTCTGGCGGTTTGCACGGCGTCGGCATTTCTGTGGTCAACGCCTTGTCTGATCTGTGTGTGGTGGAAGTCGCCCGCAACCGGCAATTGTTCAGCCAGAGTTTTTCGCGGGGCCATGCCAAAGGTCCGGTAGAGCTTGTGGGGGAAGTGCAGAACCGGCGCGGCACAAAAGTACGCTTCCGGCCCGATGCGGAGATTTTTGGCAAAAGCGCAAAATTCTCCCCCCTCACCCTGTTCAAAATGGCCCGATCCAAAGCCTATCTCTTCGGGGGCGTGGAAATTCGATGGTCCTGCGATCCTTCCTTGGTGAGCGGTAAGGATGAGGTGACAGACAAAGCCGTTTTCCACTTTCCCGGTGGCCTGAAAGACTATCTCATGGCCACTTTGGGCAAAAATTCGCAGGTCACAAGCGAGCCTTTTGCCGGGTCAACGGCCAAAAAATCCGGTCACGGGGCCGTGGAGTGGGCGGTGACATGGCACGCCGATGACGGTTACGTCTCCTCCTATTGTAACACCGTCCCCACCGGAGAAGGCGGCACCCATGAGGCTGGCCTGCGGGTAACCTTGGCGCGCGGGTTGAAGGCCTATGCAGAACTGGTGGGCAACAAAAAGAGCAGCATCATCACCACAGACGATGTGATGACTTCCGCCACTGCCATGATTTCCGTTTTCATCCGGGAACCGGAATTTGTGGGCCAGACGAAGGATAAGCTGGCCACGGTGGAAGCAAGCCGCATCGTGGAAAGTGCCATCCGCGACTCTTTCGATCATTGGTTGGCGGCCTCCCCCGCCCAGGCAACCAAGTTGCTGGATTGGGTGATTGATCGGGCGGAGGAACGCCTTCGTCGCCGTCAGGAAAAAGAGGTCAACCGCAAGAATGCCACCCGAAAACTGCGCTTGCCCGGCAAATTGGCCGACTGTTCCAAAAACGCCAAAGGCGGAACCGAAATTTTCATCGTGGAGGGCGATTCAGCTGGCGGCTCCGCCAAGCAGGCGCGAGACCGCCAGAGCCAGGCCATCCTGCCCCTGCGCGGGAAAATCCTGAACGTTGCATCGGCCACCCGCGATAAGATGGCCAATAGCCAACAAATTCAGGACCTTGTTCAGGCTCTCGGCTGTGGCACGGGCTCAAAATTCCGCGTGGATGATTTGCGCTACGACCGGGTTATCATCATGACGGATGCTGATGTGGATGGAGCGCACATCGCGTCCCTGCTCATCACATTTTTCCATCAGGAAATGCCCGGCATCATCGAATCCGGTGCGCTCTATCTCGCTGTCCCTCCCCTTTACAAACTCACCCAAGGCGGCAAGACCAGCTATGCGCGGGATGATGCCCATAAGGACCAACTGTTGGAGCAGGAATTTACGGGCACTAAAAAGGTTGAGATCGGGCGCTTCAAAGGCCTTGGCGAAATGATGCCCGGGCAGCTGAAAGAAACCACAATGGACCCCGCCAAGCGCACCCTTCTGCGCGTGTCCGTCGATGCAGGAGAAGCGACGAAAAAGTCCATCGACCACCTTATGGGCAATAAGCCGGAACTGCGCTTCCGCTTCATCCAAGACAAAGCAGCCTTTGCCGATGAAGATTTGCTGGATGTGTAAGCCTGACTTGCTGCGGCACTTAAGACGGCAACGCTTTGACGCGCCAGTGGTTTACTGCCCAACAGTCCAAATGGAGGCCAGTGTTCATGCTTACGAAATTAGCAATAACTGCATTCCTCATCGCAACCATCATGATGATCGCCCCTGTTAATTTGTCAGCTTCGGCGGTGGAGCAAGCGCCCTATGACGTGCTTGAGAGCACCGATTACGTGGAAATTCGCCGCTATCCCGAAACCATTGTTGCCGAAGTGATGGTGACTGCCGATGACCGCCAGATAGCCACGAGCACCGGCTTTATGGCTTTGGCGGGCTATATTTTCGGTCAAAACCAGACAGGCGATAAAATCGCCATGACGGCGCCGGTGACAACGGTTCCGGTCGAGCCGGAGGCGATTACGACACAAAATGTGGGTGACAAAGCCTACATCATCCAATTTGTGATGCCCGCCAAGTGGTCGATGGAGAGTTTGCCTGCGCCCAACAATCCAAAGGTCACGTTAAAGACGCTTCCCGTGCGTTACATGATTTCAACGAAAATGGTGGGCGTTCGAACCCCGGAACGGCTAGGGGAGATGGAAGCTGTGATTGCGGAGTTTATCAATAAGCGAAATTTGCAGACGATTGGTGATTTCATCAGCGCCGGTTACGATCGCCCCAGCACTCCCGCACAAAAACGCCGTTGGGAACTATTGCAGCAGATTGAAAATCCACAGTCTTAAATGTCCATGATGATGACGTTCTTGGCGTTATTATTTATTAAGTGATCTTTCAGACTTTCTAGCGGTGAAAATGTCTTGGTCTACGCGGCATTTCCTTACGCAGATGGATAAGTGAATGCCGCAAATTTGACATTCCAGCCTTTGCAGCCTAAGCCGCGCTTATTCGTGTGGCGCGTTGGAATTTGCGCCATGGCCCGACGGACGAGCCGTCGCAGGCGCAAAGTTGAACCAGTCGAAAAGACCACATATCCATGAAATTTACTGATCTCGGACTCAGTGCCAAAGTGCTAGCCGCTGTAGAAGCTGCTGGTTATAGGGAACCCACGCCCATTCAGGCCCAGGCCATACCAGAAGTGCTTCAGCGCCGTGATGTCATGGGCATAGCGCAAACCGGTACGGGCAAGACCGCTGCTTTTACATTGCCCATGATTAGCCTGTCAGAAAAAGGCCGCGCGCGGGCGCGCATGCCCCGTACGCTCATCCTGGAACCTACGCGAGAATTGGCCGCCCAGGTGGAAGAGAACTTTGAGAAATATGCAAAAAACCACAAGCTGAACGTCGCTTTGCTCATCGGTGGTGTGTCGTTTGAAGATCAGATGCGTAAGCTCGATCGTGGTGCCGACGTTCTCATCGCCACCCCCGGGCGGCTGCTAGATCTTTTCGAGCGGGGCCGCATCCTGATGACCGGTGTGGAAATTCTCGTCATCGACGAGGCCGACCGCATGCTCGACATGGGGTTTATTCCCGACATTGAGCGCATCGTCAAAATGGTACCCTTCACCCGCCAGACGCTGTTCTTCTCGGCTACCATGCCCCCCGTCATTGAAAAGCTGGCGGATCAGTTCTTGCAAAACCCGGTGCAAATCCAGGTTGCTGCCGCGTCATCGACCTCAAAAACAATCGAGCAGAAGCTGGTGAAGGCACCCAAAAAAGATTACGAAAAACGAGCGGTTTTACGCAATCTCATTGATAATGCTGAGAATTTGAACAACGCCATCATCTTTTGCAACCGCAAGACTGGTGTGGCCGACGTCCACCGGTCCCTGATGAAGCGGGATTATTCTGTTGGCTCCCTGCACGGCGATATGGACCAAACTTCTCGCACAGCCACTCTGAAAGGCTTTCGGGATGGTGACATTAAATTGCTAGTGGCCAGCGATGTGGCCGCCCGGGGTTTGGACATTCCCGATGTTTCCCATGTGTTCAATTTTGATGTGCCCACCCATGCGGAAGATTATGTCCACCGCATCGGCCGTTGTGGGCGCGCCGGACGGGACGGCTGGGCCTTCACGCTCGTGTCGCCCGCCGACACCAAATATCTGGATGCTATTATCGAACTCACCGGAGACAAGGTAGGTTATGTGGATGGTGGCGCGGCCAATGAGGACAGCGCGCCAAACGGTAATGAGCGAAAAACGCGCTCCAAGCGTGGTTCCGTAAAATCCGCAAAAATGGAGAGGGATGTTGGGGAGCAGTCCCAGGCATCCCAAGAGAGCAAAGCAAAACTGCACAACGAAACGGAAAACCCTAGGCCGGAGAAACAAAAACGCACGGAGCGCCGGTCTCGTAACAGCAATAACCGCCGCGACCATGATGGCCCCACACCCAAGGGCATGGGCGACCATGTTCCTGCATTTCTTATGCAATCAACGCGAAATCTGGGCTAATCTCCCCGCAAAAACGTTTCCATCCGGTCCATTGCTTTAGTCATGGTGGGGAAATCACCGGCGAATGAAAAGCGCATCATCCGCTGTCCATTCATGGGGTCGAAATCGAGCCCCGGTGTTGCTGCCACCCCCGCTTTATCCAGCAAGGCGTGGGCCAATTGCATGGTGTCATTGGTGAAAGGCGACGCGTCCGCATAGGCGTAAAAAGCCCCGTCAACGGGCATGATGGACGCAAACCCCATGGCCGGAAGACGCTCCAGCAACAGCGCACGATTTTGCGCATAGCCTCGCTTTACAGCCTCCAGTTCTTCCACCGCAGTCAGCGCCTCCACCGCTGCTACCTGTGAGAGTTCTGGCGCTGAAATATAAAGGCTCTGCGCCAGCCGCTCCACAGGGCGCACCATGGCTTGCGGCAATACCATCCAGCCAATGCGCCACCCGGTCATGCAATAATATTTAGAAAATGAATTGATGACGATCACATCATCGCTGAACGCTAACGCTGTTTGCTCAGCAATGCCGGTCTCTTCGCTATAGGCCAGCCCGTGGTAAATCTCGTCTGAAATGAAACGGATACCTGCGTCATCGCAAAAGGCGACAATGGCCTGAAGCGCCTCCGGCGCCATCATTGTTCCTGTAGGGTTGGCGGGACTGGCCACCAAAACACCGGCAAGATGCGCTTTTTGATGCTCAGCCAATAGCAGCTCTGGAGAAAGCGCATGACGCGTTTCCGCACCGGTGGCGATCTCCACAACGTCCAGCGAAAGCGCTTTCATAATATTGCGATAGGCGGGATAGCCGGGCGCGGCGATAGCCACACGGTCACCCGGATTGAAGAGGGTCAAAAACGCAAGATTAAACCCGGCGGATGAACCCGTTGTAATGAAAATGCGATGGGGCCCTACACTGACGCCATAGCGACATTCCATGTGGGCACTCAAAGCCTGTTGCAAATCCAACCGCCCGCCCGCGTCTGTGTAGCTCACCACGCCATCTTGCAGCATGGCACGGGTAGCGTCCAAAGCCGCCTTGGGTGCTGGCGCCGCTGGCTGGCCCACGCACAAAAATGCAATGTCCTCGCCAGCCCGGCGCTTTTGCGTCGCTTTGGCCAGCACATCCATGGCATGGAACGGTTCGACTTCACTTCTTTGCGAGAATGGGCCGGTCAAAATTCGTACACCTTTGCGCGTGATAGGAGCTGTGGCACTGTGCTGTAGCTCAAGATGCTTCGGTTCGAAACAGGCGCGCCAAACCAAATTTCAGGAGCACGGCTTGACCGCTCGTCTTATCCAGTTCCCGCGCATTTTTCTGGTCGGCCTTTTGGCTTTGACATTGGCTTTACCCGGCTCCCTCGTGCCCATTTCCCCCTTTTATGGGGACAGTGCCATGGCGCAGCGGCGGGGCATATCTCTGGTTCGCGATGCGGAAATAGAGGCTTTGATCCGCGATTATGCCCGCCCCCTCATGCGCGCTGGCGGATTGCGCCCGGGTTCCGTTCAATTTCGCATCGTTAATGACACCAGCTTTAATGCCTTTGTGAGCGGGCGCAGCATGTTCATCAATTTGGGTCTCTTGCTGCGCTCCGGCACGCCGGGAGAGGTCATCGGCGTGGTTGCCCATGAATTGGGGCACATCATCGGTGGCCACCAAATCCGCCTGCAAGAGCGCATGAGGCGGGCAACCCGCATCGCTCAAGTCACCACATTGCTTGGTCTGGGGCTTAGCGCCGCCGGTGCTGCCAGCGGCAATAGCGGCTTGGGTCGTGCCGGTTTTGGCGTTGCTGCTGGCGGTGGCACGGCGGCGCTCAGGGGCCTGCTGCAATACCGCCGATCAGAGGAAACAGCCGCTGACCGCACCGCCGCCACGCTTTTGGAAAAGTCCAAACAGTCTGGTGCTGGAATGCTGAAAACATTCCGCCGCTTAGGTCAGGATGCGGCCTTTTTGGGCAAACAGATCGACCCGTATACGCTTTCCCACCCTCTACCCCGTGAACGACTGACGGCGCTTTCCACGTCGATAGAGCGCAGCCGGTACTTTAATCGGAGAGCCTCGCCAGCTCTGCGCGAACGCCATGACATGGTGCGCGCAAAAATTGCGGCCTATTCCGGTGGGCAGCGCTACGCGCGGGCTCTGCTCAACAGTGATCGCTTGTCCGAAAATGCCCGCCTTTATGGACGGGCAATCGTGACCTTCCTGTACGGATCGCCGCGCCGGGCGTTGCCCATGATTGACCGCCTGATTAAGCGACTGCCTAGAAACCCCTATGTTCATGAAATGCGTGGCGAGATCCTCCTGCGTTCTGCCAGGCCAAAGGAAGCTGTGGCCTCTTTCCGCAAAGCCATCCAGTTGGACAAAAACGCAGCCGGGTTCATCCGCGTCCAATTGGGCCATGCATTGGTGGAAAGTGGAGGGCGTAAAAACCTTCAAGAAGCGGTTTCTCAATTGCGCAAAGGCATTGCCCGTGACCCCAGCGCATTGAACGGTTATCAATATCTGGCCCGGGCCTATGCAGAACTGGGCCGTCAACCTGACGCTCTCTTAGCCTCTGCCGAATTGGCAATTCGCGCAGGCCAAAAGCGACAGGCCAAAAATTATGCCAGCCGCGCCCAACAGGGTTTCAAGCGCGGTTCACCCCCTTGGCTTCGAGCGCAAGATATTTTGCAAGTCCGCTAACTCTTTTCATTTTTGAGGAAATCTCCATGGCTCTCTCTCTGCGCGCAGCGCTTCTGGCATTCACTATGCTGCTTCCCTTCCCCGCCCTTGCCTTGGACCCGGCAGACAAACCGGCCATCGAGAAAATGGTTCGTGACTATCTGCTCGCCAACCCTGAAATCATCTTGGAGGTCCAGCAGGCTTTAGAAGCAAAACAGCAGGCCGAGGCGGCAGAGCGCACCCGTATGGCGCTGGAGCAACATGGTGACACGATCTTCCGCTCCCAAAACCAGGGCACCATTGGGCCAAAGGATGCCGATGTGCAGGTGGTTGAGTTTTTTGACTACAATTGCGGCTTCTGTCAGCGAGCCATGAACGACATGAATACGCTTCTGGAAGGCGACAAAAAAGTGCAATTCGTCATGAAAGAACTGCCCATCTTGTCAGAAGGTTCTGTAGAGGCGCACCGCATTTCCACGGCTGTCTATCGCCTGTTCCCGGATCAATATGAAAAATTCCACAACACGCTGCTTGGCCTGCAAGGCGTGAAAGATGGAAACCGCGCCCTGCGCGTTGCCCAGCAAATGGAATTGGACATCGATAAGATCAACGAAGAAGCGGGCAAACCCAATATTCTGGCAGCCTTCCGCGAGGTAAACGAACTGGCGAACCAGTTGGGAATCAATGGCACGCCCTCCTATGTCATCGGCGACGAGGTTCTTTTCGGCGCTTTGGGGGCCGATGTGCTGCGTGAAAAGATTGAAAATGTCCGCCAATGCGGCAAAACCGTGTGTTCCTGACCGCATTTTATCGACGCTGGCTTTCCACTATGGCAAAGGGTGTGCCGCAGCGCCTATAAGGGGTGACTGGAGGCAACGCATTGCGTTTGCTGCCGTTATAATTTGAGCATTTGTGCTGTTGACGAAGGATATTGCGTATCATGGCTGGCAAAAAAGCGGCGTTCGACGCCAAGTTTATCCGCGAATTGGCTGACATTCTCCATGACACTGATCTCAACGAGGTGGAAATTGAGGATGGGGATACCCGGGTTCGTCTCTCCCGCGGCATGAACGAAATGCTGGCGCCCACCGTCGTGCAAGCGGCAGCACCAACCGCCCCACCAGCAGCCCCGCCCGCACCGGTGACCGCAGCCGCCACACCCACAACCGCGGCAGAAACGGCCCCGGCTGCCGCAGACGGCATCACCGTCAAGAGCCCTATGGTGGGTACCGCCTATCACGCCCCTGCCCCCGGCGCTGATCCCTTTGTGAAAGTGGGCGATACGGTCACCAAGGGGCAAACCATTCTCATAATCGAAGCCATGAAAACCATGAACCAAATCCCCAGCACGGAAGATGGGGTTGTGGCTGCGATTAATGTGGACGATGGCCAACCGGTGGAGTTTGGCGAACCTCTCATCACCCTGAATTAATAAGGGCGGGCCATGTTCAACAAAGTTCTCATCGCCAACAGAGGCGAAATCGCTCTACGCATTCTGCGGGCTTGTAAGGAAATGGGCATCGAAACCGTGGCGGTTCACTCCACGGCGGATGCTGATGCCATGCATGTGCGCCTTGCAGACCAAAGCGTATGCATTGGCCCACCTGCCTCCCGCGACAGCTATCTCAACATGCATCAGATTGTGGCCGCCTGTGAGATTACCGGTGCTGATGCCATTCACCCCGGTTACGGTTTCCTGTCAGAAAACGCAAAATTTGCAGAAATTCTGGCCGCCCACAACATCACTTTCATTGGCCCGTCCGCTGAGCACATCAATATAATGGGCGACAAAATTATGGCCAAGCAGACGGCGGAGCGCCTTGGCATCCCCGTGGTGCCTGGTTCCGCAGGCGCGGTAAGCGATGATGACGAGGCCTGCCGTGTGGCGGCAGACATCGGCTATCCGGTTATCATCAAAGCGGCCTCCGGCGGTGGCGGGCGCGGCATGAGCGTTGTGCGCAATGACGCGGAAATGCGCAAAGCCCTGCAAACCACCCGCACCGAAGCGGGTGCTGCCTTTGGCGATGATTCCGTCTACATCGAAAAATACCTCCAAAAGCCGCGCCACATCGAAGTGCAGGTCATGGGCGATGGCAAAGGCGGTGGTGTGCATTTGGGCGAGCGGGACTGTTCACTGCAGCGCCGCCATCAAAAAGTGCTGGAGGAAGCCAATTCCCCCGCGCTGGACGTGGAGGCCCGCCACAAGATCGGGAAAATCTGTGCAGAGGCCGTGGCCGGTCTGGGGTATTCCGGCGCCGGCACGGTGGAGTTTCTATATGAAGACGGCGAGTTTTATTTCATCGAAATGAACACCCGCCTGCAGGTGGAACACCCTGTCACTGAAATGATTACCCGCATTGATCTGGTGAACGAGCAACTCAACGTGGCTTGCGGCAATGATATGTCATTCGGCCAAAGCGACGTGCGCTTTCACGGCCACGCCATTGAGTGCCGCATTAATGCGGAAAACGCCCGCACTTTTGTGCCCTCCCCCGGCGAAATCACAAATTACCACCCGCCCGGCGGTTTGGGGGTTCGCGTGGACTCGGGCGTGTTCACCGGCTACCGAGTGCCCCCCTATTATGACAGCCTCATAGGCAAGCTCATCGTGGTAGGCCGCAACCGCAAGGAATGCCTCAATCGCCTGCGCCGTGCGTTGGATGAGTTTGTGGTGGGCGGCATTGAAACCACCCTGCCCCTGTTCCAGGATCTTGTGCGCAATGATGATGTCATCGCTGGCGACTATGACATCCACTGGCTGGAAAACTATCTGGCCGACCAACAGAATTAACAATCATCCATGGCCGGTTGAAGAACATGGCTGGTGTTGATGACTTGATGATGGAAATCACGCCGGAGGTGCTGCTGAACGCCTATGCCAGCGGCATCTTTCCCATGGCAGAGTCGGCGGATGACCCCGGCCTGTTCTGGGTGGAACCCAAACTGCGGGGCATTCTGCCTCTGGATGATTTCCATATTTCCCGCCGCCTCGCCCGCACCGTCCGGCAAGGCGTGTTTAATGTGCGCATCAATACCGCGTTTGAAAAAACTTTGGCCCTTTGTGCCGAAGAAACGAACAATCGGCCTGATACCTGGATCAACGACCGAATAAAATCGCTCTATAACCAGTTGCATCGCATGGGATTTTGCCACTCGGTGGAATGTTGGCAGAATGGTCAACTGGTGGGCGGTCTCTACGGCCTTGCCCTGCGTGGCGCTTTTTTCGGGGAGAGCATGTTTTCGCGCAAACGCGATGCCTCAAAGGTCGCGTTGGTCCATTTGGTGAAGCACCTGAAACGGCAAGGCTTTGTGCTGCTCGACACCCAATTCACCACTGACCACCTGAAACAGTTTGGCGTCATAGAAGTGCCCCGCGATGACTATCTGGTCATGCTGGACGAGGCACTAGAGATTCGAGCAGAATTTTAGAGCATGCCGCACCCAACCTGAGTCACAATTCGCTGCCTTTCGATCAGCAAAACGCTGATCTCAAACGCGATTTGTGATGCTCTTTCGTTTGGATTGGATGCGGGAGGCTCTAAGCAGCCTGATCCACCAGGGTCTGAAGGCGTTTGGGCAAGCGACCCCGTTCTTGCGCAATAAAAAGCAGCAACGCCAGTTCGTTTTCGTGGACGACACCGTCCCTGCCAATGCGCTCATAGACCCAATTGGTCTCAAAATCAGTGATTTCCGCTGCCCGTTCGAAAGCGGCGCTGCGGTTTTCATTGCGCTCGGCCATGGCAGCTTCCGTCGCCGCCGGGCCGCTTTGAACCGCGTTTAATACGGAACGCAGGGAGTTCACGGCGGTGTCTAAGAATCCATTGCCTTGCATGAATTGATCTGGCGCTAGGGCAACATGGCGCGCAGGCACTGCATTTCCCAGTGTGGCCATGAGATGGTTGCCCACCACCTGCACAAAGAGCGTGTTCCACACGGGCGCGTTATCGTGTTCGCGGGTCATATCATTGAGATAAAATATGAATTCCGCCTCTGTGCGGGTGATGGCCATGCCGCCATCACCACCAAAAGCAAAAAGAATGCGCCGCATGAGCGCCACATCGCTTTCACAAATTACATACTGCTGCCCCTGTCGGCTGGGGCAGATGGGGCCCTGATTGTTCAAAACGGCATGGGCCACCTGCTGAAGGGCGAAACTCTGCAAACGTTCCGGCGCGCTTTGGGCCTTTTCCAAAACCTGAACCAGCATCTCAAAACGCTGGGGGCTGTCCACGAGACCATTGCGGCTAATGCAGGCCATCAACCAGTCCGCGTTATCTTCGCTGATGATCCCCTCGGGGTCCGCTTGATAAACGATGAATGTGACCAAGGCCTCGCTAAAGAACTGACCCCATTCCGGAGCTTTTGTGGGGCAAGCCAAATCAAGCGCCAGAAGCCACTCGGCTTCCTGCTGACAAATAACGTGGTCCACGAAGACGGTTCGACGCATCGCAAGCACATCTTCAGCGGTGATGCGCCCGCTTTCACAGATCTCAACCAGCGGCGCCGGCATCATCAATTCACTCATCTATGCCACTCCCACCATAGGGTCACCGAAGCGCGAGAGTGAGCGAGACAAATTGAGATTTGCCCAAGCGTGAGGGTTAATATTTCTTTTTCATTTGCTGCAACCATGCGGGGTGCTTGCCAGCACGCTGTGGCTCTTGCACTGTCATTGCCTAAGAAATGAGCGGCCCAGAATCAGCCGCCCTTGGGGAGGAAAATCAATGGATGTTCGCGCCGCTGTGGCCTTTGAGGCCGGAAAGCCACTTGAAGTCACCACCGTGCAGCTGGAAGGCCCCCGTGCAGGTGAAGTTCTGGTGGAAATCAAAGCCACAGGCCTGTGCCACACAGACGAGTTCACCCGCTCCGGAGCAGACCCGGAAGGCTTGTTTCCGGCCATTCTGGGCCACGAAGGCGCAGGCGTCGTGGTGGATGTGGGGCCAGGCGTTACCTCACTGAAGAAGGGCGATCACGTCATCCCCCTTTACACGGCCGAATGCCGAGAGTGCGACTATTGCCTCCACCCCAAAACGAATCTCTGTCAGGCTGTCCGCGCCACACAAGGTCAGGGTGTCATGCCAGACGGGTCCAGCCGTTTCTCCCTCGATGGTGAGCCCATCATGCATTATATGGGCTGCTCCACCTTCGCCAATTACACGGTGCTGCCCGAAATCTCTCTGGCCAAAGTGCGCCAGGACGCACCCTTTGACAGCATTTGCTATATCGGCTGTGGGGTCACGACAGGCATTGGTGCCGTCATTAACACCGCCAAAGCAGAACCCGGCTGCAACGCAGTCGTCTTCGGGCTTGGCGGCATCGGTCTGAATGTGATTCAAGGCCTGCGGATGATCGGCGCCAACAGAATCATCGGCGTCGATCTCAATGAAGACAAAAAGCAATGGGGGGAGAAGTTCGGCATGACGGGTTTCCTCAATGCCAGTGGCATGAGCCATGATGAGCAGGTGGAAGCGCTGGTGGAGATGACGGACGGAGGTGCCGATTATTCCTTTGAATGCATCGGCAATACGCAAGTCATGCGCACGGCGCTGGAATGCTGTCACAAGGGTTGGGGTGAATCCATCATCATCGGCGTTGCCGGGGCCGGGCAGGAAATTGCCACCCGCCCTTTCCAACTGGTCACCGGCCGTGTCTGGCGTGGTACAGCCTTTGGCGGCGCTCGGGGCCGGACCGATGTTCCCAAGATTGTGGATTGGTACATGGAGGGAAAAATTGAGATCGACCTCATGATTACCCACAAGCTGAAACTGGAAGAGATCAACAAGGGTTTTGATTTGATGCACGAGGGTAAATCCATCCGCGCGGTGGTTGAATATTAGACCATGTTGCGGTTTCTCATCCTTTCGCTCTTTTTAATGGCTGCGCCGGGGTTTGCGCAAACGACGCAAAGCACCGGTGATACCGGCAATACAGTCGAGCAGAAGGCGGAAGAAAAGCCGGCCGAACTTACCCAAGAGCAAAAGGACAGGGCGTTGCTGGAAAGCAACTTGCTTGGCGGCTGGGTTCGGCTGGGCCAAAACGGCAACCCCATCTCCAACGAAAATGCGCTGGCGGCTGCCAATAAGTGTCTGACACGCTCACAAGGCAATACCACATCTTCCGGCGGCGATGTTTTTTACATCAACAACGGCACCACCCTGCAAAGACTGGAACCGGGGGCTGGATCGACGGAAGTCGTCATCAATGCCCGTGTAGTGCGTGAACAAGGCACGCGCAAAGTGTGGGCGCTGCGCACGGGCCGTACGACCGGCAAGGTTGTGCAATTTCGGGAGAGCAACACGCGCGCGGGCAAAATTACGCTCATGTTGGAAGACAACACCATTTTCATGGGGTGTGTCAGCCTCATCCGTCTGCGCCAGTAGTCAATGCCCACCATCTATATCGACGCCGATGCATGCCCTGTAAAAGCCGAAACGCTGAAAGTGGCGGCCCGCTACGGCCTCCACACGTTCATCGTGTCAAACGGCGGCATGCGCCCCTCCCGCGATCCGCTCGTGACCACCATCACAGTGCCGGATGGGCCGGATGTGGCCGATGACTGGATTGCCGAACGGGCCCGTGACGGCGACATCGTTATCACAGCAGACATACCCTTGGCAGCCCGTGTTCTGGAGAGGAAAGCCCACGCCCTCGGCCCCAATGGCAGGCTTTTCACCAAAGACACTATCGGCATGGCACTGGCCATGCGGCAGTTGAAGCAAGATATCCGAGAGGCCACGCAAACGCAGACACGCCACGCGCCCTTTAGCGCCCGTGATCGTTCACAGTTTTTGCAAGCGCTCGATCAAATCGCCAGCAAGGTAACAAGGCCCTAACCCTCCGAAACAGCCCTTTCCCGCATGAAGAGATAGATACCAGAGGCGACAATAATGCAGATACCCAGCCATTTCCACGCATCAGGAAAATCGCCAAACAACCAATAGCCAAGGATCGTACCCGTGACGATTTCCAGATATTGGAAAGGTGCCAGAATAGAAGCGCTGGCCAGCCGAAAGGCATAAACCACCATCAAATGCCCTACGGTCGCCAAAGCTCCAATGGCGAAAATGAGCGCCCAGCGGATGCCAAATTCCGGAATCTCAGGCGACGAAAAATTCTCCACCCCTGCCCAAGTGGCCAGTGTAATCACAATGGCCAGCCACCCAACGCCGCCAAGACCGGAAACAAATTGCATGGTCAGAGGATTATCCTGCGCCGCCATCATGCGCGTGAGAATAAGATAGCAAGCAAACAAAAAGGCTGTTGCAATGGGCATAAGCGAGACCGGGCCAAACACGGCATAGCTGGGCTGGACAATCAGCATGGCCCCGGCGAACCCCACCACGACCGCAACCCGCCGCCGCATCCCAACCTTTTCCTTCAAAACAATCACCGCCAAAATGGTGAGAATGAAAGGTTCGGTGAAAAAGACCGCCAAAGCATCGGCCACCGGCATGTAACGCAGCGCGGCGAAAAAAATCATCACAGCCGTGCTCATGATAGCGCCGCGCAAGAGATTGAGAGCAATCTGTTGAGGCACCAGAGCCCGAAAACCGTGCAGCGCAATAATGATAGGAGCTAGCAAAGTAGCCTGCACAGCAAACCGCCCAAACGTGGTCTGCCCCGCCGTCACCCCGTAAGTCAGCGTCAAAATCTTAGCGATACCATCCATAATAGGCAGCATCAGCATAGCAACAATCATCAAAACCATACCCCGCGCCACGCGAGGCATAGCAGAGCTATCCGCATTTGAAACGGCGTTCGCAGGTTTAGCTTTCATAGGCTGGGTAAGCACGTTCACAAAAATGACAAACTAAAGACCAGCCTTCGGGCTCTACTGACGTGAGTCCTGAGCTTTCAGGAGCAAACGAGCAAGTTCATCAAGGCTGACACTTGGAAAACATCTGCTTCGAGCTGAAACAGTTAAGTGTTGTCCTGCCCGCTCTGTTACCTACACAGCCCTCCCCAAGCCTTCATCCAGCAAAAGGTCGCTTTAATAGATTACGGGGCGCACGTTCGGTAAACTGCATGTTAACCAGTTGTAAAACCACCGGACTTTCGGATAGCGGATTGTTGTTTTCGGTACGTCCTTAGGAATCATAAAACGCAGAATACCCCTAATGCAAAATCTGGCTTAGGAACTCTTTCGTGCGCTCATGTTGGGGGTTGTCGAAGAATTCGGCTGGCTCGTTTTGCTCCACGATCTGGCCGGCGTCCATGAAGATGACGCGGTTGGCGACTTGACGGGCGAAGCCCATTTCGTGGGTCACGCAGATCATGGTCATGCCCTCTTCAGCGAGCGTCACCATGGTATCGAGCACCTCTTTAATCATCTCGGGGTCGAGCGCTGAGGTGGGCTCGTCAAACAGCATGATGCGTGGATTCATGCAGAGCGAACGGGCGATGGCCACGCGTTGCTGCTGGCCGCCAGAAAGCTGGCCGGGATATTTGCCTGCCTGCTCGGGGATCTTCACCCGCTCCAGGTAGTGCATGGCAATGTCTTCGGCCTCTTTCTTGGGCATTTTGCGCACCCAGATAGGGGCCAGAGTGCAGTTTTCCAAAATGGTCAGGTGGGGGAAGAGGTTGAAGTGCTGGAACACCATGCCGACTTCCCGACGCACTTCATCAATTTTCTTCAAGTCGCTGGTGAGTTCGATACCATCGACGATGATCTGACCCTTTTGATGCTCTTCCAAGCGGTTGATGCAACGGATCATGGTGGATTTGCCGGAACCGGAAGGACCAGCCACAACGATACGTTCACCGCGCATGACGCGTAGATTGATGTCCCGCAGAACGTGGAAGTCCCCATACCACTTGTTCATACTGTTAATGTCGATGGCCACATCTGTTTCAGATACAGTCATGTTGGCGGTGTCAACGGGGGCGGCAGAGTAAGCTGACATGGTATCGCTATCCTTCACAGATGCGGGGACGCGCGTGGCGTCCGATCAGATTAAATTTCAAATTTGGCGTGGCGCAAATCATCGCAAGCGCCCCTAGTTCCGATGGCCCGTGTCGAGCTTACGCTCGAAATACATGGAGTAGCGGGACATGAGGAAACAGAACACGAAGAACACCAATCCGATGAAGATAGGCAGTTCCCAGATGATACCATTCCAGTCCGAAGACGAACGGATGGGCTGCATGATGCCGATGGGGTCCAAAATACCCACGATGGAAACCAGCGTCGTATCTTTAAAAAGGCCGATAAAGGTGTTCACGATGCCGGGGATCGAAATCTTCAAGGCTTGAGGTAGTATGATTTTCTGCGTGGCCTGCCAATAGGTCAGCCCCAGGGCATCAGCGGCCTCATATTGGCCCTGTGGCAAGGCCGCGAGGCCGCCCCGGATCACTTCGGCCATATAGGCCGCCGCGAACAGGGTCACCATGATGATGACGCGCAGGATCAAATCGAAGGTCGTGCCGGGGGGCAGGAAGTAGTTCAACAGCGTAGAGGCCACGAACAGAAGCGTGATGAGCGGCACGCCCCGGATAAATTCGATGAATCCCACGCAAAGGGTTTTCACGGCGGGCATGTCTGACTTGCGGCCAAGCGCCAGCAAGATGCCCAGTGGGAGGGATGCGACGATGCCTGTGATCCCAATCACGAAGGTAATTAGAAAGCCGCCAAATTTGGCCGATTCCACAGGTTCCAAGCCGAAGCCGGGCGTGGCAGCAGCGAGCGGGTCCGTCACCGCACCGTGGATGAACAGGAACCAGATCAGCAGGAAAGCCACTGCGGCCAGAATGCTGATGATCGGGCTTAGAATCTCGCCCAAAAATTTCAAAATGAACCAGGATACCACGAAGGCACCCGCAGTGAGCAGCACGCCCCATGCACTCCCGCCCCAGAGCAAGAAGTAGGCCACCAGCGGGAAGGCGAAGGAGAACCACAACATTTTGCGGGGCAGATTGTCGTGTAGCACCGGCGCGAAGGCGACAAACATCAAAATGAATGTCAGGTTTGGTCTCCAATACTCCTCGGAAGGATAAAAGCCGTAAATCAACTGGTTGAAGCGGCTTGTGACCACCGCAAAACAAGCGCCAGAGTCGATCTCGCGGCATTCGCGGATATTGTCGGCGAAAAAGATGGAGTTGAAGGCGAGCCAAGGCAGCAATTGCGCGATGCCATAGACCACAAGAACGCCAAAAATGATCGTGAGAGCTGCATCACGCCAGTTGGAAAACAAATTTTGCTTCACCCAGGCCACAGGCCCTTTCGTGTTAAGCGGGGCTGGCAGTGCGGGAAGGTCCCGGTCGGCGACGAAGGCAAGATTGTCTGAACGGTCTGACATCTCAACGCTCCTTAAGCATGACGGCGTTGTTGTAGACATTCATCACCGCTGAAATGAGCAGCGAGACGGCAAGGTAGAAGGCCATAACCAGCAACAGGCATTCCATCTCTTTACCTGTCTGGTTGAGCGTAATGCCGCCCAATGTGCCGGTGATGTCCATATACCCAACGGCGATGGCCAGTGATGAGTTTTTCGTCAAATTGAGGTATTGGGAAATCAGCGGCGGGATGATTATGCGCAAGGCTTGGGGCAAAATCACCAGGTTCATGATGCGATTGCCGGGCAGGCCGAGTGAGGAAGCCGCCTCCGTCTGGCCCTTGGAAATGGCCTGAATGCCGGCGCGCACGTTTTCAGCAATAAAAGCCGCCGTGTAGAGCGTCAGCGCGAGCCACAAGGCCATGAATGAGTTGCGAACGTAAAGACCACCTTGAAAGTTAAAGCCCTGCAAAGCGGGCGTATCAAGTCCGATGGGGCGGCCGAGGATGAAGAACATTAGGAAGGTGGGCAGCACGATAATAGCTGTTTTGGTCCAGAACGTCGGCAGAATTTCTCCGGTACGGGTCTGGCGCGTCTTCGCCCAGCGGCCGTAAATCAATGCACTGATGATGGATGCTACCAAAATGATGCCCAGAACGCTGGCGCCGGACTCAAATACAGGTGCAGGGAAATAAAAGCCGCGATTGGTGGGCACAAAACCGCCGTTCAGCAAAACGGGTGCTTGGCGTGGTGAAGGTAGGCCGGCGGACAAGGCGGTGGAGACCAGCAAGATCCACAGCAGCACGGGCACGTTGCGGAAGCCTTCGATATAGATGGTCATCAGGCGGGAAACGAGCCAGTTTTTGGACAATCGAGCCACGCCGATAATCACGCCCAGAACGGTTGCGAAAATACAGCCCAGAATGGCAACCACGAGCGTGTTGAGAATGCCCACCACTGCCGCTTTCCAGTGGGGCGAGCGGGATGTGTATTCGATCAAGCGCTGATTAATGTCGTAGGAGGCAGGATCCCATAGAAAGGAGAATGAAAATTCTTTGCCCAAATCTTCAAAGTTTTGCAGCACATTGTTCACCAGCCACGCGCCCACCAGCATGACCGAAACCATGGTGATAACCTGAATGGTGGCGGAGCGGTAACGCTGGTCGTAAATGAGCTGCGAAAGCCGGAAGGATGAAGGTTCCGGAGCGTAATCGGTGACAGCTGTCATATGTATAGCCTGAGCCTGCTTTCCTGACAGTGCGCCAAGGTTTGTGATCCTGTTCACAAGCGGCTCGAACGGTCAGGAGAAAAAAATGGATGCACCGGTTTTGCCCGGTGAAAGCAAAAACGCGCTGGAGTTTCCTCCAGCGCGTTTCCGTTCAGTCCTACCGGAAGGGAGCCGCGTAAAGCAGGCCGCCGTCTTTCGGTAGCGCGTTCTGGCCGCGTGCCAGACCCACCGGTGTTTCTTCACCGATAAACTTGGCGAAGATTTCGCCGTAGTTACCGCCGGCTTTGATGGCGTCCAGTGCCCATGTCTTGCCCAGACCCAGCACAGCGCCATATTCGCCTTCGGAACCCAGCAGGCGCAGGGTTTCGGGGTCCTTGGAATTGGCCGCCATATCGTCGGCGTTAGCAGCCGTGATGCCTTTTTCTTCCGCAATCACCAGAGCGTTGCGCGTCCATTTCACGATGTCAGACCACTGGTCATCACCATGGCGCGTCAGCGGAGCCAGGGGCTCTTTGGAGATGATTTCTGGCAGAATGATGTGGTCGGCGGGCGTTTCGAAAGCGGCGCGCGTTGCGGCCAGGCCGGAAGCGTCCGTCGTGTACACGTCACATGCGTTGGCCAGGTATTTTTCCTGCGCTTCGGCGTTTGTTTCGATTGGCACGGGCTCATAGTTCATGTTGTTGGCGCGGAAATAGTCAGCCAGGTTGAGCTCGGTTGTCGTGCCGGTCTGAATACAAATAGTTGCACCGGACAGGTTCAGAGCCGAAGTCACGCCGAGGGACTTGCGCACCATGAAGCCTTGACCGTCATAATAGTTTACGGGAGCGAAGGTGAACTTCAGGTCCACATCGCGGGAGAAGGTTTCCGTGGTGTTACGGGCAAGCATGTCCACTTCGCCGGAAGCCAGGGCCGTAAAGCGGGTTTTACCGGTGGTGGGGGTGAACTTCACAGCCGTTGGATCGCCGAAGATGGCGGCAGCGACGGCGCGGCAAATTGCGGGGTCAAAACCCTGCCAGTCGCCATTGTCATCGGTGAATGCGAACCCTGGTACGCCGGTGGAAACACCGCACTGCATGAAGCCTTTTGCTTTCACGTCGTCCAAAGTAGCGGCGGAAGCGGTGGTTGCAGCGGATGCAGCAACGACAGCGCCGAGCGCGAGAGAGAGGGTTTTTTTGTTCATGGGTGGGCAGCCTTTCCTGTTGCCATGATCTGAAAATCACATCGCCAAACGGCCCGTGCAGACACATCACTTGAACAGGGTATGCGCTAGCATGGATATGCCAACGCCCCAACCCCCTGATCCCTGTAATGCCGACGCCCGTTTGCTTTTGGTGCCAGAGCCTTGGTGGCTCCACAGACGTCGGGCCGCGAAGCCCGTTGACTTTCGGATAACAGGATATTCCGATTGGGCGGTCAAGGTGCCTTGCACAATTTCCAGAATTTGTCGCAGTTTCATGGGCTTAACGCGAATATTCAAGGTGGTATCAACCACCGCCCTCGCCCTGAATCACTCTTGATCTAAATTCGCAGCAAGTTGTGTGCAGCTTTGCGTTGCAATTTTGCGCTCTCACAGAAAGGGGCGCAGTTTGGGGAAAACGGTCTCATCAAACACAAACAGCGTGCGCCGACGGGCTAGAAAACGGGCTGACAAAAGCACGAAAAGCGCCCCCAGTCCCAACCCGGCAATGATGTCTGACAACCAATGCGCCCCCACCACAGCCCGGCTCGCGCCCCCCAATAGGCCAAAAATTAAAA